>NZ_KB944459.1:0-114636 GCF_000389825.1 Pandoraea sp. SD6-2 | reverse complement strand
GCTCCGGCCGAGGATCTTTTACGCTTTGGTAGTACTGCGTGCTGCGAGGTTGCTTCACCAAACGACAGGCCCGCCTCATCGTCAATCCATAGTGGCTTATCACGTAATCCACCACGTCTTTCCTCAGCGCGGGCCGGGCCACTTTTTTGAAGCAACATCCTGCAGAATGGCCTTGTCCAGGCTTAGCTCGGCCACTAGCTTCTTGAGCCGTGCGTTCTCGTCTTGCAACTGTTTGAGCTCACGTACCTGGTCTGACTGCATACCCGCGTATTGCTTTTTCCAGCGATAAAACGTCTGCTCCGAAATACCGACGTGACGGATGAGATCGGCCACCGGCATGCCCAACTCGGCCTGCTTCAGTACCGCCACAATCTGCTCGACTGAAAAGCGCTTGCGTTTCATAGCAAACCCCTCCTTTTTCCAAGGGTTAAGTTTGCCGAAAAACTAACGTCCCAGGTGGTCCAGATTTCTCATTGCAGATCAGTTGCGGGTCAAGGTGCCCCAGGTAAAAACACCAGTTGTCGGTCGAATTCGGCTGGTGCTGACCTCCCCCCGGATACCCGAGCACCTTGAATTAGAAATTTCCGGCTTCAAGGTGGGCGATTCGGAACTCGCCAGGAGTCAGATCGCCTAGCGAACTATGCGGTCTGAAGTCGTTGTAATCCTGTCGCCAGTCCTCGATCTTCTCACGAGCGTCGTCCAATGACAGGAACCAATGCACGTTCAGGCATTCATCCCGGAAACTGCCATTAAACGACTCGATGAACGGATTGTCCGTGGGTTTGCCGAACGCTTACGCTGCTCACTCCACCAAATCCACCCCACGGTTACGTCAGGGCGACAATGGTAAGGCAGGAGCTCGTCGAGACGTTTCCTCGGAATAGCGTGCGGTCCGCACGTGCCCACTAAAAAATCAGGTAGGCACGATCCTCGCGGTCATGATGCGACCGGACAAGATGACTTCACCGGGGGCTTACCCCCTGGGTGTCAATGGATGTCGTCGGACGCCATCGGAAACAAAAAACCCCGCGAGCCTTACGCTACGCGGGGTTTCCGGACTTCTTCGGACCTGCTTGGAAGTTCTGTTGGTGGAGCGGAGGAGGTTCGAACTCCCGACATTCGCATTATGAGTTATCGACCCGGGGTAACGACTTAGCTAGTCCGTCAGAGCGCTTGTGCTCGAAAAGAGACGGAATGCGCGCTAAACGCCCTCGGTAAATTTCCCTATCGGTAACGCTCGGCAGTAGGCCAGTCGCATTAACTTCGTCGCTCAGTCGCAAAACTGTGGCGCCAGTCGCACATACTCTGGCGCCCTACGGGCACCGTAGGGCGCCAGGGACGATGCGACTACGAGTTCAATAAAAACAATGAGTTATTGCCCTAAGCGCCAATAGGTGGCCGGCAGCAGACCCAAACTTTTTGCGACTGGCCTACCGAACCGCCGCAGTAGTCGCGCATCCGGTCCCCAACCGCCATCGAGATTCGCAACGCCCACTTCAGGTCTCGCCCCCGTAACGCCTTTTAACGTAGGCGTCAATCCTGCTCCAGTTCCACAGATCCGCCGCGGTCGTCCCTGTCGCGCAGGCTCTCAACCACACGGATTACGGCGACACGGCACCGCCGGAGTGAGGCAGATCGTCAACAACTGGCAGGGGTGGCGCAAACGGCGCGCTCCCATCTCTTTCGCTGATACCGGCCGTCATGTCGATCGTGATCCCCGTATCGTCAAAAGCGACGTCGATCGGAGCAGATGAAGTGTTGGACGCATAGTTGAGCGGAGCAAGATCGATCATTAGTTTGCGCCGAACTTCCTCGATGCCTACCTCGTCGAATTCGCGTACCAACAGGTTTTCCAGCAACTCCTGTTGGCGAGGCTGCCCAAACGCCAACCGATACAACGAGAGGATCTTCAACATCTCGGTAAGACGCGCGTCTTCCCGACTCATGGGCATGAACGGCACTAGACGTTCGATGCGAGCCTTACCTGTGGGCATGTGCCAGAACGGCACGAGGTCGCTCGAGCGTGCATCGCCTACGAGGCTACGTGCAGACTTCGCCTGTTCGAACCATGATGCCCATGTGTCCCCGCCATCGGTTAGCGCCCAGGTATCGCCCACGTACTCGGCCACGCGGCGACGTACCAGCAGCGACTTATAGCGATTAACGCGGCCTTCACGCTGCTCCAGATCAATGGGGTTCGAGGGTAAGCTCCAGTGCACGACGCGCGAGCAATACCAGTGGAAGTCCAGGCCCTCCTGTCCAATCGACGTCGAATTAAGCATGAACGGCCAGAAAGGCGAATTGAACGCATCGCGTACATTGCTGATCCGGTCGATGGCATCCTGATCCGAAGTGTGCTGGTTGCTTATCGCAACGGCAAAATGGCAACGCAATCGAAGGGCATTACCATTGCTGCGCTGAACTTGTGCCATCACGCTCCCCGCCCGCAGCCGAGACGCGTCTTTGATTCGCTCCATAGCGTCGTCAATGACGAGGCCCCCAGATTGCAGCATGTGAAGGTACTCGTCAAACATCGCCTGCAAATTGCCTGCGACGCAGTAATCTAGCGCGGCCTTCCAGTATGGGGCATGTGTCTCACGTCCCGTCACCTTCAGAATGCGCTTGCCTTCGGGGTTGTTGAAAAGCTGAATGAAATCGATGGCGCCTTGGCTTGCGCGGCGGGCCAAGGTGCGATCGTCATTGCCCCACACGCGCTCCAGGCTAGACAGCAAACTGGTACCCGGACCAGCAATGGCGAGTTTGGCGAGAAACTCAGGCAGTTCGTCGGGCATCGGGCCGAGATCGAGATCGACGTTGTTCAACTGCTCTCGAAGTTCGACGCACCCGCACTCGTCCAACCACCTGCGACAGGTGTCGTGAGGCGACAGCACGTCGCCGCTCCCACTGTCAGTGGATTGGTCAGTCAGATCGAGAAGCATCGGCGCCAACGCGTACCAGAGATCCTTCTGCGTTCGCCCAGACCTGCTGAAACGTTGGAGCCGCTTAAGATCGCTGGTAAGCCGCTGCTTCGTTGCAGCCACGAGATCGGCAGAGCTGGCTTCCGCTCCCAGGTTGCGCAACGAAATCAGTTTGCGCAGCGTCGTCGACGGATAGACGAGTGCCCACGGCGCGAGCCGTTTGGAATCGTCGAAACGGATTATCGCGGCATCCCGGGCGTCGCCGAAATACGTTACCTGACTGTCTTTCGCCGCCCGTACGAGACGCCGTTCCACCTCGTACGAAATCAGCCCGCTGAGCGCACGCGGCGCCAGCAGGAGGCCCGAAAACAACAGTGTCTTCGAGAACTGTGGATTAAGAGAAAACGGTCCCTCCAGCGCATAGTAGGGTCGGCTCGGCGGAACCCAGAGCAACATTTCGGCACCGTTGCCGAGCACCGTCCGGATCAGTTCGCGCACCTTGGCGTTCGGCGCCTTCTCGGCCACCATCAGCTTGTATTGTTTCAGTGCGTCCGCCGGAATCCATGCCGTCGTCGCCTTGCTAAGGGCCGCCTTGACGTTGGGTATATCCCGCAGGGCATCGATATGGGCGCGCATTTTGTAGTCACCGAGAAACGACAACGGCCAGGGCGCAGCCTTGTAGAACTCCATGATAGGTATGTGGCTGATCGTAGGTTGTGCGACGCGTAGCGCCTGGCCTACCTTGTCAAACGCGATAAATGCATCGATTTCTGCACGGTTGAAAGTCTGCGTGCACGCCAGATGATTGGCATCCGTGACGTTCTCAACGCCACGGCCGATCGACGCACGCTCTGTTCGACAGATATAGCGGCGCAGCACCGCTTCGACGTTGTCTTTTGGCTGCGCACTCAGATCGGCAGGCTGGAGCGATTCATCGCGCAGGCGCAGAATTTCCTTGAGCAAAGTCTCGCGTGCCCGTTCATAAGCGTCGAGGCGAGACTCGTCACCATTGACGATAAAGCGCAGCAGAAAGCGTAGTTGCTCGGCATGCGCGTTCTCTTCGTCATCGATATGCGTCAATGCTTTGAACGGCGTGGCCGAAAGCAGCAACACCTTGCTGGCTCCTGGCCTCGCATTCTCGAAAACCTTGTGCGCAATGATGCCTTCCTCACTTTCGCTTTCGCGCCCGAGTAATTCCTTAAAGCGCTGAAATTCGTCGAGGATGAACAGATCGGCTTCCAGATTGCCTGCGCAAGCGCGAATGAAACGGCTACGCAACTCAGTGCGGACCCGGTTGAAGGCCGACACGCAGGTGTCTTGGCCGCGTGCGTAGAGGGCCGCACTGTCACGTAACAAATCGATCCAGTTAGCGCATCCGACTCGCTGTTGATGCAAAGCGTCTTGCACCACCTGCGGCAACGTCACAGGTTGCTCAAGCGACGCATGAAACGCCTCCAGAACGCCCGGTACGATGCCACCGCGGCCGGGCCAGCTGTCAGTCCCTGGCCACCATCCTTTGACCCTTTTGCGGAAAAATGCCTCCAGCGAGACCAGATCCGTACGAGCGAGCAGTGGGTGTTCCGCGAGGGCGCGGAAAAGAATGTAGCGCTCATGTGCATTACCTTCGCCCCGCCGCTTTCCGCCAAATGAGGTTGCCGGTGTCAGCGTGCAGATCTCGATCAGCTTGCCGCTTTGCGCCTGGTCACGCCTCACACCGAGTTCCGCAAGTCGCCAGAAGGTAGGCGCCTGCACGAAGGCATCCGCGGTCGTCCCTGAGAAAATCGCCAACTTGCGCCGGTTTTCTTCCGCCAATGTTTGATTGGAACAGATATAGGTCACGCGTAGCGGCCTGACCGGCGTATCGCCGTGCGTCTCCAGATACCGCAGCAACATTTGCGCGATCACGCCGCGCGCCACGACCGTCTTTCCGAGTCCTACTTCGTCAGCCACGAGCACCCGGGGCTGATGCTCTTCTTCGAAACGTTGCACCACCGCTTCCACGGTCGCCTTCTGAAAATCCGTCAGGCGGTCGAACGACCCGATGATCAACTCCTGTTTGCTGCTCATCGGCGATCCTTAGCGACGTGCTCGAAATGCTTCCAAAGGGCCGAAAAATCCTTTGGCACAACAACGTTCAGCTTGTCGAGACGCCTTACGAGTTGCTCAACCCTCTGTAAATGTCCGGGATTACGCGCCGCTGCCAGCATGAGCTGCTCGAACATCGCTTGGTTGCCGTCAAAGCCAAACAGATCAGAAACCTCGCCGCCATGTCTGCCCCTCTCCAGCAACCTGCGTTTGTCAGGTGTGGGGTCAAGCAGCATACGCACGTAGCTGAGAAATTTTTCCTGCGTGTCAATGAGTTCCCGGATCACCGCGTCGGTGCGATTAACGCCGGACGGCAAGACCAGGTCTGCCTGGACCACAAGCGTCTGCCTCACCTTGCCGGCATAATCACTGATCTGCACCGGCAAGAGCGCGCTTAGATCTGTGAGCCGCAGACCGCTCCATTCGATCGCGCCTTGCAGCGCCCGCCATCCTCCCTGCCCGCTTAGCAGGCCGATTTTCACATCGAACTGGCCGACGTCATCCGACACGTCTGTGCTGTCGACGAAGCTCGTCGACAGCACAATACGGTAACGATCGTCATCTCCCGCGTTCGCAACCAGCTTCCACTTCGCCCCGATCAACCGATGCACGAGAATACGCAATTGCTGACGGTCCGCTTCTTGTTCGCCGGTATCGATCGGCTCGAACTCGTGCAGCAACGCGAAATAGTTTCCCGCCTCGCCGGTCCATTGCCCCAGCAACGTTTCGATTCCAACCCTACTGTGCGCGCCGCTCAGGCGTAACATGAACTCAGTGTTCCGTGGCACGTCATCGAGCGACTCACCAAGTGCGGCGAGCGTCGCGTTCGCCGATCCGAGGTGCCAATGCGCGGTCTGCCCGCTGCGGCTCACAATAAGCTTGGCGTGAAGATCCTGAGCACGCGCGTTGTCCTCCTCCTGCCGTTCCTCTCCGTTAACAATCCGCTCGTTCAGCGCATAGCAGCTCCAGCCTGAGAGTGCCTGCGCCCCAAGCGCGTTCAGGGTCTCGCTACGGCTGAACAGATACCGGGGGCCTGTCACGCTCTCACCCAGCCAATCAAGCGCCTTCTTATCCGAAGCATCGAGAAACGGCGATACGACCAGAAGTTCGTCGACGGCACCACCAAAGTTGAGCGGGCTTTTAAAACGCTCGTCGGCCTTCTTTATATGCGCACCACCGCCCGGCAGCATACGAGGATCACGAAATGGCTGCGGCGCATTCCACTGCACGCGCGGCAAATCACGAATCATCGACTTAATGGGCTGGAAATCGGGCGCGTGCGACTCTAACGAGGTGATAAAGTCGGCGAGCGCATCGTATTCGCGCGCCGGGCCGTCCGAGAGCTCGCCATCGAGGGTCGCGGTGATATCCCAACTGCGGTCGAAAGTCAGATTGCGACTCATCACGAGCAGGCGATATTTGCGTGCAGGGTCCAGCGTCTTCGCACCGCGCCGATCGCGCCTGACATAACGCAACAGCCACAGCTTGGGGTGAAACGACGAGAACGCCGCGCTGCGCCCCCGCTCCCCCTCAGCAGGAACAATTGGCACGAGCATCGGCTCCAGCAGACCGAACAGCCGGTTGAATTGCAACGGCACGTGAATGTTGCCACGCTGATAGAAGACCTTTAGTCGATCGCTCAGTCTCGAGATGGCATCGAGTAGCGGCAACTTCTCTCCCGCCAGATCGCCGTCCAAGGTGTTACCGAGCACTAGCGACACCGGCAGTACAAGCAATGCGTTGAGATCCAGCGAATACGTAGTGGTAATTGCCGCATCAAGTTCGAAGACTTCACCGCCGGAATCAACGGGCGCGGGCGGACACAGCAACTGACCGTAATCGCAACGGTGCGTAGCAGGGTTCAACATGCGAGTCCTTCTCTGATATCGATGAGAATCTGCCGCGCCTGCGGCCAGCGGTATTGCAGCATCTTGATGCCGACCCAGTCGGTATCGTGCCGCAGCGAGCGTCGCAGCAGCGAGCGGTTCCCTTTATTGTCGATTGCCTGCTGGCGCACCAGCATGTCGAGCTTGTTGGTCGGCGCACCAGCACTCATGGCTTCGTGCCAGGCGCTGATGAACCGGCGAGTATTGAATGCTGGCCGGATGCCTTGCGCGACACAGGGCGCAAACCATTCATCGATGGCGTTCGAGTGAAAGAGCGCGTCGTCGTTCGCTGCGCCGAGCCATTCCTCAAACTGTTCGCTCAGTTCTTGCGCCCGCTGCGTCTGCTGAAGATTGTGGGCGATCAGATAGTTAAACCGCAGATGCGCGCCAAGCATCGCTTTGCTGAAGCGCGCGGCATTGCGCGCCGTCGTTCGGCAAACCTCAGAAATCTGCGGTAGATTGCAGAGCGCCTCGCTCAGCATTTCAAATGAATCGATTGTCAGCAGCACCTCATCATCGAGCAGATCAGCGTTGATCAACTGCGCGGGAATGCTGTGCTTGAGATGCTCGGAAAAGCTGATCTTCTTGTGAAGCAGTTCGGCCTCGGCACGTGACAGATCAATGCGAACGTCCTCCCGCCACGTCGCGCTTAACCGCGGCACGGTTACGACGACTCGCCTACGCTTCACAATGTCGTCTTCATCGCTGTCGATCTCGGCGCTTTCCGCCAGCAGGTGACCGGTGGACCGTGATTTGGCTGCGCTGCGGCAGAATTCCGCGAGCGACAACTCGGTGTTGATCAGACCGAACTTGCGCAAGCCGGTCCAGTAGGTCGATGAAGGTCGGCGTGCTGCACCGCCCCTGCCAATACGTTCCCGGCCGATAATGCCGTTCGGATTGGGGGCGCCATGCTCGCGGGTATCCGACTCGTGGTTACGCACCAACAACTCAGCCAAACTGTCTTCCGCGTCCTTGAGATACGTCTCCAGTGTGCGGCCCGCACGCGCTCCGGGCGTAAGCGCCCAGTAGTCGGCGAAGAGTTGCGGAACCGTGACGAAATATTTCGCACGTGTCTGAATCGTCGAAAAACCAGGGAATAGACTATCGGAGAAGGCATCGCGCAATTGCGCGATGCCCAGTTCGTCCAACGTACCGGCCTCGCTCAACAACGCGAGCACCCCTGTCACGCGCTCCCGATCGGTCGAAGAAAAATCAATCCACCCAATACTGCTCAACTGGCCTCCTGCAAGCGCCTGCAAGGCGCCTTATTGAATTATTTCACGGTGTAGCGGATCACAACGACGGCCGACAGTGGCTGGCTCGTTTCATCAAACCGCGTCTGCCCGGCCCCGCCGATTCCGTTGGTTATCGCCGCAGCGATACCCGCGCTCTTCGTCGAAATGCATATGGAACATTATTGAGAAATCATCCCAGAAGCGCTGGTGGCTTTGAAACTCTGTTGGAGCAAACGTTTGACGGATGCGGCGTGCCGGCCGATTTCGGTTGCTGCGTCATGTGCTTTCTGAAGACAGCTCGTTTTGTGGTCAACCTCTCTTCCCTCGGCCGTGAGATAAAGGACGTTCTGGACATTTCCCCAGAACATGTTCATCTCTCCGTAGAGCTTTTCACAGACGGCAGACGCATCAGGAGTGTAGAAATCGACAATCATTTGTAGCTCATCGAATCGTTCGCACAACGCCATGTATTTGATGTTGAAATCATCTACTGACATCGACGCAGTCCATACGATATTGAACCCAGTCACCGAAAACTCTCGCTCGATGTGACTTAGAAGTCGATGAGCGATGGATAACTGTATGGCGGCAGTTTCTCTGGACTTAACCATAAGATCGCTTCTCGTTTTTTCTTGAGCAAGCGTCAACTGAAACTGGTTGCTAAAGTGCTGATTGCGCGTTTGGGTACGGGCAGTTATGGCAACGCAAATGCACGTTGATATCGCGCCCACCAAACCGGCGAACGCAGTCACATAAATGGGATCCATAGATCAAGGAATTGAATATGCCGAAGTCTGCCCTAATGTGAGCCCACCCGAAGCTTGATGTCGAAACACCATCACTCCAACGTCCATAGGCTCCATCCTTCTTTCGGGTCCACCTGCTCGATCGGAGCAACCAAACGACCGAGAGTCACCGTTCAGGCAGAAGCCTGTACAGACTGCTTTCGCCAGTTGTCTACGGCCACGGCGTGCGTTTTATGCTCGTCCCCGCCGCCCCAGCACTCCCAAAAATCAATGGTGCCGCTATTAGGTCGACGTGTCGGCTCGGTGATCCGAATTCGCGTTGGCAGCAGGCTGGCGTCGCCGACCACCAACGCCTCGCCTGTATCGAGGATCGGCAGCAGATCCCCGAACCCTCCCAGGCTGTCCGGTAGTAGGCGCCGAACAACGTTCTGATCGTCGCCATTAGTTAAACGCATTGCAACGAGGTTGTTGCACTGACTCAATACGGTGCGATTCACTTCCGAAGGACGTTGACTTATAACTACTAGACCGACCCCGTACTTTCGTCCTTCCTTCGCGATTCTTTCGAAGATCTCAACCGATATCTCTCCTGCACCGCCCGAGGACGCCCTCTCAGGAATGTATAGGTGGGCTTCGTCGCAGAAAAGGGCGATGGGGTGCCGTTGCGAAGTCTCTGTCCACTGTTGTACGGCGAACGCGAGGCGTGCAACTAGGCTTACCATAACCGGAAGGATGTCCGATGGCACTTCGGAGAAATCGATGATCTTGACACCGCCTTTGCCATCAGCTTGATCTTTGGTTCCTGCCGTCAATGCGACTACAAGTCTATCCGACCACTGCAGCTCCAAGGTTTCCGCGCCCCCTTGGAACAAGAACCCAAGGCGTCGATCGCTTGCCTTCGCAGACAAGCGTTGAATCAACCGGCTCAGCTTCCCATGGAACTCGCCCTGCTTCTCTCTAGATGATCCGGCGACCATCTCAGTATTGAGCTGTTCAAGCCGGGACAACACGAAACTTAGATCGAACGGAATAGGGCTATCAATGGTGAAGTTGGCCAAGATGGCGTCCTGATTTAGTGCTTGCAAATACGCTTGTTTGGCCTCGACAATGGTTCTGGAAATGACCATTGCTTGGTTTGGCGCGTTCTGGTCAGAACGATCGACGAACATTGCGGTCAATGCTTCGTAGCCGAGCAACCAGTAAGGAAGGAAGATCACCCCCTCAGAGAGAGTCGCTCCGCGCTCAAGATCGCGCGTGCCCGCGATTCGGAAATGTCGCACCCCGTCTCCGGCGATCGGCGTGTATTCACCGTGGACGTCAAAGACGATCGCATTTGCGTTCTGTAAGTCTGCTGTCTGCTCAAGGATACGCGCCGTGGTCCAAGATTTGCCGGATCCAGTGCTTCCGACGATGATTGCGTGCCGTTGGAAGAATTTGTTGCCATTGAGATACGCCTCAGCATTCTTGTCCAAGGTGTAATTCCCAATCGACAACTTCTGCGCGTCCCCAGAAATGTTGGCGATGACGCGCATGAATTCCGTCAATCGCGCGTCCTCCAAAGCGAAACAATTCGCGTCAATTTCGGGCACTGTCTCCAGTGTTCGTAGAAATACGTTCTCCCGATCCCCAATTCTGCTAGCTAAGGTCCCAATAAGCGAGATACGTACGATGTTCTGCTCCGTGGGACTCACTTCCCCCAGCTCATCGCGCTCATGCACGTCATCCAACGCTGTTCGTATGATCTTTTGAATTATTCCAACCAAGTGCTCTCCCGGGCGGCTGCTTTGCAGTACGGCAAGTCGATTTACCTGAAGCTTCCGCAAGCGTTCGACATCATCCACGGCGACGACCACGGTCGCTGTGTCTACCGCGCGCACTCGTCCAAACGCCTCTTGGTCCTCGTAATCCAGAATTCCCATTTCGCTTCCTCACATGAACAAAGAGAGAAATTCGTCAAACTGCCAAATGTTGTGCCCCGCCAGTTCCAATCCGCCAGGAAACAGATCGGAATATGCTCTCGTTCCCAGAGCCGATTCTTCGAGCGCCAGATACCGTTTACACATTCCGCTCTGAAAAAACTCATGAGCCTTCTCGCTAATTTCCTTGGTTAGCAAAATCATCGGAGCCTCGTGATCCTTGCACCGCTCGACGATTCGAGGCTGGATATGCTCGTCATTGAACCCATACCCGACGAAAAGGAATGACGACGCAGCACCAATTGCCTTATCCGCGTTGGAAATAATGGTCCGGAACGGCTCCTTATGAGTTCGACGGTACTTATCAAACCCTGGGGTGACAATAACCGGCTCCATTCCTACTGGTGGCGGCTCGGATGGAGGAAGTGAAATAACAACCCCGTGCGAGTCTTCGAACCAACTAAATGATCCGTGCACCTTCCAGATGTTTACCGTCCTCGCAGGCAATTTTCCGTCCATCAGAACTGGGGCCGCACCGCTAACACGATGCCCAATCATTCCTGAAGTGAATCCAAGATACGTGTTGAATCCGGCTATCTCTGCTGCGTACTCAGCGACCCGGTCATAGTTGGTAGTTACGACGGACAATGTTCGCGTTGTGCTTCGGAAAAGATGACGGTATAGCCGCGTTAATGGCAACGCGTCGGGATTGGCCAGCGTCTCGCGAAGGACCGCTACGTCGTGGGTGACGAGATAATGCCAAGTTGACGTGACAACATGTCTAGTTAAATCCTGGCTCAGCGCGACTTTCGTGAGCGCAGACTCGAGGTCGGTGTTGGGCAAGATCGAACAAAAATCGCTCCATCTGGCAAGCTCGTCTGTCGTAGAAGTGGCAGGCGGAGCTGTCTTGGACAAATGATGTCCAAGTGCTCCCATCCCCGGAATTCCGTGCGCCGCCGATGCACCACTGCCAAGCACGATGACGGGGACATTTGCGATAGCCTCCTGCACCATTCGATATATTTCTTTTTCTGGATCCATTCGCGCGACCTTACGAATTGTCTCGGAAAACGTTCAAAATTGGAGTGATGCTAATCGTGTAGATAGCCACGGGCAATTAGGATACCTCACGACAACGCACGAATCGATAGTACGTTGTTCGCTGAATGGCATGGGAGCGGGCTGGATATTTGCGGATAAATGTGGGGAATTAATTGCATCGGCAGTATTCCCCAATGAGGAGAGCCAATTGACGGAGGGAATTCATGCAATCTTGGGTGATCCACTTTCCCGCGCGGAACTGTACGAACTAGTGTGGCGAGAGCCAATGCTTCGAATAGCGGAGAGATTCGGAGTCTCTTCGAGTTACATGGCCCGAGTGTGTACAGAGCTACGTGTGCCACGACCGCCTCGCGGTTATTGGGCGAAGCTGGAGGTGGGAAAGGCTCCTCTGCGACCAGCACTCCCTGAAGCCAGGCCCGGCGATGTCACGGAATGGAAGCCTGGCAGTGGAATTGGCACCACCGAGCGGGCCACCAAGAGAGCAGCTCAAACACCTCATGTACTCAATGACGCCAAGCCAGCAACTGGACGAGTCATACGTCGCAAATCCCGCCGCCCAGTCCCCTCAAAGTCCGTCCACCCGCTGGTCGTCGGCATCAAACCATTCTTCGACAAAACTAGGGACAGCGAAACAGGCATATTGCGGCCATTCAAACGGTTGATGGCCGACCTAATTTCGTCGAGGGAGCTGTTGGATACCAGCATCGATGCCGCCGACAAGCTCTTCAATTCACTGACTTCCCGCGGTCACCGAGTGACAATCGCACCGGCCAGCGAGCGCCTTCGGCGCGCTGAGGTCGATTTACGCGAGGTACCAAGAAAGGATCATTACCTGCAAGACCCGTGGTCGCCTGAGCGTCCAACGGTCGTGTACATATCTGACGTTCCAATCGGCCTAACGCTCTTCGAGATGAGTGAAGTCGTTGAAATGCAGTACGTCGGCAATAGCCAGTACGTCCCCCTTAGTGGCGTCACGCCGGCTCAACGCGAAAGGTACAAGAGGCAGGGGTATTGGACAACTATGAAGGACGTGGCATCGGGTCGCCTTTGCCTGCAAGCATATTGTCCATCGTGGCTAGTTGAGTGGACCAAGCACTGGCGCGAAGAAAAGCCAGGGCAACTCACATCGATGCTGCCCAACATCGTTTCCGCATTGGAGGCTGCAGGTCCCGCTTTGAGTTCCGAGCTCAACATCGCGAAACTTCAAGCCGAGGAGAAACGCAGGCAGTGGGACGAAGAAATGCAGCGCCAACGGGAGGCGGAAGCACGTGCCAGACAAGAGAAATGCCGTCAGGACGCGCGAGCTGATCTGCTGGCCGTCATTGCGGGCTGGGACGAGGCCAGACGGATTGAAGCGTTTTTCACCGAGGTTGAGAACGCAATTGATAGCCTGGACGAGGGCGAACGGCAAAAAACAATAGACCGCGTTTCGCTGGCAAAAAAACTGTTGGGTGACCCCCGCCCTCTTGAAAGGCTGCTGAGATGGAGGGCACCGCATGAGAGAAATTGACTCACACTTCGCTGAAAGTCACCAAAACACACGGCTGGAATGGAATCGAGGAATGCGGGGCGCGGATCTCCAAAACATCCGATGCTCTACTGGCCTCTGAACGCCTGTAGGCCAAGTTTCAGGTCGTTATTTGACGAACAGGCAAGAACATTGCAGAGAATTATCTTGCCTGGCACCGATATTCGCGCTTCGTCTGTCCGCGATGTTAGCTAAATAAGCCAGCATCGCCGGAAAGTTACATGCCCCAGTCGCGGACATTGGTCTCGCCGGTCTGGTAAAACTTTCTGACCAGCTTGATGTATTCCACGAAGTCCCGATTCTCTTCCGCGAGCCGATTACACGTGTCCCAATCGACGTTTGGTCGCTCTCTCGCAGGAATTAGCACCTGGCTTGCGGAAACATCTGTCACATCTAACTGAATGACACCGATTCCGTGCGCAGTCGCCAGAAGCCGCAACTCCTTCATGATGTCAGGCCCTTCAATTTCGGCTGCAACCAAGTAACTAAAGTTTGCCCAAGAGGCGTTGGAGACGGTTTGGAAGAAGCTCCGGCGAACATTTGACCTGTTGAGCAGCAGCTTTACCTCGAACGCCCAGAGCTTCGTTCTGGTATCCGCATGTTCTCGCACGCAGGCTCGAATCTCGGGAGCCCATTCGGTGGAGAGATCCTCCATTCCAACCACATCCGGATGCAACCATTCATTGGCGCCAGACCCAACTCGGTTACTAGATCGCTTCTCATCGATCCGCATGGAATGTACGTTGTGCTCGGTCCAGAGATACTCTGAAAGAAGGGGATACAGCGAATGCTCGGTCCGCTTTGCCCCCTGCACCGGGCTAACCGCCCCCTCCGCTTCGGCGACCTCCGTTTCGTCGTCTTTGGTCGACCAGAAGAAGCGGCGGGGCCGTCCCTCAGTAGTCTTCAACGAAGGATCTTGCCGTTGCCAGCTCCGCTGCGATCCATAGATCTCTGCGCGGAGCTGCGTCAGAAGCTGATCGTCAGTCTCCATCACGGTGCTGTTCGCAAGCTTTAGGGCGCACTCTTCAGGGTAGTTCGCCATGATCCAGCGGCCAATCTCTGACGCCGTCAGCTTTTCACCATGAGCGGATTGCAGGCACTCCAAAACACGCTTTCGCAACTCGAGCTTCAAAATTCCCCCGTCGGTCATTGGTTCTGCTTGCCTGATTTTATCTCGACCATCTGGCACGGTGAAAGCCGTGTACGTCTCGTTGCAGTCAATGCCATACATGAAATCCTCCGCGCCCCCTTGCAGATCTCCCACTACAACTCGACGATCAAGCCGGGATCGAACTGCGGATTAAGGTGTCGCGGCGAGTACCCGCGCGGATTGCAAATGACGCGCGTCCCGCGTGCGGCGACATCATGCTTTGGAGGCTCGATGTAATCGAAGCTCGTGTGCATATGCCCATGAATCCATAGATCGACGGCGGGACCCATCAGATCAGATAGATTCGAAGCGTATGCTGGTGTCAGCGAGTCTCCATCGTACTCAGGATCAACCGACTGAATCGATGGTGCGTGGTGGCTAATGACGACAGTCTTGCCGTCGAACGGTTCGGCTAGTTTATTGCGCAGCCATGCGCGCGAGACCTCATGGCGACGGACAGTGTCTATTGGATAGAGCTTTCGAAATGAGGAGGTAGCTCGAATCAAGCGAAAGTCGCTCATCGAGCTTTGAGCGTCTCGCATGCTTACCCCGGGAGACACTTCGCCCTCGTACAGCTTGAAATCCGTCCACAGCGAGCAACCAAGGAACCTGACGCCGTCCAACACCAGTTCGTCATTTTCCATGAAACTCACATTCGTCCCGGCCGCTGCCGCACGTAGTTTTTCTAGGGCACCATCAAAATGCCCCCCATAAAACTCGTGATTCCCAGCCACCAAGAGGACGGGCTTCGGGGAAACGCTGGTCAATTCAAGAGCCCATTTCACACTTCGATCTTTCGTGTGGATGTCGCCAGCCAGAATGAGAACGTCAGCTCGAGCTAGCGCCTCCGAGTCGATTACGCATGGCTCGAATTCGTTGTGCAAATCAGAAAGTATCAGCAATTTCATGGCTGCAGTTCCCAATATTCGGTTCTGTATCGCCAAAAACATGAGGAGCATACGTTCGTGTGCGACCAGCTTCGCGCGATCACGAACTGGTAGTTCGAATCCAGTACTGCCGTCCACCGTCAACCAATGGTCCGGAAACGACATCGATACCGTTCTCGCGAGCCCAACACAACGCGGTGCGCGACGAGACGCCATGCGCTCGAGCGACGTGGACTAGTGGTTGAAAGCGATGTCTGAATCGCGCAAGCTCCGTGAGACTAATCGTGCGCGCGGAACGCGTTCGTAGTCTCCCAGACTGACAGCGCACTAGACCCACATTAACGAGGTGATACATCACCTCCTGCTTTACTCCAATGCGTCGAGCTGCCTCAACAATGGACACCTGATCACAGGCCGTCACGTTACCAAGGGTACTTTCCAGCACGTCGCCCCGCTCAACAACGAAGTCTCCCAGAACGGTACCCGCAGCAACGAGCCGAATAGCGCCGGAGGTCAGTTTCGCAAAAAACACTTCGGACGCATGTGTGGGGACGTATCGTCGAAGCGCTTCTCCCAAACGTACGGGATCGACAAGCTCCTTGTTCTCGGTGCTTACGGATGCGATACGACTCACCATGCGATCTAGTGAGTCCTTGCGTATGCGGCCTTCTACGCCATCGATCAGCCCCAACCTCACCAGCTCGCGAACGCGCGTCGAGGAAAGTCCAATGTATCGAGCCGCAGCCTTTTCAGAAAGCAAAGAACGCTGCACTTGCCGCATCCGTTGAAGGCTAGCGTCATCGACGACAAACTTGCGTCGCCCAGCTTTGGTCTGTCTCACCGGCACCGCCTCTCCCGTTTGCCTAATAATTCTGGCAATCGAGGAGCTGCGCGGCATCTCTCCGCAACGCAGGTCCGGGGACGATATTCTGTCTTTCCTTTCCCACAGCAACGCGTTTCCGTTGGACACAGCGTATTCGACGTAGTCGTTCAGCAATTCCAACAGCCAGCATCTCGCCCCAACGGCCAGTTGCTTACGCAGCATTGCGAGCAGGTGGGGAAAAGCGTCCGACAAAAGTGGAACGCACACTGAAGCTGCTTGTGGCACTCGTAAACGATCCATCAACTCAAAGCAAGCTATGTGGTCTATGACGAGCGGCGCCCCCGCGGTTACGACATTTCTTTCCATATCTTCAGACCTACGTGACGCTCGCTTTTGCGGCTTCCCCCGCAGCCCGAAGAGAGACAATGCGCCGAGGAAGCGCGCGAGCTCCCATCGGTCTGTCACGGACAGAGTGCGAGCGTCGCCTTCGGATAAGTCATCGATCAAGCACTCCACGTCCTGCGAAACCCGCTCGAATTGCGCGATCGCTAGTGACGCGCCGCAAATGCACGTCGAAAGTCGTGCCTGCTTCCAGCGCAAGACACGACGACATCCCGCGCAGATCGACGTTAGCCAACAACGATGCTCAAAGCACGCTGCTGGCCCGGAAATCCAATCCTCTTTCCAGTATCCGGCGGCATCAACCAGGCAAAGAGGGCACCATCGTGCAGCACCATGCATCTTCGGCAATCCACTTTCGACGGGCGACATCCAACCAGGGTCAGACAGCCCATTGGACCACGCCACTCTCAATCGATAGCCGAGATAGCTCTCGTCCGGATAGGCGGACGGGCGAACCAGGAAGCGGCCGTGAAACAACCGCATCCCCAGCGCCCGCCAGTCGGTAACGTAGGTGGAAGAAGGCTTCATTGCGGCAGCAAGGAAAGCTGTCCATGAGTAACGTGCCGCTTGCGCGTTCGCCCGCCTTCGACGCGGCGCAGTTCCCGCAAACGTCTTACCGCGGTTTCGTCGACGAAGTACGCCGACAAACCGGGACAGTCCAATTTCCGAAAGACGGGGATGCTTCCATTGAACACCTCACGCACGATTTTCAGCGATAACGCTCGGGTGCCTCCGCGCCACGCCATCCAATCTCCGAATAGGGAGTATGTGGGCATAGCGTCGCCCGGATGTGGACGCGCTACCTCTTCTAGGCGTTGGCAGACCCCAACTAAATCAGCCTTCCGAAAGTACGTGGAGTTCTCAACGACGATAGGACGCAGGATGTCCATACTCCGAAGGGCCACGTACGCTCGAAAGTCTACGTTAAGCTCGCGGGGAACCTTGCCTGGTGTGATGAGAGACGCAAACCACCGACGGCATTCTCGAACCGCACTCGTGGGGAGGTAGGTATATCGGCGAATTCCGTGCAGAACCGTGCGCGAACCCTGACAAACGTTATGGTGAATTAGATGCCGCAGCATCTCAGATGGGCATCCGATGAGAGCTACAGCGGACTCGAAACTGATATAACCGTCTGGAATGTCGCGAGCCGGATGGAGTGCGGTACGCGTGGGAGTGCGAGGCGCTAGGTACCCGCCCATGAAGAACTCTTGCCGCAACTCTGCGATTGGGAGTGCAGATAGGCAAGTGGGGCGCATCGCTTCGTCAAGAAGCATCCGGCGCAGTCTCGCAAGCACCGCGTTTCGGTGCGAGGGACGTTCAATATGGATCAAGAATTGCCGAAGACCTTCTTGGTTTGGTTCAATCGGAAGCTGAAAGCGATCCGCGAGCTCCGCGATCTGAGCCGACCGAGGAGCCTGAAACGCCTCCAATCCAGGCTCCTCGTATGTCGTCGCGATCGCGTCCAGCATGGCTTCCAAAAACAGTATGCACACAAGCTCGTCAAACGCTTCGGCATTATTGCCGCTATTGAGCAGTCGCTCGAATCTGGACCACAGCCGCTGTGCGTGACGCATTTCGCAGGGCATCGGACACAGCGCCCCCTCCCACAGCTGTTCGTCCGTTACCTCAGTGATGAAGTGCTTGTCTGGCTGCCGATATCCTTTGGTCATCACCGGTTCGGCCAAGTCATCCTTTAGGCGAACTCCATGCAGGGTGCATACATCAAGTCGGGTTAGCCGCCATCGTGCTCGGATGTATCGGGACTCGACCATGCATTGCGGGCAATATCTAATCGGATTGACCCTAGTTACTACGCTCCAGCGCGGTAACGTCGACGGGCTCCAAACCGGGTAGCCGTCTGAGCGGCTAGAAGCCGTTGGTCCCAGCGCAGGGCGCAGGCGCTCGATGTCACTCATGCGCGGCCGATAGATGCCGTTCGCTCGCGCTACTCGAAATAGATATGTCTCAGACCATTCATCGGAATATTGACTCGGACGGCAAAGCGGTACTCCGATGTGATTCGCAGCGCTCATATCATCGCTCCACTGGAGAAAAGGGCTCATCAAGCTTCACGAGCGGCATCATGTTGAATGCCTTGAGGAATGGATTTCGATCGTCCGGCGATCCTGGGTAAATGACTGCGCGGAAAGCTTCAGCCAAGACCAGATCCGTCAATCTCGGACTCTGCTGCTCGTAAGCTAGCTCCACAGCACGAACAAGCAATCGACGAATGTCGCGAAGACGACCATCGGTGGCAAAGGCCATGAGTTGCGCGAATGCGCCACTCGCGATGTCCACCGTCGGTAGTTGCCGGAGATACCCTTTGTAGACTTTCAGTACACTTCGGAACTCACGTTGGGTGAACTGCGTGGCCACGGAGAACCGATCGATCTCCACAACCTCGCGAAATCGGTCTCGCAACTGATCGTTCGTCGCAAGCAACCGCCGAACGCGTGGAATACCTGCGATCACGTACGACACGCGCGTTGCATCAACTAACCGCTTGAGCCAATCGGCTGCGGTGTGGAGGGTCTTCTCGCCGCCTCGGTCAACCAGGTGATTCGCTTCGTCGATGATGACAACTCTTACGCGGCATTGTTTGATTAGAAAAACCAACCGTGCTGTCAGCTCGATCTCGCGCCCCAAATTCCACTTTGGATCGCCAAGTCGCTGCAGGATGGTGCTGGCCAAGATTCTGGGGGTTGGCGACGGACCCAGCGGAACATAGAGGACGGGAACTTCCGTGAACTCCTCATGCTGGATGGGAGGGTGTTTCGCCACGTATTTTTCGAGCAGCGTCGACTTGCCCACACCGGACTCCCCGACCACCATCAGGTGGTCGGCTTCGTCGCTAGAGCATTGGTACTCGTACATGCGCTCCAGCCTGGCGAGCAAGTGTTTAACGTGGTGGAAGTAGATGAAGTTCGACCGTATGTCCGTGACTGTAGGCTTCAGGGACGTGTTAGCTGTCATGGCGGCCCCCTTCGCCGGAGACGTCTACGGCAAAATCGTAAAGCTCGTCGTCGACCGTCAGCGATTGCAGATTTTGGATCGGTGCCCGTTCCGGCGCGGGAAGTTGAGGACGGTTGATGCTCTTAGACGTGATGTGTGCCTGACGCGCGCCGCGCTTGCGAGTCTTCAACTCCTTGGCCCGCATCGCCTCGCGACTCTGCTCACGGATTCGTTCCTCAGCGCTCGCGCGCGTGCGTTGATGCGCATCCAGGGGCTGCGACTGCTTCCTTAGCGCCTTGGCCTGTTCAATCGTCAGGCCGACGTACCTATCGTCTTTGTTGTAGGCGGCGAAATAGCGCGATTCAATAGGATTCCACACCCAGATCTGTCCCGCATTTTCAAACGGAGCCTTGACGTGCACCTTCTGTTTGGCGGGCAACATTCGGCGAAGCGCGAGCAACTCGGAAGAGCTATAGACGAACGCGTTGAGATCAATGCCATAGTGCTGGACGGCACATTCGGTGTAACTACCGAACTCAATGCTGAGATCTTCTGCGTTGCATTTCAACTGGGGAGGGAATACGGCCGCGCTTTCCTTCCAGACATCAAGCGGCGTGCGACCGTTCAATCCCCTGTGTGGTCTGACGTGATACACCGAAGTAATCCAGGTGTGCGCCATTTCATTGAGCTTTTCCAACGTCAGACAAGCCTCATCCTCAGCTTTGAAGCCGATGCGATCGCCGATTTTTGCCAGTGTGGTACCGGGAAGTGAGTGAATGAAGGAGTAATTGAACGTCTTGACGAAGCGTTCGACGAACGGCTTGTCGTTTGGTGTTCGAGACGCTGCGTACTCGCAAATTACGCCGAGGTTGGTCAATGCATCAACAACGGCATACGCATGCATCTCCCGACCGTTGTCCATCAGTAGACGCTCTGGCCATCCATGACACGGCCACTCCAGATCCAGCTCTGGAAACGCCTCGCCTAGGTAGCTCTTCGGCATCATCGCGTGCCGTAGTGCCTCGAACACTGCGTGAACGCCATGCCCGGCTAAACTGAAGCAGAAGCCAAGGACACACCGAGAAAAGCGATCGATAACGACGGTAAACATCGGTCGGCCGATGCAAACACCGTGTTCATCAGTGACCATCTCATCGACGGGCGTGTGATCGAGCTCAACGATCTCAAGGATCCGGGATACCTGACGGGCCCGGTGTTGATCCGAGAACCGCCGCTTAGCTTCGCGAACGCCGTATCGAGCTACGGCCAAGTCATAAGCATCGATTTCCTGAATGCGACGCTCAATGGTTCGTAGTCCCGGCACCTTGAGCCACTCGGATTCGATACGCGTCGTATTTTGGCGCTGTATCTCCAAGAATACGGCGTTGTGCACCTCCTCTGGCTTGCCTCTCCTATTGTTGAGGAAGGTGGTTTCGATCTTCTCGAGAATGATGCCTTCAACGATCGGGTCAAGCCTCGACTTTCCTCTCCCGCCTCGACGCGCCGATTGATCCAGCAATGCACGGACATCGCAATGTGCAACGTGGTATCGGCGTCGCCATCGATATACTGTCGTTTCATGAGGGGGGCTTGGATCAGCCAGGTCCACGGAAACAGCGCGAATTGCATCGCGAAGTGCCTGCCTTGAACTTTCGAACGCCCCCATGCGCTCGAGCATCACTAGATAATTGACTCGACGGCGAGTCACAAAGTCCCCCTGAGCCTCGTCGCCCGAGGCCGCTTTCGCCAGATCCCTGAACGAGTCGGGCTTCGGGCCCCGTTGATATTCCTTTGTGTTGATGGTTCTGAGATACCCCTTTACGTACTCCTCCAACAGATCAGATTCGTCGTGGCTGGAGAATTCACCCGTCACTGTGTTCTCGAGCTGAGCCACATTGTTCTGGATTCGGACAATACGGAACTTCGCGGCGCCACGGAAAATCGTTTGGTCTTTCGTGAAATTTGCCATGATGGGGACCTCGATCAACGAGCTTGCTGCGGTAGAAGGCCGTCCGGATCGCGCTTCATGATCCGACGGAGCAAGGCGTCACACTCTAGCTTTGCGCTTTCCCACTGTTCATGGATGCCCGCCGGTGGAGTTGTCCCGCATTCCGGATCCCAGAGACTTGCGTCGATATCCGATCGATGCCTGCGCCGAATTGGCCGCGTTCTGAGTATTTGCCTGAGCCGACACTGAAGATCGTTTCCGATCAGATCACTTCTCAACACGATAAACAGGCGCTCGCCACACTCCCTCAGATGCTTCAGCGCCACTCTCAGTCTCTCGACATTTTTGGAGCCCTCTACTAGCGAGGCCTCGTCTTTGACCTCCACGTAGAACGCTCCTACCGCGGTATCGAGCGCTAAATCCGGTGTATAGCGGCGCATTCGGGCGCCTTCCAAGTATTCGAAAACACAGGGCTGCGTGGTGATCGCCTTCACCATCGGTGCAACTTCGACAACGTGCAGCATCATCTCTTCGACGAGGCTTTCAAACTGCGGAGGCTTTGGGGACTTTCGGCTGGGGAATCGCCCTCGGACGCCTCGGCCCGAGACCGTGACAATCCGGCGCGGACGGCGTGTTGAAGGAGGGGAAATTGCGGTCTTCGACTTTCTAGGCACGAGCTCTCTCCGTCGCGTCTTCATGTGACGCTCACGTGATGGGTTTGCACCACGTTTCCGACAATTGCCGCGCGGAAGCGCACGGAATTGCGGACGAACGAGGCCAAGGATTCGACCGAGATTGATCGAATCCCTTCAGGTGCAAACTGAAGAGGAAAGGAAGGGCTTGACGCTAGGGTCGAATAGGCGGAGACTTGGCTTTGTGTAGGAGCTGAGTCGTCGTCGATTCGGACCCGAAAAGCGCTGCAAGCCTTCCGGTTTGTGGCGCTTTTTCGTTACATGGGACCTCCTATCGTGGATTCTTGGGTATCCACCGCTTCCGACGTCCGGCTGCGCGCAAGCGCAGCGTGGATCGCGGCGAATGCACTCATATCGTCGTCGGAAAGTTTGATGTCCATCGCCAATGCTCGAAGAACCTCGTGCTTGTGCACCGACATTTCGGCAGGCAGTCGAAAGATACGCTGAGATTTGCGAGCGGCGGCAGCTAGATCACGCCTGAGGTCATCGTTAAGCTCAAGCGCGGCCGCTACCAGTTCCAGGAATTGTTCGCCATCCGGAGTTCGTTTCCCGGTTTCGACGGCGCTTACGTATGTGTCGTCCACGCCGACGCGCACAGCCAACGCCGTCTGCGTTAGACCTAATTTCTTCCTTCTAGCTCGAATGAAATCGCCGAGCGCGCTCATAACACTCGTCTCGCATTTGTTGATGGTCAATGTGACGAGCGTAGCGGGCTTCGATCAAATTTGCAAAAATTTCACGCACTTATTTTTTTGCATCCGTTTCGATGAAAAACGCGAAAATCTAAGCCGTTTGCACGAACTTCAGCAGGTACGACTTGATGCGCATTTCAATCAATGCGGCGTGAATCGAGATGAACCAGTCCGCAGCGGGGGCCACGACGTTATTGTCGTAAGTCTAGGCAATAGCACCGTCGAAGCGGTCGCGTCCTTGCCAGGCCGCGGCGAGCTTTTCGCGTTCTTCTGCGAGCGCAAGCTGTCGCCAATGACGCCACGCATTGAGGCCGAATTGAAGGCGGTATATTGGGCCTAGCCCAGCGTGACGTCGGGGATACGAGCATGGCGATCAGATTAGCGTTCCCCAGATCGTGGACCACACGGGCATGAACATCAAGACCGAGCGCAAATACTTTTCCCAGATCATTCGGTAGAGATTGCTGCCTCATTCCTGAGATGGATGCTGCCGTGTCGAGACCACTACGGCGTGCAACAGTTAATTAGCCGACATTGCTGCCGACGCGATAGCGTGCCACCACCGAAAACATCATGCGTCTGCCAAATGATGCGCGATAGCCGATAGGCCCAACAACGAAATCGATAAGGCGTCACTGACAATGACACGAAAAGCACAAGCAAAAATGGCCGACCTTACCTTGTCGAACTGTTTGCGAGGGCGATACATTCCAGTATTGCCTTTCTGCGATAGGCGAACTACTCCATCGCAGCTATGCGACAGCGGGAGGTGCCCCCCAGAGCTTCTCGAGGTCAACGTCCTCGCTAGCTGGCTGCTTATCGCTGGGTAGGCGATCTACTTGGATCACCATTGGCAAATCGAACGCGGTGCCCGTGGCGACGCAGCAGCCTTGCGAAAGCCCTGGGATCAGACTGCGGGACAGTGCATCCAACGTTGAGATTGTGTTGTCGATGAGAAATAGGTCTCGATCGTTTACCAACCGGTGGATGAAGAAATTGTGGAGTTGCGAAACGATTGTTGGGGAGATATCAGCGGGACGCTGACTGGCGATCGTGACGAACATGCCGAACTTGCGCCCCTCCTTGATGATTTCTTCGAACTGCTCCAATCGATAGTCCTTCCAGCTTTCGCTTTCGCGCGTGGACTGGTCAGAAAGGATATTGTGAGCCTCGTCGATGATGACATGGACCGTGCGGTCAGGAGGTGTGGCGACAGTGGCCTTGTGGGAGTTGTAGTAATGCTTGGCGAAAAGCAGTGGCAGGATCTTCTTGACTTCGTTGTTGCTGCGGCGCAGCGAGATGACGGTAAGCAGCCTCTCGACAGGCGGCGTGTCTGTGATTACCAGGACCTTGCGCAAGCTGGCCAGCGATGACTCGACGCGCTTTAGTAGCGGCTGGACGTGCTCGAACTGAACGTAGCCAGCGTTCAGGTCGGACATCAGTTGCAGGTTTACACGAAGGATGAGCTGGTCGAACTCGTCGAGTCCTTGGACATCCAGCGTGTCGACAGTCGGTGCGATGTGCGCGGCGTATTGGTTGCCGTCGGGATCGATAAACGCCCTGTAGTGGAAGCGTCCATTGCGGTACCAGGTGACGTCGGCCAGCAGGTCTTGAACCGCCTGGTTGTTCATGCGTCGTGCGACCGTTCGCATCAGGTCTAGTGTCGCGGGCTTTACCTCTCCGGCGCAGAACGCCTGGCGGAACTTGCTCTTCGCGTAGTTCGCCAACGAGGCCGGGTTAGCCCCATACTTCAGCTTGCCCGAGATGACGCGGTTGAGAAACGGGCGCTGCGTGTTAGTGGTCGCCTGGAACAACAGGGAGAGAGTTTCAAGGTCCCAGAATTCTTGTGGTGCCAAGGGGAAGCGGGCCGTTGCGTCGTTGGGATCTGGGGTGGTCGCCGTAGAGAGCTGATAGACGGTCTTGTGAGCGGCAGGTGCCAGTTGTTCGCCACCGTATTCTCCATTGAAGTCGAGGATGACGAAGCGACTCTTGCCCGCGATAAGCTGCAACTTCTGATCGAAAAGAACGGTGTAGAGCTTTGCCAGCGTGTTGGATTTTCCGCTGCCTGTGTTACCGAAGATGCCGATGTGGCTGTTGAAGAGGCGCTTCCACGGCAACCCGACGGCGATCTCCTCCTTCAGCATTCGCCCGATCTTGAATTGACCGTCAGACTGACGGTCGAAGATCGACCGAATCCGCTCCTCGGGCAAGAGAAACGCCGGATCCTGAATCATTGGGAGGTACTTGATACCCTGCGAGAAATCAGATCTGTCGAAAAAACCAATAGGCCTGGCCTCAACCTTCCGAACATACGTCGGCTTGCCGTCTTGCATCTCCATCCGGCTCTCGTCGAGGTATTCGCCCTCAACCATGCAGATGATGTCGCGGAAGCCGCGCTGGATCGAAAGGTACTCGCGGATCGACACACCTTTGTACTTCTCGCCAGCGTGAAAAAGCGTTTCTTTGCTGGACTGTTCGTCGATCTTGAGGATTACCTTGGTGCCATGTACGGCTACTACCTCGCCAACACGGATGCTCATACGAGACCTTCGGCGCTGGTATCGACCGAGGCAGCATCTGTGTCGCTCACGGGTACGGTAGCCGTGACGACCGTCGGTCCGGTCGCTACTGGCCATGCCAGCACCTTCTCGTTGAATGCGGTGAAGTCCAGAACGCCCTCGTCGAGCACAAGGCACTGAACGTTGCGATGGCCTTTGAATTTATCGCGCATCGCTTCGTATCCTTCGGCACTAAAACAGCACACGAACACCTGCAAGCCTGGGTTGGATAAAGAGCGCATCACAAGATTGAGGATGTGCTCGTCGGCGAACGAGAAGCCAAAGGTTATGAGCACCGCATTGGGCTTCTCAAGTTCATAGCTGAGCAGTCGGAGCATCTGGTAATAGTGCTCCTCGTACACCGTCTCATGGAACTTCCATTTGGTCGGATTGACGATGGGCATCTGCTCGTACTTCGCCCAGAACACGTTCAGTGCGTCATCATCGAATGCTGGTTCCTGCAAGTCTGCTAGCGTTGCAGCCGGACTGTCGAGCACAGTCGAGAACGGTTGCAAGACAGTTGTCGCCTCTGCATCCAGTAAAGACTCCCGGCCCGACAGGTCATAGTCCACCTGGATGGCGCCATCTGCTTTGCTCCAGTACACCGAGCCGTGGAGGTGGATTAGGTTGATTTGTGGGATGCTGCTCTGATAGCGCCCGAAGACACCGGCTTGGCACAGGTACGATCCGAAATTCCGGGCTTGCAATATGCGTTTGGTGAAGCCTCGCGCGCCGTCATTGAGCACGAAGTCAGTTTGGCCCTCTTTGAGCAACTGGTCGGCCACGAGCGGGAAACAACCGTCGTAATTCGTCGTGAACACGTTGCACCGACGGTCCAGAGCCTTTCGCCGCTTGACCATGTCTAGGACAGTCGCAAGGAAAGTGCGGTAGTTGTGGATGACCCGCTTGCCAGCGTCCGTGGCCATCGCTGTCTCGAGGGTGAGCTGCTGAGCGGGCCTGATGCACGTGGAGTAATAGTGCATGAACAGCGGAATGAAACGCCGATCATGCATTTGCTCGAACCTGGTGGCCAGTTCTTCCAGCGTGTAGCGTCCATCACCGTTTGGCAACTGAAGCTGCAGGGTGGGCAGGAGGCCGTATGACGCCCCGGAGCCGAACAGGAAATTGACATCCTTGTCGTAGATATCGCCGATGGAAATCACTGCTTGTCCCCCCCGGTATTGCTTTTGTTCAATGGTCTGAATCGTAACAGGAATGATCATGTGCGGCCTATCCAACACCGGCCAGACGCAGCTCTGTATCCCATGATCACCAGTATATTCGTGCCCGCTCTAATTAGATTCGATTTTTCAGCGCATTGCGCACCAGCCTCATTCCTGAGATGGAGGCTATTGTGTCGAGACCACTACGGCGTACAACAGGTAATTAGCCGACATCGCTGCCGACGCGATAGCGTGCCACAATCAGAAACATCGTGCGCCAACCAGATGATGCGCGATAGCCGATAGGCTCAAAATCGAAACGATCAAGGCGCAGCCGTCCGCGTAGAAAAAACCACGAAAAATGAAAGGCAGAAACAAAAAATGGCGGCGAGCGTTTTTCACGCATCCACCGACCATGTTTGGGCACTGCTTGAACTACATCGCTTTGGTAACCGACCATGCGGTAGCCAGTGTGGCTAAACCTTGAGTCGTTTTGCGGTAGGACGATCTACATTCAGATCTCCTTCCAAAGCTGCGTGCAGATTTTCCTTATCGAGCAAATTGAAGTAATCGCCGTCGCAGGGCGAGAGAATTTCTTCGTCAAGGCGAAAAAGTACGGATTCTTTAGGCCACTCGAATTCAAGGATAAAAGAACCCGACTTCTTGTATTGGGCTGACAGAATCAAGCGTCGCATCTTGGTGTACGCATTGTTTCGCGTATGTGCGCCGCGACTCGCCCGAAATCGTACCGTTGCGGCAAACATCTCGAACAGATGCTTGTCCTCTTCCTTGCAGTGGACAACGAAGTCTAGTACGCCTGGGGAAATGCCAGAAAATATGATTGGCACCTCGCAATGGAATTTCCCCTTGATGATTTCGCGTTTTTTGTTTGTATCCATACCCCTGAGCCTCCATCTCAAGATGGAGGCTGAGGTGACCACCGATCTCCAGTGCTGGTATCAGCCTCGTCCAGCATGCTTCGGCGATGCGGGCGGCATCCTCATCGGTGCCCGTGAGCGTGACCATCTGCCCGTCCAGCCAGTCAACCACAGCCCCAAGGCGATACTGCTGCTTGCCAGCGACGTCGAGCCGCCAGTTTTCAACGGTGCTGACTGACTCGCCTAGCCATTGCGCCAGTGCAGCTTCGTCGGCCCATCGCTCACGCTGTCCAACATCGCCGTTGGGACGGTGCGCCAGAACCCCCGACAGCATTTCAAGCGCAGCAGCGACGTGCGGAAGGCTGATTGGCGTCAAGCCAGGAAGCTGCCGAAGTCTGGCCAGAAATTCAATTGGCGTCATGTCGGTGGAACGGTAGCAGAGAAAAACATGATCCTACCGCACCACTGGCTGACCGATTTTATATCCGCGTCGTCACCCGCCCGTCAGCCGGGCATGGCATTATTTCGAGATTATATTTCTCGATAATCGGGCATGGCTTGCATGGATGGCAGCCTGCCTAGTTACGGCGCCAAAACAATGACCTTCCAAGAACTACTCGACGAGCTGACCGAAGCCGCCCGCACCAACCGGGACAAGGGGACCCAATTTGAGCATCTGATCGCCAACTACCTAGTGACCGACCCGCAGTATGCGGACAGGTTGTCGGACGTCTGGTTGTGGTCGGAATGGCCCGATCGCACTGGTGCGGATGTTGGTATCGATCTGGTTGCCAAGGAGCGTGGTACCGGCAACTACTGGGCCATCCAGTGCAAGTTTTACGATCCGTCGCACACGATCCAGAAGAGCGACATTGACTCCTTCTTCACGGCATCGGGCAAGCGATTTGCCACCACGGATGGAGAGCGCGGCTTCAGCGAGCGGCTGATCGTCGCCACGACCGACAAGTGGAGCAAGCACGCCGAGGATGCTCTGTCGGATCAGACCATCCCTGTTACGCGGCTTTGGTTCAAGGATCTGGCCGACAGTCCCATCGATTGGGCACAGTTCAGCCTGTCCAATATCAAGAACATTAAGCTCAAGAAGCAGAAGGATCTACGCGACTACCAGCGTGATGCGATTGCCAAGGTCGTCGAGGGATTCCAGAGTGCCGACCGGGGCAAGCTGATCATGGCTTGCGGAACGGGCAAGACGTTCACTTCGCTGCGATTGGTGGAGCAGATTACGCCGGTCAATGGGCGCGTGCTCTTTCTGGCACCTTCCATTTCTTTGGTGTCGCAGTCCATGCGTGAATGGACTGCGCAGGCGGCCGACCCCATCCATGCCTTTGTTGTCTGCTCGGACAGCAAGGTGGGCAAGGAGCACGAAGACATCAGCACGCACGATCTAGCTTATCCCGCGACAACCGACGCGCGGAAATTGGCGGCAGCAGTCTCCGTGTCGTCAAAGGATCGGCGAACGGTAGTCTTTTCAACGTACCAGTCCATTCAGGTTGTCGCCGATGCGCAGAAGCAGGGCCTTTGGGATTTCGATCTGATCATCTGTGACGAGGCGCACCGTACCACTGGTCTGACTTTGCCTGACGATCCCGCCCCTTCCGAATTCGTCAAGGTTCACGACAACGGTGTTGTGCGTGGCAAAAGGCGGATCTATATGACGGCGACGCCACGCATCTTCGGCGACGTATCCAAGACCAAGGCGAATAAGGCCGATGCCGTTCTGTATTCGATGGACGATGAAGACATCTATGGTCAGGAGTTCTATCGCATTGGTTTTGGCAAGGCAGTTGAGCTTGGCTGCTTGTCTGAATACAAGGTGCTGATTGTTGCCGTCAAGGAAACCGAGATGGCGAACTTGGCGAACAACTACAACAACGCGTACAAGCTGGACGACAAGAAAGCCATCGATATCCGCTTTGCCACCAAGATCGTCGGAAGCTGGAAGGGGTTGTCCAAACGCGGGTTGGTATTGGTCGGCGAAGATGGGCAGGAAGATGCTCTGTCCGAAGATACCGCACCGATGCGGCGAGCTGTGGCCTTCTCGAAATCGATTAAGGATTCCCAGCAGATGCGGGACACCTTTACCCGGCTGGTAGGGCTGTATCAGGAGGCGCACGACGACGACGAGGACACGGGCATGGTTAACTGCTCGCTCGACCATGTGGACGGCGGCATGAATGCGCTGATTCGCCTGAACAAGCTCGAATGGCTCAAGGCTGGTGTGGACGAGGGGCATTGCCGCATTCTCTCCAATGCCCGCTGCCTGTCCGAAGGTATCGATGTGCCCGCACTGGATGCCGTGGTGTTTTTCGACACCCGCGAATCCATTGTCGACATCGTGCAGTCGGTGGGGCGCGTCATGCGCAAGGCCGACAACAAGCAATACGGTTACATCATCCTGCCCGTCTGCATCCCGTCTGAGAGGATCAAGGATTACAACAGCTATATCGATAGCGATCCGCAATTCAAGGGCATCTGGAAAGTCATCAAGGCTCTGCGCGCTCACGACGAATCACTCGTGGACGAGGCCGAGTTCAGGCGCAAGATTCACGTTATTGGCGACGGCGGTGACCGTAAGGGCGGCGACAAGCGAAATGGCGAAAGCGGCGTGCTGCCGCTTGATTTCCCCAACCTGCCATTGGATGCTGTCAACGAGGCCGTCTATGCCGCGATCCCAAAGAAACTTGGCGACCGTGAATACTGGAGCGAATGGGCCAAGAGCATTAGCCAGATTGCGGAGCGTTTGATCAGTCGCATCAAATCTCTGATCGCCAACGATGCAGGCATGGCGAAGGAATTTGCCGTGTTCCTCAAGGGGCTGCAAGACACACTGAACCCCGAGGTGCGGGAAGATGAGGCTATCGAGATGCTGGCCCAGCATATCCTGACGCTTCCTGTCTTTCAGGCGCTGTTCGCTGACAGCGGTTTCCCCGATGGCAACGTTGTGGCCAAGGCTCTCCAGAAGATCGTTGCACGCCTCGACGCTGCTGCTGTCGGTAGTGAAACGGAGGGACTGGAGAAGTTCTACGACAACGTGCGTGAACGCATCGCACTGGCGAAGAGCGACAAATCCAAGCAGGAAGTTATCCGTAACCTGTACGACACGTTTTTCCAGAACGGTTTTCCGCGAATGGCGGAACGGCTGGGAATCGTCTATACGCCCGTCCAGGTGGTGGATTTCATCTTGCATAGCGTCCAGTCTGCGCTGAAGCGTCATTTCAACAGCAGCATCGGTGACCGTGATGTGCAAGTGCTCGACCCGTTCAGCGGCACGGGCACGTTCCTGGTTCGGCTCATTCAGTCGGGCCTGATCGGTGCTGACAACCTGCCCTACAAATACAGCAACGAGCTGCATGCCAACGAGATCGTGCTGCTCGCGTATTACATTGCCACGGTCAACATTGAGACGGCATTCCACGGGCAGACGGGGCGCTACGAACCGTTCAATGGGATGGTACTGACCGACACCTTCCAGATGATGGAGGAGAACGATCTTGTTGACCGTGTTGTCCTGCCCGAGAACAATGCGAAGGCGGAACGCCAACTGGCCCAGCCCATTCGCGTGATCGTCGGCAACCCGCCGTATTCGGCCCAACAGGATAGCGAGAACGACAACAACAAGAATCTCACCTATCCAACACTCGACTCTGGTATCCGCAACACCTATGCGGCGAAGTCGGGGGCGAAGCTGGTCAAGAATCTATACGATTCATATATTCGTGCGATTCGCTGGGCATCAAACCGAATTCAGGACCGAGGTATCGTCGCGTTCGTCACGAACGGTTCGTTCCTCGACGCTAACAACATGGACGGCCTGCGCAAGTGCCTGACTGAGGAATACAGCCACTTGTATATTTTGAATCTGCGCGGTAACCAGCGCACGTCAGGCGAGGAATCCAGACGAGAAGGCGGCAAGATATTTGGCTCTGGTTCCCGCACGCCTGTTGCCATTTCACTTATGGTGAAAGACCCCACACACACGGGGCCGTGCGAGCTGCATTACCACGATATCGGCGACTATCTCACTCGGGAAGAAAAGCTGGATCGACTTGATGGTTTCGTAAACGTTGACGGTGTCACTTGGCAGAGACTCATGCCGAACGAACAGGGCGACTGGGCAAACCAGCGTGACCCAGCGTTTGACGATTTCATTCCATTGGGTGACAAGGGTGCGAGTGATGGGAAGGCAATTTTCGGCATGTATTCCCAAGGGCTGTTGAGCGCACGCGATGCCTGGGCGTACAACATGAGCCGCGATGCGCTCGAATCCAACATGCGACGCATGATTGATGCTTTCAACAAGGATCGTGCTCGCTATGCCAAGCTGTGTGCTGGCAAGCAAAAAGATCAATGGCCAGACGTCGAGGACGTGATTGATACTGATCCGAAGCGGATCAGTTGGACACACAACCTCAAGGAAGATGTGCGACGGGGAAAAGAATATACATACGAGTCTGAATCTCTGACGCCGAGCATGTATCGACCGTTCACGAGACAGTGGCTGTATTTCAACCGACGCTTCAATGAGCGCGTGTATCAGATGCCTAGGCTATTTCCGACGCCAAGGCATCAGAATATGGTTATCTCCGCAGCAGGCGTTGGTGCAAACAAAGAATTTTCTCCGCTCATTTCGGGGTTTCTGCCCGACTATGAACTGATCTCGAAGGGGCAGCATTTCCCTTTCTATTGGTATGAGAAAGTCGAGGCTGACACCGCGCCGCAGGCCGAAATTTTTTCCACCGAACCCAATACCCAAGATGCAGATGGTTATGTTCGTCGTGAGGCAATTACCGATTGGGCACTGAATCTGTTTCGTGAGCACTATCAGGATGGGAGCATCAGTAAAGAAGACGTTTTTTACTACGTCTATGGGGTTCTGCATTCGACGGAATACCAACAACGTTTTGCCGTAGACTTGCGCAAACAGTTGCCCCGCATTCCGCTTGCCAGCGATTTCCGTGCGTTCTCGACCGCTGGGCGCGCACTGAGTGATCTACATCTGCGCTACGAGTCCATTGAACCGTTCGCGCTCACGGAGGACACGAAGCGACTGGTCATGGAGGCCGATGACTTCCGAGTGGTCAAGATGACGTTCGGTAAAAAGGATGGTAAGCCTGATAAGTCGGTGATCGTCTACAACGAACACCTGACGCTGCGCGACATCCCGCTGGAAGCCTACGGTTATGTGGTGAACGGCAAGCCTGCAATTGAATGGATCATGGAGCGTTATCAGGTCACGACGGACAAGTCGAGTGGCATCCGTAACGACCCGAACGACTATTCAGATGACCCGCGATACATCGTGGATCTGTTCAAGCGCATTGTGCGTGTGAGCGTGGAGAGCGCGCGGATCGTGAAAGCGTTGCCTGCACTCGATGAGTGGCGGTCTAGTGACGACGGCGAGCAACAACTGGCGCGCGGGTAACCTCGGAAGCGAGAACTATCATGCTCACCAATATTCAGGGTCTGGTGGATCGACTTGATCTGGCGCCGTCCAAGGGCTTGATGCCTTTGTTCGAAGCGGTATCGAACGCGATGGATGCCATCGAGGAAGAGTTGGGCGCCCCGGTTGGAGGCAACATCTGCATCAGGTTGCTGGGCGACAATGATCTTGTCGCCCAAGCCGATGACGATACCCTCGTGATCGACGGATTCGAGATAACGACGACGGCGCGGGTTTCACTGACGCCAACATCGCGTCGTTCGGTGAGGCATATACGCTTTCCAAGGTAAAGGTTGGAGGCAAAGGCGTTGGTCGCTTTACCTTCCTCAAGGTGTTTTCTCAATGCTCTGTGGATAGCGTCTTCGAGAAGGAGGGGCAACGATACTCGCGAGCCTTCTCCTTCTCAATCCAGCGGGAGCTCGACGGTGCAGATAAGACCGTGGCGACAGATCGCCCCGTTGGAACCACGCTGACCTTACGCGGACTTACGGACAAATATCGCTCAGCATGGCCCATTGATCCGCAGACGCTGGCGGAGCGCGTGATCGCGCATTTTCTTATTCGATTTGCCGCTCGTTCTTGCCCACGCATCAGCCTGCAGGTGCCAGGCACGGCGGTAATGGACCTTCATGCGCTCTTCCAGACGACAGTGCAGAGCCACATTGAAGAGCGGTTCTTTGATGTTGATGAGCGCACGTTTGCCTTGCAGGCGTTTCGACACAAAGATTTGCGTGCAAGGCACGTTTATCACTTCTGCGCGAACGGGCGTGAAGTTACGACCGCGAAGCTCAAAGATCTTCTGCCAGAGCTGCCTGATGGATTGATAGACGAAGATCAGCAGGCGTACCAGAAATGCTTGATCGGAAGTTCCAGTCGATCAATAGTCTGCTTCAAAACGGATAACGGCTTACGCCGAGCTTGTCCAGAATATCGAACAGAATGCCCTTGTCCTCGGGCTGGATATTCGTGAGCTTGACCCCGTTCGGCAGCGCGATATCGAGGTGGCGGAACATCTCAGCATCAAGGCGCGACTTGCTCATCTCAACGTGCACGTTCAGTAACAAAGCGGACAGTTTAGCCCGCTGGAAATCTTGTGTGCCGAGGGAGCGACGAGTGTCAGTTTTGCCGTGCGTGAGGCGAAGGTAGTAGACCCCATGACGGGACCGGAGAAGGCGGGGGATCTTGTGCATGGTCGGGTATCTGTGACACCGACCGTGACACCACAAGAAAAAAGCCCTTGAACTTCGTGAGAAGTATCAAGGGCTTACAGCATTTGGTGGCGAATCAGGTACTTGAACCCGGGACCTGCGGATTATGATTCCGCGGCTGAGCTTTCATAAAACGTGGCGCTCGACAGGTAGGTTAGTCGCATCAATCTCGTCGCCCAGTCGCAAAACTGTGGCGCCAGTCGCACTTACTCTGGCGCCCTACGGGCACACCATCAATCAAACATCAATATTCCCAGCACGCAGCGCATTAGACTCGATGAACGCGCGACGCGGTTCTACGTCGTCACCCATCAGCGTGGTGAAGATGCCGTCCGCCGCGATCGCGTCTTCGATCTGCACGCGCAGCAGGCGGCGCACCGCCGGGTCCATCGTGGTTTCCCACAACTGCTCCGCGTTCATTTCGCCCAGACCCTTGTAGCGCTGCTTCGAGACCTTGCTTTCCGCATCGGCCATCAGCCACTTCATCGCCGACTTGAAGTTCGTCACCGGTTGCGAACGCTCGCCGCGCTTGATCGTCGCACCTTCACCAATCAGGCCCTTGAACGTCTCGGCTGTCTTCTGCAACTGCGCATAGTCCGCCGTCTGCAGGAAGTCCTGATCGATCACCGTCACCTTCACGTTGCCATGATGACGGCGCTCCACGCGCAGCGACGGCGCCGGTTCGGCATTCTCCACGTCTTCCATCACCGCCGTGATCGTGATCTCCGGAGCGAGCGGATCGTTGCTCAATGCCGCCTCCAGCGCCTTGGCCGAGGCCTGTGCCGACGCTTCGCTACCGAGATCGATCTCGACACCTTCGGTCACTGCCGTGAGTACCGACGACTCGTAAATGCGGCTCAGACGCTCGATCACGCCATCAGACAACTGGTAGCTGCGCGTCAGCTCGCCCAGTGCATCGCCCGTAATCGGCGCAGCGTCCGTCGTCGGCATCAGCTCGGCATTGTTCAACGCAAGCTTGAGCATGTACTGTCCCAGCTCGCTTTCGTCCTTGATGTAACGTTCGTCCTTGTTGTGCTTGATCTTGTACAACGGCGGTTGTGCGATATACACGTAACCGCGCTCGATCAGCTCCGGCACCTGACGATACAAGAACGTCAGCAGCAGCGTACGGATGTGCGCGCCGTCCACGTCAGCATCGGTCATGATGATGATGCGGTGATAACGCAACTTGTCGATGTTGTAGTCGTCTTTGCCAATACCGCAACCCAGCGCGGTAATCAGCGTCACGATCTGTTCGCTCGAAATCAACTTGTCGAAACGCGCCTTCTCGACGTTCAGCACCTTGCCGCGCAGCGGCAAAATCGCCTGGAACTTACGGTCGCGACCCTGCTTCGCCGAGCCGCCCGCCGAGTCGCCCTCGACCACGTAGATCTCGCACAGCGCCGGATCCTTCTCCTGACAATCCGCCAGCTTGCCCGGCAGACCCACGCCGTCGAGCACGCCCTTACGACGCGTCATCTCACGCGCCTTACGTGCAGCATCGCGCGCACGCGCCGCCTCAACGATCTTCCCGCAGATGATCTTCGCGTCGTTCGGCGTTTCCTGCAGGAACTCTTCCAGCGCCTTCGCCACGTACTCTTCCACCGGCGCACGCACTTCCGACGACACCAGCTTGTCCTTCGTCTGCGACGAGAACTTCGGCTCAGGCACCTTCACCGACAGCACGCACGTCAACCCTTCGCGCATGTCGTCACCGGTCGTCTCGACCTTGGCCTTCTTCGCCAGTTCGTTCTCGTCGATGTACTTGTTGATGATGCGCGTCATCGCCGCGCGCAACCCCGTCAAGTGCGCGCCACCATCACGCTGCGGAATGTTGTTCGTGAAGCACAGCACCGTCTCGTTGTAGCTGTCGTTCCACTGCATGGCGACTTCCACGCCGATACCGTCGCGCTCGCCCGTCACATGGAAGATCGTCGGGTGCAGCACCGACTTCGACTTGTTGATGTACTCGACGAAGCCCTTCACACCACCACCAAACGCGAAATCGTCTTCCTTGCCCGTGCGTTGATCCGTCAGACGAATCCGCACGCCGTTGTTCAGGAAGGACAGCTCGCGCATACGCTTGGCGAGAATGTCGTAGTGGAATTCGACCTTGCCGAAAATCGTCTCGTCAGCCAGGAAGTGCACTTCCGTGCCGCGCTTGTCCGTGTCGCCCAGGAGCTTCAGCGGCGACGTCTCGATACCGTCGACGACTTCCAACTCGCGGTTCTGCGGCACACCACGGTGGAACTCCATGAAATGCTTCTTGCCGTCGCGACGCACGGTCAGCTTCAGGTACGTGGAGAGCGCGTTCACGCACGACACACCCACGCCGTGCAGACCACCCGACACCTTGTAGCTGTTCTGGTCGAACTTGCCGCCAGCGTGCAACTCGGTCATCACGATTTCCGCAGCGCTACGCTTCGGCTCGTGCTTGTCGTCGAACTTGATGCCCGTGGGAATGCCGCGACCGTTGTCCGTCACGGAAATGGAATTGTCCGCGTGAATGATCACGTGGATGTCGTCGCAGTAACCCGCAAGCGCCTCGTCGATCGAGTTGTCCAGCACCTCGAATACCAAGTGATGCAGGCCCGTGCCGTCCGACGTGTCGCCAATGTACATGCCGGGACGCTTGCGCACAGCCTCCAGACCTTCAAGGATCTGGATGGAGGCTGCACCATAGCCGCTGTCGGCCTGCTTTTGCTGTTCGCTCATGACAATCTTCCGGTTACTGCGTCATTAACTGACGAATTACTGCTTCATGACCCGCCACCCCCGCGTGCTTTTGGCGCCGCGAAGGCAGGCTTATCCCGCAAAAGGATAATTCTCTAGAAACGCCAAAGGGGCGCTCGGCCCCTTCGCGCATATGACGGCGCGTATGGCGGAATATCCGCTCAAATGCGCATCGGCATGACGACGTATTTGAATTCGTCGTTGTCCGGCAAGGTAATCAAGGCGCTCGAGTTGGCGTCGCCCAGACTCACCTTTACCTGTTCGACCTTGAGGTTCGACAACACGTCGAGCAGGTACGTCACGTTAAAGCCGATATCCACCGACTCGCCCGTGTAATCGATCTCGAGTTCTTCCTGCGCTTCTTCGGTTTCCGCGTTGCTCGCGCTGATCTTCAGCAGGTTCTCGCTCACCAGGAAACGCACGCCCTTGAACTTGTCCGACGTCACGATGGCCGCACGCTGCAACGAGCGATGCAACTCTTCGCGGCTGATGACGAAGCTCTTGTTGTAACCCTTCGGGATCACACGGTTGAAGTCGGGGAACTTACCCTCGACCAGCTTCGAAACCAACTCGACATTCGCGAAGGTGAACTTGACCTGGCTCGGCGCCACATCGATCTTCACCTTGTCGTCGATGTCCTCAAGCAGACGCTGCAACTCGAGAATCGTCTTGCGCGGGATGATGACTTCCTGACGCGCGAAATTCTGACCCTCGATCGTGGTGTTGCAGTACGCCAGACGGTGACCGTCCGTTGCCACCGCTTCGATCTTCTCGCCCTCGACCACCAGCAGCATGCCGTTCAGGTAGTAACGGATGTCCTGCTGCGCCATGGCGAAATGCACCATGCCCAGCAATTGACGCAGCGCACGCTGCGGCAGCTCGAAGCTCGCGGCATAGTCCTTCGCTGCGGCCACGGTCGGGAAATCTTCGGCCGCCAGCGTCAGCAACTGGAATCGGCTCTTGCCGGCCTGCACCGTCAGACGCTTGTCCGACAGCGACAGCGCCACTTCGGCATCCGGCATGTTGCGCAGAATGTCGAGCAGCTTGCGCGCCGCCACGGTCGTCGCCACATCATCGGCGCCGGCACCGCAATCGGCGGTGGTCGTGATCTGCAACTCAAGATCGGTCGACAGGAAGGAAATGTCCTGTCCGTGCTTGCGAATGAGCAAATTGGCCAGAATCGGCAACGTATGGCGACGCTCGACGATGCCGCTCACAATTTGCAGCGGCCGCAGCAGATTGTCTCGTTGAGTTTTGACCAATTGCATATTTATCCTTCGTAGTAACTGTTAACGGGTATCAGTTTCTGCTGAAAACCCGAAGATTCCCTTATCAATCAATCGCTTGTGGAAGGGATAACAGGGCGGAAAACGCTGTGGACGAACAGGGGACGCATTGTGCGCCGATCCGCTATTGTGCCCGAAAACGCCAGTTCCCCCCAAACCACACCCAGCTTATCCACAGGGACGCGGACAACCCCGCCCGCCATCCCGCGTATCCGCCGGTTTTTACCCCTTGAGCGTCTGCTCCAGCACGTGCAACTCGTGATTGAGTTGCGCGTCCTTGCCCCGCTCTTCCGCAATCTTGCGTACCGCGTGAAGCACCGTCGTATGGTCGCGTCCGCCAAACAATTCACCGATTTCCGGCAAGCTCTTCTGCGTCAGCTCCTTTGCCAGATACATCGCAATTTGCCGTGGCCGTGCAATATTGGCAGGCCGTTTTTTCGAATACATGTCGGCGACCTTGATATTGTAAAAATCGGCCACCGTCTTTTGAATGTTTTCGACGGAAATCTGACGATTCTGAACCGTCAGCAGATCTTTCAGCGCTTCCTTCGTCAGTTCGATCGTGATCTCGCGACCATGGAACTTCGAGTACGCGAGAATCTTGCGCAGCGCACCTTCCAGCTCACGCACGTTCGAGCGCAAATGCTTGCCGACGAAGAACGCTACGTCCTCCGACAAGCCCACGCCCTCGGCCTGCGCCTTCTTGATAAGAATTGCCACGCGCATTTCCAGCTCGGGCGGCTCGATGGCCACCGTCAGGCCGGAATCGAAACGTGAAATCAGGCGATCGTCGATCCCGGTGATCTCCTTCGGGTACGTGTCGCTCGTGATGATCACCTGCGCACGGTTCGCGATGAGCGCCTCGAACGCATAGAAGAATTCTTCCTGCGTACGGCTCTTGCCCGAGAAGAATTGAATATCGTCGATCAGCAGCAAATCGAGCGAGTGGTAATAGCGCTTGAATTCGTCGAATGCCTTGCGCTGGTATGCCTTGACCACGTCGGACACGTACTGCTCGGCGTGGATGTACCGAATGCGCGGATTCTGCTTTTCCGCCAGCAACTGGTTGCCGATGGCGTGGATCAAGTGGGTCTTACCCAGACCGACGCCGCCGTACAGGAACAACGGGTTATACGACGTGCCAGGATTGTTCGCGACCTGAATCGCCGCGGCGCGGGCGAGCTGGTTCGATTTACCCGTCACGAAATTGTCGAACGTCAGCACGGGGTTGAGCTTCGAGCGCTCATAGATCGACTCGACCTCCCCAACCTGCGCCGGCTCTTGCGGCGTGACCCGCCAATTGCGGCGCACCGCCTCGGCTTCGCTGGCTTCGAGATCGGGACGCTCGCCGTCGAGCGACGCCGTATCGTTGCCATGTCCACCGGCCACCGCAACCTGTGCCGCAGCGGGCGCCGGATTCGCACGCGCCACGCCGGCCGGCCCCGCCGCAGGTGCGGCGCTCGGCGCAGGTGCCGGGGGCGGCGCGGGCGTCGACGACGGCACGCGCATGCCGGCCTTCGGATCGAGCACGAATGTGACCTCGATCGGTGCATTCCAATAATCCGCCGCCATGCTCTGGATCCGCCCGGAGAACTGGCTCTTCACCCAATCCAGCTTGAAGCGGTTGGGGGCGCCGATCTTGAGCGTGCGCGCCTGTTCATCGAAGTCGAGCGGCGCCAGCGGTTTGATCCAGGTGCGGAATTGCTGGGGCGTCAGCTCTTGTTCGAGTCGAGTCGCACAGTGTTGCCAGAAATCATTCATGCAGCGTGTGTCCAGGTGGCGCGGAACCTATCCGACTGCTTCGGTTGGCGCTCTTGCCGTCCACTATCTGTTACATCAGATATGGGGGCAGAACGTCGCAAACCAAGCCGGTAACCCCCGTCCCCAAACAGGGTTCAGATAGGCAACCGGCCGAGGTCGAGTCAGACCGGCGGCGCATTGCAGACGTCCGGAAACACACGAACCACGGCGCTGCGTTCGGATTTTGCCTCGCGCGGTGCGGCCGGCTTCGGCGCGCGCAGACGACAAAACCCGGCGCGCTATCCACATGGCGGCGTCACCGGTACTCTGCTGGGAAAAAATAGATGGAGGATTTTAACGCCAAAGCGTCGGCAAAGCGAGTTATCCACAGGAATGCCCACAGCACAGGCATCTCCGGGCGGGCGTGCCGCGTTAACCCGCCTGACTTTGCGCGCATGCTGCGCAAATGCCCAGCAATTGCGACGATTTGCCGCGACCGCCGGGATATCTCCCTCGCCAGACATTTATCCACCGACGGAAACTGATGCCGGAGGCAATTTCTGCCATTATCCACAGCCGGAAGGCCGCCGGGTGGTGAATCCAGGACATCAACAACACCGCCGGCGCGCGAGCGCGCTGCGGGCGATGGCTAACCTATTGACACACAACGGAAAAGCCGATTAAATAGCGGGTTCGTTAGAAAGACAACCGGATTCTTATCCAACTCCCGACGGCTGGGCCGCGCGTGAAAGTCCTTGAATTTGCAGGTTTTCACGGTGTCCATGTGGCGTTTCACGATGCTGCTGCGCGGGAATTTTTCACACAGTGAGTGCATCATGAAACGTACTTTTCAGCCTTCCGTGACGCGCCGCAAGCGCACCCATGGCTTCCTGGTTCGCATGAAGACCCGTGGTGGCCGTAAGGTCATCGCCGCTCGTCGCGCCAAGGGCCGTAAGCGCCTGGCCGTTTAATCGCGGATCTCGGTCGTACCGCGGTTTGCGCGTCAAATCCGCAAGGCGCGAAGTCCCGGCAATGGGGTTTCCCAAAGCTGCGCGACTTCTCAAAACGGATGAGTTTTCATCCGTTTTTAGTTTGCGCCCCCTGCGTCGCAGCGCGCACTTCGTGTTGTACATGCGCCGGCGTGAAACTGCGCCGGACACCCCTGTCGATGCCACGTCTGATGAAGGCCGCATCGGCATTGTCGTCGGCAAGAAGCACGCGCCCCGCGCGGTCACTCGCAACCTGATCAAACGTCAGGCACGCGAGATGTTCCGCCAGCGCCGCGCGGCTTTGGCTGGCTGGGACTTCGTACTGCGACTGACCCGGCGCTTCGACAAGGGGACGTACACTGCGGCGGCGGCACCGGTGTTGAACACACTGGTTCAGGCCGAATTCGCGCAGCTCTTCGATGCGGCCGAAAAAGCCGCCCGCAAGCGCCGCACGACCGACGACAAGACGGAAGGTAGTTAGTCCCCAAACGGTAGCGCCCGAACCTGGGCATGCGCCGCCCCCCGGCCACCTCGGCCGGACTGACAGGCGGAATCGAGATGCGAAGCGTGCTGTTGTTGCTCCTGCGCGGTTACAAGCTGGTGATCAGTCCCTGGCTGGGGAACCGTTGCCGCTTTCATCCGAGCTGCTCCGACTACGCGCGCGAGGCCATCGTCGAGCACGGTGCCGGTTACGGCACTTATCTCGCGGCCCGGCGTCTATGCCGCTGTCATCCGTTTCATCCCGGCGGTTTCGATCCCGTACCGCCGGCTCGACACGTCTGCAACGCTCCCGATCCTACCGCCGAAGGCGCCGAGAAGGCCGCCGGAAGCGACACGTCGCGAACCAAGCAGGCGGTCTCGTCCGGGCCCGCGGCCGCATCGGCAGTTACGCGCCGCGCGCCGGGCCATTCCTGAGTTTCGTCCACCACGAGTTACCGCATGGACATCAAACGCACCGTACTCTGGGTCATTTTCGCGCTGTCTGTCGTGATGCTTTTCGACAACTGGCAACGCAGCAATGGCCATTCGTCATTGTTCTTCCCGTCGCCGGAGGTGTCCACCCCGGCCGCCACGGGTAGCAATCAGACGCCGGCCAACGACCTGCCTCAAGCTGCCAACGCCGCTGCCGCTGCGGGTAGCGCACCGGGCAATGCGCCGGCCGCTGCCACTGCGCAGAAGGTGCGCATCACGACCGATGTCTTTGAGGCCGACATCAGCACGCAGGGCGGCACGCTGTCGTTCCTCGCGCTCACCAAGTGGCCTGACGCCGACGAAGCCGACAAGCATGTCGTGCTGTTCGACAACACGCCGAGCCATCAGTACTTCGCTCGCACGGGTCTGATCGGCGGCGACTACCCGAACCACAACGACATCTTCACGCAAGTGCCGGGTCCGACCACGCTGACCGGCGACTCGCTGACCGTGAAGTTCGAATCGCCGGTCAAGGGCGGCCTGCAGTTGGTGCGTGCTTACACGTTCCATCGCGGCAGCTACGTGATCGACGTGTCGAACACGATCGTCAACAAGACCGACGCCGCGATCAAACCGACGCTGTACATGGAACTCGTGCGTGACGGCCGTGAAATCAGTGGCGCGAAGTTCTCGCACACGTTCACGGGCCCGACGGTCTACAGCAGCGACGAGAAATTCCAGAAGATCACGTTCAGCGACATCGACAAGGACAAGGCGAAATACGTCAAGCAGTCGAGCGATGGCTGGATCGGCATGGTGCAGCATTACTTCGCCACGGCCTGGATTCCGAAGGAAGGCGCGACGCGCGACAACTACATCGGCAAGCTGGACAACGGCCTCTATCGCGTGGGCGTGAAAGAGCCGCTCGCGAGCATTCCGGCAGGCGGCACCGAGACCGTGGATGCGCGTCTGTTCGCCGGTCCGCAGGAAGAGCACATGCTCGAGCAGATTGCGCCGGGCCTGGAGCTGACGAAGGACTACGGTTACTTCACGATCCTCGCCAAGCCGCTGTTCTGGTTGCTCTCGAAGTTGCACGGACTGATCGGCAACTGGGGTTGGGCGATCATCGCCGTGACCGTCATCATCAAGCTGGTGTTCTTCCCGCTGTCGGCCGCAAGCTACAAGTCGATGGCGCGCATGAAGGAAATCACGCCGCGGATGCAGGCACTGCGTGAGCGCTACAAGAGCGATCCCCAGAAGATGAACGCAGCGCTCATGGAGCTGTACAAGACCGAGAAGGTCAATCCGTTCGGCGGCTGTATCCCGATCGTGATTCAGATTCCGGTGTTCATTGCGCTGTACTGGGTGTTGCTGTCGTCGGTGGAAATGCGCGGCGCGCCGTGGCTGGGCTGGATTCACGATCTCTCGACGCAGGATCCGTATTACATCCTGCCGGTGCTGATGGCCGTGTCGATGTTCATCCAGACCAAGCTGAACCCGACGCCGCCGGACCCGATGCAGGCCAAGATGATGATGTTCATGCCGCTGATTTTCTCGGTCATGTTCCTCTTCCTGCCTTCGGGCCTGGTGCTGTACTACGTGGTCAACAACACGTTGTCGATCGCGCAGCAATGGTCGATCAACCGGATGCTCGGTACCAAGAAGAAAGAAAAGGCGGCCTGACGATTCAGGTCCGACCGTCTGACTGACACTGCCGCCCGCGAGTCTCTCGCGGGCGGTTTTGTTTGGTGCATGTCAAAATAAGCCTCTGTTTTTCAAAGAATCGTTCCATGAGCGCCACCGTCTCGACTGTCCCGATCGCCGCCGTTGCCACCGCCCCCGGACGCGGCGGGATAGGCGTCGTGCGCGTGTCCTTCGGCAAGCACCGCGGCGACGCCGTGCAGCGCGTGATCGCGCGTCTGGTCGGGCAGCCGCTCAAGCCGCGACACGCGTCGTATCTGCCGTTTCTCGACGCCAGCGGCGAGGCATTGGATCGCGGCATTGCGCTGTACTTCCCTGGTCCGAATTCCTACACTGGCGAGGACGTGCTCGAACTTCAGGGCCACGGCGGGCCTATCGTGCTGCAATTGTTGTTGCAACGTTGCATCGACGAAGGCGCGGCACTGGGGGTTCGTCTGGCGGAGCCGGGCGAATTCACCCATCGCGCGTTTCTGAACGACAAGCTCGATCTGGCGCAGGCCGAGGCCGTGGCCGATCTGATCGAAGCGAGCACCGAAGCGGCGGCGCGCTCGGCAAGCCGCTCGCTGGACGGGGCGTTCTCGCGCGAGATTCATTCGCTGGTGGATCTGGTGATTCATCTGCGCATGCTGGTGGAAGCGACGCTCGACTTCCCGGAAGAGGAAATCGATTTTCTGGAGGCGGCCGACGCCTTCGGGCAACTCGAGCGGATTCGCGCGCAACTGGCGCATGTGCTGTCGCAGGCGAAGCAGGGCGCATTGCTGCGCGAAGGGATCAACGTGGTGCTGGCCGGGCAGCCCAACGTAGGCAAGTCGTCCTTGCTCAACGCACTGGCCGGTGCCGAACTGGCTATCGTCACGCCCATCGCCGGCACCACGCGCGACAAGGTGCAGCAGACGATTCAGATCGACGGCATTCCGCTTCACATCATCGACACGGCGGGTCTGCGAGAAACGGAAGACGAAGTCGAACGTATCGGCATCGCGCGTAGCTGGAGCGAGATCGCCAAGGCGGACGCCGTGCTGCATCTGCTCGACGCGCGTTCGGGAATGACACCGGAAGACGAAGACATCGCGAAGCAGTTGCCCAAGCACGTGCCCATCGTGCGCGTGTACAACAAGACCGATCTGGCGGGCGAACCCGCGACCGTGTTGCCGAAGGAGGGCACCGCACCGCTTGGCGTGCGATTGTCGGCGAAAGGCGGGCAGGGGATCGATCTGCTACGCGCAGAGCTGCTCAAGATTGCCGGCTGGCAGGCGGGGAACGAAGGCGTGTTTCTTGCGCGCGAGCGGCATTTGTCGGCGCTGCGTGCAGCCCGCGATCATATCGAGATGGCGGATGCACATGCGCGGCAGAATGCGAATGCGCTCGATCTCTTTGCCGAGGAATTGCGGCTCGCGCAGGAACAACTCAGCACGATCACCGGCGAGTTCACGTCGGATGATTTGCTCGGGGTGATTTTCAGCCGATTCTGTATCGGGAAATAGCCGGTTTTGAAGCCGGGTCTGGCAAAGCCGGGAAAGCAGTCCATCGCTACCGTTCGGCGGACTTCGGGCACATCACCCATTTTTCTCGAAAATTCCCGTAAAAAACGTAATGCTTTGAAACACTTCTAACACGTACCGTCATTGCTCCGGGAGGGGTACGGGCCTAGACTCGGAAGCGTCAGCTCCAGGGCGGCGTTGCGGCACATTTGGGGACATCCACCTCCTTGCGACGCGCGTACGCGAGGCGGAATCCACCGTGCCCGGAGTTTGTTCTTCGAGGTCCGTGTCGTGAAACGTCTTCCGGTTGTCATCGGCTTCGTTGCCGTGGCGGCTGCCCTGATCAGTGGCAGCGCCTTTGCCTGGCGAGGTGGCGTACGTGTCTGGGTCGGTCCCGGCTACTACCCCTATCCCTACGCCTACCCGTACTACGGGCCCAGCTATTACGCGCCCCCGGTCGTCGTCGTGCCCAGCCAGCCTCAGCAATACATCGAGCAGCCTCAGCCCGGCGCCCAGAACGCTCAGCCCGGCGCAAACAGCGACACCTGGTACTACTGCGACAAGGCCGGTGCTTACTATCCTTACGTAAAGACGTGTCCGAGCGGATGGCGCGAAGTGCCCGCGCAGCCGGTGAACTGATCTGGAGACGCGCCATGTCATTTGAATCGCCCCTCGTCTCCCAACCTCGCAAACCGTCGACGGCCATCGCGGGTGCCGCACACCACGTACGCGCCACCCGGCGTCTCGCTGTGCCCTTGGCCATCATCGCCGCCGCCGCCACACTCGCCGGTTGTGCCGTGGCACCCGCCGGCCCAAGCCTCATGGCATTGCCGGGCACCAACAAATCTTTCGATCAGTTCCGTCAGGACGATTTCAACTGCCGCCAATATGCCTCGGGCATGAATGGCGGTCTGGATAGCGCGACCGCCGCCAACAACAGTGCCGTCGGCAGCGCCGTAGTCGGCACGGCCATCGGCGCCGCAGCCGGTGCCGCCTTCGGAGGTGGCTCCGGGGCGGCGATCGGGGCCGGTGCAGGCCTGCTCGCCGGCAGCGCCGTGGGTATGGGCAACGCCCAGTCGTCTGCATATATGACGCAAAGCCGCTATGATCAGGCCTACGTTCAGTGCATGTATGCGTCCGGCAATCGCGTCCCCGTTCGCGGCGACATGGTGTTGCCGCAGCCGGCGCAGCGCTATGCGCCGCCGCCGCCTCCGCCCCCGGGCTGGAAGCCGCCTCCCGGCACCTACTGATCCCACATAAGACGTGACGCCGGCATCGCCCCCACAAGGTGACGATGCCGGCGAAATTGCGTCGCTTCGCCGAGACACCCAATGACCCACGATTCGATTGCCCGCGCCGTTCGCAACATTTCCCCCTTGCGCAAATGGGGCTGGGGAATGCTGCCCGGCGCTATCGCCGCCGTGCTTGTGCTCACGCCGCATGCCCACGCGCAGAACACGCCTGCACGGGCGAACCAGGCCGCGCCGGGGAGTGGGGCAGGAACGGCAGGCGCCACAGGCTCGGGCACCTTCAATCCGAGTGCCGACATCTCGCGCGCGGTCTCTCGCGACACGACCGACACGGCCATTCAGAACAACTGGAACAGCATCATGCGCCCGCCCGTGAAAGACAACCCCGAAGACAAACCGGTAGCGACGCCGCGCCGCGGTCGCGGCATCACACCGGGTATCTCGACAAACTGACACGAGCGGCATGCCACCCGCGGCGTAGCGTCCGCTCCCGCGGGTGACACCCGCCAAAGGGGTCCACACGACACCCCGCCCTCCTCGGGGCCCGGCTGGCATTCGCCCGATCGCCCGTCTACTATGAGAATCATCAGCAGGACCCAACCCCTGGTGTTCTCATGCGACTTTTCCTTGCCCTATGGCCCGGGCCGGGTGTACGCGAGCAGCTTCACGCATGGGCCGTCTCGGCTCATGCGGAATGCGGCGGACGTGTGCTGCGCGCCCAGACTTTGCACCTGACGCTGGCGTTTCTCGACGAGGTCGATCCCGCCCGTCTCCCGGTACTGCTTGCGCTCATGCAACGCACACCGCTCGTTCCGCTCACGCTCACCTTCGATCATCTTGGCTACTGGTCCGATCGCAAGATCGTCTGGGCCGGTGCGCCCGCAGTTCCCGACAGCCTCATCGCCACCCGCGACACGCTGCTGTCTCAATGGCGTGCGACGGGTGCCCGAGTGGTGACGCAGTCGTTTCGCCCGCATGTCTCACTCCTGCGCCATGCGCGTCGCGCGCCGTCGGATCCGTATCCGCGTCCGCTGATCTGGCATTGCGACGGCTACGTTCTCGTGCACTCGGTACGCACGCCGCGCGGGCCGCACTACCGCGTGCTCGCAGAGCATCGCGGCACCTTGCCCGATGGATTTTTCTTAACGTCGACGGAGAAATCGGCGATAGCCACAACGCAATACGGTATATTCGGATGACGATGCGCCAACCGGTTGGCGCATCGGTTTTTCGTCATTCGCAGGAGGCTCAAGTGCAAGTCGGATCGATCGTCAAATCCAATCACATCGCAGTGCCGCGTGGTGCCATTGGCATCGTCACCCGCATGCTGGGAGACATGGCGATGGTGTGCTGGTACTCCGGCCAGCCCGGTGCATCGAAACAACTCAACACAGAACCGTTCTTCATTGTCGACCTGATCGAAACAGGCGATGTGATGCCCGTCGGGGGAAGCCCCATCCTGCACTGAATAGTGTGTTGCGCCGAGAGGCGCTCGGATAAGAAAACGCCGGCCCGTCTTTCGATGGGCCGGCGTTTCGTTTGTCAGGGAAACGGAACGGGATTCACACCTGGTCCGCGCGCTGGCGCATGAGCGCATCGAGTCGCGCCGCCATCCGCTCGCGCCGCTTGCGCGATGTGCGATGCAGCAGCACGCCCATGGCAAGCAACACCACACACCCAATCAAGAAGACGCCGTAGGGCAGCATATCGCCATGCAGACGTATGCTGACTTGCACGGGCGTCGCGGCCGTGCAGATGATCGTGCCCGCGCGCATGCCCGTGTAGTGCATGCCACACACGGCCACCGCCATGACCAAGGACGCCAGCCCGCGTTGCAGCGTGGTCTCCAGATGGAACGCCAGCCACAGCGCGACACTCGCCGCCACAATCGCAATGAGCACCGACAGCGCAACGATCGTCGCGTCCCATTCGAAGTACGCCTGCGTGCGCATGGCGCTCATGCCCAGGTAATGCATGCCGGCCACGCCCAATCCGCCCGCCACGCCGGCGATCGTGCATTGCAGGCCATTGCGATACGGTGCGCGGGCGACATACCAGAGCGCCGCCCCCGAGACCACGACCGCCAGCAACAGACTGCCCAGCGTCGGCCAGAGGGAATACGCCACGGGGAAGGGCATGCGTTGCGCAGCCATGCCGATGAAGTGCATACCCCAGATGCCAATGCCTCCGAGGGCCAGAGCCGACACCACGAGATAACCCAGACTGATGCGTCCGTCGTCGTCGCGAATACGCGATGCGGCCACCAGCGCGACATAGGCCCCCAGCGCCGATATCACGAAGGAAAGCAGAACAAGAAGCTCGCTGTATTGAAGGGGAACGACGCTGCCTGGCTGCATGGGCTTATCCTGTGGTTTCGCTGTCGCCCCGGCGCCGGAAGCGCGGGAGAGAGAGAGAACTTTATTGAGCCTGCACACACGCCCAGGGGACTGCGACGTGGCATCGTGCACGTCGGGCGTCAGCGCCGATTCAATCTTGCTCGCCCACTCGCGTCAAGGGATAAAAGCGTCTTGCGTTCGCAAGACGAAGGCGATTTGCCGCACCCGGCTGACGCGCGATGAAACGGCCCCGCTGGAAACCCTTACGGGACGCGTGATTCGCGCAACGCCTGCTGATTCGAGTGGCCGACGGGCGGGTTTCCTGACGATTTAGAGCACGGTTTCCAAACTCACGTCGCACACGGTTGCCGTTCTGCGGCACCATCCGGTGAAAGATATCGGTCGCGGTCCATCACGACGCGGCCGTCATTTCAGGGAGACGATGCATATGGCAGACGCCGCCACGGCAAGCGCCACCGCCGCGCCGCAAGGGGCGCCGCTGACCGGTGCGCGACTGGCGATCCTCACGATAGGCCTCGCACTGGGCACCTTCATGGAAGTGCTCGACACATCCATCGCCAACGTTGCCGTGCCGACCATCGCGGGAAGCGTAGGCGTGTCGAACAGTCAGGGCACCTGGGTCATCAGCTCGTACGCGGTGGCCGCAGCTATCGCGGTGCCGCTCACCGGTTGGCTGGCACGACGCGTGGGCGAAGCAAGGTTGTTCGTGTCGTCGGTCACGGCCTTCACGGTGGCGTCGATGCTCTGCGGTCTGGCGCCCAACATGGAAACGCTCGTCTTCTTCCGTTTGTTGCAGGGCCTTGTGTCCGGCCCGATGGTGCCGCTCTCGCAGACCATTTTGCTGCGCAGCTTCCCCGAGAAAAAGCGGGGTCTCGCGCTCGGGCTGTGGGCCATGACCGTGATCGTCGCGCCAATCTTCGGTCCCGTCGTGGGCGGGTGGATCACAGACAATTACACATGGCCGTGGATCTTCTACATCAATGTGCCCGTCGGCATCTTCTCGGCGGGGTCCTGTTTCCTCCTGTTACGCGGGCACGAAACAAAGACGCAGAAGCTGCCCATCGATCTGATCGGCCTGGCGTTGCTGGCCATCGGCGTGGGGTCTTTGCAGATGATGCTCGACCTCGGCAAGGACCGCGACTGGTTCAACAACAGCCTGATCGTCACGCTCGCGCTCACCGCCGCGATCTGCCTGTCGTTCCTGATCCTGTGGGAGCTGACATCCGATAAGCCCATCGTCGACCTGACACTGTTCAAGGATCGCAACTTCGCGTTAGGCGTGGTGGTGATTTCGTTCGGCTTCATGACGTTCTTCGCCTCGGTGGTCATCTTCCCGCTGTGGCTCCAAACGGTCATGGGCTACACGCCGGGCAAAGCCGGGCTGGCGACGGCGCCTGTTGGCCTGCTGGCGCTAGTGCTCTCACCGCTCATCGGGCAGAACATGAATCGGCTGAACCTGCGGGCAGTCGCCTCGTTCGCGTTCGTCGTGTTCGCCGGGGTGTCCTTCTGGAATTCGCACTTTGCGCTGAATCTGTCGTTCGCGAAGGTCATCGAGCCCCGGCTCGTTCAGGGCATCGGTATCGCATGCTTCTTCGTGCCTGTGACGACCATCACGCTTTCGAGCATTTCAGACGATCGCCTCGCCGCGGCCTCCGGGCTGTCGAACTTCTTCCGCACCCTGTCGGGCGCCATCGGCACCGCCGTGAGTACGACCCTGTGGGAAGACCGGGCGATCTACCATCACGCAAGGCTCGCCGAGAGCATCACCCCCTATTCCGACGCCACGACGAGCTATCTCGACCAGTTGCGCCAAGGGTTGGGGCTCGCAAACGGGGCCGACTTCGGCATGCTCAACGATCTCGTCACCCGGCAGTCTTTCATGCTGGCCACGAACGACGTCTTTCACCTCTCGGGATATGTCTTTCTCGTCATGGCGGCGCTCGTCTGGCTAACCCGCCCCAAGCGGGGCACCCAAGCTGCGATGGGCCACTGACATCCGCTTTCCTCCGGCCTGCACCGGCGATCGTTCCAGAAAAGCAACAATACTTTCCGGCATCCTGGCTTCTGGCCGTCACGTCCGGGCGCTAACATGCGATATTGCGCTCATTCGCCAACAGGTACCCGGCATGCTGTTCGATCTGATCGCCCGCTACGGGCTCTGGCTGGTCTTTCTGAATATCTTCGGACAAGCGCTGGGGCTGCCGCTGCCGGCTTATCCCACGCTCATCGTCACGGCGTCGACGTCGCTCTTCCCGGCGGCGTTGATTGTCGCCCTCGCGGTTTTCGCTGCGCTGCTGGGCGACACCCTCTGGTTCCTCGCCGGACGACGCTATGGCCACCACATCCTGCGGCTGATGTGCCGGCTGTCGATCTCTCCCGATACGTGCGTGAGCCGCACGGAGGGTGCGATGGGACGCCATGGCGTGCGAGTGCTGATGTTCGCCCGCTTCGTGCCGGGACTCTCGGCCCTGTCGGTGCCGATGGCCGGCGCGCTCGGCGTGTCCTGGCGCACGTTCCTGATGTACGACGCCATCGGTGCGGTGCTCTGGTCGGGTGTCGCCGTAGCCCTCGGGTTCGGCTTCGCGTCGCGCATCGTGGCCGTACTCGACGCCTTCGATACGCTCGGCCGTGGCGTGCTGTGGCTGGTCGCGCTGGTCTTCGTGCTTTATCTGCTCAATCGATGGCTCAACCGTTACCGCCTGCTGCGCTCGCTGCGCATGGCGCGTATCGGCGTTCAAACGCTTGAGGCGTGGATGAACGACGAAGTGACGCCGGTCGTGATCGACGTGCGCTCAGCCGCTCGCCGGGCGATCGATCCGTTCACGATTCCCGGTTCGCTCGCGATCGAGCCAGACGAAATCGCCGAGAAACTGCGGGATATTCCGCGCGATCGCCGGATTGTGGTGTTTTGCGCTTGTCCGAACGAGGTGACGGCGGCCCGTCTGGCGCAGCAACTGCGTGCGCAGGGCTTTGCCGAAGTGCGTCCGTTGCTTGGCGGCCTCGACGCCTGGCGAGATGCCGGCTACACCGTCGAGAAGATCGACGGCATCGACATGCTCGTCCCGGCACATTGATATTCCGCCGCTAGCGCAATGCATTGCGCACCACTGAATGACGCGCGCTTATCCGCAAGGAAGCGCGCGTCTTGCTTTGCATCACGCTTCGTTGAGGACTTCGCGAAGTTGGAGAAGCAGGGTTCGCAAGGTCTTCTGCGCCGCATCGGATTGCCCGGTGACAGCCTGTACCTGTGCAGGCACCAAACGCGCCTCTCGACGTAGGTTCACACCTCTCGGTGTCAGGTCGATGAACACCTGACGTTCGTCGGCCTCTCCACGGCGACGCGTCAAAAGCCCCATGGTTTCCAGTCGTTTCAGCAATGGCGTGAGTGTGCCGGAGTCGAGTCCGAGACGTGCGCCAAGCTGATTGACGGCGAGATCGTCTTGCTCCCAGAGCACCGTCATCACAAGATACTGCGAGTACGTCAGACCCAGTCTATCGAGCATCGGCTTGTGTGCTTTTGTCATGGCAAGCGATGCCGAGTACAAGGCGAAACCCAACTGCTCTTCGAGACGCACGGGCGATTTTTGTGCGGCTTTTTTGCTCACTGCCATTCCGGTATGACTTCTCAGTTCCAATTCGATTGCGCGCCATTCTATTTCACCGCGTGGAATGTGACCAGTTCGAAAGACGAACCGAATGACGCGCTTCTCGAGAAATTTCAAGGGAAGTCCATGCGGCCTGCGCGCGCGGCATACGAAGCGATGACACCGGGTCGGGAGGGATGGCGGTAAGGGGCAGGGCGGTGCTTTCGTGCCGGCACGCCAACACCGGCGGAAATCATCACCGGCGGTGAAGCTGGCCCCGGAACACAGTGAAGAAAAGTGTCCTAACCTTGCGCCAAGCGCTCGGAATTTACCTTTATCTGAATAACGTTCAGAAAATCCCCACGGGGGTGGCTATCGCTGGCACCCAAAGCGGCGAAAACGCGGGAAGCAGGTCAAATGCTCGCCGCATCGCAGTCGCTCGAAGCGTGTGGCGGACCGCAATCGACAGGGCTTAAAAACACCTTATCTGAGCATGCCTCATTTTTTTCGGTGGAATCGGCGGTGTCGATGGCATTCACGGCGTTCGCAGCGCAATGCTGAGACAGGCGCCGAATTCCGGTTAGCGGATGGTCATCTATGAAATCGCTTCGTCACTTGGCAATTCACGACGGAATCCCACCAACATCCAGCGGCACAAACCTGCTTCGGCGAGGAAAATATCGTCAAAAAGACGTTACCTGAGCACTGCTCAGTTTTGAGGCCGAAAATCGCCCGCCGGTCGTGCGCTTTCAAAAAAAGGCGCCGGTCGATACCATGGGACCCAATTTCGATCACGCACCGTCTTCTATCCGTGTCAGCAGTGTCCGCCTGGGCAAAATTGCCCATCGTTGTGTGGGTGCGGCGCCAATTCGCACCGAACACTCTGCAAATCACGCTGCTGCTCGCCGGCATCGTTGGTCTGCTGGGGGCGTTAGCAACCGTGGCGTTTCGCGAAGCGCTCTCGGGCCTGCAATTCCTGCTCGCCGGACACCGCAGCGGCATGGTCGAACTCGCGCAGAACCTGAACTGGTGGCAGCGACTGCTGCTGCCCACCGCCGGCGGACTGATCGCCGGGCTAATCCTGCAATACGCCACGTTGTGGGTGCCGAAGAAGGGCGCCGACGACTACATGGAAGCGATTGCCATCGGCACAGGCGTGCTTAGCCTGCGCCAGACACTCGTCAAAAGCCTGTCGTCGCTGTGCTCGGTGGCTTCGGGGGCGTCGATCGGGCGGGAAGGGCCGATGGTGCAGCTCGCCGCGATGTTCGCGTCGCTCGTCGGCCGTATTCTCGCGTTTCCACCGGAGCGTCTGCGTTTGCTCGTCGCCTGCGGCGCGACGGCCGGGATCACGTCGGCTTATAACGCCCCGATCGCGGGTGCACTGTTCATTTCCGAGATCGTCTACGGCTCGATTTCAACGGCAACGCTCGGCCCGCTGGTCGTGGCCTCGGTCATCGCGAACATCGTCATCCGCCAGTTCCTCGGCTACGAAGCGGTCTATCAGATGCCGCGCTTCGACTTCGTTTCCGGCTGGGAGGTCTTCTTCTACGTGGGCCTCGGCGTACTCGCGGGTGTGCTCGCGCCGCTGTTCCTGCGTCTGCTCGACACCGCCAAGGCACGCTTCGGCGCATTGCCCGTGCCGCTGTTCCTGCGTCTGACGCTGGGCGGTCTCGTCGTGGGCGTGCTGTCGCTGCAAGTGCCGCAGGTCTGGGGCAACGGATACAGCGTGGTCAACTCGATCCTGCACACGCACTGGGCCTGGCAGGCGCTGGCGATGGTGCTGGTGTTCAAAGTGCTGGCAACCGCATCGTCGGCGGGTTCCGGCGCGGTGGGCGGTGTGTTTACACCCACGCTCTTCGTCGGCGCTGCACTCGGTAGCCTTTACGGCCTGGCGATGAACGCGCTCGCCCCAGCGACAGCCTCGGTGGCCAGCAGCTACGCGGTGGTCGGCATGGGCGCGTTTCTGGCGGCGACGACCTATGCACCGCTCATGTCGATCCTGATGATCTTCGAGATGACGCTGAGTTATCAGGTGGTGCTGCCCCTGATGTTGGCATGCGTGACGGCCTATCTCACCGCGCAGACACTGCGCGCCGACTCCGTGTACGCGAAGTCGCTGCGCCGCAATCGGGTTGCCGGCCGGTGGTTGTCGATGAGCAGCGAGGGCAGCGCGATGCGTCTGTCGTCGCTTGCGGTGGACAACGACGCCGTAGTGAGCGCCGCCGATCACTCGGAGAGCATCGGAGAGCGCTTTATCGCGACCGGCTATCGCAACCTCGTGGTGCGTGCACCGGACGGGCGCCTCGCCGGCACGCTGGACGCCGCGAACTGGTGGAAGCGTCAGGCCACCGGCAAGCCGGAACTGTGGACAGACGCGGTCACGCCATGCGAAGCACTCGACGGCGAAATGGCGTTAGTCGGCGCCCTGCGCGCGGTCGGCACGATGCACGCCGACTGGGTACCCGTGACGGATGGGGAAGGCAAGTGGCTGGGCGTCGTCTCGCTACCGGGACTCATCGACATCGTGACCGAAGAGCGGGGGCGCGAATGAGCCATCGACCGGGCCCGAGCCGCATCCAGCCGGCAGAACCGGCAACCGCCACAGACGGCACGCCTTACTCGAGGGTGTTCGACGACGTCTATCACAGCGTCAACGGAGCGCTGGGGCAGGCACGGCACGTCTTTCTCGGTGGCAACGATCTTCCCGAGCGCTGGCGCGGCCGCGAGCAATTCGTGATCGTCGAGACCGGCTTCGGTCTGGGCCTGAATTTCCTCGCAACGTGGGCCGCGTGGCGAGACGATCCGCAGCGGCCCAAGCGGCTGCATTTCGTATCGGTAGAGAAGTTTCCGTTCCGCGCGCAGGATCTGCGCCGCGTTCTCGAGTCGATGCTCGTGCTGCCCGGCATGACCGAACTGGCGCCGCTCGTGCAGCGGCTGTGCGACGTCTGGCCGTCTCCGGTGGCGGGTTGGCACCGGCTGGAAGTGGCGCCCGGCGTGGTGCTGAGCGTCGGCTTCGGCGATTTTTTCGATCTGATGCCTTCGCTGCGGGCGGGTGCCGATGCCTTCTATCTCGACGGCTTCTCCCCGGCCAAGAATCCCGACTTGTGGACGGCCAACATCTTCAAGACGCTCAGCCGCCTGGCGCGCGACGGCGCGACGCTGTCCACCTACACGTCTGCCGGACAGGTGCGGCGCGATCTGATCGCCACCGGCTTCGCCATGGCACGGCGGCCTGGTTATGGCTACAAGCGCGACATGCTCGCGGGCCACTACGCGCCACCGTACCGGATGCGCCGGTACGATCCGCCCGTGGCCCCGTCGCCACGAGCCCGAGAGGCCATCGTCGTCGGTGCCGGAATGGCGGGCGCGGCGATGGCGCGGCGGCTCATCGCGCGCGGCTGGCGGGTGCGTCTGTTCGAACGGGCACAGGCACCGGGCACTGCCGCATCGGGCAATCCGGCGGGCGTCTTTCATCCGCAACTCTCAGCGGACGACAATGTGTTGTCGCGCCTCACCCGCGCAGGGTTTCTGTACGCGCTCTCGCAATGGAGAACATTGCCGGGCGGGCTGCCCGGACGGGCCGACGGCTTGTTGCAGGTCGCCATGACCGACGTGGAAGCGCAGGCCATGCAGCAGCTCGCTGCCGTACACGGATATCCGGAAACGTACGCGAAGTGGGTCGACAAGACCCAGGCCTCGGCGCTTGCCGGGGAAACGCTGGCACACGGCGGTATCTGGTATCCGGAAGGCGGCTGGCTCGCACCGGCCATGCTGTGCCGCGCGGAGCTGGTCGCGGCCGGCCCGTCGCTTGACGCGCGCTACGGCGTGAACGTGCAACGGCTCGAACCGGGCAATGGCCGCTGGACCGCGATCGACGAGACGGGACGCGTGCTCGCCGAGGCCGACGTCGCGGTCGTGACGGCCGCCGATGTCTCACAGAAACTGCTCGCCCCGTATCTCGCGCCGGAGTTCCTGCCCGTCAAACGGGTGCGCGGGCAGTTGACCTTTCTGCCGCCCGACACGTTGCCCGAGTTGCGCGTGCCGGTCTGCGGCGACGGCTATGTCGCACCGTCGCCGCTCGGCGGCGCCGGGCCGGTCACAGGCGCGACATACGGCTTCGACGATCCGGCAGAGGAAGTGCGCGTGGCCGACCATCAAGCCAATTTGCGCCGTCTTGCCGCGCTACTGCCGGCCCGTGCCGACGTGTTCGGCGATGCAGGACTCGCCAGCGAAAGCGCCGCCGCCGAGCTTGGCGGACGCACGGCATTCCGCTCGTTAATGCCCGACAGGCTGCCGATGGCCGGGCAACTGCCGGATATGGCCGCCATCGAGCCGCTACGGCGACGGTTGACCGGTGGGCACCTGCGGGACCTGCCGCGTCTGGAAGGCCTGTACGCGAGCTTTGCGTTCGGTTCACGGGGGCTGGTGTTCGCGTCGCTGTGTGCGGAACTGGTCGCCAGCCAAATCGAAGGCGAGCCGTGGCCCATCGGTGCGGATCTGGCCGACGCCATCGACCCGGCTCGCTACGTGATGCACGCGCTGCGCAAAGGCTGACAGCCCGCGTGCGGGCGTGTCACCTCACACCACCGCTCGCCGCCAGGTTTCCGTTTGTTCCCGATCGCAAGCCGACACCCACGCATATCCGCTCGCCGCGTCCCTTACGCCTGCGTGTGACAGCGCCTAAAGTGTTTTTCTCCGAAAATCGGCGCTGCGCCAATAAATCGAATCTGACCCTATAGGGGTAAAAAGCCCGCCCCATGCGGGGCCGACGCGCCTACGGCGCTTGCCCCGTACCTTCCTGCGCTCGCCCAATGTTCGTCCCGCAAGCCTGACATTCCCCTTGTTCGGCAGGGTGAGGAAACGCAACCGTCCGAACGTCCTCGTGCGACGGGCCGACGGTCAACGTGACGGCCGTTTGAAATCGGCAGAAACCGAGTGTGGCAAAATGAACCCAACCCTTCGGGTTCGTCGCGCATTTGTCCTTCATCTGCAACCCCGCGCGCGACTTCTTTCCTTTTCACCACTTGATGCGCCGTCAAGCGGCGCAAAGCGAGCATTAATGACGTCGGAACTGTCCCTTTTTCCGGGCTGGCCGCCGGCGCCCGATCCCGTTTTCTTCGCCGGGCTGGCATTGGTATTTGCCGGACTCGCCGGGGAGATCTGTTTCCGGAAATTGCGCCTGCCGCGCATTACCGGTTACGCCGTGGTCGGGCTAGCCGGTGGCACCCTGGGTCTTTCCTCGATGCTGGACGCGCAGACAAGCGCGGCCATCCGGCTGCTGATCGACCTGGCACTGGGCCTGCTGTTGTTCGAACTGGGCAGCCGCCTCAACCTGAAATGGATGCGGGCGAATCCCTGGATCATCGTCACCAGTGCGCTGGAAGCCTTGCTCACCTTCGTGGCCGTCTATGCGGTGCTGCGCGTCTTCGGTGTATCGCCGCTGACGGCTGTCCTCATCGGCGCCATCAGCATGGCGACCTCGCCTGCCGTGGTCATCCAGCTCAAGAACGAACTGAGGGCCGAAGGTCAGGTGACGGAGCGTTTGCTGGCGCTGGCGGCGCTCAACAGCGTGTACGCAGTCGTCGCGGTCAAGCTTGTCTACGGCTGGATGCACCAGGCTTATCACTCCAGCTTCTGGGTGGTGCTGTTTCACCCGTTGTACCTGCTCATCGGCTCGATCGTGCTGGCATTCGTCCTTGCGAAAGCCTGCAATCTCGTCTTCCGCAAATTCGGCAGTCAGGACCATCACGCCTTCGTGGTGCTCATCGGTCTGATCATGTTGATGGTCGCGCTCGTGCATATGCTCAAGCTGCCGAATTCGCTCACGCTGCTGCTTGCCGGGATCATTTTCCGGAACGTCGAGGAGCGTCCGCAGCTTTGGCCCGCATATTTCGGCACGGCGGGCTGGCTGCTCGCGGTTGTGCTCTTCGTTCTGACATCGCTGGCGTTCCAGTGGCAATACGTCGTGATCGGCGGGTTGGCGGCACTGGCGATCATCGTCGTGCGCTCGCTCGCCAAGGTGGTGGGCACGGTTGCCTTCGCCCATCAGGCAGGAATCAGCTACAAGCAGGCCATCGCGCTCGGGTTGTCGTTGTGCCCGATGGCCAGTCTCGCGTTCGTACTCGTTGCCGATACATACGACATCTACCCGCAGTTCGACCCGATGCTCAAGGCCGTGGTGATGTGTGCCATTGCCCTGCTGCAACTGCTTGGGCCGTTGGCAGTCTATTGGGCATTGGCCCTTGTCGGTGAACGGAAGGATTAAGCCATGTCATTAGAAGAATTCATTCCCTCGAAGCCGTGCACTTTCGGCGTGGAGCTGGAGATGCAACTCGTCAATCGTCACGATTACGATCTGACGAAGGCCGCTGCCGATCTGATGCGGCTCGTGGCCAAGGAGACACATCCGGGCGAGATCAAGCCGGAAATGACCGAAAGCATGATCGAGTTGTCGACGGACATCTGCCATCAGCACAGCGATGCCGTGAAGCAACTCCGGCGGGTCCGCGATGTGCTGGTGGCCGCGAGCGAGCAACTTAACGTCGGCTTGTGCGGCGGCGGCACGCATGCCTTCCAGCGCTGGAGCGAACGCACGATCTACGACTCGCCGCGTTTTCACTTCCTCTCCGAGCTTTACGGCTACCTCGCCAAGCAGTTCACGGTGTTCGGTCAGCACGTCCATATCGGCTGTCCGGACCCCGACAGCGCGCTATACCTGCTTCACGCCATGTCGCGTTATATCCCGCACTTTATCGCGCTCTCGGCATCGTCGCCGTACGTGCAGGGGGTCGACACGGGCTTCCATTCGGCGCGCCTGAATTCGGTATTCGCGTTTCCACTCTCGGGCCGTGCGCCGTTCGTTCTGAAGTGGGAGGACTTCGAGACGTACTTCGACAAGATGGTGAAAACCGGGGTTGTCGAGAGCATGAAGGACTTCTACTGGGATATCCGTCCTAAACCGGGTTTTGGGACGATCGAAGTGCGAGTCATGGATACCCCCTTGTCGGTCGACCGCGCGGCCGCCATCGCCTGTTATATCCAATCTCTGGCCCGTTATCTGCTCGAGGAACGTCCGTTCGTCCTGAGCGAAGACGATTACCTCGTCTACACGTTCAATCGCTTCGAGGCCTGCCGTTTCGGTCTGGACGGCGCCTACGTGGACCCGCAGACGGGCGAGCGCACCACACTGGGGCAGCACGTTGCACAGACGCTGGAGGTCATCAAGCCGCACGCAGCGGCGCTGGAGGCCGAAGCTGCCTGTGAAGAAATCCGTCAGCTCGTTGCCTCGGGAAAGAACGACGCCGTTTGGTTGCGCGAAGTGTACGCCGACGCGAAATCGCTCAATGAAATGGTTCGCCAGCAATGCTTACGATGGGCGGCATGACCTGATGCCGCGGGAAACGGCGCCGTTTCCCGACCGTTTGTCTTTGGCAACACCCGTCGTTATGCGATCGGTGTAACGAAACCCCGCCTTGGCGGGGTTTTTTATTGCCTGCCTGGTTTGCGGCACACGGAATCTGCGGCACTGGACAGGACGAGCCTCCAGGGTGTGCCGCTAACGGGGCAGAACGTGTTGGCAGGGCCCGGATCACGCACCGCGAGCGCTGCGTTTTCCACTGTCCGGGCTGAGCGGGTTTTGCGGTTTTCGCGTCGCTCGTAGTCAGTTTTTAAGGTTTTAATAGGTTTACTGTATGTATACATAGTAGTAGTTAACAAAGGCAGCTCACTCCTGTGGATAACCACAGTTAACGCCGTGTAAACAGAAAGTTGCCCGAATGAGAACTGGATGGACAAACAGCGGGTATCCCAAGGACAACTCGGAACAGTTTTTGCCCCCTGTGGAAAGATTCGCAAGTTATCCCGAACCCATGCACATCTAGTCCGATAAGTTATCCATAAAGTTATCCACAGGCGCCTAAATTTTGTGCAAGACACCCCCGAAAACGGGGTTTTGTGGATAATTTTGATGTTCTTGCGTTGGCCGGCCGGTTCGCGGATACAATCTCGCCACTTCGTTTTTTCGACTTGCCGCGCGTGGTGTAAGAAGTGATTGATGTTGGTTTTGCTGGCGGTAACGAGCGAAATCGCCGGTACTGTCAAATTCTTCGATTCGCATGTCCAGAACGTGTTACCTGCGGGCACGCCGAGTCCTTATTTCCCCACTTTTCTGCGGAACCTTGCCGCCGCCGACTGGCGACTGGCAGTCGTGTTTCAAATAATTTGCGTTCTGTCCGAAACGCGGGACGGCGATTTCGTGCGCATGAAAAGCCTGCGGCGGCCGGAAATTTCTTGAGGATCGGGGAGAGTCTCCGATGGCTGACAAAGCAAACCGGAGATGAGCGGCAAGTAGCGACACGGCCCGCAAGCCATAGCCGGCGTGGCTTTGCGGGGAAAAATAAAAAAGATGCGGGATGCGACGCGGTTCGACAGACGGTTGTGCGTTACACCTATTCAGCAATCGATGAAATTCGCATGGGATGCGAAACATTTTTCGACAGAAAACGCTTCGCACCACGAGTGCGCAGGACACCAATATTTTGTAAACATCGTGAGTAGGATTTGGGAGATCAGTACAAGAACTGATACGCCAAAATTCAACTCAGAACACACAATGGAATCGTGGTGGGGCGGCGAGTTCAACAGCGACTTGCCGTCGCGTATCGACACGGAAGTGGCTTAGGGTTTCCCCCGGGCGGGGCGCCGAAATGAAGAAATTGCAATGTTTAGACGTGTGATGCACCGCCCGTGGGTTCATTTGACAAGCTGTATTACCGACGTATAGTTTTTAGAAATCCTAACGAAAATCATGGCTACTCCGACCCCACTAGATGAAGCGCTGTCCAAGCGCGTAACGGCAGGTTTGTTGCGCATGGGAACCGCGTTACGGAGCCACGCCTGGGAGGGCGCGGCAATGGCTGGATTGACGCCGACGCAGGGCGAGATTCTTACGCTTCTGCTCATGCGCGGCGTGCCGATGCGATTAGGCGAGATTGCGGAGGATGCCGCACTCACATCGGCCACGGTCAGCGAGGCCGTGAGTACATTGGAAAGCAAAGGGCTTGTCGAGAAACGGCGTGATGCCAACGATGGTCGTGCTCTCGCGCTTCGTCTGACGGCGCGCGGCAAGACGGCCGCCAAAAAGGCGTCGCAATGGCCGAACTTCCTGACCTCGGCGTCTGACTCGCTCGCCGACAAGGAATGTACCCAGCTCTACCGGACACTCGTCAAACTGATCTTCACGATGCAGGAGCGTGGCGACATGCCGCCGCAGCGCATGTGTCTGACGTGCAGCCACTTCGCGGTGTTGGAACGCGGCAAAGGGCAATACCACTGCAATCACTTCAATGCGAATTACGACGATTCGCACCTGCCGCTCGACTGCAACGCGCACGAGCTTGCCGACATCGCTGCGCAGCGCAAAGTCTGGAAGCTGTACAACAAGACCTGATCGGCAGACCGTCGTTCGTCATGCACAAGTGGCGTGAACGAAGGGGAAAAACGTCATTCGGTACCGGATGACGTTTTTTTTCGTCATGCGTTGTCACGCACACGATCGCCGCCTGCCTGTACACTGCGCTTTTTTGTATCCACGAAACCTCGTCGCATAGAGATGGCAGCCAAGCGCAGAATCGAAGTCAGGAAGTCCGGCGTCCACGGTAAGGGGGTGTACGCGGTCAAGCGTCTCAAGAAAGGGGATCGCGTGATCGAGTACAAGGGCGAGATCATTTCGTGGCGTGAGGCCTTGCGCCGCCATCCTCATGATCCGGCGCACCCGACACATACCTTCTATTTCAGTCTGGAAGACGGTCGCTGCATCGACGGCAAGGTCGACGGTAACAATGCCCGCTGGATCAACCACGCCTGCTCGCCGAACTGCGAAGCGCGCGAAGAGGGCGAACATGTCTATATCTACGCCACGCGCGAGATCGAGCCGGGCGAAGAACTTTTCTACGATTACGGTCTGGTGATCGACGCGCGCTACACGGCAAAACTCAAACGTGAATACGCCTGCCACTGTGGCAGCAAGGCGTGCCGCGGCACATTGCTCGCGCCGAAGCGCTGAGTGCGTCGGGCATTACCGGCGGTACGACACGCCGAGTCTGCGGGGGAAGCATTGCGGCATCGGTGCGGATCGGGCCGTGGTGAGGCGGCTGGCCGCGATGCCGTCCGATGCTGAGGGAAATGCCCCTAATGCGGTGACGGGGGGCAAAGAAACTTCAGGCGGGTGAGTTAGCTCGAGGCGCGATCACCGGCGAACTGATCGATGGCCAGCGCCAGATCGACGTCGCGTTGCGTCAATCCGTCGGCGTCGTGCGTCGAGAGGGTGATGTCCACGCGGTTGTAGACGTTGAACCACTCCGGATGATGATTCATCTTCTCGGCTTTGAGCGCGACCTGTGCCATGAAGCCGAAGGCCTCGTTGAAGTCGTGAAACGTGAAACTGCGTTGGATGGCGTCGCGTCCGACCACCTGGTGCCACTCGGGCAGCACTTCGGTCAGACTGGCGCGTGCCTCGGATGAGAGTCGTGTTGTCATGGCATTCCTTTCAAAGCGTTCAGTGCAAATCGGGCAGATTCGAGTTCACCGGGGCCGGCTAGGCGTCAGGAGGATTGTCGGCTGAGCCGGACGCAGTGCCCATGAATCGGCAGGGTTGCCGGTTCATTCGGGCTATTGTTCCACAGGCGGGCGTCGCGTGTGCGTGAGCCGCGTCTGAAAGCGCGACGTGTAAAGGACTAATCGCAGGAATCCGGGGCTGTGACAGGCACTAGGGAAGACAGGCCCGGAACGCACCGGGCCATGCCATCATGCCGGCAACAGGATTTGCGTGTCTTCGGGACGACGGGCGTTGGCCTCGAAAGCCTGCTGCTCGGCGAACGTCTTGAACAGCGCCGGCAGGTCGGCGCGCATGGCGTCGAACAGTTGGGCAAAATCATCGATCACGAAGTACGTCTGCTGGAAGGTGTCGATGCGGTATTGCGTGCGTAGCACCCGTTCGAGCGAAAATCCGAGGCGATTGGGCTCGCGCGACGTCAGCGAGAACTCGGTTTCGCCACGGCTCGAGACGATACCGGCGCCATAGATGCGCAGACCGTCGCCGTCACGCATCAGACCGAATTCGACCGTGTACCAATACAGACGCGCGAGCAGCGGCAGTGCCCCCAGCGATTGCGCGACCTTGCCGGCCTTGCCGTAGGCTTGCATGAAGTCGGCGAACACCGGATTCGCGAGCAACGGCACGTGACCGAAGACGTCGTGGAAGCAATCGGGTTCTTGCAGGTAGTCGAGCTGATCGGGACGACGCATCCACCAAGTGGCCGGGAAACGGCGATTGGCGAGATGATCGAAGAAGACGTCGTCCGGCACGAGGCCGGGCACGGCCACGACTTGCCAGCCGGTTGCCGCCATCAGTTTTTCGTTCAGGCGAGCGAACTCGGGCACGCGGCGCGCGTCCATGTCGAGAGCGCGAACGCCGTCCATGAAGGCGTCGCAGACGCGGCCCGGAAGCATGGCCGTTTGACGCGCGTAAAGTTGCTGCCATACCGCGTGATCGATCGCGCCGTATTGTTCGACGGGCTGATCGATGGTGAAGTCGGGCCGGGTTGTGAGACCGGCATCGAATTGCTCCTGGAGCATGGCGGTAATGGACATGATACGAACGACTCAATCAAGCAGTTGCAATGATTAAAAGTGTAGTGCGCATCGCATGCGAAATGGGCGCATAATGCGCCTGTGGTGAAAGTCGTTTGCATAAATCTCGCATAAAAATGTACTTTGTTGCGGAGAATCGTCATGCTTGATCTGGATCAATTCGATTTGGCTCTTCTGGACGCGTTGCAGAGGAACGGTCGGGAAACGCATCATCAATTGGCGGAGCGCGTGGCGCTTTCGCCGTCGCAGATCGGTCGTCGCCTGCAAAAGCTCGAGTCGGACGGGATTATCGAGGGGTATCGCGTGGTACTGCGCCCCGAGGCGTTGGGCCTGACGGTGACGGCGTTCACGTCGCTGCGGCTGAAACATCACGGCGACAAGCCCATCGAGAACTTTCAGAAGCAGATAGAACTATTGCCGGAAGTGCTCGAATGCCACGCGGTGGTTGGCGAAGCCGATTACCTGCTGCGCATCGTGGTGCCGGATCTGAACGCCCTGTCGACGTTCGTGATGAAACGGCTCATGCAGGTGCCCGGTGTGGAGAATGTGCGCTCGAACATCGTGCTGAGCGCGTTCAAGCGCAGCAATGCGTTACCGCTGCACTACGTGGTCACCAAACAAACGCAACGTTAAGCGGGCGCGGCGTCATGCCGCTTCGCTTTGCCGCATTCCCCGGACTGGCCCGGCTTGCCGGCGCTATTTCGCTGGCCTGACCGATGCAAAGCGCGGCCAGCCGGCGGCGCTTTGGCCCGTCCCGGCTGCCCGTTCGCATCAGTCGGCGGGCATCAGCCATGGCTTCACGTAGCATCCATAGATCAACGACTGGACAAGCGCGACGGTGGAGCCGACCAACACTTCGATGACGCGCAGCACGGCGAGGCTCGGTTCTTCATACAGGCCCCGCCCCCAATCCCGGCTGATTCCGATGCAGCCACGCCGCCATTCCGAAATATCGTGCCCCGTCGCAGATCTGAGGGGGAACGGTTCGAATTGCCAAAGATCGCGGGTTAGAATCGCCTGACAAGAATTCGGGAGGAGTCCGGCATGCATCGTCGAACGCAACGCGTCTGGCTGACCGCGCCGATGGCGTGGGCGGCACTGTGTCTTGGAATGTTCGTGACGTCGCCGGCTCAGGCGGCGCGTGTCGCGAGCGTGAGTCCGCAGGGCGAGGTCGCCAGCGTAGACCAGGTGGTCGTCAAATTCGACGAAGCCATCGTGCCGGCGGGTGATCCGCGCGCTCAGGCACCGGCCACCGTGAGGTGCTCCGATACCTCGCTCACCGGCGAGGGCCATTGGCTCGAACCGAAGATCTGGGTTTACGACTTCCGACAACCGCTCCCGCCTGGCGCGAAGTGTTCGGTCGAGATGCGCAGCGGCTTGTCCGCCGTCTCAGGTGCCGCGCTATCGGGCACCACGCGCTATGCATTCAACACCGGCGGCCCGGCCGTCACGTCCATCCGTCCGTCGTACGGCGCCATCGACGAAAACCAGATATTCATCCTCACGCTTAACGGTGCGGCAACCCCTGCCAGCGTGCGCCAGAACGCCTGGTGCGAAACCGAGGGCGTTGGCGAGCGCATCGGCGTGAAGTGGATCGAGGGCGATACGCGAAGCGCGCTGATCAAACGCTTCAATCTCGATAAGCAGGCTGCGCGCGTGGTCATGCTGCAATGCAACCGCACGCTCGCGGCAGGTTCGAAGATGCATCTGGTTTGGGGGGCGGGCATCAGCACGCCGTCGGGGGTGCCGACCAAGCAGGCTCGACGCTTCGAATACGACGTGCGCGAGCCGTTTACCGCCAGCTTCAGTTGTGAGCGTGAGAACGCGAACGCACCGTGCACGCCGTTGCGCCCGCTGCGTCTGACGTTCAACTCGCCGGTCGCTCGCGATATGGCGGCCAAAATCCGCCTGCAAGGCGCGGGCGCGGAGCGCTCACCGAAGTTCACTGATTCGGATCGCTCTTCGAGCGTGAACGAGGTGACGTTCGATGCGCCTTTCCCTGAGAAAGCCGAACTGACCGTCACGCTCCCGAAGGGATTTACGGACGACAGTGGTCGCGTGCTCGATAACGCCGGCGAATTTCCGCTGAAAACGAAAACCGCGACGATGCCGCCGCTCGCCAAGTTCGCTGCCGCACCGTTCGGGATCGTAGAGCGTTTTGCCGAGCCCGGCATGCCGCCGATGTTGCCGGTCACGCTGCGCAAGGTCGAGCCCGTGCTGCAGATCAATGGGCTCGGTGTTGCCGGAGAGGCCGCCAAAGCGAATGAGGGCGGCCGCACCCTGCAGTTGCGCGTGGACGACGATGCCGAAGTCATGAACTGGATGTCGCGCGTGCGTCGCTTCGATGAGACGACGATGACGCGCAAGCAGATTGCGCAGGAGATGCCGTCGATTCTGACTGCCCCGGCGGCGAAAGACGCTTTCGGCCCGAACGCGGCGGTGATCGTCGAGGACAAGGTCACGCGTTACGACACGCGTAGCCTGTCGTTGCTGTCGGGATTGCAGGGGGTTCAGGCGTTGACCTTGCCCGTGCCCAAGGAGAAGGACCTACGCCCGTTCGAGGTGGTGGGCATTCCGTTCCAGAAGCCCGGCTTCTATGTCGTGGAGTTGGCTTCGCCGTCGCTCGGGGCGGCGCTGCTCGGCAAGTCGTTGCCGATGTACGTGCGTACCACCGTGCTTGTCACGAATCTCGGTGTGCATTTCAAGATGGGCCGCGAGAACGCCGTTGCATGGGTGACGACGCTTGACAAAGGCCAGCCGGTCGCCAACGCGAAGGTGCGGGTGCTCGATTGCGATGGTACGGAAGTCGCCAGCGCTGTCACGGACAAGACGGGGGTAGCGAAGATCGACAAATCGCTCGAGCGATACCGGTATTGCGAGAAGACCATGCGCTCGGGGTACTTTGTCGTCGCGCGCACGCAAGGGAACGATCCCGACATGGCGTTTGTATCGTCCGACTGGGATCGCGGCATCGAGCCGTGGCGCTTCCATGTGCCGACCGATGGTGGCAGCAGTCCGACCGTGCGCGCACAGACGGTCTTCGACCGCATGCTGTTCCGTGTCGGCGAAACGGTGTCGATGAAGCACTTCATCCGCCAGGAAACCATGCAGGGGCTGGCATTGCCGGCGAGTCTGCCGTCTCAACTGACGATCACGCACCAAGGCTCAGGACAAACCTACACACAGCCTATCAAGTGGCGCAACGGGCGGTTGGCCGAGAACACCTTCCAGATTCCGCAAGGCGCGAAACTCGGGGAGTATGCGGTAACGCTCGACTATACGGATACCGATTCGCGCCCGAAGTCGTATCCCTCGTCGCTCGACGCAGGACACTTCCGCGTGGAGGCCTTCCGTCTGCCGGTGCTCGCGGGCTCGATTGGCGTGCGCGACGCGGGGAAGGCTCCACTCGTCAACAAGACGGAAGCGCCGGTCAACGTACAGGTGAATTACGTCGCGGGGGGACCCGCCGGTAATTTGCCCGTGCGCGTCTCCGCGCTGTTGCGCGTGCGTGACCTGACGTTCGACGGATACGACGATTTCAGCTTCATGCCCTATCGTCCGCCGTCGGCTCAGTCGGGGGCCGACGATGACGACCAGGGCAACGACGAGAGTTCGGGGTCGAGCGATCAGAAGCTGGTGGCCGACAAACAACGGCTGGTGCTGGATCGAAACGGTGCTGGCAGTCTGACGCTCAAGGATCTGCCGAAGGTCGATCGTCCGAGCGATCTGGTGCTTGAAGCGAGTTTTGCAGACCCGAACGGCGAGATTCAGACGCTTCGCGGTAACGCCACGCTTTGGCCCGCGAATCTGATCACCGGCGTGCGCAGCGAGAGTTGGGTATCCGTGACGAACAAGCTGCCGGTGAAGGCACTCGCGCTCGATCTGCAAGGCAAGCCGAAGGCCGGGGTTGCGATGGATGTGCGTGCCGAGGCGCGAATTACCACCAGCAGCCGCAAGCGAATGGTGGGGGGCTTCTACGCCTACGACAACCGCATCGAGGTCAAGGATCTCGGAACCGTGTGCAGCGGGAAGACGGACGAGCGCGGTTTGCTGTCGTGCGACGTATCTCTCTCTCAGCCGGGCGAGATCACGCTCGTTGCACAGGCCAAGGACGACAAGGGTAATTTAAGCACCTCGACGACGAGTGTATGGGTGACGGGACGCGGCGAGGTCTGGTTCGGTGGCGACAACACCGACCGCATGGACGTGCTGCCTGAGCGCCGCGCCTATGAGCCGGGCGAGACGGCCAAACTGCAGGTGCGCATGCCATTCCGCTCTGCGACGGCGCTTGTGGCGATCGAGCGCGAAGGGGTGATGGAGACGCGCACGATGGAGATCTCGGGCAAGGACCCGAACATCTCCCTCAAGGTCGATCCGTCCTGGGGCCCGAACGTCTATGTGTCGGTGTTGGCGGTGCGCGGTCGCATCCATGAGGTGCCCTGGTACTCATTCTTCCAATGGGGTTGGAAGCAGCCAATAGAGTGGTTCCGTGCCTTCTGGTACGAAGGCCGGGAGTATCAGGCGCCGACGGGGCTGGTGGATCTGGGCAAGCCGGCTTATCGCTTCGGGCTGACCGAGTTGCGCGTGGGCACGGCGGGACAACGTCTCGGCGTGGAGGTGAAGCCCGATGCGGCGGCCTATCCGGTGCGAGGTCACGCCAAGGTGCGCATCAAGGTCACGCAGCCGGACGGCAAGCCGGTGGCGGCGGGATCGGAGGTTGCCGTTGCTGCGGTTGACGAAGCACTGCTCGAACTGGCGCCGAACACGAGTTGGCGTTTGCTCGACGCCATGTGGCAACGGCGCAGCTATAGCGTGACGACCGCCACCGCGCAGATGGAGATCATCGGACGCCGGCATTACGGCCGCAAGGCGGTACCGGCAGGCGGGGGCGGGGGCAAGAGTCCGACGCGCGAGCTGTTCGACACGCTATTGCTCTGGCAGCCGCGTGTAGTGCTCGACGACAAGGGCGAGGCGAGCGTGGACGTACCGCTCAACGACTCGTTGTCCAGCTTCCGCATCGTGGCCGTTGCCGACGATGGCAAGCCCGGTGCGCAGGCGCTTGGCTGGTTCGGCACGGGGACGGCGACCATTCGCACCACGCAGGATCTGCAACTGATCTCGGGATTGCCGCCGCTGGTGCGCGAAGGTGACAACTATCGTGCCCAGTTCACCGTGCGCAATACGACGCAGCACCCCATGCAGGTGCAGTTGAGCGCACGGGCGACCCAACTGACGCTGGCACCGCAACGCGTTGATGTGCCGGCCGGCGAGTCGCGTGAAGTGGCTTGGGAAGTCACGGCGCCTGCCGGGCTGGCCGACACGCGTGCACAACGATTGCTGTGGGAGGTGAGTGCTCAGGCTCCGGCGGCAGGTGGGGCTCCTGCGGCGAGCGACACGATCAAGGTCGGGCAGGACATTCAGCCATCGTTGCCTGCGAGCGTTCAGCAGTCGGTGCTCACGCAGGTCGAAGGCAGTCTGACGTTACCGATGGCGCCGCCGTCGGGCGCTGTGGCGGACAGCACCGGCAAGCTGCGCGGCGGCGTGCGCATCAGCATGCAGCCGCGTCTGTCGCAGGGATTGCCCGGCGTGAAGCGCTGGTTCGAGCTGTATCCGTATGCCTGTCTGGAGCAGCAGGCGTCGAAGGCGCTCGGCTTACGTGACGTCGCCCAGTGGAAGCGGGTGATGGGCATGCTGCCGTCGTATCTCGATGAGGACGGGCTGGCGAGCTACTTCCCGCCGCAGGAGGGCTTCGCCAATCAGGGCAGCGATACGCTTACCGCTTATCTGCTGGCCGTGAGCAGCGAAGCGAAGGCGCTCGACCCGGCGTACGTTCTGCCGGACGACGCGCTGGCTCGCATGGAGGACGGCCTGACGGCGTTCGTGGAAGGACGCCTCACGCGTCGCTTCTGGGCACCGCGCGACGATCTGACACTGCGCAAGCTCACCGCGATCGAGGCGCTGTCCCGGTATGGACGGGCAAACGCGCGCATGCTGAGTTCGCTTGCCGTTGCGCCGAACGATTGGCCGACGTCGGCGGTCATCGATTGGTATGCCATCCTGCAACGCTTGCCCGATGCGCCGCAGCGTGCCGAGCGTTTGGCACAGGCCGAGCAGATCCTGCGCGCGCGCCTGTCGTATCAGGGCACGCGGGTGGGCTTCTCGACACAGGCGAGCGACGGGCTCTGGTGGCTGATGGTTGGCCCGGAGACCAACGCCGCGCGTCTGGCGTTACTGATGAACGCGAACCCGGCCTGGAAGGACGAAATGCCCCGTCTCGTAATCGGGCTGCTGGGGCTGCAATCGCGCGGTGCCTGGTCGACGACAACGGCCAACGTGTGGGGCGGATTGGCGGTGGATCGCTTCTCGGCACGCTTCGAGCGCGACACGCCGACCGGGCAAACCGCCATTCAGTGGCAGCGCGACAACCAGACGAGCGGCGCCGTGCAAACCGTCGACTGGGCCAAGCTCAAGGCGGGCACCGTGCCACCCACGGTCTCGCTGCCGTGGCTGAGCCACGTCGCCGCCGGCACGGACAGCGCGCGCGATGTGTTGCGTCTCGAGCAGACGGGGGCGGGTAAGCCATGGGCGACGATCCAGAGCTTGGCTGCCGTTCCGCTCAAAGCGCCGTTCGCGGCCGGCTACCGCGTGACGCGCAGCGTTCAGGTGCAAGACGCTGCGGATCGCTCGGGTGACAGCTTCGTGCGGGGTGCCGTGCTGCGTGTGCGGCTGGATATCGACGCACAGGCCGATATGCGCTGGGTCGTGGTGAGCGATCCGCTGCCCGGCGGGGCGACGGTGCTCGGCGGCGGGTTGGGACGAGATTCGGCTATCGCTACGCAAGGGGAGAAGAGTGAAGGCGCGATGCCGGCGTTCGAGGAAAGAGCGCAGGACGCTTATCGTGCGTATTACGACTACCTGCCAAAGGGCCAGCATCGGATTGAGTACACGGTGCGTCTGAACAACGTGGGCAAGTTCGCCACGCCGCCGACGCGTGTCGAAGCAATGTACGAGCCTGCGATGTACGGCGAGACGCCCAACGCGCCCGTGCAAGTGGTGCCTGCGAAACCGTGACGAATGGGAGCCGGGCAGACATGACGTCGAACTTCTTTGCACCGGCGGCGGCGCTGCCCCGCGACGCACGCCGCTTCTGGTGGCTGGCCGCTGTCGCGGGAGCCGCCTATGCGCTGTCGTTGCGTGGGGCACCGTACGCCGATCAGGCGGTCGCGAAGGCGCTGTTGTGCGCGTTGCTCCTGTTCGCCGCCTTGCACCACCGAATGCCGCGCGAGCGGGTGTGGTTGTGTGCAGCCTTGTTCTTTTCCGGCGCGGGCGATGTCCTGCTCGCGTTGCCGACGTTGGCACAGGGCTTCGTGCTGGGGCTCGCTGCCTTCCTGCTGGCTCATCTCGCTTATTTCGCGCTCTTCTGGCGTTTGCGGCGACCCTGGACGCAGGTGCCCGGCTGGCATCGCGTCGCGATCGTGCTGGTGTGGGTGACGGCGGCGCTCGCGTACGCGATGTACTGGCCCGGCATGGGGGAACTCAAGGCGCCTGTGGCATGTTACGTGATTGTGCTTGCGATGATGGCGTCGGCGGCGCTGCTCGCCGACGTCCGCGGAGAGTGGGCCGCCGTCGGCGCGCTGCTCTTCACGATCTCGGATGCGCTTATTGGCGCCACGCGCTTTGTTGGCACGATTCCGGCGCAGGAGTACGCCATCTGGATTCTCTACGCGCTTGCGCAACTGCTGCTGACCGCCGGCATCATGGCAGTGCGCGTGCCGCGACTGGCGCAAGAGGGCGAGGAGCATGCGCCCAGTGTCTGACGTTCTTCATGGTTGGGGTGTTGCGCGTCGTGTCGTATTGAGCGTCGGGTTGGCGCTTGGGTTGTTGCAGGTGTCGGCACCGGCAAGCGCGGTGCCGTCGTTTGACGAGGTGCGGCAGGACTGGCGCGCTTCCGACTGGATTCTGCTGGATCGCCGGGGTGAACCGCTGCAACGCCTGCGGGCCGACATGCAGGCGCAACGCGGCGATTGGGTGACGCTCGCCGAGGTATCTCCGGCCTTTCGTCAGGCGTTGATCGCCTCTGAAGACAAGCGCTTTTATGAGCACAGCGGCGTCGACTGGCGAGGCGTGGCCGCCGCCGCGTGGGGTAACCTCTGGCACTCGCGCACGCGCGGCGCGTCCACGCTGACGATGCAGTTGGCGGGGCTGCTCGACGACGATCTGCGCCCGAGTGCGCGCAATCGATCCGTCACTCAGAAGATCGGTCAGGCGGCGACGGCGGTATGGCTGGAGCAGCGTTGGCGCAAGGATCAGATTCTCGAGGCGTATTTGAACCTCGTGCCGTTTCGCGGCGAACTTGTTGGCATCTCGGCTGTGTCGCAAACGCTCTTCGGCAAGCTGCCCATCGGCCTTGATGCTCGCGAGTCGGCGCTGGCCGTTGCGTTGCTGCGTGCGCCGAATGCGGCCGTCTCGCGCGTGGCGCAGCGCGCTTGCGGCATCCTGCGCGACATGGGGCAGGCCACCGATTGCAACGGACTGGACGGCTACGCGCAACTCGTGTTCTCGAGACCGGCAAACGTGATGACGACGCGCGACGCCGTCAACCTCGCGCCGCATTTCGCGCGTCGCATCTTCAGCGCGAGCCGCCCGCCGGCGGGCACGCGCATCACCAGCACGCTGGATGCGAACCTCCAGCGCATGGCCGTCACCACCTTGCAGCAGACCCTGCGCGAGTTGGGCACGCCGGGTCGCTCGCGCAACGTGCAGGACGGGGCAATTGTCGTCATCGACAACGCAAGTGGCGACATTCTTGCCTGGGTGGGATCGTCGGGCGTCTTGTCTTCCGCCGCACAGGTCGACGGTGTCACGTCGTTACGGCAGGCCGGTTCGACACTCAAACCATTTCTCTACGCACAGGCGATTGCCGAGCAGCGCCTGACGGCGGCGTCGCTCCTGGACGATTCGCCCATCGATCTGCCCACGGGCGGCGGCCTGTACATTCCGCAGAACTACGACCGGCATTTCAAGGGATGGGTGAGCGCACGCACTGCGCTGGGTTCGTCGCTGAACGTGCCTGCCGTGCGCACGCTCGTGATGGTCACACCGCGCCGGTTCGCCCAGACGCTCGTCGCGCTCGGCCTGCCGCTCACGCAGAGCGGCGACTACTACGGTTACAGTCTTGCCCTCGGCAGCGCCGACGTTACGCTGCTTTCGCTGACGAATGCCTATCGTGCACTGGCCAACGGCGGTGCTGCCAGCGGTGTGAAGGAACGTATGCCCGAGACGGCCCGCACGCGCGGCGACAACGCCAGGGGAACGGTCCGGTCCGAGGGACATACGGCTGTCTTTTCCCCGCAGGTGAGTTTCATCGTGTCGGACATGATTGCGGACCGGCAGGCGCGCACCCGCACGTTCGGCCTCGATAGTCCGCTCTCCACGCGTTACTGGACCGCCGTGAAGACCGGCACCAGCAAGGACATGCGCGACAACTGGGCCGTCGGGTACTCGCGGCGCTATACCGTCGGCGTTTGGGTCGGTAACGCCGATGGTGCGCCGATGTGGGACGTCTCCGGGGTGTCGGGTGCGGCGCCCATCTGGCATCGCATGATGGACTATCTGCATCGCCGGACGGCAAGCCTGCCGCCAGCGCCGCCGCCGGGTCTCGAGCATGTCGCAGTGCAATACGCGGAGCACGTTGAACCTACACGCGAAGAGTGGTTTCTTCCCGGTACTTCGCAAAGCACGATTGCCCTTTCGTCACTCGCGACCAAAGCGCCCGGCGGGCCGCTCTGGCGAATTGCCGGGCCGGCCGACGGCACCATCGTGGCACTGGACCCCGACATCCCGCCCGCCAACCAGCGACTGTGGTTTCAGGTGGCGGCCGCTTGGCCCAAAGGGGCCGCGTGGCGGCTCGACGGCAAGCCGCTTGCGGGGGGCGCGCGCACGGGCTGGCTGCCGTGGCCCGGGCGTCACACGCTCGAGCTTGTCGACGCTGCCGGCGTCGTTCGCGACAGCATACGTTTCGAGGTACGCGGTGCGACATTGACCGATGGCAAGCGCATGCGCAATGCGAGTCGCTGAGCGCATGTGCGCTCGATGGGATTTGTCAGGATTAATTTTTGATGTGGCAGACGCGTCCACGCGATGCACGCTACACTGAAACGAGACTGTCAATGCGTGACGCGATGTGAAGGCGACGAGTTCAGGTCCTGCCGCCGACGGCGCACGCCCCGGAGCGGAGACATATCGATGATCACGCTTGACGCGCGCCAAACCGCGCAGTTGCTGCCTTATCCTCAGTTGGCCGACGGTATCGAGGCCATGCTCATGGAGATGCGCTCGGGCACCGCGCGCGCGCCTGAGCGTCTGCATTTTTCCCTGACCGAACCGGAACGCGGCCGCCGAGGTGGCGTGCTGCTGGTGATGCCTGCCACCAATCGCGATGTGGCGATGACCAAGCACATCACCATTCATCCCGAGAATTGCCGTGCGGGCAAACCGTCCATCATCGGTGAGGTGATGGTGTTCGATCCGCATACGGGCGAACGTCTCATGTTGCTCGATGGACCGACCATTACGGGGCGTCGCACCGCCGCCGTGACGCTGTTCGCTGCCCGCAAATTTGCGCCCCGCCCGAAGGGGCCGGTGCTGATCGTTGGCGCCGGCGTGCAGGCTCGTGCGCATCTCGAGGCCTTTGCCGCAGGGATGGGCACGCGTCATTTCATGATCTTCTCGCGCAGCCCGGAACGCGCGCATGCGCTCGCGGATCACGCCGCCACCCTCGGCGTGGAAGCGACGGTCATCGACGCCATCGAGCCGGTGCTGAATTCCGTGAGCATCGTGATTGCCGCGACAACCAGCAACGAGCCTGTGCTGCCGGATAGCGACGTGCATCGCTGGCGCGATGACATCTTCGTTGCCGGTGTGGGGTCGTTCCGCCCCGACATGCGGGAGTTGCCGCCGCAGTTGTGCCGCGATGCCGCCGTGCGCGGCACGCTCGTCGTCGACACCTGGGAAGTCAAGCACGAAGCCGGCGATCTGCTGCATGCCGCCATTGACTGGGGCCGTGCCGCGCCGCTACTCGACGCGATCATCACTCCCGATCGCTTCCGGTCGAGCGGGCCCGTGCTTTTCAAGAGCGTGGGTTACGCGTTGTGGGATCTTGCTGCCGTGCTGTGCGCGCGCGCCAATCTCGCGAAGGACGGTGTGCCGGTGTCGTAAGGCCACGCCTACGCCGTGAGGCGATGCAGTGGTGAGATGGTGAGACGCGGATCACGCCGAAGCGCGATCGCGTCGCGGATTTAGGCCGGAAGCGCGAAGGGTACGCCTGCCGAAGCACCGGCGAGCCCCGGATAGCCCGGCGACATCTGCGGCGTGATGACGTGGACCGGAAGACCCAGCGTTGTCTCGATGAGGTCGGCGCGCATCACTTCGCGCGGTGTGCCGGTGGCGAGAATGCGTCCGTCGGCGAGCAACGCCATGCGGTCGGCATGACGCGCCGCAAGGTTGACGTCGTGCACGATGGCCATCGCGCCAAATCCCCAAGTACCGGCAAGTTCACGCGTCAGCGAGAGCAGGTGATGCTGATGGGCGAGGTCGAGTGCCGCTGTCGGTTCGTCAAGCAACAGATAGCGCGGTACAGACGGTGCCAACGCGTCGTCGTGCGGCCAAAGCTGCGCCAGCACACGCGCGAACTGCACGCGCGCCCATTCGCCACCCGAAAGCGTCATCACGTCGCGATGCAGCAACGGCAGTGCGCCAACGCGCTCCAGCGCGAGCGTCGCGATTTCTGTGTCGCTCTTCGCGATCTTGCTTGCCGCCCCACGTCCGCGCGATCTTGGGAAGGGCAAACGTCCCATCGTGACGATTTCGAGTGCGCTGAACGGAAACGACAACTGAGCCGTTTGCGGCAGCACTGCACGCAGACGCGCCAGCGCCGCCGTCGAATACTGTGAGAGCGGCGCGCCGCCCAGCGTAATGGTGCCGCTCAGATGCGCGCGCGGTGGCAGCGGTTCCCCCGCGAGCGCCTTGAGCAACGTGCTCTTGCCCGCGCCGTTCCGGCCGAGCAGTACGAGTAGTTCGCCGGGACGGATGTCGAGCGACAACCCGTCGAGCACGGGCGAATCGGTGTGAGCAATCGTCAGGTTGTGTGCACTGAGCATCGCGATGTCCTTTGTCGTCGGTCCGGTTTCATCACAGCCCGAACTGTGCGCGGCGCCGCCACAGCAGCATGAGGAAGAATGGGGCGCCGAGCAGTGCCGTGAGAATACCCAGCGGCAACTCGGCCGGCGCCACCCACGTACGCGCGACGAGATCGGCGAGCAGCGTCAGGATCGCGCCGAAGAGCGCTGCCGCCGGCAGTACCGCACGCGGATCGGGACCGACCACCAGACGCACGATATGCGGAGCAATCAGGCCGATGAACCCGATCATGCCGCTCGACGCCACAAGCGCACCGACACAAAGCGCGCACGCCACCATCACGCGGCGCTTGACCGACTGCACGGCAACACCGAGATGCAGCGCTTCCGCCTCGCCCAACAACAGCGCGTTCAGCGAACGGCACTGCGTGGCAAGTGCAATGACGCCCAGCGCGACCGGCCACACGATCACCGCGAGCATCGACCATTGCGCGCCGCCGAGACTGCCGAGGGTCCAGAACGTGAGTGTGCGCAACTGCGTATCGTTGGCGAGATAGGTGAGCAGACCGATGACGGCTCCCGACACGGCGTTGATGGCGATGCCCGCGAGCAACAACAGGGGCAAGGCGAGACGTCCGCGTCCCGCTGCCAGTCGATAAACGAGCGCTGTGACACCGAGCGCGCCGGAGAACGCTGCCACAGGCAGCAGCCACAGGCCGAGCGACGCGGCGAGCGCGGCGGGCAGCATGACACCGCCCAACACGATGACACCGGCCGCACCCAGCGCGGCGCCGCTGGCCACGCCGATTAGGCCGGGGTCGGCGAGCGGATTGCGAAAGAGGGCTTGCAGCGCAGCGCCAGCGGCACCGAATCCCGCACCGACGAGCATGCCAAGCACGATGCGCGGCAGCCGGATCTGCAGCATGACGTTGCGCGCCTGATCCTGCGCGAAGTCGCCTGTGGCCCTCCGGAACAACGCCATGACGGCTTCGCCCGGCGCAATGCGATAGGCGCCGCCGCACAGGGCGGCGAGCACGGCGGCGGCGAGCAAGCCGGCGAGCACCGCCATGACGATCCACTGCGCCGGGCGGCGACGCGCGGCGTTGGTTTGCGCCAAAGCAGAGGCGGTGGCCGAGGCCGGCGTCGTCTCAGCGCTGCGGGACGGCAATGGCTTCGGAATCGGAGGAGCGGCTGACATGTCTTCGTTCACTGGCGATTGGCGGATTTTTGGATGGCCCTGGCGTGCAGGGCCAAACCGTGCATAGCGACGCACCGGGTCACATTCATGTGGCGTGCACGCGCTGCGCGAGATCGGCCACCGCCTGTGGCAGACGCGGGCCGAAGCCGAGCAGGTACAACGCGTCGAAACTCACCACGCGTTTGGCGCGTCCGGCGGGTGTGTTCGCCAGCCCCGGCTGTGCGAGCAACGCTGCCGCAGGATCGGCGGACGATGGCCCGGTCGTCGTCGTGAGCAGCACATCGGGCTGCGCTGCAACCGCCGCTTCGGCGGTGAGCGGCCGGTATCCGTTGAAGCCGCGCAGCGCGTTCTCGGCACCTGCATACGTGAGCATGGCGTCGGCGGCGGTGTCCTGCCCGGCGACCATCACCTGATTGCCCGTGTGACCGAGGATGAACAGCACGCGCGGGCGTCGCGCAATGCCGTATCGCTGCTCGATCTGGTCACGAATACGCAGCCAGTCCGATGTGAAGCGGCCCGCCACGCGAAGCCCCGCGTCGTTCATTCGCAGGGCGGCGGCGATGTCACGAATGTTGTCGCGCACCAATTCGGCGGTGTAGCCGTGCGCGAAGCGTTTGACCGGGACCCCTGCCGCCGCGATTTGCGACAGCACGTTGGGCGGGCCTGCTTCCGCGCCCGCCAGCAGCAGGTCGGGATGCAGCGAGAGCACGCCCTCGGCCGACAGCGTGCGCAGATAGCCGATCTTGGGCAGCCTGGTGGCCGCTTCCGGATACAGGCTGGTCAGATCGTTGGCGATCACGCGGTCTTGCGCGCCGAGTGCATAGACGATCTCGGTGAGCGCGCCGCCAGCGACCACGACGCGCTTGGGTCCACCGTCACCCGGCGCGGCGGGCGAGGCCGCGCTGGCGCGCGTTGCGGACAAGAGCGTGCCCAGCCACGCACCGGCGACGAGCGTAGCGCCCCCGGTCAGCAGTGCGCGCCGCGAGGTGCCGCGCGCGTCGATTGACTCGTTCACTTCGATGCCTCCGCTACGCTTTGCGAACCTGCGGAACCCTCCACGCGCACCAGCGTCTCGCGCCAGTCTTCGCGCTCGGCCTGACCCGGCTTGCGCTCGCCGAAGAACATGGCGATGACCATGCCCGAAGCGTCGAGCAATTCGAGCGACGAGACGATGCCGTCCGACGTCGGCTTGCGCACGAGCCACGCCGTGTCGACAAGGTCTTCGCGCAAGTGCAGGTTGAAGCCCGGATCGAGCACGTTGACCCACGGGCCCATCATGCGAATGTGCTTCACGGGGCCGGTGTGAATCTGGATCATGCCCGCATTGCCGACGAACACCATGATCGGCAGATCGGTGCCAGCGGCGTCTTCGAGCAGTGTTTGGACCGAAGCGGTGTGCACCTTCTGCGCATGACCGTCCGGGGCCAGACGCAGCGCCTGTGCGCGCGATACGCCGTGACGCTTGAGCAAGTCGAAGAACTGGTGCGTGTCGGTCATGGCGAGCCAGTCGCGTTGGAAGGCCGCCACATCGATATCGGCGTCGGGCGTTTCGGCCTTCGGTGCGTCGGCGGCGACGACGTGCTGGCCGGGCGTCTGGTCGTCGGCGCGAAAGCGCGCGACAAGGGCCTCGAACGCGGCTACATCGCTGTGATCGCGCAGGAACATCTTGTGCACGGCAGTGCCGGCCTTATCGAAGAACTGGAGCGAGCGACGCGGACCGTTTTCCGCAGGCGTCTCGACGGCGTATCCGAAGGCCCACTGGTGATAGAAGATGCGCAGGTCGAGGTCCTTGCCGAGACCGAGGCCGATGGTGCCCGTGTGCGAGAGCTTCTCGTACTGACCGTCCTTTTCGTGCACGGCGGCGTTGTTGCGCGTGAGCGCCATCACGCGGCCCAGTGCGGGCAGCGCTTCGATAATCTCGGTGAATTCGGGGCGCAGACGCACGACGTGCTCACCGACGAAAGCGGCGACCGTCTCGCCTTCGGACACGCCCAGTGCGGCCGCGGCGTCGCGATCGCGCAGGTTCTGTTCGGTCTTCACACGTTGGAATTCGCTGCGCAGACGGGTGACGTCGGCGAGCGCGGGGAACGCCGGACGGGCGGCGGGGATAGCGTTTTGAGCGTTCATCATGGCGAGTCCTTTGTTGCGGGTTGGCTGGCAATGGCTGGCATGCGCCGACGGGCGTCGAACCAACGAAGTGCGGGCGCGCCGGCGCGGTGCTGAGGTCGATCTGCGGAATCAGTACTGGAGCTTCAGGCTCACAGCCACGCTGCGGCCCGGTGCCGAATACGCGTCCTTGACGGTCGAGTTATCGGCGATGTTGCGCACGTCCGACCAGTTCCAGTACTTGCGGTCGAACACGTTGTAGACGCCCGCATAGAGCGTGGCGTTTTTGTTGATGTGATAACCGCCCGACAGATCGAGCACGATCGACGACGGCGGTGCCCAGCAATTCTGGTTCTGCTGCGCGCCCGATGTGCAGGTCTTCGCGATCTGGCTTTGCGACTTGGCGGCCTGGAAGAGCAGGTCGGCTTGTGCGAACCACGTGCTGTTCGGCTCGTAACGCACGCCGAGCACCATCGAGAACGGGTTGACGGTGTTCAGCGGTTGATTGGCGGCACCGTTGTCTTCGGTCGTGCCATGCGTGTAGGCCATGGCGGTGCGCACCGTCACGCCGCCCTTGAGCGCCCACGTGGCACGGCCTTCCCAACCCTGAATGCGCGCGCGGCTGAAGTTCACGTACTGGTAGATGAGCGGATCGTTCGGACGGCCCGAGCCGCTGATGCTCCGCTGCGAGATGAAGTTGCGATAGTTGCCCGCAAAGACCGCGGTGCTGTACGTGACCGGGCCGAGCGTGGTAGCGAGACGTCCGCGCAAACCCAGCTCGAACGTGTCGCTTGTCTCGGGCTTGAGGTTCGGATTCGCGATCGACATGTAGCCGAAGATCGGATTCGAGAAGCCATTGTTGACCTGATCCGGGGTCGGTGTGCGGAAGCCGCGTGCGTATTGCACATACGGAATCAGCGACGGCGCGATCTCGTACATGATCGCCAGACGCGGCGAGAACGCGGAATCGTTCGACGACGTCGGTTGCACACGTGCGCCCGAAGACGTTTGCGAAACGTACAGCGGGTCGTTCTGCTTCGGCGAGAGCCAATAGGCGTCGTAGCGAATGCCCGGCGTGACGGTGAGCGCACCGTATCGGATCTCGTCCTGCAAATACGCGCCGAAGAGCGTGTAATCCGTGTCCGGGAACGCTTTGTTCGGGAACGACTCGCCCACGCCCGGCAGCGTACCGTTGCGATAGCTGGTGATGTACGCGAGGCTCGCGTCGGTGCCGTACACGAGCTTGTGCGTGAGCGGGCCGGTCGCGAAGTTGCTCTGCGCTTGCAGCGAGCCGCCGACGGTGCGCTCCTTGTATGTGTTGTCGCGCGTGCGATCGCCCGCCGTGCGCTTCTCGTACGCGTACTGGCTGTTCTTCGCATCCTGGAAGTACAGCAGCGCGTGGACGTTCTGTACGTATGCCTGCGAGGCGTCGTTGAAGTCGTAATCGAGGCTCACGCGATTACGCTCGAGACGGTCGCTCGTGTTCAGGCCGAGTGTCGCCGGCGGATTGACGGCCGACAGAACATTCGAGTCCACACGGCGGCGCACGGTCTCGCCCGTGAGCTTGAATGTCGAGCTTGGCGTGGCTTTGAAGACCAGCTTGCCGAGTACGGAGTCGCCGTTGGCGTCCTGCGGGTTGGCGCTCGTGCGTGACGTGCTGGCCGAGTTGTTGGTGCCCTTGCCGTCGAGTTCGTGCCCCTTGTTGCCGTCGACGATCACCATGCCCTGCCACTGCTCGCCCCCCCACGCGGCCTGCGCGGTGGTGCCGAAGCTGCGGTCCATCGAGTTGTAGTACGGACGCAGCGAGAAGTAGGTCGACTTGCCGAATACGTCGAGCAGGTCTTGCGGATCTTTGGTGAGGAAGTTGACGACGCCGGTCAGGCCGTCGCTGCCGTACAGCGACGATGCCGGGCCGCGCAGGATTTCGATGCGGCGCAGCAGGTCCATGCTCATGTAGTCGCCACGGCCGGCTTCGAGCGGGCCGAACGAGTAAGAGGAGGGCATGCGGATGCCGTCTTCGAAGAGCGCCACACGGTTACCTTCGAGACCCCGGATGTTGATGCTCGAATTGCCGTCGCGACCGCCGCCGGCCGCTGCCGATGCGGGACGATACGGCGCGCGGCGTACCGTGACACCTGGCTCGTAGCGCAGTGCTTCCTTGATGTCCTGCGCTTGCTGTTCTTCGAGATCCTGATCGGTGATGACCGAGATGGACGCGGGAGTGCGTTCCGCTTCGGTCGGTGTGCGCGTTGCTGTCACGTTCACTTCTCGCAGATTGGCGTCGGCGAGTTGCAACGGCGCGTTGGACGATGCTTGCGCGAGCTGAATCGTCTGGGCCGGACCGGCTGGCTGAGTCGCACCCTCGGACGTGGCTTGTTGTGCGAAAGCGGCAGGCAACCAGAACGCGGCGAGCACCGCGCCTGCGAGCGGTTGCAGACGCCGGCGAGGCGCGCGCGCAGTTTGGCGTTGCGAGTCTTCGGCTCGATTTCCGCCGCCGCGAATGGCACGGATCGAACCGTTGGCGCCGTAATTCCGGCGCATGGACATGACAAAGGTGCGGCCCCCGCCGCTCGACGACTGCTTCACTGCTGGCTCCCAGTGCAAGAAAACCCCGTTTCTGGCTGGCAAGCGCTCGTGGCAATCGGCGTGTAGGCAGCATCGTCATCGACGCTGAGGAACACGCAGGCAGGCGCGGCTGGCGAAAATCTCGTACCACCCGGCCGCAGAGACCCGGCCTTGGGACGAAAAACTTAAATGAGAATCATTTGCATTTTTAGCGGAGAAGTGACGGCACGTCAAGGGGATATGTCGTGCGATGTCGACAAATGGGAAAGCGGCGAAAGGGCGGCGTCAGATCGGCAGACTCGTATCGAACTTGATTTCGCGCAGCACGACGCTTGTCTTCACGTTGGCCACGGCGGGCAGACGGAAGATGTGCTCGTGAAGAAACGCGTCGTAGGCCTTGATGTCCGGCGCCACGATTTTGAGGATGTAGTCGGCCTCGCCCGTCGTGCTGTAGCACTCGGTGACTTCCGGGCAGGTGCGGATTTCGCGCTCGAACTGTTCCGTGCCGCCCTCGGTGTGGCGGGTGAGTTGCACATGGGCCAGCGCGCACACATGCAGGCCCAGCTTTTCGCGGTCGAGCAGCACCGTGTAGCGCTGGATCACCCCGCTTTGCTCCATGTCCTTGATGCGTCGCCAGCACGGCGTGGCCGACAGGCCCACGTTTTCAGACAGTTCTTGCGCCGAGCGGCGCGAGTCGATCTGCAATAGGCGCAGGATTTGACGGGCAAAATTGTCGAGTAATTCCATTTCCTTAAATCGCCTTTTTCGAAATGAACGTTTCTAATTGTGCGACAAAATGAGTGAAATAGTAAAAATCTTTCTCCTGCCTCCCCATACACTGCTTGCATACCAACGCGTGCCCGCGCTATGCGGCTAGTGCGTTAAGACGAACAGAACAGAAGCTCCCCAAAGCACGGCCGACACCCGGTCACATCCGTCCGGTGCTGGCTGCAGGGATCAGGAGATACCCAATGAATGCCCCCATGCGCGCCGCGCTTGCGACGCCGACGGCCAACCCCCTGGCCCATCCCGATTACCAGCTCTCCGACGCGCTCACGGCCCGCCGCGGTCAGATTTTCCTGACCGGGACGCAGGCGCTCGTGCGCATTTTGCTGATGCAACACCAACTCGACGCCGCCCGTGGCCTGAACTCGGCCGGCTTCGTTAGCGGGTATCGCGGCTCGCCGCTCGGTGGCGTGGATCAGCAGTTGTGGAAGGCGAAGAAACTGCTCGATGCGGCCAACGTCAAGTTCCTGCCGGCGATCAACGAGGAACTGGGCGGCACTGCCGTCATGGGCACGCAACGTGTGGAAGCCGACCCCGAGCGCACTGTCGAAGGCGTGTTCGGCATGTGGTACGGCAAGGGCCCGGGCGTGGACCGTGCCGGCGACGCGCTCAAGCATGGCAACGCCTACGGGGCATCGCGTCATGGCGGCGTGCTCGTGGTCGCGGGTGACGATCACGGCTGCGTGTCGTCGTCGATGCCGCATCAGAGCGACTTCACGATGATGTCGTGGAGCATGCCCGTGCTCAACCCGGCCGACATCGGCGAACTCGTCGAATTCGGTCTGTACGGCTATGCGCTGTCGCGTTTCTCGGGCGCGTGGGCGGGCCTCAAGGCGATCTCCGAGACCGTCGAGTCGCGCGGCACCGTCGACCTCGACAAGATCCGCACCGACTGGATTGAGCCGCTCGATTACGTCGCGCCGGCAGGCGGCCTGCACAACCGCTGGCCCGATTTACCGAGCCTCGCACTCGAAGCGCGTCTGGCTGACAAGCTCGACGCCGTGCGTGCGTTCTCCCGTGTGAACAGCATCGACAAGTGGATCGTTCCCGCCCCCGAGGCCGACATCGGAATCGTGACGTGCGGCAAGGCACATCTCGACCTGATGGAGACGCTGCGCCGCCTGGACATCACTGTCGACGATCTCGCCGCCGCCGGCGTGCGCATCTATAAGGTCGGGCTGTCGTTTCCGCTTGACCTGTCGCGTCTGGACACCTTCGTCGCCGGTCTGAAGGAAATCCTCGTGATCGAGGAGAAGGGCCCGGTCGTCGAGCAGCAGATCAAGCAATATCTCTACAACCGCACGACGGGCACGCGTCCGATCGTGCTCGGCAAGACCGACGCCGAAGGACGCGCGTTGCTCTCCGCGCTGGGCGAGTTGCGTCCGTCGCGCGTGCTGCCGGTGTTCGCCGAGTGGCTGGCGAAGCATCGCCCGGCACTGGATCGCCGTGAGCGTGTGGTCGATCTCGTCGCGCACGAGATTCTGTCGAATGCGGCCGACGGTGTGCGTCGCGTGCCGTATTTCTGCTCGGGTTGTCCGCACAATACGTCGACGAAGGTGCCCGAGGGCTCCATCGCGCAGGCGGGTATCGGTTGTCACTTTATGGCGTCGTGGATGGACCGCGACACCACGGGGCTGATCCAGATGGGGGGCGAAGGTGTGGACTGGGCCGCGCATTCGCACTTCACCAAACGTCCGCATGTTTTCCAGAATCTGGGCGACGGCACGTACTTCCACTCGGGCCTGCTCGCCATTCGTCAGGCCGTGGCCTCGAAGGCGAACATCACCTACAAGATTCTTTACAACGACGCCGTGGCGATGACGGGTGGCCAGCCGGTCGACGGCTCGATTTCGGTGCCGCAGATTGCGCGCCAGGTCGAAGCCGAGGGCATTGCAAAACTCGTCGTGGTGAGCGACGAACCGGAGAAGTACATCGGTCACGAAGGACAGTTTCCGAAGGGCACGACGTTCCACCATCGCAGCGAACTCGACGCTGTGCAGCGCGAGCTGCGCGAGATTCCCGGCACGACTGTGCTCATCTACGATCAGACATGCGCGGCCGAGAAGCGTCGCCGCCGCAAGAAAAATGAGTTCCCGAATCCGGATCGCCGTCTGTTCATCAACGAGGCGGTTTGCGAAGGCTGCGGCGATTGCGGCGTGGCTTCGAATTGTCTGTCGGTCGAACCGGTGGAAACGGCGCTGGGACGCAAGCGCCGCATCGATCAATCGTCGTGCAACAAGGACTTCTCCTGCGTGAACGGTTTCTGCCCGAGCTTCGTGTCGGTCAAGGGCGCGCAGTTGAAGAAGGCGCTCGCAGCGGCGTTCGATCAGGCGGCTTTTGAAGGACGTCTGAATGCGCTGCCTCAACCGGCCGCGCTCGCGGGCGACGTGCCGTTCGACATCATGGTCACGGGCGTGGGCGGCACCGGCGTGGTGACGATCGGCGCGCTCATCACGATGGCGGCGCACCTCGAAGGCAAGAGCGCCTCGGTGCTGGACTTCATGGGCTTCGCGCAGAAGGGCGGCGCCGTGCTGTCGTTCGTGCGTTTCGCCAACACGCCGCAAGCGCTCAATCAGGTGCGTATCGACACGCAGCAGGCCGACGTGCTGCTCGCTTGCGACATGGTGGTGGGCGCGAGTGCCGATGCGCTGCAAACCGTGCGTCGCGACCGCACGCGCGTGGTCGTCAACACGCACGCCATTCCGAACGCGACATTCGTGCAGAACCCCGACGCGAATCTTCACGCCGACGCGCTGCTCGCGAAGATGCATCACGCCGCAGGCAACGCCAAGCTCGATGCCTGCGACGCGCAAGCGCTCGCCCAGCGTTTCCTCGGCGACACGATGGGCGCGAACATCATCATGCTCGGCTTCGCATGGCAACTAGGTCTGGTGCCGGTATCGCTGCACGCGCTGCAACGCGCCATCGAACTGAACAACGTGGCGGTGCCGATGAACCAATTGGCGCTGGCAATCGGCCGGTTGGCGGCGGGAGATCCGGCGGCATTGACGCAGACGTCGGCCAAGGCGGCGCACGCCCCGGTGCATGCGCCGGTCGCCGACGACATGACGTTCGATACGCTCGTCGCACACCGTGTGGATCTGCTCACGCAGTACCAGAGCGCGGCGTATGCGGCGCAATTCGCGAGCTTCGTGAAACGGGTGGCCGATGCGGAAACACGGGTGTCCGGCGCTCCGGGACGCCTCTCGCGTGCCGTCGCGCAGCAACTGTCGCGTCTGATGGCTTACAAGGACGAGTACGAAGTGGCTCGCCTGTATGCGCACACGGCGTTTGCCGATTCGTTGGGCGAGGCCTTCGAAGGCAAGCCGGGTCGCGACTTCCGCCTTGAGTTCCATATGGCACCGCCGCTCATCGCACGCGGCAAGAACGGCGCGGCGCCGAAGAAGGTGACCATTGGGCCGTGGTTGTGGCCGGTGCTGCGGGGGATGGCGAAGCTGCGCGGGTTGCGCGGCGGGGCGCTCGACGTCTTCGGGTACACGCTGGAGCGCCGCATGGAGCGTCAGTTGATCGCGGACTACCGTACGACGATCGAACGTGCGTTGGCCGGTCTGTCGGTCGATACGCTGGCCGATGGGGTGGCGCTGGCCGAAGCCCCGGCAAAGATTCGCGGCTACGGTCATGTGAAGCTCGCGAATCTGGCGATGGCCAAACGCGTCGAAGCCACGATCGCCGGCCGGCTGGGCGTGACACCGGCCACCGGTAACGCCGTCGAGCAGGCGCTGGCGCACGCGCGCAAGCGCGGCAAGTCGCTGGCAGGCATTCCGGTGGTGACGTCACGCTGAGCCGCTTGGGGGAGTGGATGCCGGTTTCGGATCGGCGTTGATGCTCGAAATGCACGGAACGGGGGCTGCGGCCCCCGTTTTTCATGGGCGCACGCATGCTTCGTAGCCGAAGGTGCCGACCCGCACCGAGCGCGTTTCTGTACTGTCATCGGGCCGACGCGCTACCATTCGGGGGTTACGGTTGACGCAACTGGGTGAACCGGATGCCGCAGAGGGCGTGACGACGGGAAGCCGTCGACTGCCCGCGAGGCGTCGGGAATTGCCATAAGCGCTTGATTACGGAGAGGAAAATGAGTGTTTCGAAGGCACCTGCGGATCGCAAGGTGATCCTCACGGGTGACCGCCCGACCGGCCCGCTGCATTTGGGTCACTACGTCGGCAGTCTGAAAAACCGCGTGGCGTATCAGCACGAGTACAAGCAGTTCATTCTGGTCGCCGACGCGCAGGCGTTGACCGACAATACGGACGATCGCGGCAAGGTTCACCGCAACGTCTCGGAAGTGGCGCTCGACTATCTGGCTGTCGGCATCGATCCGGCGGTGACGACCATCTGCGTGCAGACGTGGCTGCCCGAGCTGACCGAACTCACGTTCTATTATCTGAATCTGGTGACCGTGGCGCGCCTGGAGCGCAATCCGACCGTCAAGCAGGAGATCGTTCTGCGCAACTTCGAGCGCGACATTCCGGCCGGCTTCCTCACGTATCCGGTGAGTCAGGCGGCGGATATCACGGCGTTTCGCGCCACGCTCGTGCCGGTCGGCGAAGATCAGTTGCCGATGATCGAGCAGACGAACGAAATCGTGCGCCGTCTGAACCGTCTGGCCGATCGCGAGATCCTCGTCGAAACGAAGGCGCTGGTGCCGCCGATCGGACGTTTGCCGGGCATCGACGGCAAGGCCAAGATGAGCAAGTCGCTGGGCAACGCGATCAATATTTCGTCGACGCCGGACGAGATCCGCGCTGCGGTGAAGAAGTGCTACACCGACCCGCTGCATCTGAAGGTGGAAGATCCGGGGCACCTCGAAGGTAACGTCGCGTTCGCCTATCTCGATGCCTTCGACGAGGACAAGGAAGGGTTGCAGGCGCTCAAGGATCACTATGTGCGCGGCGGTCTGGCCGACTCGAAGGTAAAGGCGCGTCTGGAAGAGCGATTGCAGGAAATGCTTCGCCCGATGCGCGAGCGCCGTGAGGAATACGCCAGGAATCCGGACTTCGTGTGGGACATGCTGCGTGCGGGCACCGAACGCGCACGCGAAACGGTCGCGCTAACGCTCGACGACGTGCGCTCGGTGTTCGTCACGCCGGGCTGGAAGAAGTAAGGCTTGCCGACTCGCCCGACGGTGTTATCGGCAAAGAAGAAAGCAGCCCATCCGGGCTGCTTTTTTTTATGGTCGCTGGCGCTTGTGTCGGGGCACTGCAAACCAGCGCTCGGCGGAGGTATCAGAGCTGCGTGGAGGTCGTCTCGAGGTTGCCGCACGACCGGCAGCGCGTGATGTCGCTCCTTAGCGCTTCGACACGTTGCGAGGATTGCGCATTGTCGGCGGAGGCGGCTCGCGTCACGGTGCGCGTGCCCGATTGGGCGATGAGATGGTCGATGCGCGAGAGCGCTGCGTTCTGCATACTCAGAAGCTCCGACAGTCCGGTCTCAATGTCGGTCAGGGTGTCGATGATCCGGCCTTCTGCGGCGGCGGCTCGATAGCTTTGCCCCGGATCGGCCGCCGGCGAAAAAAAGGCGTTGCTGGTAGGACGCATGATGGATTTCCTCCTCTTGGTGACTAGACCGTCTCCGACCCCTTTGGCCCGCCGTCAAAGTTGGGTTTTGATGTCGTCGCGGTCGAAATTCTCGAACTTTCGGTTCAATGTGCGTTGATTGCGTGTGGCGTGCGTGATTTCGTGATTGATCTTGTCGAGACGCTCTTGTATCTGCGTGGTCGCGCCAGACTGATGAATCCCATGTCTGGCTTCTATTCCCCGATTGATGGCGTCGTTCAGATTTTTGACTGCGGTGATTTCGTTAGATAGCTGACCCCAGCCGCGATTGCGCGCGTACGCGAAGACGTTGCAGATCCCGTTGAGTGCGGTCAGGATGCCGACCCCTGTCGTGGCGATCTTCAGCCCGAGGGCGAGGCCCGCAAGCGCAGGCAACAGCGCGGGAACCGCTATCGACGCCACACCCAACGATACGGTGATGACGAGAAACGTGACGAGGATCGCGATTTTCGTCTTCCATCGCCGTTTCTCTCCCGGAATGGCGGTCTGCGCCTGCGTCAGATAGTGATGAATCAGCGGCTCGGTCTTGCTGAGCAGGTCGCCCGTGACTTCGAACGCTTTGTGCAACTCCGCCTTGGCCTGTTTGAGCCCCTCTGGCGTCATGTTGGCGCCGTTCAGGCCCTGACGCTTGTCTTCCAGAAGCCGTCGCGCGGACGACGCGCACACCATCGTGTCGAGCGCCGCTTTCAAGTGCCCCAGTGCTTCGAATGCGGCCCGTGCTTTCGGCATCAATTGTTCAGGGTCGGAGATCGAGCGTTGCGCGTCGACGCTCCTGATCTTGAGCGACGTCAGGGAAATATCGCGGGCATCGCAGATTCTCTCGACCGCGCTCTCGAACGTCTCGATCAGCTTATCGATGCTGAGGAGGTCGGACGCCTGATGGGTGGAGACGGCTTCGGACAGTCTGACGATGACGTCGTACTCGTTGGATAATTTCCCGCGGACTGCGTCGGGGGCGACCGTTTGTGCAGCAGCATTCCAGTCGCGCTTGATCGTGGCGAAGCTCTCGAGGATGCCCTCGCGCAGGGTCTCGATGGTGGGAGAGGTGTCGGCAGGCGGCGATGACGCGCCGACGATCGGCATCTGCTGGCGAACGGCAACATGCTTCCATTCGGGGGAGGTCGTGGAATCGGCAGTCGGCCATGGCGGGGCCACGGTGTCGAAGCCAAGCGATATGTAGTTTTGCGGAACGAGCTTCATTTGGGGGGACCCTCCGTCGACAACATTTCACGAAGTCTAGGCAGCGTCGCCCGCGTGCGCTTTTCATTCGTTTGACGGATTGTTGTAAACGAGGTGTCGCGTGATCTTGAGCGACGGTGGTATCGGCGAGGCAAAAAAGGAAACGCCGCGATGTGCGAGACATCGCGGCGTTATTCGTGTTAGGCCGTGTAAAGCAGTGTTAAGCCGAGTTACCCGATCCAAACCAGCAGAGGCGCTCATATGGCGATGCAGTGCCCATTACGCGATCACGCGGGGCAGTGAGCACCGCAGCTTACGGTTGCTTCGCGACCTTGCCGTCCTTGAAGACCCAGCGAATACCTTCACCCTGACCGGTGAGTACCTCAATCGATTCGAGCGGATTCCCATCGACGACCAGCACATCGGCCAGTGCGCCCGGTGCGATCACCCCCAGTTCGCCCACGCGATTCAGAATCTCCGCACTGACGACCGTGGCCGAGCGCAGCGTGTCGGCCGTGCCCAGCACGCCGGCACGAATCGTCAACTCGTCCGACTGGTACTTGTGCATATCGCCGAGCAGGTCGGAGCCGAAGCCCATCTTCACGCCCGCGTCGCGATAGATCGACAGCGATTCGCGACCGGCGCGCTGCACGCTTTCCACCTTCGCGACCGATTCCGGCGGCAGGCCCAGCGATGCACCGTCCTTGGCCAGGGCGTCGTACGTGACCAGCGTGGGCACCACATAGGCGCCTTTCTCGGCCATGAGCTTCGCCGTCTCGGCATCGCACAAATTGCCGTGCTCGATGGTACGCACTCCGCAACGCACAGCTCGCGCAATCGCACGCGGCGTGTAGGCGTGAGCCATCACATAGGTTTGCGCGGCTTCGGCTTCGGCCACGGCGGCGCGGATTTCATCTTCCGAGTACTGCGTATTGGCGATGGGATCGACCGGCGATGCCACCCCTCCCGAGGCCATCAGCTTGATCTGCGTGGCGCCCTTCTGAATCTCCTCGCGCACGGCGAGGCGGATCGGATCGACGCCGTCGACCACGCGGGCAATCGCCCCGGCGCGAAACGCGCACGAACACGGCTCGAGCGTATCGTTGCGCGGCCGGAAGTCGCCGTGACCGCCCGTCTGCGAGAGCGCCTTGCCCGACGGGAAAATGCGCGGGCCGGGAATCACGCCTTGCTCAATGGCTTGTTGCAGTGCCCAGTCGGCACCGCCGGCGTCGCGCACGGTCGTAAAGCCGCGATTGAGCATGCCTTGCATGATCGGCAGCGACTTGAGCACAGTGAGCACGTTCGGCTGGCTGGCGTTCGTGCCGAGGTTGGGATGCGAGGCGAGCACGTGCACATGGCAGTCGATCATGCCGGGCATGACGGTCTTGCCGGTGACGTCGATCACCGTGGCGCCATCGATATCGAGCGGTGTGGCGCTGACAGCGGTGATGCGATCGCCCTCGATAACAACGTCGTGACGCTCGAGCAGACAACCGGCGGCCGCATCGAGCACATTGCCGCCGCGAAGCAGGGTAACGGACATGGGGGAGTTCCTTGCAAAAGACACAAAGCGCGCCGGTCAGGGCGCGCCTCGATGAGAGAAAACTCAGGCCTTGGGCAGTGGCTTCACGAAGCGCGTGCCGATCAGGCTGATGGTGGCCGCGACGATCACGTAGATGGCCGGGGCCATGTTGCTGCCCGTGCGGGCGATCAGCCACGTGATGATGAGCGCAGCGAAGCCGCCAAAGATCGTCACCGCGAAGTTATAGGCCACCGACAGCCCGGTCGAGAGCACCTTCGCCGGGAACAGCTCGGCGAACGCTGCGAGAATCGGGCCGGTATAGCAGGCGATGAGCAGACCGAAGACGATCTGGAACGTGAGCAGCGATTGCAGGCCCGGCGCCACGTTCAGGTACGTGAACATCGGCCATGCAAGCAACAGAATCAGCAGTGCGGAACCCGACAGGAACGGCCGGCGGCCGTAGCGATCTGCCAGACGTCCCACTACGGGTGCGAACACGAGAATCATTGCGCCGCCGACCATGCCTGCCGTGAAGCCGTAGGACGCGGGCAGCTTGAGCACGCGCTGGGCATACGTCGGCATGTAGAACAGCAGCACGTAGGTGCAGATCGTCCACAGCACGACCATCGAGAAGCTGGCGAGCGTCTCGCGCGGATACTGCGAGAACACGTCGCGCAGCGGCGTATCCGACTTCTCGGCGTGCTGGAACGTCGGCGTTTCGTCGATCTTGTTACGGATGTAGAAACCCACCGGGCCGATCAGCATGCCGACGATGAACGGCACACGCCAGCCCCAGGATTCGAGCGAGGCCTTATCGAGTTCCGTCGTGACGAACGTACCCACGGCAGCGCCAAGCAACACGGCGAAGCCGATGCTCGATTGAATCCATGCCGAGTAGTAAGCGCGCTGATTGGCGGGGGCGTATTCGGTCAGGAAGGCGGTTGCACCACCCATTTCGCCGCCGGCCGAGAAGCCTTGCAGCAAACGCGCCAGCACGATGATGAGGGGGGCGGCCAGACCGATCTGATCGTAGGTCGGGGCCAGACCGATCATCGCGGTACCGGCAGCCATGAGCAGAATGGTGAGCGACAGGGCTGCCTTGCGGCCCACGCGGTCGGAATAGATGCCGAGCACGATGCCGCCGACCGGGCGCATGAAGAAGCCCACGCCAAAGGTCGCGACAGCGAGCAGGAACGACGACAGATCGTCGCCGGTGGGGAAAAACTGTTTCGCGATAATGGCTGCGAAGAAGCTGTAGACGGTGAAGTCGAACCATTCAAGACCGTTGCCGATCACCGTCGCCACGATCGCGTGACGGCGCTGACGAGCCATATTGTCTTGAGGCACTGCGTAGGTCGCCTGCATCTGGGTCTCCCGGAGGATAGGTGGCGTCCGTTGCGTGCTTTGCTTTCACGTCATGCCGGTAATACGCCTGCTTTTGTCGAATCACGTCTGCCGAAGCCGGGCACAAGCGGCCCGATGGCCTCGGTGTACGTGCGCGGATAGAGCACAAAGTAGTGCATACAAAATGACAGGCCAAACGATAATTCCGCATGTTGCCATGCGTGTGGCGCATGGCAACTTTCAAAAAAACACGTAACCCCTATGATGGGAAACGAGTTTCGGAATAAATCCAGTTGCGGAAAATTCGCGCTGCGGCATGCTCATGGCGCTCGGCAGGCCATATGAGGTAGTAGCCGCCGCCCAGACTCGCGGTCGCTTCGCACGCGCGAACGAGCAAGCCGGCGTCGAGACATGAGTCGATCATGTGACGCCATCCCATCACCATGCCGCCGCCTTCGATGGCCATCTGCACGAGCAGCGGATAGTGATTGGCGCTCACCATGCGGGGGAATTTCCGGGCACTGACACCTTGCAGCTCGAACCAGTCGGGCCATGACATCCACTTGCGCTGGCCGTCTTCGACGAGAAGCAGCGTCTCGTTGACGAGATCGGCGGGCGTGAGTTTGCGGCCGTCGAGGTAGGCGGGGGAACAGACGGGGAAGACTTCCTCGTCGAACAGACGCCGTCCGGCGAAGGCCGGCGGCAGGTCGTTACGCACGTAATACACGCCGAGATCGAACTCCGACGCGGAAAGCGACGTGATGCCGTCTTTCACGATCACGCGAATTTTGATGTCGGGATGGGCGGCGCGAAAGCGCATGAGTTGCGGTGTCATCCACAACACGGCCACACCAGACGAACAGGCCACGGTGAGATCGAGATCGCCGCGCCGCTTCATCAGATCGGCGGTGGCTTCGGCGCACTCGCCAAGCAGACGCTGAATCTGCTCGGCGTAGCGTTGTCCGGCCACCGTCAGCCGCAGCGTGCGATGTTCGCGTGTGAAGAGCGCGCGCCCGAGGAATTCCTCGAGCTGCGCGATCTGCCGGCTCACGGCGCTTTGCGTGAGGTTGAGTTCCGCTGCGGCCCGGGTGAAGCTTGCGTGCCGCACGGCAGCGTCGAAAGCAATCAGGCAATGCAGCGGAGGCAACGGCGAAATGGGCATGCGTCGGAGACGAGGGGCGGTGTGGCGCTAACGAGGAATCAGCGCTTGCCGACCATCTGCTCGGGGCGAACCCACGCGTCGAACTGCTCGTCCGTCACATGGCCGAGGGCGAGGGCGGCCGCCTTGAGCGTGGTGCCTTCCTTGTGCGCCTTCTTGGCGATCTGCGCGGCTTTGTCGTAACCGATGTGCGGGTTGAGCGCGGTCACGAGCATGAGCGACTCCTCGAGCAGCGAGGCGATGCGGGCGCGATTCGGTTCGATACCGATGGCGCAGTTGTCGTTGAAGCTCACGGCGCCGTCGGCGAGCACGCGTACGCTTTGCAGGAAGTTGTGGATGAGCATCGGCTTGAACACGTTCAGCTCGAAGTTGCCCATCGAGCCGCCGATGTTGATCGCCACGTCGTTACCGAGCACCTGAGCGCACAGCATCGTCATCGCTTCGCATTGGGTCGGGTTGACCTTGCCCGGCATGATCGAGCTGCCCGGTTCGTTTTCCGGGATCATCAGTTCGCCAATGCCGCAACGCGGGCCGCTGGCCAGCCAGCGCACGTCGTTGGCAATCTTCATCAGGCTGGCGGCGAGCGTCTTGAGCGTGCCGTGCGCGTTGACGATGGCGTCGTTGGCGGCGAGCGCTTCGAACTTGTTCGGCGCGGTGACGAACGGCAGCCCGGTGTCGCGTGCGAGCGCGTCGGCCACTTTCTTCGCGAATTGCGGATGCGCGTTCAGGCCCGTGCCGACGGCCGTGCCGCCGAGTGCGAGTTCCGCCACGTGGGGCAGGGCGTCGTCGACGTGCTTCAGGCCGTGGTTGATCTGCGCGACCCAGCCCGAAATTTCCTGACCGAGCGTGAGCGGCGTGGCGTCCTGGAGGTGGGTGCGGCCGATCTTGACGATGTCGTCATAGGCGTGGGCCTTGGCGGCGAGCGTGTCGCGCAGTTGGCCGACGTTGGGCTTGAGATGGTTGACGAGGGCGTCGAGGGCGGCCACGCTCATGGCCGTCGGGAACACGTCGTTCGACGACTGGCCCTTGTTCACGTCATCGTTGGGGTGCACGCTGCGCGCTTCGCCGCGCACGCCGCCAAGCAGTTCGCTGGCGCGATTGGCGAGCACTTCGTTCATGTTCATGTTCGACTGCGTGCCCGAGCCGGTCTGCCACACGGCCAGCGGGAATTCGTCGTCATGCTGGCCATCGATCACTTCGTCGGCGGCCTTGATGATGGCGTCGGCCTTCTTCGCGTCGAGCATGCCGAGGTCCTTGTTGACCTGGGCGGCGGCGCGTTTCACGCGAGCGAGCGCGCGCACGAGTTCGCGCGGCATCTTTTCGGTGGAAATCTTGAAGTTCTGCAGCGAGCGCTGCGTTTGGGCACCCCACAGACGATCGGCGGGCACCGCAATTTCGCCGAAAGTATCGCGTTCCATTCTCACAGACATGATCGACTCCTCGAAGAGAGAATTGAATTCTAGAGCTTTAGTAAGGTTCCGGCATGGCAGCACAGGGGTGACATGCCATGACGTGGGAATGCATTGCGGGGAGCGCGGCCATTTCGAATGTCGTGAACGGGAGGCCTGAGCAGGCATGGATTATGCGCCGGAATTGTGACGCCAGGCAGGGGGTGCCGGCGTACGCAGACCGTTGCCGGATCGCTCAGGCCCATACGGCAGCCACCAACTGTAAGGCGGCGGCGATGGCGGGTTCGTCGCGCCGCGTGGCCAGCGTGACGAACGTGAGTTCGGTCGGCACGCTCACGCCGTCGGCGATCACCAGGCCGTGGGCGCGGGCCTCGCGTAGCGCAATCGAGTCGCGCACGAGCGAAAGCCCGATGCCCGACTTCACCAGATCGAGCATCGACGGCTCCTGATCCACTTCCGCAACCCGGGTGGGCGACACCCCGAGCGCGCCGAACAGTTCCGACAGCAGACGGTGGTGGGCCGACTCTGGCGGTGTCCAGATCCAGGGCAGTGCGGCGAGTTCGCGCCATCCACGCCGGGCCACCCGCTCGCGCCAGCCGGCGGGTGCGAGCACTTGATACGAGAACGGCGTGAGGGTGATGGCGTGATAGCGCACCGGGTCGGGGCGGCCGAGATAGAAGCCGACGTCGAGTTCGCCGCGCCCCACCTGCTGCAGCACCGAGCCGGACATGCCATGGCGCAGCGCCGTCTCGATGTGCGGATACGACTCGACCAGACGCTTGAGAAACCCGCCCAGCCGGGTGAATTCGGGATCGAGGATCGTGCCGATACGCAAGCGTCCGCGCACCGTTTCCCGTAGCGCACCGGCGGCCTGTTGAAGATCGGTCAGCGCGGCGAGCATGCGCTCGGCCAGCGGCAACAGCGTTTGTCCGTCGCGGGTGAGGGCCAGTCCCTGTGCCGTGCGCGCGAAGAGTGTCAGACGCAGCGCTTCCTGAAGCGCCTTGACCTGAAGGCTGACCGCCGGTTGCGTCAGATGCAGCCGCCGGGCGGCGCGGGTAAGGTTGCCTTCGTGAGCGATGGCGACGAAAGCGCGAAGATGGGCGAGTTCCATGGGGCAGCCGTTAGCAATCCGCAATCGTTACCCGGTGGAGGGTAACGGGCAATATAAGCCGATCTTATATTGCTTTTGATAATTTCTCATTGGCTTGCGCCGGTGTGCCGCAGTACGCTTGGTGCTTGCCGGTGCGCGTGTCGTCGAGCGTGTCGCGGGCAGGAGGAATTCGGGGTATGAAACATGAGCGATGCTGATATTCGGGCACCGCTGACAAAATGAACCTGAAGCGGTGGGCGACAGTCCACCCCAGTCGGGTGCTGCACCCGCGCCGGCACCGCACTATGGCGAGTGCCGCGCCATTGACGGAGACATGCGGGAATGAGCAAGCAGGCAGCGAAGCACGAGCGCTTCGATTACATCATCGTGGGGGCCGGCTCGGCCGGGTGTGTGCTGGCCAATCGCCTCACGCAGGATCCCGACGTCAACGTGCTGTTGCTCGAAGCGGGCGGCAAGGACGACTATCACTGGATTCATATCCCCGTCGGCTATCTCTATTGCATCGGCAATCCGCGCACGGACTGGTTGTATCGCACGCAGGCGGAAGCGGGCCTCGGCGGCCGCTCGCTCGCGTATCCGCGCGGGCGGGTGCTGGGCGGTAGCTCGTCGATCAACGGCATGATCTATATGCGCGGTCAGCGCGAGGACTACGACGCGTGGGCCGACGCGACCGGCGACGACGGCTGGCGTTGGGACAACGTGTTGCCGCTGTTCAAGCGCAGCGAGGATCACTACAAGGGCGGCACCGAGTTTCACGGTGGCGGGGGCGAGTGGCGTGTCGAGAAGCAGCGTCTGTCGTGGCGCGTGCTCGATTCGTTTGCCGATGCCGCCGAGCAGATCGGCATTCCCAGGACGGACGATTTCAATCGCGGCGACAACTTCGGCATCGGCTATTTCGAAGTGAATCAACGGCGCGGTGTGCGTTGGAGTGCGGCGAAGGGTTTTCTGCGTCCGGCGATGCAGCGGCCGAATCTGACCGTCATCACGGGGGCGAGTGTGAGCCGCCTGACGTTCGACGGTACGCGTTGCACCGGCGTAGCGTATCGCGGCGGCAATGAAGACTTCACGGCGCTCGCGAGCGCCGAGGTGATTCTCGCGGCGGGGGCAGTGAATTCGCCGCATCTGCTCGAAGTCTCGGGCGTCGGAAGCGCAGAGCGGCTGCGCGGCTTCGGTATCGATGTCGTCGCCGATCTGCCGGGCGTGGGCGAGAACCTTCAGGACCATCTGCAATTGCGCTCGGTGTACAAACTGCGCGGTGTCACGACGCTGAATCTCACGGCCAACAGTCTGTTCGGCAAGCTCAAGATCGGCATGCAATATGCGTTTGCGCAGCGTGGGCCGATGAGCATGGCGCCGTCGCAATTGGGCGCGTTTGCCCGCAGTCGGGAGGACGTGGCGCGGCCCGATCTCGAGTACCACGTACAGCCGTTGTCGCTCGAGCGCTTCGGCGAGCCGTTGCACAAGTTCAACGCGTTTACGGCATCGGTGTGCAACCTGCGGCCGACGTCGCGCGGCAACGTGCATCTGACGTCGCCGGACGCGCGCGTTGCGCCCAACATCGCGCCGCACTATCTGTCGACGGAAGCGGACTTGCGTGTTGCGGCGGATGCTATCCGGTTGACACGTCGCATCGTGGGGGCACCGGCATTTGCGCGTTACGAGCCGCGCGAATATCTGCCGGGGCCGTCGTTCCAGAGCGACGAGGAACTGATGCGCGCGGCGGGCGAGATCGGCACGACGATCTTCCATCCCGTCGGCACCTGCCGCATGGGACGCGCCGACGACCCCGATGCTGTCGTCGATGCGCAGTTGCGCGTGCGCGGCGTGCAGAACCTGCGCGTGGTCGACGCCTCTGTCATGCCGGCGATTACGTCGGGCAATACGAACTCGCCGACGATCATGATTGCCGAACGCGCGAGCGACATGATTCGTGCGGGGCGCAAAGCCAGGCAGTGATGGAGGTGCTCGGGTGGGATTCTCCTGTGAAGTGGAATCCACGACGGCGTCGCTGGTTTCTAAAGAAGAGAAACGTAGATGCCGCTAGCGTCCTCTCTTCTTTTGCCGCTCCTCTCGCCAGCGGGAATCCTTGCCTCGTGATCTCTAAGGATCGTGAGTAGTGTGGATAACCCGTTTTGTGCGACCCATTGTATGACTTGCTCGCGGGCCATCAGATTGTATGTTTCCCAGACGCGAGACAGGCCATCGGTGCCAAGGAGAATGTGGGCAGGGGCGTCGATTGTTAGATGCTCTTCCGTGGCGTTTAGGGCACTTTTTGGATTTAACGTGAGTGCAGTACTAAATTCGTTTCGCTGCTGTTGGCGCCTTCGTTGTAGCAATTGCTCAAGTGGTTGTCCTCGGAACCCTGAGCAGGGTTTCCATGGGTCGTAGGACAGACACTGTGATGCCGATGGTTTGTCTCTGTTCGAATGAGGGAGCGCCCCCTGATGAATCAGGTCGAAGCAATCCGCATAACGATAGATGGAGACCGTCAATGTTGTTCCAACGCTGAAATCTATCTCGGCGATAGTTGCTGCTGCAACTGGCCAATCTTCCAGCGGCGGGATGAGTTTCGACGCGGCGCAATACTCTTGCCGAAGCATATCCAGGCCGTCACGCAGCTTCGCTTTGCAGAAAGCGGTAGCTTTGAGTTGCCGCAGCAAGTCGGCCAGTCTTCTTGCAAACCATCCCGCGTCTGAGATGCAGTCGAAAGTCGCGAATGGCGATTCGGTGAGTGTGGACGCACCGTCGATGGCCCATGCAAGAATTGAGCGCTCACGCGGAAGGTATCCGACGACGTCCTCAGACGGAATATCCTTATAAATGCCCTGCGAAATCGACTCGACATTGAACCTTTTCACAGCCCCCCCTTGACCGACATGGCAATCTGCAACGTTCGCAATCCTCCGGAAATAACGAGGTCGTCCATGTACTCGCTATCAAGTGACTGCTCGATACGCTTCGCCTGTTTTTTTTCGAGTATTCCATGCGCAACGAGCCGGGGCGAAAGCTGCTGAAATGACAGCTTGACAAGCGCCTTGTGCTCCTTTTTCCAGACCGTGGGTTGACTGAATCTGGCATCCTTGATTTGAACGTTCATCTTCGTGATGATTGACCAAATGTCTTCGATGCAGTTGTAGTTGACGCCTCTGCTTTCACCATATGCGCGGATCGCCGCATTGGCTTGCTCGAAACCTGCCACATGGGGCATGCAGAATAGGCTCCCGAGTGATGGCTCTTCGACGACTAATATGCCGGAGGGGGTTAAGAGATCCAATAGTGCTTCTATAACGGGGTGGCGTTGCCCGATGTGCAGGAGGGTAAACCGGCAGGTAATGAGTTCGAATTTTCTTGCGAATTGAGAGATGCTCGCCGGATCATTCAGATCGCCGACTTGAAAGGAAAGATTGCTGATTCCGTGTGCTGACGCGGCCGCTTTCGCCAGGGAGATTTGTTCAGCATCGTTGTCGAGTCCGATGACTGTGGCTTCTGGGACGCTGGAGGCAAGCCATTGAGCGATTTGCCCGTGGCCGCAGCCGACCTCAAGGATGCGACCGTTTTTCGGCAAGAACTTTCGGAGGAACTCGGTCGTGGCGGCGTTGTATACCTCTGCAGTGACCATGAGCCGTTGCCTGTCCGCTTCTCCTGTGAGCAGGGGGTATTCGGGCCGTGCCGCGCCAGCGTATTCCGATGCGTTGTGACCATTTCTCAACTGAGTGCAGAATTCCCAGTAGAAGCTCGGCATGTTGTGGGGTGGCTCGGCGTCGAGATCGACCCATTCGTAGTCGGTATGCTCGTCACTCAGTACGAGGCAACCTTCAGGGAGCGTGCAGTAAAAGAGAACCAGCAGAACACTCCTCCCAGGTACGACTTCGCAGGATTGACTTCCCATGTAAGTTGCCGAGGTGATGCTGAGGCCGCATTCTTCCTCGATCTCTCGAGTCAAGGCGGATTCAAGCGTTTCTCCATGGTCAGGTCTGCCTCCTGGCAACTCCAGTTCGTTGCGTGGATTTTTTAGGAAGAGAATTCCTTGAGGCCCCCGCATGACCGCTTTAACACTGACCGGATCCATATATGTTTAGCTCCTTACTGGCGCGTGGCCTCGTGCATAGGCAGGTTCAACGACCAGTTGCCGCTGCTGACGAAGCGCTCATCGGCACAAAACATATGGTCCAGTCGAAATTCACGTCGTGTAGTTGGAGCCCGATAAGGTTCTCAGACCAGTAGTCTTGTAGGCGTTGAAGATGAGGTTGTGATATCGCTGCGGGAATAACGACGTAGCCATTGATATCGAACTGATAAACGAATTCCTGGCTCATTTTTTTCTCTCCACGGATCGTTAGCCGAACGCCAAACTTGGTATGCCGATAGCGGTTGGCAAATCGTGGCACGAGAGGGGGGGAAGGGACTTTGGAGATTTTCTGATTTCTTGCCGCATTTGGGACTGGCGCCGAAAGGCGAGGACAAAAAAACGAGCCGGAACGGCGATGGCGCCTTCCGGAAATCCGGACAGCGGCGCTAAAACTTACGTAGTAATACCTAATGTCGGTTGCGCGAACGACACGAGTCCATCGCCAAAAGCTATCGGACGCACATTTGCGTGTGCCGCAAAAGCCTTTTGCCATAAGGGCTTGTGGCACCTCCGGGTAGTGCGATCGAACGTACTGCAACACGAGTGAGCATGCGTGTTTCGGTGGGTGCGAAGCTAAGTGCAAATCCCAATGATCGCGTTGCAGCAAACCACACACAATAACGTTTCCCTATGTGCGATCGAACCAAGAATTCGACACCACATGCGGGACGTGGGGCATATCGCCGACGACGCCGGACCATAGCGTCATCTGCCTGCCTTGCGGTTGTCACAGACGATGGTGCCGTGGCGCTTGACGGCCTCGCACCGCCAACCAGGAATGTGGCAGGAGACATGGCGAACAACGATTACATTCTCGAAACCCGCGGACTCACGAAAGAGTTTCGTGGCTTCACCGCCGTGAACGGGGTCGACCTGCGCGTCGCGCGCGGCACCATTCATGCGCTCATTGGACCGAACGGCGCCGGCAAGACCACTTGCTTCAACCTGCTCACCAAATTCCTGGTGCCCAGCGCGGGAGCGATTACCTTCAACGGTGAAGACATCACCCGCGAAGCACCGGCGCAAATTGCGCGGCGCGGCATCATCCGCTCGTTCCAGATCTCTGCCGTTTTCCCGCACCTCACCGTGCTCGAGAACGTGCGCATCGGTCTGCAACGCAACCTTGGCACCGCGTTCCACTTCTGGCGCAGTAACCGCACGTTGCGCAAGCTCGACACCCGTGCGATGGAACTGCTCGCCGAGGTCGGTCTCACCGAATTCGCCAATACGCTCACCGTGGAACTGCCATACGGCCGCAAGCGCGCGCTCGAAATCGCAACCACACTTGCTATGGAACCCGAACTAATGTTGCTCGACGAGCCCACGCAAGGCATGGGCCACGAAGACGTCGATCGTGTCACCGCACTCATCAAGAAAGTGTCGGCAGGCCGCACGATTCTGATGGTCGAGCACAACATGAATGTGATCGCGGGTATCTCCGACACCATCACCGTGCTTCAGCGCGGCGAGGTGCTCGCCGAAGGCCCGTATCACGAAGTCTCGAAGAATCCGCAGGTGATGGAAGCCTATATGGGCACCGCGGACGGCGAAATGCAGGGAGCCCACGGGTGAGGACGGCTATGTACGGGAATGGGGGGGGCAACGGTAGCGGGAAGGGCGGCTCGAACGTGCCGGCACTGGAAGTCGAAGGACTTCAGGCGTGGTACGGCGAATCGCACATCCTGCATGGCGTCGATCTGACGGTGGGCCGTGGCGAGGTCGTCACGCTGCTCGGGCGCAACGGCGCCGGACGCACCACGACACTGCGCGCCATCATGGGCCTGACAGGACAGCGTCAGGGGTCGATTCGCATCGGCGGGGAAGAAACGATTCACCTGCCGACGTATAAAGTCGCACACCACGGCGTGGGCTATTGCCCCGAAGAACGCGGCATTTTCGCGAGCCTGTCGTGCGAGGAAAACCTGCTGCTGCCGCCGTATATCGGCGTGAGCGGGAAGCGTCGCGACGATGGCGGGCAAGGCATGTCGCTCGAAGAGATCTACGACATGTTCCCCAACCTGAAGGAGCGGCGTCACAGTCAGGGCACGCGTCTGTCGGGGGGGGAGCAGCAGATGCTGGCGGTGGCGCGCATTCTGCGCACGGGGGCCAACCTGCTGCTGCTCGACGAAATCTCCGAAGGTCTTGCGCCGGTGATCGTGCAGACGTTGGCGCGCATGATCACCACGCTCAAGGCGCGGGGCTACACCATCGTGATGGTGGAACAGAATTTCCGTTTTGCGGCTCCGCTGGCCGATCGCTTCTATGTGATGGAGCACGGCAAGATCGTGGAGCGCTTCGGCGCTCAGGAGCTGGAGACGAAGATGCCGGTGCTGCACGAGTTGTTGGGCGTATGAGGTGAGCTACCCGGCGCACATGCGTTCCGGGCGATGGACCCAGGCGATCAAATCCACGAAGGAGACGAAGATGACGATTCGGATGAAGGCGTTGGCCGTTGCGGCTGCGTTCGGTTTTGCGGCAATGGCCTCGCAGGCCCATGCCGATGGCAACACGGTGAAGATCGGTTTCATTACCGATATGTCGGGCCTGTACACCGATATCGACGGGCAAGGGGGGGCGGAAGCCATCAAGATGGCCATCGCCGACTTCGGTGGCAAGGTCCTCGGCAAACCGATCGAACTGGTCACTGCCGATCACCAGAACAAGGCGGATGTTGCGGCGTCGAAGGCGCGCGAATGGTTCGACCGTGGCGGCGTGGACATGCTCATCGGCGGTACCAACTCCGGTACCGGTCTGGCGATGAACAAGGTCTCGGCCGAGAAGAAGAAGGTCTACATCAACGTGGGCGCCGGTTCGGATGCGCTGACGAACGACCAGTGCCAGCCGTATGGCGTGCACTACGCCTACGATACCGTCGCGCTCGCACGCGGCACGGGCTCGGCCGTCGTCAAGGCGGGCGGCAAGTCGTGGTTCTTCCTGACGGCCGACTATGCGTTCGGTCACGCGCTGGAGAAGGCAACGGCCGACGTGGTCAAGGCCAACGGCGGCACGGTGAAGGGGCAGGTACGTCACCCGCTCTCGGCGTCGGACTTCTCGTCGTATCTGCTGCAGGCGCAATCGTCGGGCGCGCAGGTGCTGGGCCTGGCCAACGCCGGTGGCGACACCATCAATGCGATCAAGGCCGCGAAGGAGTTCGGCATCAAGGGCAAGATGCAAATCGCCGGTCTGCTCGTGTTCATCAACGACATTCACTCGCTCGGTCTGGATAACACCGAGGGCATGTACCTGACCGATAGCTGGTACTGGGACAAAAACGACAAGACCCGTGCTTTCGCCAAGCGCTACTTCGACAAGATGAAGAAGATGCCGTCGAGCCTGCAGGCCGGCGACTATTCGGCAGCGACGACCTATCTGAAGGCAGTGCAGGCCGCCGGCACCACCGATGCCGACAAGGTCATGGAGCAACTGCACAAGATCAAGATCGACGACATGTTCAGCAAGGGTTATATCCGCCGCGACGGCACGATGATCCACGACATGTACCTGATGCAGGTGAAGTCGAAGGCGGAATCGAAGTCGCCGTGGGACTACTACAAGGTCGTGGCGACGATTCCGGGTGAGAAGGCGTTCACCACCGAGGCGGAGTCGACCTGCAAGCTGCCGAAGTAAGCGGCACGATCTGAAAGCGATGCAACGAAAGCGGCGGGACGTGTGTCCCGTCGCGACCTTTCTCCCAGAGAATCGATTTCGATGGAATTTCTAGGCATCCCCCTGCCGGCGCTGTTGAGCCAACTGCTGCTGGGACTGGTGAACGGCTCGTTCTACGCCATGCTGAGCCTCGGCCTGGCGGTGATTTTCGGTTTGCTCAACGTGATCAATTTTGCGCACGGCGCGTTGTTCATGCTGGGTGCCATGCTTGCCTGGATGGGCGGCAACTATCTTGGCCTCAATTACTGGGTCATGCTGATTCTCGCCCCCCTCGTGGTGGGCATCATCGGCATTGTCATCGAGCGCACCATGCTGCGCTGGATCTACAAACTCGACCACCTTTACGGCTTGCTGCTCACGTTCGGCATTACGCTTGTGCTCGAAGGCGTGTTCCGTTCGATCTACGGCGTGTCGGGCCAGCCCTTCGACGCCCCCGAGGCGCTCTCAGGTGCCACCAATCTCGGCTTCATGTTCATGCCGAATTACCGCGCGTGGGTGGTGGTGGCGTCGCTCATCGTGTGCTTCCTGACGTGGTTCGTCATCGAGAAGACGAAGATCGGCGCGTATCTGCGTGCCGGCACGGAGAACCCGAAGCTGGTGGAAGCGTTCGGTGTGAACGTCCCGCTCATGATTACGCTGACGTACGGCTTCGGTGTCGCGCTGGCCGCATTCGCCGGGGTGCTCGCCGCGCCCGTCATCCAGATCTCGCCGCTCATGGGGCAGTCGATGATCATCACCGTGTTCGCGGTGGTCGTGATCGGTGGCATGGGCTCCATCATGGGCTCGATCGTGACCGGTCTGATGCTCGGCGTGATCGAAGGCTTTACCAAGGTGTTCTACCCGGAAGCGTCCGCGACCGTGGTGTTCGTCATCATGGTGATCGTGTTGCTGCTGCGCCCGGCTGGGCTGTTCGGCAAACAAAAGTAAGGGGCAGAACCATGCAACAACAGACGCAACAACGGGTGCTTTATTCCCTTCTGCTGCTCGCGCTGATCGTCGCGCCGTTCGCCGGCGCCTACCCGGTCTTCGTCATGAAGGTGCTTTGCTTCGCGCTGTTCGCCTGCGCGTTCAATCTGCTGCTGGGCTTCACGGGGCTGCTGTCGTTCGGCCACGCGGCGTTTTTCGGCAGCGCAGGCTATATCACCGGCTACGCCATCCGCAATCTGGGATTCACCCCGGAGATCGGCATTCTCGCGGGGGTGATCGCCGGTGCGGTGCTGGGGCTTGTCATCGGCCTGCTCGCGATTCGACGCCAGGGGATCTACTTCGCGATGATTACGCTGGCACTGGCGCAGATGCTGTACTTCCTCTGTCTGCAAGCGCCGTTCACGGGCGGTGAAGACGGCCTGCAAGGCGTGCCGCGCGGCAGTCTCTTCGGCGTGCTGCCGCTCGATTCCGACCTCACGCTGTATTACGTGGTGCTAGCTATCTGTGCGCTGGGCTTTCTGCTCATCATGCGCATCGTGCACTCGCCGTTCGGTCAGGTGCTCAAGGCGATCAAGGAGAACGAGCCGCGAGCCATCTCGCTCGGTTACGACGTCGATCGCTTCAAGCTGCTGGCGTTCGTGCTCTCGGCGACGCTGGCGGCACTGGCCGGGTCGACCAAGACGGTGGTGCTGGGCTTCGAGACGCTGACGGACGTGCACTGGACCATGTCGGGCATGGTGATCCTGATGACGCTCGTGGGCGGTCTGGGAACGATGCTCGGGCCGGTGGTCGGCGCAGTGGTGATCATCGTGCTGGAGAACAAGCTCGGCGACATCGGCAACTGGCTCGCGACGGCCACCGGCGTGCCCTGGTTCCAGACGCTTGGCGAATCGGTGACCATCGTTATCGGCGCGATCTTCATCATCTGCGTGCTGGCCTTCCGGCGCGGTCTGGTGGGCGAACTGGTAGCGCGCAACCGGTTCTTCCGAACCATCTCGCAACCGTCGTGACGGCGGGGTGGACGCACCGGCTTGGGGCGTCCGCTCATCACCCTGGCGCATGAATGTCGGAAAAAAGCTAATTCATAGGGGTAAATGCTGACTTGTGGTGCATCGGGTGCTCCTTTATTCTCTCTATCAGTTCGCGTCACGGCAGGATATAGGGGCGAGGAACGAGGAGACAATAAGCGCGATAACGCGCACCGCCAAAAAGGAAGCGCTGTTGGAGAATGCTCCAACAGCGCTTTTTATATTGCGCTTCGCCCCCGCGCGAGGCCGCTGGCCGCTGGCCGCCGGAGCCCGGCAGTCTGTACGACATCCCTTTGCACAGTGTTTTTTCTGCGATTCACGCCATATTGCGAGAATCGCATTGCTTAAATTCGCGCAATGCGGCCTAAAGACGCTATGCTCGCCGTTTCATTGTGCGCTTTCGATGGTGTCGTCCAATTCGGTCAATTCCATTTGGGCGCCACTCTCACTCATTCGGCTCGTTCCATTCGGCCATTACGATTACCCGGTAGTCGCAGTCGTATGTCTAGCACCCTTCACGTTCCGCAATGCGCGCACCCGCGCTGTCTGGCCGGTGACTTCCCCCGGTGGCCGTCGCAAGTGCGAAGGGTCTGTGTGGTCCTTATGGCCCGTATGGCGGGTATGGCCCGTGCGGGGAATGTATGTTGACGGGCTGGGCGCTGACCGACTTGCTGATGCTCGCGGGCGGGGCGTTTCTCGCCGGTCTGGTCGATGCCGTGGTCGGTGGCGGCGGATTGATCTCGGTGCCGACGCTTTTTGCCGTCTTTCCGAACGCTGCGCCACCGGTGCTGTTCGGTACCAACAAGATGGCCGGCGTCTGGGGCACGGCGTCTGCCGCGTTGCGCTACGCGCGCGGCATCCAGCTTCGCTGGGCCATTCTGGTACCGGCAACGGTCGCGGCGTTCGTGTTCTCGTTCTGCGGTGCGTATGCCGTCACCCATATTCCCGCCGACGTGCTGCGCAAGCTGCTGCCGTTCGTGCTCGCGGGGGTGGCGGTCTACACGTTGCGCAAGAAGGATTTCGGGACCGTCCACGCCCCTGTGAAGGGTGGGACAGGGGTAACCCTCATGGCCGTTGCCGTGGGCGGTGCCATCGGCTTCTATGACGGTTTCTTCGGCCCTGGTACGGGCAGCTTCCTTGTATTTCTGTTTGTCCGGCTGTTCGGGCAGGATTTCGTCAACGCGTCGGCGTCGTCGAAGATCGTAAACGTGGCGACCAACCTCGCCGCGCTGCTGCTGTTCGGCATGGGCGGGCATGTGTGGTGGCAGGTGGGCCTTGGCATGGCGATCATGAACGTGCTCGGCAGTCAGGTGGGTAGCCGTCTCGCGCTCAAGCACGGAGTGAGCTTCGTGCGGCGTATGTTCCTGTGCGTTCTCGCGGTGCTGATCGTGAAGACCGGCTACGACGCGTTTCTGCGCGCGTGAGATGGGATTGCGGGATCGCGCAGGGTGGCCGTTGGCGTTCCGGCAGGTTCAGGCAATAAGGAGGGCCGGCGTGTCGGGGGCAGATGCGGTCGAAACCACATGTGGGGAAACCGCACTTTACGAGAAGGCATCGGTGCCCGTAAGATGGGCGACAATTTACCGACTGATCGGTCGGTTAATGTCAAAAAAACGAATTCGAAATTTTTGTGAGGAGACCCAAATGAAATTGAAGTTGCTGTGTATGGCATCGGCGATGATGCTTGCCGCGGGCGTCGCGAACGCTCAGGTGAAGATTGGCGTGTCGCTGTCGGCGACCGGCCCGGCGGCTTCGCTGGGTATTCCCGAGAAGAACACCATTGCGCTGATGCCGAAGACGATCGCCGGTCAGTCGGTGCAGTACATCGTGCTCGACGACGCGACCGACACGACGACCGCCGTCAAGAACATGCGTAAGCTGATCACCGAAGATCACGTCGACGCCGTGCTCGGCTCGACCGTCACGCCGAATTCGCTGGCGATGGTCGACGTGGCGGCCGAGACGCAGACGCCGGTGATTTCGATGGCAGCGGGCGCAGCCATCGTCGAGCCGGTCGATGCCAAACGCACGTGGGCGTTCAAGACTCCGCAGAACGACATTCTGATGGCCACCGCCATTGCGAAGCACATGGCCGATCACGGTGTGAAGACCGTGGCGTTCATCGGCTTCTCGGACGCTTACGGCGAAGGCTGGTACAAGGAATTCCAGAAGGCTGCCGATCTGAACAAGATCAAGGTGGTGGCCAACGAGCGCTTCAACCGTGCCGACACGTCGGTGACGGGCCAGGCCTTGAAGGTCATGGGCGCGAACCCGGACGCCGTGCTGATCGCCGGTTCGGGCACGCCGGCGGCATTGCCGCAGCGCACGCTCAAGGAGCGCGGCTACAAGGGCAAGATGTATCAGACCCACGGCGTGGCCAACAACGACTTCCTGCGCGTTTGCGGCAAGGACTGCGAAGGCACGTATCTGCCGGCTGGCCCGCTGCTCGTGGTCGAGCAACTGCCTGCCGACAATCCGGTGAAGAAGTCGGCCGCCGCATACAAGGCCGCTTACGAGAAGGCTTACGGCGCCGGTTCGATCTCGACCTTCGGCGGTCATGCGTGGGACGGCGGTCTGCTGCTGCAGACGACTATTCCGGTGGCGCTGAAGAAAGCCAAACCGGGCACGGCGGAATTCCGTGCCGCGCTGCGCGAGGCGCTGGAGAACGTGAAGGACATGCCGGGCACCGCCGGTATCTTCAATATGAGCAAGAACGACCACAACGGTCTGGATCAACGCTCGCGCGTGATGGTGCAAATCGTCGACGGCAAGTGGAAATTGGCGAACTGATACGGTTCGGGGCTGCCTATAGCACCAGTAGTACGCTGGCATGCCCCGTTGTCGTATCTGCGGTATCTGCGCCCGGTTGGACCGATCGGGCCGGAAGAACGGGCGTTCGCGCCCGTTTTTTTTGAGCGCGTGGTAATTTCGCGCTTCGCAAAGAGACGGCAGGACATGCGAAACGAGCGGCACACGAGAGGCCGTATTGTCCCAACCTGATCGCTACAGCCGGGGGGCTGACCAGGCGATCCTTTCGAGCGTAAATCCATGACGGGTGAATTCGAGCACCGCAATCTATCTCTGGTGTTGCTGCAGTCGCGTGAAGCGGTGATGGGGCTGTTCCGGCCCTTGCTTAATTGTTACGACATCACCGAACAACAATGGCGTGTCATACGGGCCGTCAACGATAGCGAATCCGGGGAAATGGAAATCGGACAGGTCGCGCGCGAGTGCTGCATTCTCAGTCCGAGTCTGTCGGGCATGCTCGAGCGAATGGAGGTCTCCGGCCTCATTCTGCGTCGTCGCGTGGCCGCCGATCAGCGACGGGTAATGGTGTCGCTCACGCCGTCGAGCCGCGCGCTGTGCAAGAAGCTCGGCCCGCTGGTCGAGGAACGTTATCGCTACCTGGAAGACAAGGTCGGGCGCGACACGCTCGCCGAAATCTACCGGTTGCTCGACGTCGTACGTGAGGCGTTGCCTCCCGAAGTGCTGGCAGAAGCACCGTCGTTGCCGACCAAGGCGCGTCGCCGTCGCAAGCCGGCGGCGGGAGGGTAGGCATCCATCGTGCGCGACGCTGCGGGAATGAGCGTCGAGAGCGGTCAGCAGCAGTTTTGAGCGGTCTTGAGCGGGAGCGGGTGATGGGGGTGCGCCGAGTCAGGCGCGGCATGCAGGACGGTGCAGACGGCGAAATGGCAGGAGACAGGTTTCGCCGACTCAGTAGTCGCCCGAGTTTTACCAATACATAATCGTTTATACAATTCATAATTCGCTGCGCTGCGACACGGGGATCGTGCGGGGTGTATCGATGTGAAGGGGAACGGGGCGGCCGCGCGCCGCGCCGTGCATCACACCGGCTGTCTCGCCAGCCGGTTCAAGAAGTACTCAAACGAAGTGAGAGGAGCATGGATCTTTCGATTGCAGCCATCCTGGCGCAGGACGGCATCACCACGGGTGCGATTTATGCCTTGCTGGCATTGGCGCTCGTGCTGGTGTTCTCCGTCACCCGCGTCATCTTCATTCCGCAGGGCGAGTTCGTGTCGTATGGCGCGCTGACGCTGGCGGCACTGCAAACCCAGAAGTTTCCGCTTACGAGCTGGTTGCTCGTGGCGATGGGCGTATGCACGTTCGTCGTGGAGACGGCTGGCGTGTTGCGTCATAGCGAGCGTCGCAAGCTGGCGGGCCGCCTGGTGCCGGTGCTTGCGGGCAAATATCTGGTGTTTCCGATCGCCGTGTTCTTCGTCGTCAAGGCGTTGGCGACGATGACACTGCCGATGCTCGTGCAGATCGCGCTTACGCTGCTGCTGGTCGTGCCGATGGGGCCGATGCTTTATCGCCTGGCCTATCAGCCACTGGCCGAGGCGAGCACGCTGCTGCTGCTCATCGTCTCGGTCGGGGTGCACTTTGCGCTCACGGGGCTGGGGCTGGTGATGTTCGGGGCCGAAGGCTCGCGCACGCAGGCGTTCTCCGACGCGAGCTTCAACATCGGTTCGGTGATGGTGTCGGGTCAGAGCCTGTGGGTGCTGGGTGTCTCGCTCGTGATGATTCTGGCGCTGTACTTCTACTTCGACCGCTCGCTCTCGGGCAAGGCCCTGCGTGCCACGGCCGTGAACCGGCTGGGTGCGCGTCTGGTGGGTATCGGCACCGTGCAGGCCGGGCGGTTGGCGTTCACGCTGGCGGCGGTGTTGGGTGTGCTGTGCGGCATTCTGATCGCACCGATCACGACCATCTACTACGAGTCGGGCTTCCTGATTGGCCTGAAGGGCTTCGTGGGCGCCATCATCGGCGGTCTGGTGAGCTATCCGGTCGCAGCGCTGGGGGCCATTCTGGTGGGCCTGCTGGAGTCGTATTCGTCGTTCTGGGCGAGTGCATACAAAGAGGTCATCGTCTTCACGCTGATCCTTCCCGTGCTGCTGTGGCTGTCGCTCACGAGCAAGCATGTGGAAGAAGACGAGGAATAAGCCGGGGCGGACCACAGAATGAAAAACAAATACTTCCTGATTTTCCTGGTAGTGCTGGCCGTGTTGCCGGTACTGCCCGCGCCGGTGCGTTTGCCTGAATACTGGGTGACGCTGCTTAACTACATCGGCCTGTACAGCATTGTGGCCATCGGCCTCGTCCTGCTCACGGGTGTGGCCGGCATGACGTCGTTCGGACAGGCGGCGTTCGTCGGTCTGGGCGCGTATGCCACGGCGTATCTGACCACTGCCTACGGCGCATCGCCATGGCTGGGTCTGATCGTCGGCGTGGCGATCACGGCAGCCGCGGCCCTCGTCATCGGTGCGATCACCATGCGTCTGTCCGGCCACTTCCTGCCGTTGGGCACGATTGCCTGGGGGCTGGCGTTGTACTTCCTGTTCGGCAACCTCGAGTTCCTGGGCAAGTACGACGGCCTGAACGACATTCCGACCATCAACCTGTTCGGCATCGAGCTGGCGAGCGGGCGTCAGATGTTCTATCTGATCTGGATCGTCGTGGTGCTGGCAGTGGTGTCGATCAAGAACCTGCTCGATTCGCGTCCGGGCCGTGCCATTCGCGCGCTCAAGGGCGGTGGCGTCATGGCCGAGGCCATGGGGGTGAACACCGCGTGGATGAAGGTCGTGGTGTTCGTGTACGCCGCAGTGCTCGCGGCGATCTCGGGCTGGCTGTACGCGCACTTGCAACGGGCCGTGAATCCGACGCCGTTCAACCTGAACCACGGCATCGAATACCTCTTCATGGCCGTGGTGGGCGGGGTGTCGCATGTATGGGGCGCGGTGTTGGGCGCCGCCATCCTGACGGTGCTCAAGGACTACTTGCAGAACATTTTGCCGGTGCTGCTGGGCGCCAACGGCAACTTCGAGACCATCGTCTTCGGTGTGCTGCTCGTGCTGCTGCTGCAATACGCGCGTGACGGCGTGTGGCCGTTCTTCGCCAAGATATTCCCGGCGCGACGCGTCGCAAAGGCACCGGCGCATGCCGATCCGCTGGGGCATCGCGCGAAGCCTGCGTTGGGCGAGGTGGTGCTCAAGCTCGAAAAGGCACGCAAGGAGTTCGGCGGTCTGGTCGCGGTGAACGATGTGTCGTTCGAGGTGAAGGCCGGCGAGATCGTGGGGTTGATCGGCCCGAACGGTGCGGGCAAGTCGACGACGTTCAATCTGGTGACGGGCGTGCTGCAAGCCACCCGGGGCGAGATTTCGTTCCTTGGCGAGCGCATCGATCGTCTGCCGTCGCGTGAAATCGTCAAGCGCGGGATTGGCCGCACCTTCCAGCACGTGCGCCTGATGCCGCACATGAGCGTGCTCGAGAACGTGGCGATTGGTGCGTATCTGCGCGACAAGAACGGGCTGCGCCGCCGTCCGCAAGGGGGCGTGTGGTCGAGCGTGTTGCGTCTGGATCGCCACGAAGAAGCGATGCTCCTGAACGAAGCCAGAATGCAGATCGAGCGCGTGGGCCTTGGCGCACATATGTACGACGAGGCGGGCAGCCTGGCGCTGGGTCAACAGCGTATTCTGGAAATAGCCCGTGCGCTGGCATGCGACCCGACGCTGTTGCTGCTCGACGAGCCGGCAGCCGGCCTTCGCTACAAAGAAAAGCAGGCGCTGGGCGATCTGCTCAGAAAACTCAAGGACGAAGGGATGAGCGTGCTGCTGGTCGAGCACGATATGGACTTCGTGATGAATCTGACCGATCACCTGGTGGTGATGGAGTTCGGCACCAAGATCGCCGAGGGGCTGCCTGAAGACGTGCAGAAGAACCCGGCGGTGCTCGAGGCGTACCTTGGAGGAGTGGAGTAATGGCAGACGCGATTCTTGAGGTCAAAGACCTCGCCGTCGCATACGGCAAAGTCGAGGCGGTGCATGGTGCGCATCTGCGGGTGGAGGCGGGCCAGATCGTGACGGTGATCGGGCCGAACGGCGCGGGCAAGTCGTCCATGCTCAACGCCATCATGGGGGCGCTGCCGCACAACGGTTCCAGCCGGGGGAGCGTGGCGTATCTGGGACACGAGATGTCGGCGCTGACCATCGAAGCCCGGGTGTCGCGCGGCATGTGCCTGGTGCCGGAAAAGCGCGAGCTGTTCTCGACAATGACCGTCGAGGACAACCTGCTGCTCGGCGCCTACCGTCGCAAGCGGGCCGGGGAGAAGAACTTCCTGGACCAGATGGAAGTGGTCTACGAGCTGTTCCCGCGCCTCAAAGAGCGTCGTGTGCAGCAGGCGGGGACGCTGTCGGGCGGTGAGCGCCAGATGCTGGCGGTGGGCCGTGCGTTGATGGCAAAGCCCCAGTTGCTGATGCTCGACGAGCCGAGCCTTGGGCTGGCGCCGCTGATCGTGAAGGAAATCTTCCATATCATCAACGACTTGCGTAAGACGGGCGTGGCTACGCTGCTGATCGAGCAGAACGCCCGGGCGGCGTTGCAGGTGGCCGACTACGCTTACGTGATCGAGACGGGCGAGCTGGCGCTGGAAGGCCCCGCACAGGAGCTGGCGACCAATCCCAAGGTTATCGAGACCTATCTCGGGTTGGCGAAGAAGGCAGCCTGACGCGCGTTGCTCGTCGGATTGCTTTGACGGAAAGGCCCGCCAATTTGGCGGGCTTTTTCTTTTGTGACAGGGCGCGTGCGTGTCCGCTGCGGGCTATCCGGCCCCATTTTTGAGGCGTGACATCGAAGCATTGTTCGCAGTATGGGCGAACTCACTTATTCACAGTTGCTTGTGGATAGTTGTGGATATCCAAATTCTATGGCGCACTGCCGCAATAAGGGGTTGCGCGATTTTCTCGAAAGTCTTGAGGAAAAATCGCTTGAGGTTATCCACAGAAAAGCAAATTCCCGAGAGCTGTTTGGAGGCCTTGGCGCGCGTATGTGGATAAGGTGCTTCGATGGGGGGGCGGAGGGGCTTTGGGCTTTGTTCTTCATTCTTCGTTTCGTGGTTTCACGTGAAACAGTGTGGTTTGTCGAGCAGCCTTGAGACGCCACATCCCGCGATCCCGGCGGCGTGCTTTCATCCGTCCGGGCACCGCCAATCCCCACTTCTCAAACATCCGAGTTTCCGGCCCGGGATGGCATTAATCCGTGGGATATCCGCTTTCCCATCGTTCGCCATTCCCGCAGCGGAGATTCCTCAGTGGAAAAGTCCGGTATCGAGCGATGCACTGCACTCGGGCAATTGACCCGGCGGAGATTGCCGGTGCCCGATCGAGTGACCTTCGAGTGGAACGCCCAGTCAGGGCGTCGGTGGTCTCCTTGTCCTTTGGCGAGCGAGAGCGGGGCTGATGTTTGGGGAGGTGCTGGTGGGGGCGCTGCCAACCCGGTGCAATGACGGCCGAGGGTGACTCGGCCATCACCAACGTTTCACGTGAAACACGCCCACCGATTCTTCGATGGTTGTGCTCGGGCGTTGATCCGGCGGAGATTGTCGGTGCCCTGACGGAGCGACTTTCAAGTGGAGCGCAGTCAGGGTATCGGCGATCTTCGCGGCCCGGAAGCGGGAGAGGGCGGGCGCCGGTATTCGGGGATGTGGTGGTGAAGTGTTATCGCTGCGACGCGATGGTGGCCGAGGGTGACCCACCCACCCCCAACGTTTCACGTGAAACACCCCCACCGATTCCCCGACGGTTGTGCTCGGGCGTTGACCCGGCGGAGATTGTCGGTGCCCTGACGGAGCGACTTTCAAGTGGAGCGCAGTCAGGGTATCGGCGATCTTCGCGGCCCGGAAGCGGGAGAGGGCGGGCGCCGGTATTCGGGGATGTGGTGGTGAAGTGTTATCGCTGCGACGCGATGGTGGCCGAGGGTGACCCACCCACCCCCAACGTTTCACGTGAAACACCCCCACCGATTCCCCGACGGTTGTGCTCGGGCGTTGACCCGGCGGAGATTGTCGGTGCCCTGACGGAGCGACTTTCAAGTGGAGCGCAGTCAGGGTATCGGCGATCTTCGCGGCCCGGA
>NZ_KB944458.1:0-81738 GCF_000389825.1 Pandoraea sp. SD6-2 | reverse complement strand
ACGGGTCGCAGTTTCGTGGCAAACGGGGCACAACTGGATGTTTCAGGCGCGGTCGGCGTGTCGCTGTCGATGGACAGCAACAACGTCAAGATCAACGTGCAAGGCAACGAGCAGCGCGACGCACCGGGCAACCGCGACAACACGGCACTGAACAATGCGAACGTCTACATCGACCGCCGGCGTCTGATCTACGTTCCGGCGTCCGTGGGGGGCTACGCGAACGAGCGTTGGTACACCGCCGGAGGTTTGCTGGAAGTTGGTGGCTATCTGGCCAATCAGACGCACGGCATTGGCGAGTGGGCCGCGCAGGGCGGCACCGTGACCATTGGCGGCAACGAGGTGGTGACGCAGAAGGGGGCGCTCATCAACCTGTCGGGCGGCTCGCTCAATGTGCAGACGGGCTATCTGAATCAGACGTGGCTCAAGGGCGTAGACGGTCAGCTCTACAACGTCAATACCGCGCCATCGAACGTGCTCTATACGGGTGTCTATAACGGCTTCGAGGTGGAGCACCGGCGTTGGGGCAAGAACCTGACCGAGTCGTACGCCAGCCCGCTCATCGCGCCCACGCGCGTGCTGCAAAACGGCTACACGGTCGGGCGCGACGCGGGCCGGCTGTCGATCTCGGCACCGACGGCCGTGCTCGAGGGCGACGTGGTCGCCAACGTCTACACCGGCCCGGTGCAGACGCAGGCACGTCCGTCCGGGCTCACCGACGGCTACACCCTCAGCCAGTTCGCCGTACCGCGTGCCGGTTCGCTTACGCTTGGCCAGTACACGGGCGTGGGCCGCACAGGGGCCTTCGCGACGGATGTCGTGATCGGCGCGATCGATGACATCACGTCGCAGATGAAAGCGGGCGATGCGCTCGACGCGACACGCACGAATACGCTCTGGCTCGATGCGGCGCGTCTGAATGCCACCGGCTACGGCGAGCTGGACCTCGTGACGTCTGGCGACATTAACGTGCGCAGCGACCTGCGTCTGGATAACGGCGGCCGTCTGAATCTGGTGTCGCCGGGTGTCGAGGTGAGCGGCAACATCATCGTGCCGAGTGGCACGGTCAATATCTCCAACACCTATCTGCGCGCGGGCGAGCAATACCCCGTGGCGCTGTTCCAGCCCAATGGCACGGTGGGACTGACGCTGTCGCCGGGCGCGAGAATCGACGTGCGCGGGCTCTGGGTCAACGGCGCTACCGATCCCGACTCGCTCTCCAAGGTTGCCTTCCTGAACGGCGGCAACGTCACGTTCGATTCCACCAGCGATCTGACCATCGGCGACGGCAGCGTGATCGACGTGTCGTCTGGCGGCGCAATGCTCGCCAACGGCAAGACCCGGGGCGGCACCGGTGGCAACGTCACGCTGATCGCCGGCGACTCGGCGAGCAATGTGAACGTCAGCGTTGGCACGATGACGATGAACGGCACGATCCTCGCGTATGGCGTGAACGGCGGCGGCAAACTCACGATCTCGACGCCGGACGCCGTCATGATCGGTGCGAACGCGGCGCTGGCCGGTGGCGAACTGGCGGCAGGAACGTCGGCGAACGTCGCGGTGAAACTCGCCGAGCCCTACACCGTTCCCGCAGGCACGCCGCTGCCGTTCTCCTCGGTCGATGCGCACACCAAGCTGATCATGGACGTGCCGTTCCCGGTGCCGATTCAGCTCGACGTGGCGCCGAGCACCCCCACCGCAGCCGATTGGGTCGTACCCGCTGGCGTGGGAATACTCGCTTACAACACGGACGTCAATTCCGGATACAGCAGATACTATCCCGGCGACACGCTGCCGAAGGGCAAGTTGATCTTCAATATGTTTGGCGCGGACGGCAGCGGCAACATGCCCGCAGGCACCGTCATTCCGTCGAAGGTGTTCCCCACCGGCTTCTCGATCCTGCCATACCGTATCGTGTACACGGCGGGCACGATCAGCAACGTGGACGTGACCTACCCCATAGGGGTGGTCATCCCGGCCGGCACGACGCTCGCGCGCAACGTCGCCGTCACGCCGGTGCCGACGTTCAACGCGGGCGCGTCGGGCAGCAATACGCCGTTCTTCAGCGCGGGGTTCTCGAGCTACGACATCAATGGCGGGCAGGGCGTGCGCGTAGACAACAGCGTGAAGCTCGCGCCGGTCATGCCTGTGTACCACTTCACGGCAAACAGCGCGAGCGCCCCCACCGGCAGCGATCCGTCGAAGGTCATGGAGGTGGTGCTGCCGCAACTCTTTGCGGAAAACGCGCAGCCTGCCATGCTCACACAGCGCGCCGGGGCCAGCCTCGCATTGCGTTCGATCACGAAGGACTATCAGGGCAACAAGGCGGGCGGTGAGGTGAGCATCGGGCAGGGCGCATCGGTCGTTGTCGATCCAGGCCAGAACATCACGCTCGATTCGTTCGGGCAGATCACTGTCGATGGCGCGCTGACCGCCCGCGGCGGCAAGATCACACTGAATGCACAAGCCGATGGCGCATTGCCCAGTGCCCGCAATTTCGACGCTGCCGGCAACAACCTTGGCATGGCGATCTGGTTGGGGCCGACGGCCTTGCTCGATGTCTCCGGCTTTGGCTACACGACTGTCGACGCCTCCGGGCGCACCTACGGCACCGTGTCGGACGCCGGCAGCATCGCGCTGAACGGCAGCGTATCGTTCGTGATCGTTCGTCCGGGCGCGGAGTTGAACGCCGATGGCGCGGCGGTGAAGGTGAGTACGGCGACGGTGCCGGGGCAGCCGTCGAACGCTCCGGGCAGCATGGCGCTGGTCTCCAACGGCGGGGCGATCGCGCTGAATTCGATGAGCGGTCTGATGTTCGACGGCAACGCGCATGCCAAGTCAGGCGGCGCAGGTACCTCGGGCGGCGATTTGTCGCTGTCGTTGACAACGGCGCAATATCAGGATCCGGCCAATCTGATTCCGATGTCAGTGCTAGTCCCTGGGAAGTTCGTGGTCACACAGCACAGCGGCGTTCCGGCCGCGCTCACCGGACCTTCCGCTTCGGCCTCGTTGGCGTTCGGGCAGGCGACGGTGAGCGTCGATCAGATCAAGGACGGTGGTTTCAGTTCGGCGTCGCTGCTGTCGACCGACTTTCTGATTTTCAATGGCGATGTGTCGCTCTCGCTCGACAAGAGCCTCAAGCTCGTGGCGAACGCCATCACGTCGAACCTGCCCCAGGCGGGCATACCGGTGCCCACGAGCAACACCGTGCGGCTGGCCGCGCCCTACGTGAGCTTCAGCGCTACACCAGCCGTCTATCGCGACGGCTATCGGACCGGGGCCATCGGCAACGTGCAGCCGGCTAAGACACCGACCACAGCGACATTCGAGGTCGACGCGAACCTCATCGACATTCAGGGGCCAGTCAGTTTCTCTTCCAACACCTCTTACTGGGACACGAATCTCAGCCAGTGGGTCCAGACCCCCGCCGCGGGCTTCAAGACGACACGCTTCGTGAGTCAGGGCGATATTCGTTTTCTTCCGACAACGGCGTTGGCGGCCGGAACGTCGTTGGGCTCGCCCTGGGACCTGGATTTCGAAGGGGCGCAGATTTATCCGACGACGGGGGCCAGAGCGAACATCGTCGCGGGAGCAAACAACCCGGACTACAACGCCACCCTGACACTGGGCCGCACGACGGCGGACGTGCCGGATATGCCGATGTCCGCGTTCGGCTCGCTGCTGATGTCGGCGCCGAACATCAAACAGGGCGGCGTGGTGCGTGCGCCCTTGGGGACGTTGATCTTGGGACAGGTCGATAACGTACCGGGTTCGGGGGGCATCACCCGGAACATTGCGTTGTTGCCCGGCAGCGTGACATCGGTGTCCACCGACGGCCTCACCATGCCTTATGGCGGCACCTTCGACGGCGTGACGTACACCTACAACGGCGCGAGCATCTCGCCGTTGGATGCGGGCGGCTTCACGGCGGGTGGCTGGGGCATCAGTTCCGGTATCCGGCTCAAGGGACAGTCGATCGCGGTGGACGGTGGCGCGGTGGTCGATCTTTCGGGCGGCGGCTCGCTCACCGGCGCGGGATTCGTGTCGGGGCGAGGCGGTTCGGTCAACGTGCTCAACACGCCGCTGGTCAATGCAAACCCGACCATGAAACTCAGCAAGGCGAGCGACAAGGTCTACGCCATCTTGCCGGGCTACGCGTCGAACTATGCGCCAGTGGCGTCGGAGAACGGTGCGGGCGATCCGGTCGTCGGGCAGCGCGTCACCATCGGCAACGGTGTGCCGGGCCTGCCTGCCGGCACCTACACGTTGCTGCCGTCGAACTACGCACTGCTGCCTGGGGCCTATCGCGTCGAGATCGGCGGTACGGGCCAGAATCTGCCGGCCATCGCGACGGCGGCGGGCAACGACACCTATTTGACTGCGGGGTATCTGCGTATCGCCAACACGCCGGTAGTCAACCAACTGCCGTCGACCCTGTTGGTCACGCCGGGCACGGCCGTGCGCAAATATTCTCAGTTCAACGAACAGAGCTACAGCGACTTCCTCTCGAGTCAGGCGGCGCAGTTCGGGAACCTTACGCCGATGCTGCCGCGCGACGGTCGTGCGCTCGACATTGTGTTCGTCATGCCCGACCAGGCGCCGACGACGCCGGCTTTCACGTTCGACGGCAAGGCGCTGTTCCGCGCTGCGCAGGGCGGTGTCGCGGGACAGGTCGCGGTGGAGAACGTCGGCGAAATTACTACGGGAACCCCAACGCCGGGATTCACGGGGTTGTCGGTTGCGGCAAACGACCTGAGCGCGATCAACGCGCCGCGCCTGAGCATTAACGGCTACGCGGCTCCGACGCTGGGACAGCGATACAGCATCTACAACAGCGGCGTCAACGATCTCTACTTGCGCGACGGCGTCACCTTGTCTGCCGGCGAGATCTATCTGATCGGCACCAACATCACGTTGGGCAATAACGTGACGCTGACGACTGTTGGCAAGGGCGCGGCACCGTTCGACACTGCGACGACGGGGTTGCCCTACGTCGCCGGGAATAACACGGTGCTTGGCCTGTCGAACGGCGAGATAGCATTTGCCGGCACGCAATCGAGCAACGGTGCGATCACGATAGGGGCGGGCTCAGGCCTGTTCTCCGAAGGCACGCTGGTCTTCTCGACCAATGGCTCGTCGACGCTCGATTCGACGGCACGCTTCGGCGCGCGCAATATCACGCTCGCGGTGGGCTCGCTCAATGTGGGCGACGCGTCGCAGGTGGCTGCCGCAGGGAACCCGGCAGGCATGCTGTTCAATCAGGCCATGCTCTCGACGCTGATGCATGGCGACGCGTCGAGCGGCGCACCTGCCCTCGAGAAGATCACGCTGGGCGCCGCCGGGGCGATCAACGTGTTCGGCAGCAGCGGTCTCGATACGCGTGGCTCGGGCGTGGATGTCGTTCTGAAGTCCCCGGCGATCTACGGCTATGGCGCGACAGGCGATCGCGCAACGATTGTTGCCGACCGGCTGACGTGGAGCGGCGTGGCGGGGGCATCGGCACCGGCGATATTGACGGGTGGCCCGGGCAGCGGCGCGTTGAGCCTGGTGGCGAAGGAAATCGATCTCGGCCAGTTCGTGCCGGTGGATACGACCAGCGTCACGCGCACCATCTACGGCTTCAACGACGTCGATCTGACGGCCAGCGACCGAATCATGTCGGCCGGCAACAGCAAGCTCTTCGTGTTTCAGGCGCCGAGCACACAAAGCGGCGCGGTCTTCGGTCAGAGCGGCACGGGCGGTAACCTCACGTTGGCGACGCCGCTGCTCACCGGTACGCAGAAATCGATCATCGGCTATACGGCGGGCGGCGCGCTCAATGTCGTGGCCCCGGCGGGAACGACGCCAAGCACGGCAACGTCGACGGTTGCCGGTGCAGAGATCGATCTGACGGGCGATAACGTGCGCATTGGCAGCACCGTCCTGCTGCCCAGCGGCAAGCTCGCCGTGGACGCCACGCACGACGTCGTGCTCGCCGACGGCAGCCGCATCGATCTGAGCGGTCAGACCTCGCAGATTCAGGCGCACACCGTCTACGGCTTCGGCGGCACGGCGACGTTCTCGAGCGCGCAGGGCGGCGTGACGCAGTCGCCTGGCTCGATCGTCGATGTTTCTGCGCAAAACAGCAATGCGGGGGCGATTACGATCGACGCTCGTGCCGGCACGGTAACTCTGAACGGCCTGTTGCGCGGCAGCGCGAACCCGGGGTTTGTCAGCGCTGACTTTGGGGCCGCGGCGGGCACCTTCACCGACTTTGCCGGACTGAACGCGCTGCTCACGCGGGGGGGCTTCTTCGATTCGCGCAACTTCGTGCAGAAGCAGGGCGATCTGGTCGTCGGCGACGGCGTGAAGGCGCATAACGTCGGCATCTCGGTCGACAGTGGCAATCTGACGGTCAACGGCACGATCGACGCTTCCGGCACGTCGCCGGGCACGATTCGTTTGTCGGCCGGCAACGGGCTTACGCTCGGTGGCGGTGCGGTACTCGACGCGCACGGCACGAAGCTTCAGGTTGACAGCTACGGCGTGCCCATCGAATCGAAGAATCGCGGTCATATCGAACTGACGACGTCGGGTGGCACGATGACGCTCTCGCCGGGCGCCGTGTTCGATCTCAGCACACCGGGCGGCGGGCGCTACGGCGAGGTCATCCTCAACGCGATGCGAACGGGGGAGACGTCGGGCGACATCGCTATCAACGCACCGGGGCCGCTGACGATACGCGGTGCCAACAGCGTCGCGCTCAATGGCTTCTGGACGTATAACCTGGCGGCAGGCAGCGCGATTTCGCAGGCGACGCTTGACGGTTACGACACGGCCAGCACTGCGTTCATGAACGCCGCTGCCGGTAACGGTGCGCTGGCGGCGCGCACGGCCGGTCTCTCGGCCTACGGCAGCGCCTACCACCTGCGCCCCGGCGTGCAGATCGCCTCCGTTGGCGATCTGTCGACGATCGGCGACATCGATCTGTCGAAGTACCGCTACGGCGCAGGGGCGGATCGTGATCCGAATTCGGCAACGTATGGCGCGGGCGAACCGATGGCGCTGGTCTTGCGCGCGGGCGGCAATCTGACGATCGGGGGCAGCATTTCGGATGGGTTCAAGTCGTCCTCTGGCACGCCAGCGGTCTACACTCCGATCGACATCTCGACGGATCCTAATGCGCAGTTGTGGTCGCCTGGCGACACCGGTCTGAATAATTCCAGCTACGTTTATTCCAGTGCAGTGACACTGATGAATGACTGGACCGTGCCGAACGATCAGTTCTATCAGGACATGGTCTCGGGGTATGGCGTTCCCTTTGTCGATATTGCTGGCCATGCCTATGGGCCGGGTAGCATGATCCCGGCGGGTACCACACTCAATCCCGGGCCTTCTTTAGGGGGGAACGGCTATCTCGTCTTCGATGTCGCAACTTTGCCGCCCCTGGGAGCTGTGGTCACGCCCGGCGTTGCTGGGGCGGCACCCACGTCGCCGATGGCGCCAATGCTCGCGCCCGGTTCGTCCTCCGCTTCGATTCGCCTTGTCGGTGGCGCAGACGTTACCTCTGCCGACCCGCGTGGGTTGCAGGCGGCACGTGCGCTCGCGGGACAAGGGGATGTCACGCTGAGCGACGCGGCGTACAACAACTCGCTGAGCGCTAAGTCCTTCAGCGTGTTGCGCACCGGGACGGGCAATCTCGAGATTCTTGCCGGCGGCAACTTCAGCGAAGCCACGCCGTATGGCGTCTATACGGCCGGTACGAATTCCGCGCCGACACTCGCGGTGGACGGTACCAATCCGTATAACCTGCCGGCAGCCGGTTCGGGCGGCGGTGTTCAGGTCTGGTATCCGGAGCATGGTGGCGACGTGCTGATATCGGCACAGCAGGATGTGACCGGCAATATCCAGATGGCCGATAACTCGCAGCGCTTCGTCGACAGTAACCTCACGTCGAATTGGCTGTGGCGCCAGGGCGGGGCGGGACTCACGACGGACCCGACCGCGTGGGGGATCAACTTCGGCTCGATGGCCGTGCTCGATCCAAACAATATCGCTCCGGGAATCATCGGTTTCCAGGGCATCGGCACGCTTGGTGGTGGCAATTTGACGCTGGTGGCCGGACGCAACGCTGGCGTGATGACGTCCGGGAACAACTTCCAGTCGACGGGCCTCGACCTCGCCGTTGCCTCGACCGGTCGTGTGCTGTCTGACGGCAGTCTGGTGCAGACGGGCGGTGGCGATCTGAGCGTGAAGGTCGGCGGGATGCTCAACGGACGTCCGTCCGTGGGGCAGTCGGACCGTCCTGGCGATTACTTCGGTTCGGTGACGAGTTTGCGCGGCGACGCCACCATCGACGCGGGCTCGGTCGGTGCGACGGCGGCGTATGCCAACGGCAGCTATTGGAAGTCCTACGATCCGCGCGCACAGGCGCTCACGACGATCAAAGGTGTGACGCAGACGCGCGGACCGGTGCTGATCCCCGGCGACGGCACGGTCAGCGTCAGTGCGCGTGGCGATCTCGTGCTGGGCGGGGTCGGCGACGCGGGCATGACGGCGTCGCAGAACGTCGACGGCGCCTTCTACACGACTGCCACGGGTTCCCTGACCAAGGGCGGCAACACGCAGTTCACGCTCTTCCGTCCGGCCACCGCCATTCGCCTGTTCTCGGCCGGCGGCGATGTCATGCCCATCGACGGTGGATATGCGGGCAATGGCACCGCGAACGGCGGCAGCTTCTTCCCGGGCAGCCTGAGCGTGACGGCCGCCAATGGCGACATCCGGTTCAATACGGCGATGACGCCGGACGATCCGCGAACCAATCTCGAGTTGATCGCCTCGCCAGTGGGGCAACTCGAAATGTTTGCGGCGGGCACGATCTATGGGCAGGGCGCGACGGTCTCAATGTCCGGCGCCGACATGGCGAGCCTGGCCACGCCGCAGCATCCCTTCTTCCAGACGATCAAGGGGCCAAACCTCAACAGCGCGTCGCCGGACGCGGCGATTCGTCAGGCTGCGGCCAATCCGCTTGCGTATGGCGAAGACACCATAACGTCGCCGCTGCACGGGCAGGATAGTGTGCCTGCCCGTATCTATGCCGGCGTGGATATCGACGATCTGAGTATCGGCAAGACGCTTGTCAGCCTGAACGACCCTGTGGCGCAGTTTGTCCCGACGCACGGCGTCTGGTACGTCGCCGCGAAGCCTTTCGAGGTCATGGCCGGGCGCGACATCGTCGGTGTCGGCACGTTGCCGGACACGTTCGCGAACCTGACCGGCAGCGATGTCACGCTCATGCAGGCTGGGCGCGACATCATCTATCAGTCGGCGAACATTGTCGGACCGGGCCTGTTGGAAATGCAGGCGGGACGCAATCTGTATCAGGGTTATGTCGGCATGCTCACGAGTGTGGGCGACGTGATGCACCCGTCGAACACCACCGGCGGCGCAGACATTTCGGTGCTCGCCGGCGTGGGCGCCAACGGCCCCGATTACACGCGCTTCGCCAGGCTGTACTTCGATCCGGCCAACCAGTTGGCCAGCGGCAGCGCGCTGGCCGGCAGTGGCAAGGTGGTTCACGCCTACGGCGACGAACTGACGGCATGGCTCAAGGATCGCTTCGGCTACACCGGAACGTCGGCCGATGCACTCGGGTACTTCCTCGCGTTGCCGCAGGTGCAGCAGGGCGTGTTCGTGCGTGAGGTGTACTTCAAGGAGTTGCTGCTCGGCGGACGCGAGTACAACGACACGAGCAGCCCGCGCTATGGCAGCTATCTGCGCGGTCGAAGCGCCATCGCCACGCTGTTCCCGGCAAACGACGTGCAGGGCAATCCGCAAAGCTACGACGGCGCGATCACGATGTTCAGCAGCGTGACGGGTACGAATACAGTGAACGGTGTGACGACGCCTGTCACGACCGATGCCGGTGTACGCACCAACTTCGGCGGCAACATCCAGATGCTGAACCCGGGCGGCAGAACGCTGGTGGGTGTCGAAGGGGTAACGCCCGGCGCGACCGCAGGTGTGGTTACGCAAGGCGAAGGCGACGTTCAGCTCTACAGCCGGGACAGCATCCTGCTCGGTCTGTCGCGGGTAATGACGACCTTTGGCGGCGGCATTCAGGCGTGGTCGGCCGAAGGGGACATCAACGCCGGTCGTGGCTCGAAGACGACGGTGCTTTACACCCCGCCCAAGCGCGTGTACGACAACGTGGGCGACGTGGCGCTCTCGCCGTCGGTGCCGTCCAGCGGTGCGGGTATCGCCACGCTGGCGCCGCTGCCCGAGGTGCCGGGCGGCGACATCGACCTGGTCGCGCCGCTGGGCACCATCGACGCGGGCGAAGCCGGGATTCGTGTGTCGGGCAACGTCAACTTCGCAGCGCTGGCGATCGTCAACGCCGCCAACGTTCAGGTGCAGGGCAAGTCGACGGGGTTGCCGGTGATTGCGGCGGTCAATGTCGGCGCGCTGACCAATGCGAGTGCCACGGCCGCGCAGGCAGCCACCGCCGCGCAGGACGCTATGGCACGCGACCGGGCGGCGCAGCGTCAGAACGCGCCGTCGATCTTCTCGATCCGCATGCTGGGCGGGGGCTCGGATACACCCGCCCCCAACGCCGACCAGAAGGGCGCATCGCTCGCGCCGCAGGCAAGGGCGAGTTACGACCCGTCGAGCGCATTCCAACTGGTTGGGAATGGAGAGTTGACCGAAGCACAGAAGATGCAGCTCACGCGGGAGGAAAAGGCACATCTGTGACGGCAGGCGGTGCGTTACAAAAAATAATCTGCGGATTTGCCCTTCGATATCCGTCATGTCATTGAGGCTTGCACGAAATGGCAGACAGAAGCGTTCATGGGGATCGGGGGGCAAACAATGTTCGCGCGTGGACAGTACGGGGAAGCACGGAGCACGGGAGGCGCTGAAGTGGATCTGGGCACGGCAAACAGCGTTGCCGACGCCGTCTCGGCCGCCGAGGCGCGCGAACTCGGCGGGGCCGGGCAGACCGGCGCGGCCATTCGGGTGCTGCGCGAGTGCCTGGAATCGAACTACGAGCGCTTGCTGCGCCGGCTGTCGCGCCGGATCGGTTGTTCCGATACCGCCAGCGACAGCCTGCACGAGGCGTGGGTGCGCCTTGGCAGCGCCACGTTGCCCGACGCGGTGCACAGCGCCGAGACCTATGTGTTCCGGATGGCTTACAACCTGGCGGTCGACCAGATGCGCGGTCGTCGCATGTGGGAATCGCTTGGCGAGGAGCACGAAGTGTTCGACGTCCTGCCAGACCGGGGGCCCGGCCCGGAGGCGGTGGCCGGTGCGCGCTCCGAGCTTGCGGCGCTCTCCCGCGCATTGGACGAGATGTCGGGACATCACCGGCGCGTGCTCATGGAGTTGCGGGTCGATGACCTGACACGCGAAGAAGTCGCCGCGCGTCATGGCTTGTCGCTGCGCAAGGTAGACACGCTGCTGCGCCAGACACTCGACTACTGCGCCACGCAGACCGGCCGGATGGCATCCGGCGGTATTGGCGAATCACGTCGTCCGGCAAAGCGCGCTGCATCGACTTCCGCCCCGGCGGCGCCCGTCTCGTCATCGTCTCCCTGCGAACACGCCGGCGTCTGATCGCACCGGGAACACCGGCCCGTCAGTGCATCGGCTCGGCCGGTGCTTCGTTCTCAAAGGTGCGAAAGCGCCAGCCGAACCACACGGCCAGCATCCGGATGACAAAGCCGGCGGCGAAGCAGATACCCGTCGCGATACCGTTCTCGACACCCAGACGCAGCATCACGACGTACATCGCCCCTGCGATGCACGCCACGCTCGCGTACATCTCCCGGCGCAGCACCAGCGGCACCTGACCGCAGAGCAGGTCGCGCAGCATGCCGCCGCCAATCCCCGTGAGTACGCCGGCCAGCACGACAATGACCGGACTCGTGCTGACGGTCATGCCGATGTCGCAACCGAGGATGGTGAACGCCGCGAGTCCGATGGCGTCGACGGTGATGAAGGTCATGCGCAGCCGGTGCACGTGGCGCGCAACGATGGAGGTGAGCGTGGCCGCGCCCAGCGTGAGCAGCAGATATTCCGGGTGGGCAATCCAGACCAGCGGGTGCCGGCCGAACAGCACGTCGCGAATGGTGCCGCCGCCCAGCGCCGTCACCATGCCGATGAAGGCGAGTCCGAAGCGGTCCATGCCGCGTTGCATCCCCATGATCGCGCCCGACATTGCTTCGGTCACGATGGCGATCAGGTAGAGGGCGTAGAAGATCTCTGTTTTCATAAAGTCCCTTCAGGTGCCGGGGGAAATATATCACTTCATGAGATTTCCCCGATAGTGACGCCGCCCCGTGGCCTGCCCTGTGATTTGTACAAGTTTTCACCGGGGCCGCGCGATGCGACACTCTTTCCAACGAAACGACGTATGCAGGCAGGTGCCCCGTACGCCGGGCGTCAGAAGCCAGTGGCCTTTGCCAATTATCGAGGAGTCCGTCATGCCCTACATTCCCGGTCTGCTTTCCAACCTCCTCGAGGGTCTGGTGGCCGTGTTCCCTTTCGTCGGCACCCGTTGATGCGAGTCCTCTTTCAGGTTCACAGTCTGTTCGTTGTCGTCGTTGGCGGATTATCTTTGCTGCGGTCGTTGGGACGGATGGTCTCCAACGTTGCCAAACGCCTTAAACTCTCAACTTTTCGTGCCCCGAACGGTGCCTCGGGGCGGTGATCTGCCGGTGCGTGGTATCGGCAGAGCGACCTGCCAGTTGGTGGCAACGGATTTTGCGCAGCGTATTTTTCGACGTGCTTCTTTGACCCCCCACTTCGTTCCATGATCCAGTTCATTCGCCGCCGACGTTATCTTGTCGCCAGCCTCGTCGTGCTCGTTGTTCTCGTGGCGCTCGGTCTGCGCAGTCTCGCGACTCCCAAGCCGCCGCAGTACATCAGCGCCAAGGTCGAGCGCAGCGATATCGAAAACACCGTCCTCGCCACCGGCACGCTCCAGGCGTTCCAGCAGGTCGACGTCGGCGCGCAGGTCTCCGGGCAGTTGAAGTCGCTCAAAGTCAAGCTTGGCGATAAGGTCAGGAAGGGACAATGGCTCGCGCAGATCGACCCGGTGCTGGCACAGAACAGTCTGCGGCAGGCCGAGGCCGACGAGCAGAACCTCCAGGCGCAAAAGCGCTCCACCATCGCGCAGCTCAAGCAGGCGGAACTGGCGTTCGCCCGTCAGCGGCAGATGCTGCCCGACGATTCGACCTCGCGTCAGGATTTCGAGTCGGCGCAGGCCGCACTCGACTCTCAGCGCGCCACGCTCGCGGGCCTCGACGCCCAACTGCGCAAGGCCGGTGTGGCCATCGAGTCGGCCAGGGCCAACGTCGGCTACACGCGTATCGACGCACCTATCGACGGTGAGGTCGTTGCGATCGTTACGCAGGAAGGCCAGACCGTGATCGCGCAGCAGCAGGCACCGGTGATTCTGAAGCTCGCCGATCTGGACACGATCACCGTGAAGGCGCAGGTCTCGGAGGCCGACGTCATCCGCGTGGCGCCCGGGCAGACGGCGTATTTCACGATCCTCGGCGATCCCGACAAGCGCTACTACGGCAAGCTGCGCGCGATCGAACCTGCACCGCAGAACTTTCTCGATACGCAGAGTACGCTTGGTGGTGGTGCCACGCGCAACAATACGGCCGTCTTTTACAACGCACTGTTCGAAGTGCCGAACGCGGATCACCGCCTGCGCATTTCGATGACGGCTCAGGTGAACGTGCTGCTCGGCACCGCCAAGCAGGCGTTGAGCATTCCCGTGGCGGCGCTCGGCAAGAAAGCCGGCGCCCAGCGCTACGAGGTCCGCGTGTTGGGCGGCGACGGCAAAGCCGTGACGCGTCAGGTCGTCATTGGCCTGAACAACAACGTGCAGGTCGAAGTGCGCGAGGGGCTCGCGGCGGGCGAGCGCGTGGTGATCGGCGAGGCGAGCGACTCCGTGTCGGCCGCCGACACTTCGGCCAACGCAGGTCGGTAAGGGAAGTGAAAGATGTCGAGCGCCATGGCCCAATCTCCCCTGAACGCAAGTTCGCCCCCCATGCTTGAGCTGACGGGTGTCACCCGGCGCTTTCCGTCGGGGGATCGCGATGTCGTCGTGCTGCGCGACGTGAATCTCACCATCGCGGCGGGCGAGATCGTCGCCATCATGGGCGCGTCGGGCTCGGGCAAGTCGACGCTGATGAACATTCTCGGATGTCTCGATCACCCGAGCGAGGGCAACTACCGCGTGGCGGGACGCGAGACGCGCGATCTCGACGCCGACGCGCTGGCCCAATTGCGTCGCGAGCACTTCGGTTTCATCTTCCAGCGCTACCACCTGTTGCCGCATCTGGACGCCGCCGCCAACGTCGAGATGCCGTCGGTCTACACCGGCACGCCCCACGCGGTGCGTCGTGCGCGTTCGGTGCAGTTGCTCGAACGGCTGGGGCTCGCCGACCGTACCGGCCATCGGCCGAGCCAGTTGTCGGGCGGTCAGCAGCAGCGCGTGAGTATTGCGCGGGCGCTGATGAACGGCGGCGAAGTCATTCTGGCCGACGAACCGACCGGCGCCCTCGATACGCGCAGCGGCAAGGAAGTCATCCGCATTCTCAAGGAACTCAACGCGCTCGGACACACGGTCATCATCGTGACCCACGACGAGAACGTTGCCGCGCACGCCCGCCGCATCATCGAGATTCGTGACGGCGAGGTGGTGGACGACCGGACGAATACACCGGTGGCCGATGTGCCAGAAGCGATGCCGGTGGCTGCCGCCGATGGCGATGGTGGCGACAGTGGTGTCGTTGCCATCCGCACGCCTGCCGCGCCCGTCGCACGTTCGACCGATCCTGCCGCCGCGGACGCCAGCCATGGCGGGGCGTTGCCGCCGCGCCGCTGGGCAGGAGGCATCGACCGCTTTGCCGAAGCGTTCCGCATGGCGTGGATCGCGCTGGTGTCGCACCGTCTGCGCACGTTTCTGACGATGCTCGGGATCATCATCGGGATTACGTCTGTCGTCTCGATCGTCGCGATTGGCGAGGGGGCGAAGCGCTACATGCTCGCCGAGATCGGCAGCATCGGCACGAACACGATCAACATCTATCCCGGCAAGGACTGGGGCGACAATCGCGCCGCCACGATTCAGACGCTCGTGCCGGAAGACGTGAGCGCGCTGTCCGAGCAGGTTTATGTCGACAGCGCGACACCGGAGACCGCGCGCAGCTTGCTGCTGCGGTATCGCAACATTGACGCGAGCGCGATGGTGACCGGTGTAGGGGAGCACTTCTTTCAGGTGCGCGGCATGAAGATTGCCCAGGGCATCGCCTTCGGGCCGGACGAGGTGCGCCGTCAGGCGCAGGTCGCGGTGATCGACCAGAACACGCGCCGCAAGTTGTTTGGCGCGAACCCGAACCCGCTGGGCGAGGTGATCTTCGTCGGCAACCTGCCGTGCGTGGTGATCGGCGTGACGGCCGAGAAGAAGAGCGCTTTCGGCGACATGAAGAGTCTGAACATCTGGGTGCCGTACACCACGGCGGCTGGCCGGTTGTTCGGGCAGCGCAACGTCGACAGCATTACGGTGCGGGTGCGAGAGGGGCAGCCGAGCAAAGCGGCGGAGAAGAGTCTGGAATCGCTCATGACGCAGCGTCACGGGCGCAAGGACTTCTTCACCTACAACATGGACAGCGTGGTGAAGACCGTCGAGAAGACGAGTCAGTCGCTCACGCTGTTGCTTTCGTTGATTGCGGTGATTTCGCTCGTCGTGGGCGGGATTGGCGTGATGAACATCATGATCGTGTCGGTCACCGAGCGCACGCGGGAAATCGGTATCCGCATGGCGGTGGGCGCGCGGCAGAGCGACATCATGCAGCAGTTTCTGGTTGAGGCGGTGATGGTGTGTCTGATGGGGGGCGCCATCGGCATTGCGCTGTCGTTTGGCACAAGTTTCATCTTCTCGCTGTTCGTTGCCCAATGGAAAATGGTGTTTTCGATGGGCTCCGTTGTAACGGCTTTCCTGTGTTCGACGCTCATCGGCGTTGTGTTCGGCTTCATGCCTGCGCGCAATGCGGCGCGGCTGGACCCGGTCGAAGCACTGGCACGCGATTGAGGTACTGCCCGATGACCCAAGTCATTCCTACGATTCGTATTCCGACGCTGACCCGTACGGTGCTCGCACTGGCGAGCGCGGCCACGTTGCTGGCCGGGTGCGCGGGTGTGCGCCATGAGCCGCTGCCGGCGGTGCCGGTTCCGGCGCAGTGGACCGGTGCGCCGGTTGCGTCCGCTACCGCAGCGGCGGCTCCCGCCGCCCCCGTCGGCACGATAGCCCCCGATTTCTGGCGCGCGTTCGGCGACCCGGTGCTCGACCGCCTGATCGCCGACGCGCTGGCCGTCAACAACGATCTCGCTGCGGCGGGTATCCGGGCCTATCGCGCGCAGTTGCAAGCCGGTCTGGCGGATACCAATCTCACTCCCGGCGTGACGGTACAGGGCCAGGGGAGTGTGTCGCGCAGACTGGACAACCACTTCGTGACACGGACCAGCGGTCTGACGGCGACGGCGAACTACGAGCTGGATCTGTGGGGCAAACTGGCGGCACAGCGAGATTCCGCCCGCTGGGAGTTCGAAGCCACCGAGGCTGACCGGGAGGCGGCGCGTCTGGCGGTGATCAGTCAGACGGCGCAGTACTACTGGCAGATTGGCTATTTCAATCAGGTGATCGCTTACGCCGAGAGCAACATCGCGTACAGCGAACGTGTTTTGGCGTTGGTTCGTTCGCGTTATGCCGCAGGGGCGGTCTCTTCGCTGGATGTGGCGCAAGCCGAGCAGGCGCTGTCGGATCAGCGAGCGACGCTCACGACGCTGTTGCAACAGCGTACCGAGAACCGTAACGCACTGGCGATTCTGTTTGACCGTCCGCCGCAGCAAGCCGCTGCGGAGCCGTCGGCGCTGCCCACGCAGGCGTTGCCTGCCGTGCCGGAGGGGCTGCCTGCGGAGCTGCTGAGTCGACGGCCCGATTTGCGCGCCGCGGAACTGCGGCTGCGAGAGATGCTCGCTAACGTCGACGTGGCGCGGACGAGCTTCTATCCGACGTTCACGCTGACGGGAACGCTCGGGACGTCAAGTTCGTCGCTCGAGCGCGTGCTGGCCAATCCGTTTGGGACGTTGGGGCTGGGACTGGCGCTGCCGTTTATCCAGTGGAACACCATGCAATTGCAGATCAAAGTGTCGCAGACACAGTTTGACGAAGCCGCTGTGACCTTCCGCAAGAGCCTCTTCACGGCCTTGAGCGAAGTCGAGAATGCGCTCTCGGCGCGAGAGCAACTGGCGAGGGAAGGGGAGCAGCGTGCGCTGTCGCTGGCGCAGGCGCAGCGCGCGGAAGCCCTTTTGCGTTCGCGCTATCTGGCCGGCGCCATCGACATTCAGCCCTGGCTCGATCAGCAAAAGAGCCTGCGCGACGCACAGGCCGCAGATGCGCAGGTGCGGCTGAACCGGCTGAACAATCGCATGGCGCTCTACAAGGCGCTGGGCGGTTCCGACAACACCTCGGAGGTTGTTCCGCCCGCCTGATCGGGACGGCGCCCCACGAGGCGGCAGGAAAGCAAACAGGCCGGCAATGCCGGCCTGTTTGCTTTCTGGCGTCGTCGATGTCTGAAGCTATCAGGCGGCGGGTTCGCTGGTGCCCAGCGATTTCGGCAGCGTGATCGTGAACGTGGTGCCAACACCGACCTGACTCGTCACATCGATGGTTCCCTTATGGAATTCGATGGCGGCGTGGACCACCGCGAGGCCTACGCCCGAGCCGTCCTCCAGCACCGCGTTGCTGCGTGAGCGGAACGACATCTGGAAGATTTCCCTGAGTTCGTCCTCCGGAATGCCCGTGCCGTTGTCGCGCAAGACGACGCACAAGGCCCTGCCCGTATCGGACACGCCGATATCGATCGCGGGCGCCACCATCGTGTACTTGGTGGCATTGCTGATCAGGTTGATGAACGCGTGGAACAGCACGTTGCTGTCGCCGATCATGCGACTGTCGAGACCTGGGGGGGCTTGCACCGTAATCGTCGCGTTCGGGAACATATCCGAGCCGACACCGCGCACGTCTTCGAGCAGAGCAACGAGCGACAACTCGGCGCGTTTGCCGAACTTTGGGTCGTCGAGCGATGCGCTTTGCGCGGCATCCAGCCAGTTCTGAATCAGATGGTTGAGCTTGGCGACGGCTTCGCGAATCTTCGTATAGCGCGGACTCGAATCCGTTTCCTCGTTACGCGGGCTCAGCAGGCGTTGCGCGTGGCCGTCGATCACATTGAGCAGCGTGCGGAACTCGTGCGTGGCCATCGACCGGAAGGTCTTCTGGAAGTTGTTGAGGCGTTCCTCGTTGGCCAGTGCGCGTTGCAGGATCGTGTTCTTGGCTGTCGCGAGCTTCTGATTGCGCACCAGCGACGACGTACTTTCCTGGAACTTGGCGAGCGAGCGCGACAGCGTGCCGATTTCGTCACCGCGCGCAAGCCAGGGCAGTCGCAGCTTTTCCTTACCCGACACCGCGTTGCCCGACATCCGGATCAGGCGCGTGAGCGGTTTGAGGATGGCCGTGTCCACGTAGACCAGGCAGAGCAGCGTCAAAATAATCATCGCGGCGATGAGGCCGTCGATTTGCAGGAGACGGTTGCGAGCCGCCTTGTTCTTGGCTTCGACTTCCTTGATGAGGGCTTCGGTGCTGCGAAACACCAGCGAACCGAAGGTGCTATTCGCCTGCGTGTACTTGTTGTTCGACTCACCGCGATAGAGCTTGGCGGCGTCGTTCAGCTTGCCGCTCTGGGCGAGCTGGAACACCTGATTCGAAGCGCGCCGATACTGAGCCCACTGCGTCTGGAATTTCGAGAATGCCAGACGGAATTCGTCGTGCACCAGCACCTTCTGATAGCGCTCCGAGGCCGTTTTGATCTTGTCGTCGAACTCGGCGGCGGCGGCGCGGGTATCGGCGAGCGCTTTGGGCGACATCGGGGCGAGGGCTTCGGATTCTACGGTGCGAAAGTCCGAGATGTAATCGTTGAGTTCCTCAAGCACGCTGAGGTGTTCTATCTGCGTGCGTTCGGCCTCGATGGCGCGGCGCTGGGATGCATCGACTTCGCGGTGCACCACAACGCCCACCGCGACCATGGCGATGAGGCTGAGGGCGAGCAGTAAATACATCCTGCGCCGGATCGGGAGTTGCTTGTTGGGTGATGAAGACGCTTTAGCCATGCGGGCGATCCGTCGCGGAAAGAGAGTCTGATGCGATCAAAGCTGGATGATGTTGAGCAGCGCGGCGCGTACCACGGCTTCCGTGCGCGTGGCGACATTGAGCTTCTCGCGGGCGTTATCGATATGGAAGTCCACCGTGCGTTTGCCCAGATCGAGGATGATCGAGATTTCGGCGGACGTCTTGCCGCGTGCCGACCATTGCAGCACTTCCACTTCCCGTTTCGTCAGGCCGAACGGCAGCGGCGCGTCATCCGGCGTTTCGTCGTGCTCGGTGTACTTGCGGATGACAGTGTCGAGCACGTCGAAGTCGACCGGCTTGAGCATGTATTCGTCGGCGCCGGTGCTATGCCCGCGCATGATCGACGCCTTGTCGGCGTTGCCCGTGAGGAAGATGAAGGGAATCTTGCGTTCGCCCTGGATGATGCTGCGGGCGCTTTCCAGAAACTCGAATCCGGTCATGCCCGGCACATTGATGTCGCACAGGATGACGTCCGGCATGAACGACGCCAGCGTCGCCAGTGCCGTCGTAAAGTCGTGCGCCACCTTGACGACGTAGCCCCGATCCGTCAGGTCTTCGCGAATCAGGTCGGCTGAATCATGATCGTCCTCGATGCAGAATACTTTGGTGGGAGATGACATCCCTCTGGCCCCGATTTTTGTATGTGAATGCCGAAATCGTACTAAAAAATTGCCGGACGACGAAGTTCTTCTTAATTTCCGCGTTGGTGGCATATCGGTTATGCGCGATGGGTTCACCGTGTTGCATAACGAAGAAAGGACCGCTTGGGGCGGTCCTTTCTTCGTGGCAATCAGGGTGATTCAGAGATTGAAAGGAAGAAGGTGGCCGAATTTCTCGAACAGTTCCGTGGCGGCGCAATAGAGGGCAGCGGGCATATTGTTTCTCCTTGATCTGGGGGGCGGCGATCGTGCCGCGTATCAGTAGGCAAAAAAGTGGCCGATGGTCACGGCGCACTGCATACCGGTTTCGACGCACGTTTCGTTGGTCAGCAGGCTGTCGATGAAGTCGAAGAGGTGGCTCATGATGTCGTTCTCCGGGTTCTGGTCGGGGTGAGGGGCGGCTCAGCCGAAGATCGGGGCGATGACGCCCACGAGGCCGAGGAGTGAGGGAAAGCCGTAGGCGATGATGGCGGGCATGTCGTTTCTCCTTGAAGGGTCCGGGTTCCGGGTTTCGGCTGCCGCTGTGTTGCGTCAGTCGGTGAGTGAAGTATCGTCACAGCCCCACCCTGGCGAAACTGTGATTAATACAAGCCGGACCGATTTCCTGTGAAATTGCAGTGTGAAAAACAAAAAAATCCTTGTTTAACAATGGTTTGCGGGTGGTTCTGCCCAAACCCCGTATAAATCGCAGTGACACTCCATCGAGCACTCCGTACCATGCGCTTCGTATTACAAATCATTACGAAATACGAAAATGTGTATGGAGTACTGAATGATGACGATTCGTATGACTGGCGTCGCGTTTGCGGCGCTTTGCATGATGATGTCGCCAGTGGCAGAAGCCGACGATATCGAGCACATCACCGACGGAAACGGGGTGCCGTTCATCGATGCGCGCTTCGTGACGCCGTCCTTTGGCGATTATCGATACTCGGAAACCACGGGGCTGGGCGTGCCGTCGAGCGACACCATTTCGGCAATCCAAAGGGCGCAGACAGTGGCTGCATTGCGCTACTGGGGCGAAATTCTCAGGTTTCCGCAGGGGCAGGTGCCTGCGGTTCTCAACATCGGCCTGTCGAAGACCGGCGGCACCCATGCCGACAGCCCGTTTGGTGCTGACGGTAACGGCGTCGACACACTGGTGGTTTCAGCGCTGCTCAAAGGCGAGGCTCCGGCGCCTTCTTTCTTCAAGGCGCATGGAGAAATCACCATTACCGACATGAATTTCTCGCCGGCGCCGTACATTCCATCGCAGATACCGCTCAATCGGCAGGCCGATCTGCCTGCGGTGATCTTTCATGAGGTGGCGCATAACCTGGGTATCGGCACGAATATCGTGATGAATTACGCAGGCGGGGCGCCGTACGCTGCGTCTTTCCCGCAGCAGCTCGACGTCTGGACTTCCCACTTGCGCGACAGCAAAGGCAATCCGGCCCAGCCGGGACAAGTCATCCATTGTCCGGTTTGCGTGAATACCCCGTCGGCCAATCCGTTCGACGTCAGTTCGGAGGGGGGATACTTCGCCGGCGACCACGTGAGCGAAGTGCTGGCGGGCGCGATGAAGGGAATTCCCGTGGTTACGACGGGACTCGATAGCAACGCGGCCGACCTTCCGTTCATGTCGCACATCGAGTTGAAAAACAGCTTGATGAGTCACCAGCAGTATCGCAATTACACCGGGTTCATGGAGGCCGAACTGGCGGCGCTTCAGGACCTTGGCTACAACATCGATCGTCGCAACTTCTTCGGCCGCTCGATATACAACGACGGGCTGACCATCGTTAACGACAGGCCGTACTTCGGCCGCAACGCCGACGGCACGGCATACTTGCCGAACGTCTACAACACCGCCACGCAAGGCCTGGGGTTACACATCTACGGCAGCTACAACAACGTCTCGCAACTGGCCGATCTGTTGAGCGCGGGGCCCGGTGGCGCGGGCATTCGCGTTGACGGTGTGGGGAATACTGTCGTCGTGCTTCCCGGAACGCGCGTGTATGCCGACGGTGCCTATGGGCGTGGCGTGATGTTCACCTACGGCAAGAATCACACCTTTGTGCAGCGTGGCGACGTCCAGGCAATGGGCGAGCATGGCATCGCGGCGAGCTTCGACTTTGGCTACAACCCTCTCGGCGACGGTCAGGATTTCGAATATCGGGGCTCGTACATCCGCCAGGAGCAGAACAATCCGCTGCCGTTGCCCGACGAAATCAACGGGCCATTGGTATCGCAAGTCGACGTCACGGGCCGGCTCGCGGGCAAATACGCTTCGCTCTACATGTCCGAGAGCGGTTATGTCGGGCAGATCAACATCATGCGCGGGGCGGCGCTCTATGGCGACATTCTGTCGTTCTATTCGCAGCGCGACAGCAGCGGTGCGCTACGGCTGACGCAACTCAAATTCGGTTTGACGCCGGATGCAAACGGCCGCGCCACCTTGCAACCGGATGCGGCCTTCAACCTGCGCTTCGACGGCAACATCGTCGGCGGCAATCTGTCGCTGTCGATGGTTGGTGGCACCACACAGATCAACGGCGATCACACGGTCTACGACGTGAATGTGGCCAATGGTGCGACGCTTACCGGCAACAGTCGCTATCAACTCGATGCTGCTGGGCGCTTCGTCAACGCGGGCACGGTCGCGCCGTTGCTGGCTGGCGGTTTCATCAGTGTGGGCGGAGACTACACACAAGCGAGCACGGGCCGCTTGCTGAGCTCGCTCGCGGCCGACGGCACTTTCAGCAAACTGGTCGTCTCCGGCAATGCCACTCTGGACGGCACGCTGGCGATTGCGCCGCAGCGCGGTTGGTACGCGAGCGGTTTCAGCGTCACATCGAACCAGTGGCTCAATGCGTCGAGCATCACGGGTGCCTTTGCCAGCGTAACGGCCTTGCTGGCATCACCGACGCTGAACGCCAGTGCCACGTCGTTGGGCAACAACACCTACCGCGTGGCTATCACACGCGCGGCGAGTGCATATTCCCGATACGGTGTCGACGGCAATAGCCAGGGGGTCGGATTGGCGCTCGACAAGATCGCGGGCGGTGCCGGTGCGGACCTGCAGCCGTTGGTGGCGGCGCTCGACTTTTCTGCGGCGGACGGCAGCGGCATTGCCAGGGCGTTGCCGCAACTCACTCCGGCCGCGTATGGCGCCATGTACACGGGTGGTTTGTTGCGTGAGCGTCAGATTACCGACATGGTTGCGGCGGCTGTTGGCGCCGATGGCGTGAAGGGGGTGAGTGAGGGCGCGCTCAAGGGCAACTGGCGTGCGTTCGCGATGCCTTTCGGCAGTGGATATTGGCGCGGAAGCGCTGGAGACATGGCGGGTGCGAGCGGCAATACCTACGGCGTGGTGTTTGGCGTTGAGAGGGTGGCGGGTGAGGGGCGCGACTGGGCGTTGGGCGCGCATGGTGCCATCAGTGGTCAGTCGACGCGTCTGGACGGTCGGACGCCTGGCTCTGGAAAGACTACGGCGCTCGATGTCGGTGTGCATGCGAGGTATGCGCCGGACTTGAATGCTGGGCCGCATGCGTTTGCGTCGGCGCGGGTGGGGGTTGAGGATGGCCGGGTGGATCGTTCGATTGCGGTGAACGGGTATTCGGCGGCGCCGAGGGGGACGTGGACGGGAGCGACGGCGTCGGCCACCGTGGGTGGTGGTTGGCGTTGGCAGTTGAGTGGCACGACGAGTGCGGGGCCGATTGCGGCGCTCGACTACACGGCGCTATATCGACCGAGTCTTACCGAAGGCAATGCTGACGGTGTGCGTTTGCATGTTAACGGCAAGACGTTCAATTCGCTGCGGAGTCGTCTTGGAGGTGAAGTGCGTTTCGAATTGCCGATGATTTCTGGCAATGCGTTGACGGCGAGTATGCAGGCCACGTGGAATCATGAGTTGACGGGTGGTGCAGTGACACAGAGTGCGTACTTCGCGGGATATCCGGGCGCGGCGTTCACAACGCGTAGTGAGGTAGTGGGTAGAGACAGCCTTGGGTTGCAGGCGGGGGTGTCGTATCGGTTGGCGCAGCGCGTTGTGTTTGGTGCGGCGGTGTCGAGCAACCTGTACAAGGCGGGGAGTGCGGACGTGGCGGGGTCGGTGTCGGCAACGTGGCGTTTTTAAGAAACGGAGAAAGAAGGAGAGGGGAACCGGGGGGGGGGGGGGGCGTAACAGGCCGGACCGGGGACCCCCTTCCGAGACGAGTTGGGTCACTGTTTGAGTATCGGAAGGGGGTCTCCGGTCTGGTGCCGCTGGGGTAATCAGTACCTGAGCGTGGTGAAAAAGGTGGTTTTTCAGCCAAGCAAAAAAACAAGCTCAAAAGAGCCAAAAGAGCCAAAAGAAAAAAGCAAAACTACGAAGTACCGGCCTGCGTCATTATGTCGCGATGTATGGAATATGTATATGCGTAGCATTCGTCACGCAAATTGTGTATCCATACATAGAGGCTTTAAATGTCCATGCATAACGTCTTGCCCACCGAGAGGGGAAGGGCAGACACGACACCTGTCGCGCGTTGGCGCATGTGGTGTGCGCGGGTTGCGGCGGCGATGGCGGTGGTGTCCATGAGCGGTTGCACGCTGGAGCTGCTTGACCCGAAGGGCAGTGTCGGGGAGCAGGAAAAGCATCTGATCCTGATCGCCATGGGTGTCATGCTGCTTGTCGTGATTCCGGTGATCGTGCTCACGCTCGTGTTCTTCTGGCGCTATCGCGAGACCAACACCGCTGCGACCTACTCGCCCAAATGGGCGCACTCGACCAAGATCGAAGTGGTCGTGTGGAGTATCCCCGTCGTCATCGTCGTCGCGCTTGCCGTGATGATCTGGGAGACGACTCACAAGCTCGACCCGTACCGTGCCATAGAGCCCGTTGCGTCTGACAAGCCGCCCGTGCGAGTCGAAGTCGTGGCGCTCAACTGGAAGTGGCTCTTCATCTATCCGGACTACCACGTCGCCACCGTCAATAAGCTCGTGTTGCCGGTCGACACGCCCGTCGAGTTCAAGCTCACGGCCGAGTCGTTGATGAACGCCTTCTTCATCCCGCAGCTTGGGAGCATGGTCTACGCCATGTCGGGCATGCAGACCAAGCTGCACCTGATCGCCAACCAGACCGGCACGTATGCCGGGATGTCGTCCGCCTACAGCGGGGCGGGCTTTTCGGACATGCACTTCAAGGCGCATGTGACTTCGCGCGGTGACTTCGACAAATGGGTCAGGGAAGCGCAGGCCGTGCCCGACGCGCTTGACGCACCGACCTACGTCAAGCTCGAACAGCCGGGCACCGGTGCGCCCGTCGCGATTTACGCCAACGTCATGCCGGGGCTGTTCGACGCCATCGTCGGCAAATACATGGGGCCCATGGACGGCACCTCTCAAGGCATGCGTGTCGCGGGCAGTGCCCTCGACGACATCATCGCCGCCGCCAATTGCCGTGTGGACGGCCAACTCGGCCCACTGGATCGCCGCGCGCTTCTCGCGCAGCGTCCCGAGCGCGAAGCCGGTGTGCCACCTGCTGCGCCGCGCGCGTTCACGGAGTAAGTCATGTTTGGAAAACTCGATCTCGACGCCATTCCGCTGCACGAGCCCATCATCATGGGCACGCTTGCCGTGGTGCTGATGGGTGGCGCGGCGCTTCTGGGCGCCATCACGTACTACCGGAAATGGGGCTACCTCTGGAAAGAGTGGATCACCTCAGTCGACCACAAGCGTATTGGCGTGATGTACATCGTGCTCGCGCTGGTCATGCTGCTGCGCGGCTTTGCCGACGCCATCATGATGCGCGCGCAACAGGCGGTTGCCGCCGGAGGAGAGGCGGGCTATCTGCCGCCGCATCACTACGACCAGATCTTCACGGCGCATGGCGTCATCATGATCTTCTTCGTGGCCACGCCGCTCGTGCTTGGCTTGATGAACGTGATCGTGCCGCTGCAAATCGGTGCGCGCGACGTCGCCTTCCCGTTCGTGAACTCCCTGTCGTTCTGGCTCGCCGCCATGGGCGCCGTGCTCGTCATGATGTCCATGTTCGTGGGCGATTTTGCCGCCACCGGCTGGGTCGCGTATCCGCCGCTGTCCGAACTGGGGTACAGCCCGACCGTCGGGGTGGACTACTACATCTGGTCGCTACAGATATCGGGGCTCGGCACCACGCTGACCGGCATCAACTTCATCGTCACCATCCTGCGCATGCGTGCGCCCGGCATGAACCTGATGAAGATGCCCGTGTTCACCTGGACGGCGCTGATCACCAACATCCTCATCGTCGCCGTGTTCCCGGTGCTGACCGCCACGCTCGCGCTGCTCACCGCCGACCGCTACCTGGGCATGCACTTCTTCACCAACGAACTGGGCGGCAACGCCATGATGTACGTGAACCTCATCTGGATATGGGGTCACCCCGAGGTGTACATCCTGATCTTGCCGGCGTTCGGCGCGTTCTCCGAAATCATCGCCGCGTTCTCGCGCAAGCCCCTGTTCGGCTACAAGTCCATGGTCTACGCCACCTCGTCCATCGGCATTTTGTCGTTCTTCGTGTGGCTGCACCACTTCTTCACCATGGGCTCCGGGGCCAACGTCAACGCGTTCTTCGGGATCATGACCACCATCATCTCGATTCCGACCGGCGTGAAGCTGTTCAACTGGCTGTTCACCATGTATCAGGGCCGTATCCGATACCACTCGTCCACGCTCTGGACCATCGGATTCATGGTGACGTTCGCCATCGGCGGCATGACCGGCGTGCTGCTCGCCGTGCCGGGGGCCGACTTCGTGCTGCACAACTCGCTGTTCCTCGTGGCGCACTTCCACAACGTCATCATCGGCGGCGTCGTCTTCGGGTGCCTCGCGGGGATTACGTTCTGGTTCCCGAAAGTGTTCGGCTTCACGCTTAACGAACGCTGGGGCAAGATCTCGTTCACCTGCTGGCTGGTGGGCTTCTATCTGGCCTTCATGCCGCTGTACGTGCTGGGCTTCAAGGGCATGACACGCCGCATGAACCACTACGTGCAACCCGACTGGCAGCCGTACCTGATCGTGGCCGCCGTGGGCGCGGCGGTGATCGGACTGGGTATTCTGGCGTTCATCGTGCAACTGGCCGTGAGCATTCGCGACCGCAACGCCAACCGCGACCTGACGGGCGATCCGTGGGACGCCCGCAGCCTGGAGTGGGCAACGTCGTCGCCGGCGCCGTTCTACAACTTCGCGCACGTGCCGCACATCGACTCGCTCGAGCAGCATTGGGACGACAAAGCGCGCGGCCTCGCATGGCGTGAGCCCAAGCAATACGAAGACATCCATATGCCGCGCAACACCGGCACCGGTTTCCTCGTCTCGGTGTTCAGCGGTGTCATGTGCTTCGCGCTCGTGTGGCACATCTGGTGGCTCGCCGGTGCGAGCCTCGTCGCCACGCTTGCCGTCTTCCTGTGGCGTACCTACGACCGCGACGTCGATTACTACGTGCCGGCGGCCGAAGTGGAGCGTATCGAAAACGCCCGCTTTGCCGACCTGCGTGCAGCGCTTCCTGCGCGTCAATCCCTGCAAAAGGCCGCCTGATGTCCTCGGCATCCCTTCATCCTCATCACGGGCACGGCGCCAACGCGCCGTCCGACGATCACGCTCACGGTCATCACGACACCGGCGCCACCACGACGCTTGGTTTCTGGATCTACCTGATGAGCGACTGTCTCATCTTCTGCGTGCTGTTCGCCACGTTCGGCGTGCTTGTGCAGAACACCGCCGGCGGGCCGACCGGCCGCGAGTTGTTCGAGCTGCCGTTCGTGCTCGGCGAGACCATGCTGCTGCTGCTCTCCAGCTTCACGTTCGGCCTCGCGTCGCTGTCCATGCGCCCGGGTAACGAGGCCATCGTCCAGCGCTGGCTGTGGGTGACGTTCGCGCTCGGCGCGGCGTTCGTCTCCATGGAAATCTACGAATTCTCGGCATTGCTCCACGAAGGCGCCGGGCCGGGACGCAGCGCATTCCTGTCGGCGTTTTTCACGCTCGTGGGCACACACGGCCTGCACGTCACGTGCGGTCTGCTGTGGCTCGTCGTGATGATCCACCAGATCGGGCGCTTCGGCTTCGACGCCGTGGTGCGCCGCCGCCTGCAATGCCTGAGCTTGTTCTGGCACTTTCTGGACCTCGTCTGGATCTGTGTCTTCACCTTCGTCTATCTGCGGGAGTTCGTATGACGCGCGCTCAAGTCCACGATCATGCGGCGTATGCCTCGCAAAGTCACCTGCGCGATTACGTCATCGGCTTCTTCCTTTCGCTGGTGCTCACGTTCGCGTCGTTCGGTGCGGTCATGCTCAAGCTGGTGCCGGCGGGCATGGGATTGGCGAGCATCGTCGTGCTGTGTGTGGCGCAACTGATCGTGCAGCTCGTGTACTTCCTGCACATCGGCGCGAAGCGCAGCCAGCGTCAGAACTCGGCCATCTTCCTGTGTACCGCAGGATTGATCGCCATCATCGTCGCCGGCTCGCTCTGGGTGATGCATAACGCCAATACCAACATGATGCCCACGCACATGTCCATCGAACGGGCAAAGCTGCGCGATTGATCATGGATCGCCTCAAATGCATGGAGGTGTTCGTACAGGTCGTGCGCGCCGGCAGTTTGTCCGCCGGCGCGGCGGCCTGTGGCATGTCGGCAGTCACCGCCGCGCGTCACGTACAGGTGCTCGAGGCGCGCCTCGGGCAGCCGCTGCTGCGGCGTAACGGGCGGCGCCAGGTGCCGACGGCGTTGGGCCAGCGGTACTTCGCCGAGTGTGCGGAAGTGCTCGCGCGGGTGGAGAACGCCGATGCGCTGGGCGATGCCGGGCCCGCGGGGGCGTCGATGCCAGGGGCAATTTCACGGCCCGTCGGTCAGCTTCGCGTGAGCGCACCGACAACCGTGGGCTCGCACCTGCTCATGCCGATCTTTGCCGAGTACCTGCAATCGCATCCGGATGTCGCACTCGATCTCGCACTCAAGGATCGCGTTGTCGATCTTGAGGAAGAGGGAATTCACGCGGCCTTTCAGGCGGGCGGAAATCCCGTGCCGGGGCTGGTGGCGCATACCCTGCGCGGCGTGACGCGTGTGGCATGTGCGTCGCCTGCTTATCTGGCGCGGCGCGGCGTGCCCCGGCAACCCGTCGATCTGGCCGGACACGATTGTCTCGGGTTCCGCTATGACGACGTGCTGGGCCGTTGGGTGTTCACGCAAGCCGGGGCGAGTGGCGGCACGGTTCGCGACGCCCGGCTCATCGCCCACAATCCGCTTGCCCAGTTACAGGCGGCCGTACATGGCATGGGCATTGCGCTGCTGCCGGAGTATCTGCTTGCGCCTGAAGTGCAAGCGGGACGGCTGGTGCGCGTGCTCGAGGCCGATGTGCAACTAAGCGAGCCCATGCACCTCGTGCATCTTGCCGGACGCTTCGTGTCGTCGAAGCTCGACGATTTCGTTCGTTACATGGTCGCCAAACTCGGGCCCGAGGCCTGCCCGGCCGCGACGTCGGCCTGATGGCCGGGCCGCGCGGAAGGCGGTGGCACGTCTTGCCTTCACTTGGGCTAAGATGCTGCCATCGACGTCGTGGCCGATGCGATATCTCCAAGAGCGTAGCCGTCCGAGCACGCCATCCCTTTGAGCTGGAACGATGCTACGTGGCAACGCATTGCGACGCCTCGTCGCCTGTGCCATGGCGGGCGCGGGCTTCGTGTGGACGGCGCCCGCGCCCGCGCAACCGCCTCAATACCGGAATGACGCCGAACTGATGGGTGCGGCGATTGCCTCACCCGAAGGCGTGGGGCTGGTGCTGGAGCGGCTGGTGCAGAAATGCGGCCTCTACGGAGAGCCGACCCGAGTGCATGGCAACGCGGCGTTGCGCGCGTGGCAGGCGCGTCACCGTGACTATCTCGCCGAGGGCCGGCGCGTGCGTGCCGAATTGCAGGCCGCTTACACCGACGCGCAGGCACGCGAGCGTTTCGATGACCTGTTGCGCACGCAGTTGCCCATGCTCGTCGAGCGTCAGTTCGTCGTGTACTCGCGCAGTATCGACGATCAATCGACCGAGGCCGAGAAGGCCGATTTGTGCGACGGCTATTTCAACGCCGTCGACGATTTTCAGTTCGATCTCAAAGTGAACGATCCGGCGCTGGCCGCGTTTTTCGACCGGCGAATGGCGGCGCGAGAGGAGAAGGGGGCACGAGCCCGCCGGACGGCACCCGTGCGCCAGACGCATCGCCGGACGCCACCGTGGACACACCGTCCATACCATCGACAAAGTGAGCCGGATTACGCCGTTGTCGCTGTTGTTGCCGTGTTCCCCTCGTCCGGCCGCTCGCCCGTGAGCAGGTAGCGCATGAGATCGGCCACAGGACGTATGCGATCGCCAAACGGCAGCGGGTCGCGGCCTCGGAAGAAGAGTCCGCGCGCCACGTCGCCACGCACCGCCTGTGCAAGCTTCAGATCGATGCAGAACTGCCCGATGCGCGCCACGCCGTCGCGAAACCCGCAGGCCTGCAAGCAATCGAACCCTTCCAGACATTGCCGCACCTTCGCCTTGGCCTGCAAGGCCGTCTCGCGCGACAGATATTTCTTGAGCCACGGTGTGAGCACCGCGCGCGCAGGCAGTCCGGCCACGCTGGTAAATTCGGCAATGTCTTCGGGGCGGGCGCGAGCGAGCACTTCCTTGAAGGCCGGATGGGCGTCCGATTCCTCCGTGACGGCAAATGCCGTCCCCAACTGTACGCCGGCCGCACCCTTGTCGAGCCAATGCAGGACCTGCTCGTGACGATGGATGCCGCCCGCCACGATCAGCGGCACGCTGTCCCAGTCGATGCCGAGTGCGGCATAGATCTCGCGGCACTCCGCGAGCACGCGGTCGAACGAGAAGCGCGCGTCGCCCAGATCCTCGATGCGCGATGCGCCGAGATGCCCGCCCGCATGCGCCGGATGCTCGATGACGATGGCGTCCGGCAGGCGTCCCTTCTTCATCCACTTGCGCAGTACCAGACTCACGCCGCGTGAGTCCGACAGAATCGGAATGAGGGCGACGTGCGGATGCTCGGCCGCGAGTTCGGGCAGATCGAGCGGCAGTCCCGCGCCCATGACGATGGCGTCCGCACCGCTCTCGCACGCCTGGCGCACCAGCGACGCGTGCGCGCTCACCGCTTTCATGACGTTGACCGCCACCAGCCCGTTGCCGTCGGCAATTGCCTTGGCGGCGCGGACTTCGCGATCCAGCGCGATCAGATTGACGGCCTCGATGGCCGCCTTGTCCCGCGTGCCTTCGACTTGGGCGAGCAGGTCGGGGTGATGGTGACGCAGATCGATGCTCGCGATCGTGCCCATGCCGTTGTGCCGCGCGACTGTGCCCGCCAGCCGGTGCGCGGAGATGCCGATTCCCATGCCGCCTTGCACCACCGGCACCAGCCGGCGGCCGGCCAGCGTCAACCATTGCTCGTTCATGTCAGTTCCGTTCGTCGATGTTGGCTCGCTCGCGCAAAGGCGCCGAGATGGCGTTGCGCGCGCGAGAAGGCAGTCTGGCACCTGCCGGGCAAACGGTTCTTGCGATGGGTCAAGCGCAGGGGGGCTCAGGCGGTGGCGTCCGTGCGGCATGACGTCGCAGTGCCCGTCGCCGTGCCGAGCGCGATGCCGCCGACGATCAGGGCGAGGGCAAGCCAGACGTCCCATCCCAGCGACTCGCGCAGGATGAGGGCCGAGGCCAGCGTACCGACGACCGGCACGCCGAGCAATCCGAGCGAAGTGACGCCCGCCGGCAACCGACGCGTGACTACGCCGGCAAGCCAATAGGCAATGCCGCCGCCGATCACCCCGCCGTAGGCGAGCAATCCCGAGAACCCGCGCCAGCCGCTGATATGCGGCGCGCCGTCGACCACGAGCGCGAGCGCGCACATCACACCGCTGGCGAGCAGCAACTGCCACGGGCTGAGTTCGAACGGACCGTTGACCCAGCGGTGCGCTCGCGCGTGGACGATGGCCACCGCCCAGGCGAAGGCCGCCGCCAGCACCAGCGCGTTGCCGAACACGGCCTGACGGTCGTGCCAGTCGAATGCGAGCGGGTTGAACATCACGGCCAGACCCAACAGGCCGCACGCGAGTCCGAGCGCACGGCGCGGTGTGAGCGCTTCGCCCAGCCACACGCGTGCGGCTGGCATCACCCAGAGGGGCGTGGTGTAGGCGAGCACGGCGGAGCGTCCCGCGCTGACGTATTGAAGACTCAACGCGACGAGCAGCGAGAACACCGTCATGTGCAACAAGCCCACGCTCAGGATGACGGGCAGATCGCCCCGGCGCGGCAGCACGAGACGCCGGGTGAGGGCGCAGATGACGAAGAGCGTCGTCATGCCGACGACCGAGCGCAGTGCCGCGCTCCACCATGGAGAGACATGCAGGAGCAATGCCTTGCTCACCGGCCAGTTCACGCCCCACGCCACGATGACGATGGTAAAGAGCACACCGGCGTGCGAGCGCACGGGGGAACGATTCGAGGCAAGACGTTGGAGACTGGCAGGCAGGTTCACGCGCACGGGCTCCCGTAGGTTGCAGATGGGCGTGCCGCGACAGGCGGGACGCGCTATCCCGTCACGTTAGGACACCTGTGCAAGCCGGAGAAGCGCCAGAAGCGAGGCAATCGGTGGTGCCACGGTGCGCCGAACCCCGCGCGGCTGAGGGCCGCGACAGGGCGGAACGGTTTCAGTTGGCGCGTGCCTTGGGCGGTGTGCCGCTCAGTTTCATACCGAGGCCGCGCAAGAACACGCGCAGTCCGTCGGATTTTCCCAGTTGCGGGCGGTGGCGGAAGACGTCGTAGTTGGCCGCTTCGATCATGTCGAGAATGCGCAAGCCGCCATGCACCACGCAGCATAGTTCGAGCCCAAAGCGCCCCGGCACCCGGTTGGCGAGCGGTGCGCCGCGCAGCATCATCTGACGCGCGAAGTCGACCTCGTAACGCATGAGCGCGCGCCAGCGGTCGTCGAACGTCTGCGCGCCGATATCGGCGTCGGTCACGCCGAAGCGGGCCATGTCGCCCTGCGGCAGATAGACGCGCGCCTTGCGCCAGTCGACTGCCACGTCCTGCCAGAAGTTGATGAGTTGCAGGGCGGAGCAGATATCGTCGGAGCGAGCGACGTTCTCGGGCGTGTCGAGCTTGAACAGACCGAGCATGATGCGCCCGACCGGGTCGGCAGAACGCCGGGTGTAGTCGCGCAAGTCGGCAAAGGTGGCGTAGCGCTTGACCTCGATATCCTGATCGAACGCCGAGAGCAGGTCGGAGAAGGGCTGAACGGCGAGGCGATGCTCGGCGATGACGCGCGCCAGGGCGGCGAACAGCGGCTTGTCGGGAGATGTCGGCTGTCCGGCGGCGATCTTGTCGAGTTCGGCCTGATAGGCGGCGAGGCCGGCGTGCCGCTCGGCGTTGGTCGCATCGCCCTCGTCGGCAATGTCGTCGGCGGTGCGGGCAAAGTTGTAGATCACGCCGACCGGCGCGCGCATCTCGCGCGGCAGCAGGATACTGGCGACCGGGAAGTTCTCGTAATGCTCGATCTTGGCGTCGGAAGTCATCGGGCTGGTGAGGCAATTGGGGCAACGCGGCTGCGCTGAGTGCCCCAAGATTCTATGCTATCGTTGCAAATTCTGGCGGGAAAGTCGCGCCAATCCCCGGTATACTTCCCTCCTTGCAAGAATCTCCAGAGTTTTTTCCGTGGTGTCACCCTGTTCCCCTGCACGACGAGGAGCCTCGTGAGCGTCGCCGAACCCATCGATATTTCGCCTGAGCAAAGCAGCGCACGTGTGGCGTCGGGCAGCAGTTTTTACGCTGCCATGCGTATCCTGCCGCCTGCGCAACGCGAAGGCATGTTCGAGATCTACGCCTTTTGCCGCGCCGTGGACGACATTGCCGACGACGGCGAAGACACGTCGGCGAGCCGTATGTCGCGTCTGGCCGTCTGGCGGCGCGATCTGGCCGATCTGTACGACGGCCGCCCCGCGCCGTCGCTCGTGAAACTCGCCCGAGTGGTCAAGCAATTCGGCCTGAAGCACGAAGACTTCCTTGCCGTCATCGAAGGCATGGAAATGGACGCCTGCGGCCCCATCGTCGCGCCCGATCTCGCCACGCTCGATCTGTATTGCGATCGCGTGGCGAGCGCCGTCGGACGCTTGTCGGTCAAGGTGTTCGGCATGCCTGAGCAAGATGGCATCGACCTGTCTTATCACCTCGGCCGTGCCTTGCAATTGACGAATATTCTGCGTGATATCGACGAAGATGCCGGCATCGGCCGGGTCTATCTGCCGCGTGAAACGCTGGCCGACGCCGGTCTCGTGGGCGTGACCCCCGAGATGGTCGTGGCTGCCAAGCTCGACCGTGCCTGCGCGCCGCTCGTGACACGCGCGCGCGAGCACTATGCAAGGGCGCGGGCGATCATGGTGCGGCATCCGCGTCGCATGGTCGTCGCACCCGCCGTGATGGCCAAGGCCTACGGGGCGATTCTCGACAAGCTCGTCGCACGCGGTTTTGCCGTGCCTCGCGAGCGCGTGCGTGTGCCGCGCTGGCGCCTCATTCTGATGCTGCTGCGGCAGATGGTCTTCTGATGGCGGGCACGGTTCACGTCATCGGCGCCGGCCTTGCAGGGCTGGCCGCCGCGGTAAGGCTCGCCACGCGAGGTGTGCCTGTTGTGCTGCATGAGGCCGCGCCGCAGGCGGGCGGACGTTGCCGCTCGTATTTCGACCGGCAGTTGAATGCCGTGATCGATAACGGCAATCATCTGGTGCTCTCGGGCAATACGACGATGCGCGAATTCACGCGCACCATCGGTTCCGAGCACACGCTGAGCGGCCCCGATCGCGCCGAGTTCGCGTTCATCGACCTCGATAGCGATGCGCGCTGGACAGTGCGTCTGTCGGAAGGGCGCCTGCCGTGGTGGATTTTTGATAAAGGTGCTCGCGTGCCGGGCACGAAATGGTCTGACTATCTATCGCTCGCACCGCTGCTGCGCGCAGGGCCCGACGCGACGATGACGGACGCCATGAATTGCCCGCCCACGCTGTACAAGCGGTTGATTCACCCGTTGTTTCTCGCTGTGCTCAACGCCGATCCGGCGGAAGGCTCGGCGCAGATGGCCGCCGCCGTCATTCGCGAGACGCTCGCGGCCGGCGGCAAGGCTTGTCATCCGCTGATTGCTAGCGACGGTCTGGACGTGTCGTTCGTCACGCCCGCGCTCGCCTACCTGGATGCGAAGGGCGCGCGCGTGATGATGCAGCACCGCGTGCGCGCGTTAGGCTATGCGCCGGACGGCAGCCGTGTCGAATCGATCGATTTTTGCGACGGACCGCAAACGCTGGCGGCCGACGATGCCGTAGTGCTCGCCGTACCGCCGAACGTGGCGGCTGCGTTGGTGCCGGAACTGACCACACCGGATGAATACCGGGCGATCGTCAACGCGCACTTTCAGGTGCCGCCGCCGCCGGGCTGCCCGCCGATGATCGGCGTGGTGAACGGTGTGAGCGACTGGATCTTCGCGTTCGACGGCCGACTGTCGGTCACGATCAGCGGTGCGGACCATTTGCTCGACGAATCGCGGGAATCGCTCGCGCTTCGCATTTGGGAAGAAGTCGCACGCGCCTGTCAGGTGCCGTCCACGCCGATGCCGGTGTGGCAGTTGGTGCGCGAGAAGCGCGCCACGTTCGCAGCGACACCGGCGCAGGACAAGCGTCGCCCAGGCACGCAGACACGCTGGCGCAATCTCGTGCTGGCCGGCGACTGGACGGCCACGGGGCTGCCCGCGACCATCGAAGGTGCGCTGCGCAGCGGCAACCGGGCGGCCGACACGCTGCGTCCGGCTTGAGCCCTGCGGTATCGTCTTATGCGCCAGCCGGGCAGAAGAACCCGGCGCAATCGCAAGAGTGAATGTTTAACCGGCGCGTGCCACGCGCCGCTCATACGCCTTTGAGTAGGCAAGAACGCCATGGATACGATACGCGATGCTTCCGAAAAGGAAGCGCGACGCACGGCCACCGCCACGGCCGTGGATCTGAAGCTGCATACGGAGCTTGCCAAGAAGGTGAGCACGGCAATGGCCACGCAAACTCTCGAGACGGGAATCGACCGCTCGATCACGGCGTTGCTCGACCTGCAACAGGAAGACGGTCACTGGCTGTTCGAACTGGAAGCCGACTCGACCATTCCGGCCGAATATGTGCTGCTTCGTCACCATCTGGGTGAGAAGGTCGACGCCGAACTCGAAGCGAAGATCGCCGCCTACCTGCGTCGTATTCAGGGCGAACATGGCGGCTGGCCGCTGTTTCACAATGGCAAGTTCGACATGAGCGCCAGTGTGAAGGCGTACTTCGCGCTCAAGATGATCGGTGAGCCGATCGACGCCCCGCACATGGTGCGGGCACGCGAGGCCATCCTCTCGCGTGGCGGCGCGCAGAATTCGAACGTCTTCACTCGCATTCTGCTGGCGCTGTATGGCGTACTCCCCTGGCGTGCGGTACCGATGATGCCCGTCGAGATCATGCTGCTGCCGCAGTGGTTCCCCTTCCATTTGTCGAAGGTGTCGTACTGGGCGCGCACCGTGATCGTGCCGCTGCTCGTGTTGCAGGCCAAGCGTCCGCTCGCGCGCAATCCGAAGGGGATCGGCATCGACGAACTGTTCATCGGCAACCCCAAAGACGTGGGGCCGCCGAAGCGCGCCCCGCATCAGAGCCGTTTCTGGTTCACGTTCTTCTCGGGTGTCGATCACGTGCTGCGTGCGCTCGATCCGTACTTTCCGAAGACGCTGCGCGAGAAGTCGATCAAGCGCGCCGTCGATTTCGTCGAAGCGCGTTTGAACGGCGAAGACGGCCTTGGCGCGATTTATCCGGCGATGGCGAACGCGGTCATGATGTACGACGTGCTCGGCTATCCGGAAGATCATCCGAGCCGTGCGATTGCCCGCAAGTCGGTCGAAAAGCTGGTGACGCCGGCCGATCATGAGACTTACGTGCAGCCGTGTCTGTCGCCGGTGTGGGACACCGCGCTCTCGGCGCACGCGTTGCTCGAAACCGGCGACAAGCGCGCCATCGAACTGGCCGGCAAGGGGCTCGAGTGGCTCATCCCGCTTCAGATTCTGGACGTGCGGGGCGACTGGATCTCGCGTCGTCCAAATGTGCGGCCGGGCGGCTGGGCCTTCCAGTTCGCCAACCCCCATTACCCGGACGTGGACGACACCGCGGTGGTCGCCATGGCGATGGATCGCTACGAGAAGCTCGCGGGCACCTTCGAGAACGACAAGGTCGATGCGAGCACGCGTCCGATGCGCCATGCCATCGATCGCGGCACGGAGTGGGTGATCGGCATGCAGAGCGGCAACGGTGGCTGGGGCGCGTTCGAGCCCGAGAACACCCATCTGTATCTGAACAACATCCCGTTCTCGGATCACGGTGCGTTGCTCGATCCGCCGACGGTGGACGTCTCGGCGCGTTGTCTGTCGATGCTGGCGCAATTACCGTCGTCGCCGGCGCGCAAGGCGTCTGCCGACCTGGCGTTGAAGTACATCCTCGACGATCAGGAAGCCGACGGTAGCTGGTACGGCCGCTGGGGCATGAATTTCGTGTACGGCACGTGGTCGGCCATGTGCGGTTTGCAGGCGGCGGGTTTGCCGCCGGAGCATCCGGCGCTGGCCCGTTCGGCGCAGTGGCTCCTCTCGATCCAGAACGCCGATGGCGGCTGGGGCGAGGACGGCGATAGTTACAAACTCGACTACAAGGGCTATGAGGCAGCACCGAGCACCGCGTCGCAGACGGCATGGGCATTGCTCGGCCTGATGGCGGCAGGCAAGGCGAACGATCCGGCGGTCAAGCGCGGTGTCGACTATCTGCTCAATACCCAGAACGAAGACGGGCTGTGGGACGAGGAACGCTACACGGCGACAGGCTTCCCGCGCGTGTTCTATCTGCGTTATCACGGCTATCGCAAGTTCTTCCCGCTGTGGGCGCTCGCGCGCTACCGGAATCTGACGGTGCGCAACGATTGCCCCGTGCCCTGCGGCATGTAAGACGCGAACGCCATGACACCGCCCATCATCGTTGTGACCGGCATGCCCTTCGAAGCCCGCATTGCGCGCGGTGACGGCGTGCTCGTGGTCTGCGCGCAGAACAATACGCTCGCAGCAGACCTCGAGGCCGCAATGGCACAGGGCGGTGCGCGCGGCCTGGTGAGCTTCGGTACGGCCGGCGGCCTGATTCCCGGCGTGAAGCCCGGTCAGTGGGTCATTGCGCACAAGGTGCTGGATATGCCTCAGCAGGTGCTGGATATGCCTCAGCAGGCGCGTGAGTATGTCTCGGCGATTGGCTGGGCGGATGCGCTGCGCCGCGCCATGCCGGGCGCCTTACGTGCCGATCTGGCCGGTGTGAGCGCGCCCGTGGTGACCGCCGGTGACAAAGCCAAGTTGTTCCGCGAGAGCGGGGCGGCGGCGGCAGATATGGAGTCGCATATCGTGGCGCGAGTGGCGCAGGCGCACGGGCTGCCGTTCGTTGCCGCCCGCGTGGTGATCGACCCGGCGGAGCGTTCGCTTCCCCCGGCGGCGCTCGCCGGACTTCGCAGCGACGGCTCTACCGATATTTTCGGCGTGCTGCGCTCGCTCGCCGTCAATCCGTTGCAACTGCCTGCCTTGCTGCGCGTCGGCAAAGACGCGAGCCTCGCCAGGCAGGCCATGCGCCACGGGCGCGAGATCGTTGCCCTCAAGCTGGGGGACGGATTCGGTGCGGTGGCCGCAGGCATCTGAGCGAGCGGTACTTCGCGCGCCCGGTCAAACGCGGGTGTCATCCAAGAAAATGCCAGCGCGTCTGAACTGACGGGCTGGCATTTTCATTTTGGGCAGATGCCCGTGTGTGCTGGATCACGCGTCCGACGATTGCTGTCCGCGCGCCTGAGCGCGTCCCTTCCACATGCCGCCACGACCGCGCCAGTGTTGCAGCGCCGAGTCGAACGTGAAGACGGTGTACAGCGCAGCGACGAGCGGCAGCAGCGGCCCGAAGCTCGACGGCTGACGATAGAAGCGCAGCATCGGCAGGTACGACAGCGTCATCGCTATCCAGGCGAAGAGCCCCAGCCACTGGGCAATGCCCGAGGCGAAGATCGTCATGGCCGGCGGCACGATGAACGTAAGCAGCAGCGACACGATGGTGCCCGCCAGCAACACCGGCGAGTACTGCAACTGCGCGTACGCCGTGCGCGACACCATCTTGCGAATCTCGCCGAGATTGTCGTACGGACGCACGCTTACCGCGCGCTCCGTCAGGCCTAGCCAGATCGCGCCTTGTTTCTTGAGCAGGCGACCCATGGCGCAGTCGTCGATGATCTCGTCGCGAATGGCTTCGATACCGCCACCGGCTTCGAGCGAGGCGCGATGGATCAGCATGCATCCGCCGGCCGCCGCTGCCATGCGCTTTTTCGGATCGTTGACCCAGGCGAACGGATACAGCATCTGGAAGAACAACACGAACGCAGGGATCAGCGTGCGCTCGAACCATGCCGTGCAACGCAGCTTCGCCATGAGCGAGACGAGCACGCGATGGTCGCCCGTGGCGCGCGTGACCAGCCGGCGCACGTTCTCGGGCGAATGCGCGATGTCCGCGTCGGTGTGCAGCAGGTAGTCGGGGGCGATGCCGCCGTCGTTCGTGCCGGGATCGCTGGCGAACGCCACGCCCTGGCACACCGCCCACATCTTGCCGGTCCAGCCACCGGGCAGCGGCTGACCACCGAGCACGTCCACGCGTCGCGTAAAACCGTCGGCCGCAGCGCGTGCGGCGGCTTCGCGGGCGAGGTCGGCCGTGCCGTCGTGACTCTGATCGTCCACCACCACGATGCGCAGCCGTCCTGCATAGTCCTGACGGCACAGCGATTCGACTACCTGTCCGATCGACTCCGCCTCGTTGCGCGCGGGAATGACAACGGCCACGGCGGGCCAGACATCGGGCACAGGCAGACGGTCTTCGTCCAGATCGTCGCGCTCACGCGCGCGCCAGAAGCCGCCCTGAGAACTCAGCAGATAGATCCAGATGGCCAGCGACAACGCGGCAATCCAGGCCAAAACAGTCATGACAAAAATCCGGCAGAACCAAACCAGGCGAGCGCGTCGCGCAGGCCTTCGGGGTGGGGGCGGGCGGTGTAGCCGAGGTCGCGCTTCGCCTTCTCGGACGAGAAGAACATGTGATAGCGCGACATCTTCAGGCCATCAACGGTAACGAACGGCTCTTTGCCCGTGAAGCGCGCGACGCCTTGCGCTGCCATCGCGAGCGGATAAAGCGGCCAGCGCGGCAGGGCGATCGTCGGGGCCTTGCGGCCGACCAGGCCTGCAATGGTCGCGAGCATGTCGCGCAGCAGGACGTCGTCGCCGCCAAGAATGTAGCGCTCACCAATGCGGCCGCGTTCGAGGGCCAGCAGATGGCCTTCGGCGCAATCGTCGACGTGCACGAGATTCAGGCCGGTATCGACGAATGCGGGGATCTTGCCTTGCGCGGCTTCGACGATGATGCGCCCGGTCGGTGTGGGCTTGATGTCGCGCGGCCCGATGGGCGTGGACGGATTGACGATCACGGCGGGCAGACCGTCGTTCGCGATCATCCGTTCGACCAGACGTTCGGCCGCGACCTTGCTGCGCTTGTACACGCCGATGGTCGTGGCTTCGTCGTTCGGGGAGGTTTCATCGACGGGGCCGGTGGCGTCGTGCACACGCAGCGTGGCAACGCTGCTGGTATATACCACCCGCTCGACGCCTGCACGCAGCGCGGCTTCCATGACCGTGCGCGTGCCGACGATGTTGGCCCGCATGATGTCGTTCGGATCTTTCGCCCAGAGGCGGTAGTCGGCGGCGACGTGGAGCAGGGCATCCATCCCGGTGAGCGCGCGTTGCATCGATGCCGCATCGCGCATGTCGCCTTCCACGACTTCCACGGGCAGGTCGGCGAGGTTCGCGCGCGGGCTGGTGCCACGCACCAGCAGGCGAACCTCGTGACCGCGCGCGAGCGCCGTGCGTGCCACCGCAGAACCGACGAACCCGGAGGCTCCGGTGACCAGCACACGCGAGCGCATTTACGCCTTGGCCCGGCGCAGTTCGTCGAGCTTGATCTCGACGTGCTTCGAGAACACGTACTCGGCCGGACGCTGCTTGGCGAACGAGACGTCTTCGGCCATCGGGCCATCGGTACGCACGCCCTTGAGCGCCACACCCAGCGCGCGCAGCGGACGCGTCAGCGTCTCGTTCACGGCCGTGGCTTCGAAACCGCTGTGCACCATGCAGTCGGCGCACTTCTCGTAGTTGCCCACACCGTACTTGTCCCAGTCGGTGGTGTTCATCAGTTCGGTGTACGTCTTGGCATAACCTTCGCCAAGCAGGTAGCACGGACGCTGCCAGCCGAACACGGTACGCGTCGGGTTGCCCCACGGTGTGCAGTGGTACGAGCGGTTGCCGGCGAGGAAGTCCAGGAACAGGCTCGACTGGCTGAACGTCCAGTCCTTGCCGCCGTTGCCGCGCTTGAGAATGTCGCGGAACAGTTGCTTGGTCTTCGAGCGGTTCAGGAAGTGCTGCTGATCCGGCGCGCGCTCGTAGGCATAGCCCGGCGAGACGGTGATGCCGTCGAGGCCCAGGTCCTTCGTCGAATCGAAGAACTTGGCGACCTTCTCCGGGTCGGCATTGTTGAACAGCGTGCAGTTGATGTTCACGCGGAAGCCACGCGACTTGGCCAGCTTGATGGCCGACACGGCGCGGTCGTACACGCCTTCCTGCGACACTGCGGCGTCGTGCATTTCACGGTCGCCGTCGAGGTGAATCGACCAGACGAAGAACGGGCTCGGCTCGTAGTCGTCGATCTTCTTTTCGAGCAACAGGGCGTTCGTGCACAGATAGACGAACTTCTTGCGCTCGATGATGCCCTTAACGATCTGCGGCATTTCCTTGTGCAGCAGCGGCTCGCCGCCGGCGATCGAGACCACCGGTGCGCCGCACTCGTCCACGGCGTCGAGCGAGTCCTTGAGCGACACACGCTGATTCAGGATGGGATCCGGATAGTCGATCTTGCCGCAGCCCGAGCAGGCGAGGTTGCAGCGGAACAGCGGTTCGAGCATCAGCACCAGCGGGTAGCGCTTGTTGCCCTTGAAGCGTTGCTTCATCAGGTAGGCGCCAACATACGCCTGTTGCAGGAAGGGGATGGCCAAGTTCGGCTCCTGTTCGTGTTGCGTTAGCCAGCGACCGCGTGTTGTGCGGCGACCGGCTCGTTTTTAATCAATTCCGACGGCAAGCGAAACTGGATGGTTTCCTCAATGCCGTCCATGAGGGTCACGTCAACGGTGTCGATACGACGCAGCGCGTCGATCACGTCTTCGACCATGCGCTCGGGCGCGGACGCCCCGGCGGTAATGCCGATGCGGGCCTGGCCGCGCACCCATTCGGGGTTCAACTCGGTGCCGTCGGCCACGAGATAGCTCGGCAGCCCCATTTCGGAGCCGATTTCGCGCAGGCGGTTCGAGTTCGAGCTGTTCGTCGCCCCGACCACGAGTAGTACGTCCACACGCTCGCACAGCTCGCGCACGGCGGTCTGGCGGTTCTGTGTGGCGTAGCAGATGTCCTTGGTGTTCGGCCCGACGATATTGGTAAAGCGACGTTGCAGCGCAGCAATGATACCGCGAGTCTCGTCGACCGACAGCGTGGTCTGGGTAACGTACGACAGCGGCGTATTGTCGGCGAGCGGCAATGCGTCGACATCTTCTTCGGTCTGCACAAGATGCACCGGACCGTCGATCTGCCCCATCGTCCCCTCGACTTCAGGGTGACCGGCATGGCCGATCAGAATGACTTCACGACCGGCAGACACATAATTCTTGCCTTGAATGTGCACCTTGGTGACGAGCGGGCAAGTGGCATTGAGCACCTTCAAGCCGCGCGTCTGCGCTTCCTGTTCGACGACGCGTGCGACGCCATGTGCACTGAAAATGGTCACGGCGCCCGCAGGTGCTTCGGACAACTCGTCGATAAAGCGCGCGCCCTTGGCCTTGAGCGAATCGACCACATGCTTGTTGTGGACGATCTCATGGCGGACGTAGACGGGGGCGCCGTATTTTTCCAGGGCGCGCTCCACGATCTCGATGGCACGTATGACACCCGCACAAAACCCGCGGGGTTGGGCAAGGAAGACTTGCATTCAGCTCTCCGGCTCAGGTCGGCCGGGATGGCGGTGCTATCGGGTGTCCATGTTGAGAAGCCATGGCCTCATGGAACGCGCGGCGCCAGTTTCGATGGCAAATCGCGCAAACCCTCGGGGGGACCGCCGTCCGGTCGTTTGACAAGCAGCGATTGTAACCGCGGCAGCCAAATGTTGCTGACGACCTCCCGTGGGAAGGCGCCAGCGAGTGTTGCATAAATGTTGACGAATCGGCGTCGATCTGCCACGGATCTGGGCCGAATCTGCCGATAAGTGGGTCGAGCCGTCGAGGGAGATGCTGACACCGACGCCCCCGGAGGCGCCGCGCTGTTCACGATGCCCGTCGTTAAGTTGTTGTTTTATTTGGTGAAACGATCGTTCTTCTCGCGCAGATAGGTGACCAGTCCGTCAATGCCGCCTTGAGCGATACGTGCCTTGAACTGCGGCTGATACAACTGGATGAGCCATGCGTCGGCCACGTTCTCGCCCATCATGTTGATGTCATAAATCTTCCAGCCTTTGTCGGTCTTGGCCAGACGATAGGCGACCGAAAGATTGTCGCCAGTCCCGCTGACCGTGGCGCCCACCACCACATCGGTGCTGTTCGCGGTGAGTTTGGCCGGGGCAAACTTGAATGAGATCTGCGTGCCGCGCACTTGCGAGAGTTGCAGCGCAAAGGTGTTCACGAGCAACTGCTGAAACTGCTCGAAGACCTGTTGCTGCTGGGCCGGTGTGGCGGCATCGAATGCTTTTGCGCCCACGGCATAGCGCGTGGTGCGGTGGAAATCGGTGTAGGGCAGAAAGTCGTGGGCGACAACACGTGCGGTTGCGGCGACATCGCCGTCGCGGGCGGCCGGGTCGGCCTTGGCATTCTTGACGACCGTCTCGACTGCCGTCTTCACCAGATCGTTCGGATTCGCGCTGCTTGCCTGTGCCCAGGCGCCTGAGACGCCACAGATGCTGCTCAATGCGACGGCGGCGGTTGCCGTCACCAGAAATTTGTTCATACCAGTTCGTCTTCGTCGGTTTTAGTCGGTTAAAACGAGTAGGCCCGTAGTGTAGTTCACGCGGCCTTGTATACTGCTGCGATTTCGTAAATTCACCGTTTCCTCGTTTTCCATGAACTGATCGACGGAATTTGTCCACGATTGGTTCCCCGGCGCATCGGATACATAACGTTTGACCTTATGGATCCAGGCGGCCGAAGGCGAGGGCGGCCTCCACTTTCTTCCGGAACCGCTACATGCTGACTTCGCTCGTCGTGCGCATCGTCCGTTTTTCGGCGAAGCACGCGTACCCAGTCATCTTCGCTTCGCTGCTTCTCGTTATTGCGAGTTCTGTCTACGTCGCCAAGCACTTCGCGATCAACACCGATATCTCGAGCCTGATCGATTCGAACACGCCCGCCGCCGAGCGCGGGCGTGAAATCGACCGCGCTTTCCCGCAGAAGGCCGACATCACGCTGGCCGTGGTGCAGGCCCCGGCCGTGGAGTTCGCCGACCGGGCTGCCGCAGAACTGGCCGAGAAGCTGTCGACCGAGACGGACGTGTTCCGCTCGGTGAGCCGCCCGGGATCGGGCGAGTTCTTTGCGCGCAACGCGCTGCTCTTCGCGTCGCTCGACGACGTGAAAACCCTCACCGGCAAGCTCGAAGACGCGAAGCCGCTGCTCAACCGTCTTGCACAAGATCCCAGCCTCACGGGCCTGTCGAATCTCCTGTCGGTCACGTTGCAGACGCCGCTGCTCACCGGGCAGGTGAAGCTGCCGGACATGGCGCGCCTGCTCGGCCGCGCGGCCGATACGACCGAGGCGGTGCTGGCGGGCCGTCCGGCGGGCATGTCGTGGCGGGCCCTCGTCGTGCCGGATACCGTGGCGCGCAGCTACGTGCAGGTGCAGCCCGTGCTGGACTATGCGGCGCTCGAAGCCGGCGCCAACGCCGCATCGCGCATTCGCGAGGCGGCTGCCGACCTGAAGCTCGCCGAGCGCTATGGCGCGACGGTTCGTTTGACGGGCCCGCGCCCACTGTCCGATGAGGAATTCGCATCCGTGCGCGAGGACGCCGGGTCGAACGCCGTCATCACGCTGCTGGCCGTGCTCGTGGTGCTGTGGCTGGCGGTACGCTCGGGCAAGATGATTCTCGCGGTGTTCATCACGTTGCTGGCGGGGCTGGTCGTCACGTTTGCGCTCGGCCTGATGATGGTTGGCGCACTGAACATGATTTCGGTGGCGTTTGCCGTGCTGTTCGTCGGCATCGGCGTGGACTTCGGGATTCAGTTTGGCGTGCGCTACCGCGACGAGCGTCATCGTCTGGACAGCGACGGCAAGTCGTCGGCCGACGACGTGCTTCGTGGCGCGCTCACGGGGGCAGGCAAGGCGATTGCGATGCCGCTGTCGCTCGCCGCGGCGGCCACGGCGGCGAGCTTCTTCTCGTTCCTGCCGACAGACTATCGCGGCGTGTCCGAGCTGGGGCTGATCGCCGGCGTGGGCATTTTGTGTGTGGCATTCCCGTCGGCCATTACGTTGCTGCCCGCGCTCATCAGCGTGTTCAAACCGAAGGGCGAAGCGAGCCCGCCGGGCTTTCGCAGCCTCGGTCCGGTCGACGATTTCACCGACAAGTACCGCAAGCCGTTGCTGTATGGCACGCTCGCCCTTGTCATCGCGGGCTTGCCACTGCTGGCGCATCTGCATTTCGACTTCAACCCGTTGCATTTGAAAGATCCGAAAACGGAGTCGATGGCGACGCTGCTGGATCTGGCCAATTCGCCGGAAGCCGGCGTGAACGACGTGCAACTGCTCGCCCCGAATCTTGACGCGGCCAATGCCGAGGCCGCGAAGCTGCGCGCTGTGCCCGAGGTCGGCCGCGTGGTCACGCTCACGACGTTTATCCCGGCGGAGCAGCCGGCCAAGCTCGCGCAGATCGGTACGGCTGCCGCGTCGCTGCTGCCGGTGCTCTCGCAAACGCCGTTGGCCCCGGTGGCCGATGCGGCGCGGGTGTCGTCGCTCAAGACGGCGGCCGGCCAGTTGGAAGACGCCGCGCTCGATCACCCCGGCGAAGGGGCCAAGGAAGCGCAGCGTCTGGCAACGGCCTTGCGCAAGCTTGCGGCGGCCGATGCTGCCACCCGCGACCGGGCGGATCGTGCGATCGCCGAGCCGTTGAAGCTTGCCCTCGGCCAATTGCGCGACGCGTTGCAACCGCGTGAGGTCACGCGCGAATCGCTGCCCAAGGACATCGTTTCGCAATGGGTCGCGGCCGACGGACGCGCGCTCGTGAACATCTCTCCGCACGTGGCGAAGGGCGCCGATCCGAGCGATGACGCCATGCTGCGCAAGTTCAGTGCGGCCGTGCTGGCGAGCGCACCCGATGCCGTTGGCGGCCCGATCTCGATCCTGCGCTCGGCCGACACGATTATCCGCGCCTTCATCGAGGCAGGCCTCTGGGCATTGCTTTCGATCACTGTGTTGCTGTGGCTAGCGCTGCGCAACTTCGGCGACGTGCTGCGTACGCTGGTGCCGCTGTTGGTCTCGGCCGCCGTCACGCTCGAAATCACTGTGCTGATCGGTTTGCCGCTGAACTTCGCGAACATCATCGCGCTGCCGTTGCTGCTTGGCGTTGGCGTGGCGTTCAAGATCTACTACGTGATCGCGTGGCGAGAGGGGAAGACCCACTTGCTGGCCTCGAGTCTGACGCAGGCGATTGTGCTCTCTGCCGCAACGACGGGCATCGCCTTCGGCAGTCTGTGGCTGTCGCACCATCCGGGCACGTCGAGCATGGGCAAGCTGCTGGCGCTCTCACTCGTGTGCACGCTGATCGGCGCGGTGTTCTTCCAGCCGGTGCTCATGGGCAAGCCGCGCGAGAAGGAAGCGCCTTCGAAGCCATAGCGCTCATCAAATCTTCGCCCCCACACGTACCCAAGCCGAACGCCCCGGCTCCATGACCGGCACGTTCGCCGCATACCCGAACCCAGCATTGCCGGCGAGGTTCAGGTGCTCCGAATACGCCTTGTCAAATACGTTGTCCATGCCAATCGAGATGTGCACGGCCTTGCTCACCTTATATTGCGTATGCAGCGACACCACGCCGAAGCCGGGGCTCGGGCCGAAGTCCTTGCCGGCAACGTTGCCTTGGTTCAACGCACAACGGCGCTGTGGTGCGACGATGCGCCATCGTCCACCAGCCGTCCACGATCCGTGCGTGTATTCCAGCCCCAGGCGCGCTTCCAACGGAGGTATCTGCGGCAACGGTCCGCCGTTTTGGCGATTGCGTCCCCACGCATATGCGAGCGAACCATCGAAGCGCCACGCCGCAAAAGGGCGCCACGCCGTGCCGAGTTCGCCGCCCATGATCTGCGCATTGACGTTAGTCGCCTGCTTCGCCGGGCCCGTCGCGTAGTTGAAGAGGATGAAGTCCTGCACCTGACCCGCATAGGCGGATACCCATGCGTCGAGTTTCTCGGTTCTGTACTGTGCGCCGACATCGAGTTGCGTTGTCTTCTCGGGGCGGATTGCCGAGAATGCATTCACCGAACCGCTTGGCCCTCGGGCGGCCGAGAACAATTCCCAATAGTCTGGAAAACGCTCTGTATGGCCGATGCCCGCGTACCAAGTGACGGGCACCGATGCGAGATCGTGCTCGTAGCGAATGAATCCGCTCGGTAGCACTCGCGAGCGCGTTACGTCGAACGTCGGGTTGGGCTGGACCGGCCCGCTAGCTGTTGCGCGCTCGTCGCGCGCCGACGCACGATCCGCCCGTGCTCCGGCAATCACGCGTGATTCGTGACTGGCCAGCCACGTTAGCTCACCGAAGGCCCCTGCGTTCCAAAGGTTCGCGCGCGGATTCCATGGTTGTCCACCACGCTCTTGCATTCCTCGTGCCGTGCGCAAATCGAGACGGCTTGATTGCACATCGATCCCCGTCACGAGTTGGATCGCGTCGTCCAGGCGCCAGGTTGCGGCGGTGCGCGCGCCCACCATACGCCGGCGTACCTCAGAGGCAACGCGTATGCGCATACCTGCCGTCGAAGCGGGAGTTCGTAACGTGTAGTTGTCCATGACATGATCGGCTACGTTGTAATAGACCTGTGCCTCGATCCGGTCGAGCGGGCCACCGATGCGCTTCCTGTCGAACTTCAGACCGAAGGTTTCACGCCGGAAACGCGAGCCGTCCATGGCGCGCCCGGCATAGCGGGCATACCCGTCGCCTGTGCCCGTGGTGATCTCGAGTCGAGTGTCGTTGTCAGGCGTCCAGCCGAATGTCGCGTTCGCGTTCCATTTGCTCCATTGCGACGGTACCACGCGCCCGTTGCCATCCTTATAGTCTTGCGAATGCGCGTGATTTGCGGTCACCCGGCCATAGAAGTCCGGCGTGCCCGCTGCGATGTCCAGGTTCTGATCGTTGCGCCCGAATGAACCGCCGACCATACTGCCTTCGAAACGCATGCCGGGCGCCTTGAAGCGCGGTGTCGTTCGCTCGAATAGCACTGTGCCGGCCGATGCCCCTGGTCCGTATTGCACGCTCTGCGGGCCCTTGATGACGGTTACCTTGTCGTAGCTTTCTGGTGCGATGTAGGACGTCGGCGAGTCCATCCGACCCCCACACGCACCGAGTGTCGACATGCCGTTCGCCAGCAACTGGAGCCGCGATCCGGACATGCCGCGCAGTACGAGGTCGCCATTGGTGCCGCCGCTGCGGATCGACGCGAAGCCAGGGATCGTCTTCAGATAATCGGCACCGTCGCTCGCGGGCAGAGGTTGGCGTGGTCTTTTCGGATCGGTGACGACCTCCAGCGGTATTGTGTCAGGAGCGGCAACCACTTCGATCGCTGGGAGCATGAACACGTGTTCCGCGTGCGCGAATTCGCCGGCCTGCTCGGCCCCCACCGGTTGCGCGAATGCGTATGAGAAATGGAAGGCGCCAGCAGCAAGTGCGGGAAGGGTCACGCTGTGCACGTGCCAGCGGTGCTTCGCGCGGAGGGGGCGCGCACGATGAACGAACTGGGAGGACATGAATCGGTACGGGAAAGACGTCGGTGCGGCTGATCGCCGACACGAACGGAAGGGAAAATCCTGCACATGGCGAAGGGCTCGCAAAATCGCGTAGCCGGATTCTGAGGCGTTGAGATGGGATTGTGTCGAGCGGCGGCGTTACGCAGTTTTGCAGAAGCGGCGCTAATTGGCGGCAAAGGTGCCGAAATCCCGGATATCGGCATTGCCGAACCCGGTTCTCGGGGAGCGTGAACTTTGGGAGTTTGCCCTGTGCATTTTGATCTGACTCTCTAAATCAGATCAAAAGGTGCCGTTTTGCTACGGATATGGAAGTGTGGTGAAACGCTTCGCTCAGGGGGCCGACGGCACCGCCTCGACCTTGCCGCCGAGACGCTCGGTCAGTGCCCGGCGAATCGACGCCGCAATGCCCTGCGCGTCGAGCCCGACCGACGCGAGCTGCTGCGCGGGCGTGCCCTGATCGATGTAAGTGTCGGGCAATCCCAGTTGCAGCACCGGAATCAGCACGCCATTGGCGTTGAGGACTTCGACACACGCCGTGCCGGCACCCCCCATCACAACACCTTCCTCGATCGTGACGATGAGGTCGTGCGTGCGGGCCATGTCGAGCAGCGTGGCGTCGTCGAGCGGTTTGACGAAGCGCATGTTGACCACGCTCGCGTCGAACTCGGCGGCCACCTGTTCACTCGGCGTCACCATCGAGCCGAACGCCAGAATAGCCACGCGACGACCCACCGGGGCAGCGCTCCGGCGACGCACCTGGGCACGGCCCACGGGCAGTGTCGTCAAGCCGGCCTCGGTCTTCACGCCGGGGCCGGTGCCGCGCGGGTAACGCACGGCGCAGGGGCCGTCGATACCGAGCGCCGTCTGCAACATCTGTCGGCATTCGTTTTCGTCGGCCGGGGCCATGACCACCATGTTGGGGATGCAGCGCAGGTAGGCGATGTCGTAAGCCCCAGCGTGCGTTGCGCCGTCGGCGCCGACGAGACCGCCTCGATCGATCGCGAAGACGACCGGCAGGTTTTGCAGGGCCACGTCGTGAATCACCTGATCGTAGGCACGTTGCAGGAACGTCGAGTAGATCGCCACCACGGGCCTGAGCCCCTCGGTCGCCAACCCGCCTGCGAACGTCACGGCATGCTGCTCGGCGATACCGACGTCGTAATAGCGCTCAGGAAAGCGCTTCTCGAATTCCACAAGCCCGGAGCCTTCGCGCATGGCGGGCGTGATGCCGATGACACGCTTGTCTGCCGCCGCCGCGTCGCACAGCCATTCGCCGAAGACCTGCGTATAGGTCTTGGCCGAGACCGTGCCCGGCGCGGCCGGACGAATCCCTTCGCTCGGATTGAACTTGCCCGGGCCGTGATACAGCACCGGATCGGCTTCGGCGAGTTTGTAGCCGCGGCCCTTGCGCGTCACGACATGCAGGAACTGAGGCCCCTTGAGCGCCTTGATGTTCTCGAGCGCGGGGATGAGTGCGTCCAGATCGTGGCCGTCGATAGGGCCGAGGTAGTTGAAGCCGAACTCCTCGAACATCGTGCCCGTGGGCGAGACGATGGCCTTGGCGTGTTCTTCGAGCTTGTGCGCCAGTTCGCGCATGGGGGCGGGGGCATTGCGCAACAGATTGCGCACGCTCTCCTTGCCGGCCGAGTAGAACTGACCGGACATGAGTCGTGTGAGGTACTGATTGAGCGCGCCGACCGGCGGCGAGATCGACATGTCGTTGTCGTTGAGCACAACGAGGAACGGCAGGTCTTCGTAGACGCCGGCATTGTTCAGGGCCTCGAAGGCCTCGCCGGCGGTCATCGCCCCATCGCCGATCACGGCAATCGCGTGCCGTTTCTCGCCCTTGACCTTGCTGGCCAGCGCCATGCCGAGCGCTGCCGAAATCGACGTGCTCGAATGCGCCGTGCCGAACGTGTCGTAGGGCGATTCGTCGCGCTTCGGAAAGCCCGACAGGCCCTGCCATTGCCGAAGGGTCGGCATGGCGTCGCGGCGGCCCGTGAGAATCTTGTGCGGATAGGTTTGATGACCCACGTCCCACACAATGCGGTCGTTGGGTGTGTCGAAAACGTAGTGCAGTGCGATCGTCAGTTCGACGGTGCCCAGATTCGACGAGAGGTGGCCACCGGTGCGCGACACGCTGTCGAGCACACAGGCACGCAATTCATCGGCCACGCGACGCAAGTCGGCGCGCGAGAGCGCGCGCAACTCGGATGGGGATTGGATGCTGGCTAGCAGATCTTTCATGGATGAACGTCCGTCCCTGCGCTCACTTCACCAGTCTGGCGACGGAAGCCAGCAGGCGGTCGATGTCGGCGGCCGTGAGGTTGCCCATCGTCGAGATACGGAACAACGACTTGGACAAACCGCCTTGCCCTGCGTAGATCACAAAACCGTCGGCCTTGAGCCAGTCGTGCAGGCGCACATAGTCGACACCCGCGGGCAACTTGTAGGCGCGCAGCACCACCGACGACTCACCCGGCGGCAAGACGCTGTCGATGCCCAGCGCGGCCAGACCGGCGCGCGCTTGCTCGGCGAGCGCGCCGTAATGGGCGTGGCGCTGTTGCCAGCCACCGGCGTCGTCGAGTTCGCGCAGTGCTTCGACCAGCGCGTAGTAGGCGTGCACAGACGGCGTGAACGGCGTATTACGCTCGGCCTGAAGCTTGGCGAGGCGCGCGATGTCAAGGTAATACGTGCGGCTGGCGGCCTTGGCGAGAGCGTCCTTGCGCACCATCACGAAGGACACGCCCGGCACGCCGTGCAAGCACTTGTTCGCGGTCGCAGCAACGGCCACGATGCCCGAATCGTCGAAATCGATGGCTTCGGCGGCGAAGCTGCTCACGCCGTCGACCAGCAGATCGATGCCGCGCTCGCGACAGGCGGCGGCGATGCCGGTCAGATCGTTCAGGCGGCCTGTCGTCGTCTCGTGGTGGATGATCGCCACGTTCGTGTACGGACGGTCTCCCGCCGTGTCGAGCCGGTCGACGATCTGCGCGAGATCGGGTGCCTGCATCCATTCGAAGTGAATGACGTCGTGATCGATACGGTACTGCTTCGCAATCTGCGAGATGCGCTCGCCATACACGCCGTTCTCGACGATCAGCAGGCGCCCGCCTTCCGGCACGAGACCTGCGGTCATGCTCTCGACGGCTGCGGTGCCCGAGCCGGTCATCAACACGGGGGCCCACACAGCCGGATCGAGGCCGTAGACCGCCGTCAGACGTGCGCGGGCCTCTTCCTGCAGATCGAAGAATTCGGGCTCGCGGTGGCACAGATCGGGTTGCAGCAGGCTCTTGCGGACGCGCTCGGTCAGGGTGACGGGGCCCGGATTCAGTAACAGCATGGCGAAGCTTCCTCGGCAGATTTCGTGAATGGGGGAGACGCTCAGGCCGAAGCCGGTGCGCGTCGTGCAATATGGTCCATCAGGCGTGCCTTTACCGCTTCCGGCGTGATCTTCGGGCGTGGCAGCCCGTCAGGCGTGCCCGGACGCGTCGTCAGGCAAGCGAAACGCGGTCCCTCGCTCAGGCTGGCGGTGCGGCTGTCGAACAATGACTCGACGACGTCGAGCGTATCGCCTTCGAGCGCGAGCGCATAACCGCTTGCGGCGGCTACGCCCGCGAACGACACCGTCGGCGAGACCGTGGCCTGCGCGCCGGTGGAGTCGTGCGATGCGTTGTCGAGCAGCAGATGGATGAGATTCGACGGGCCGTACGCACCCAGCGTGGCAAAGGCGCCCATGCGCATGAGCGCGGCGCCGTCACCGTCGAGGGCGACCACGCGCAGGTCGGGGCGCGCCAAGGCGAGGCCCAGCGCCAGCGTCGTCACGCAGCCCATCGAGCCAACCATGTACAACTGGTTGGCGCGGTCGTCGAGCGCATACAGTTCGCGGCCGCAGAAGCCAGTCGACGCCAGCACGACGGTGTTTTCGAGCGGCGTGTGGGCGATCACACGGGCCAGCGCGTCGCGACGCGTGGGCATCTCGGACGGGGCGACACCCTTCATGAGCGACACCGGCGCGGGCTGGGCCGGACGCGCCGGGCGCTCGGCCGGTTGCAGCGGGTAGGGCGCTACGCTGCCCTTTTGCATCACGAGTGCATAGGGGCGTCCGGTCTCGTCCATGTGACGGACCGCGCGCTCCAGCGCCGGCGCAATCGCTTCGGGCTCGGTGGGGAACAGCTCCCAGGGCACTTCCATCAGATCGAGCATGGCCGGCGTGATCGGGCCCATGAGTGCGTGTTGCGGCTCATCGGTAATGCCCGGCTGGCCACGCCACGTCACAATCAGCAACTGCGGCAGGCGGAAGGTCCATGTGAGCGAAGTCAGCGGACTCACGGCGTTGCCGAGGCCCGAGTTCTGCATCATCGTGACCGAGCGTGCGCCACTGCCCTCACCGAGGGTGGCACCGGCCGCGATGGCGACGGCGTCGCCCTCGTTGGCCGCCGACAGATAGTGCAGCGTCGGGTCTTGCAGCACGTAGTTGATGAACGGCGTGAGGAACGAACACGGCACGCCGGTGTACCAGGTGAAGCCGTGCTTGCGCGCGGCTTCGACGAACTGTCCGGCTTCAATCACCTTGGGCCTCCGGGGCGGCGCTGCTAAACGGCGTCTGACCATGGGCGAAGTCTGCCGCGCGGCGGAATTCCTCCATGTCGTTCACACCACGCCAGTGGCCGTGCACGTATTGCACCTCTATCTTGGCGCCGTCCGCCGCGAGGGCGTTGATCAGTTCGGGCATGCCGAGCTGATCGAAGTCCGGGCGTGCCTGCAATGCCGTGAAGACGCGTTGCAGTTGCGCACGGCCTTCGTCGCCGCGCACACCGAGCAAGCCGATCCAGCGGCCATTGGGCGCGCGCCCGGCGTCTGCGGCGTTGCCGCTGATCTTCTCCAGCAGCACTTGCTGACCGAACAGCCCACGGTCGTCGCCGGCCGAGCAGTACGCGAAGTCACGCACGCTGGCGTTGGCGGCATTGGCCGTGGTCGCGGCCGTCGAGTCGACGACAACGGTGAAGTCGGCGTTGCTTTCCACCAGATCGCGCACGATGTAGCTGCGGAACAGCAGGTCGCCGTAGGAGATCACCGTGTCGTGCGTGAAGGCATTGGCCACGCGGGCGAGTGAGGCGAGTTCGCCGGTTTCGGCGTACCGTTCGTTGACGGCGAGCGTGATGCCGGCGGTCTCGATGGCGTCGGCGCGATAGCCGCCCACGACCGTGATGTCGTTCACATTCTGCTTCTTGAAACCGTCGACCAGCCAGCGCAGCAAGGGCTTGCCAGCAACGGGCAGCATCACCTTCGGACGGTCGGTCGTCACGCTCTCGAGGTTCTTTCCACGGCTGGCGGCGAGCACGATGGCCGAGCGCGGTCCATTCGCAGCGGACAGGTAACGGTCTTCCGCTTGGGTGTATTCGTCGGCGTCTTGCAGGCGGAAGATCTCATCGACGGTCGCAATCCGGTCTTCGACGTTGACGAGGGTCTCGCTGCGGTGGATTTCGGCGGCCACGGCCTGCATGGCCGACGTGGCGGAGCGAATCAGGTGGTTCGCCCAGATCACGACGCTGATACCGGCTTCGCGGAACACGTCGGTGGGCGTGCTGTAGTACTTGGTCGGCACGATCACCAGCGGGCAGCGGTTATCCCACTCGCGGGCGAATTGCACGATTTCGTCGGCACGCTTGAGTTTGCTGTGAATCAGGATGGCGTCGGCACCGGCCTGGCGATAGGCCTCCGCCCGGCGCAGGGCTTCTTCCATGCCCCAGCCCGCGATCAGCGCTTCGACGCGCGCCACGATCGAGAAGTCGTCGTCGGCCTGCGAGTCCTTGCCTGCCTTGATCTTGCCGCAGAACTCGTCGATGTCCGCGAGCGGCTGGCGCTCGCCGCCGATGAAGCTGTTGGTCTTCGGGAAGATCTTGTCTTCGATACACACGCCGGCCACGCCACGTTGCTCGAGCTTGCGCACGAGGCGTCGCATGTTGTTGAAGTTGCCGTAGCCGGTATCGCCGTCGAGCAGGATCGGAAGATCGCTGGCGTCGGCCATGAATTCGAGGTTCTCGACAACCTGCGTCCAACTGGCTTCGTTGTTGTCGCGCACACCGAATTGCGCCGAGATGGCGAGGCCCGATGCCCAGATGCCCTTGAAGCCCGCTTCACGCACGATACGTGCGGACAGGCCGTTGTGGGCTTCCATCAGGAATTCGAGTTGATTGCTGCGCAGCATGGCGCGCAGTTGCGACGCGCGCGTGGCGGTCGGCGGCGGGGTGAATGCGTCGGGAGCGTTCATTCTGACACCATCGTGAGCGGTTCGAGTTGCGGCAGCACCTGTTCGGTGGCGCGCTTTACATCTTCAGGGTAGTCGATTTCGATCCACGGGAAGCCCGTGACATCGGCCGTTTCGAATTGCGCGCCGCGCTCGAGCAGCAGATCGCGCACGGCTTCTTCGTGCGGCATCTTGGCGCGGCCCGATTCGACATAATCGCGGGTGATTTCCGCAAGACGTGTCGCCGTCGCTTCGTTGAAGCGGAAGAAGCCGACCGATTCGCCCACGGTGTCGTATTCGAGACCTGCCATCACCTGCTTGCGCAGTTCGACGGGTACGCCGTTGCGCAGGCACAACTTGACCGGCTCATCGCCGACTTCGAAATCGCGGTCGATGAGCAGACGGTTCGCCGTCTCACCCGCCACCAGGGCGTTGAAAATGCGTTGGTCGTAGAGCACATCCGCGTCCATGACGAGGACGTCGCCGCCCGCGGTCATCGCGTCGGCGGCCGTGTGCAAGGTCAGCACGCTGCCCAGATGGAACGCCGGGTTCAGACGGATCTGCGGACGCGGTGTCCAGTTCAGGCGATCGAGGGCTTCGCTCACTTGCTCGTGATGGAAGCCGAGCGCCAGCACGACATCGGTGATTCCCGCCGCCGCAAGCATGCGCAGATGGCGCTCGAGTAGCGACATGCCGTCGAACGGCAGCAGGCACTTGGGCGACTGCTTATCTTCGGGCTGTAGCAAACGCAGGCCCATGCCTGCTGCGAGAATGATGGCCCGCATGATGAATATCCTTCTTTAGAGCGGTGCAGAGTCCGTGGCGGCAGGCAGCGACACACTTTGTTGCGAGGCACGCCGGCGGCGCCAGCCACGTTCGGAGAAATGCAGATAAACGAGGCCCGGCACGCCGAGCAGCAGCTCGCGCGTACGTTTGGCCAGGGAGAGAGCCAGCGCGGCGTCGGCCGGCAGGCCCACGAGCGGGGCGAGCAGCAGGTAACCGCCTTCCTGCACGCCGAGCGAACCCGGCACGAAGAAAGCAGCGCCGCGAATCGCCTGCCCGAGACTTTCGAGCAGCATCGCGTCGATCCAACTCACCGGGTAGCCGATGAATTGCAGAATCAGCCAGACCTCCACTGTGCCGACGATCCAGCCAACAAGGCTGAGCAAAAAGCTCGCGAGCACCTGACGGCGCTGGCCATACATGCGTTGCACGATTTCGTCGACGGCGTCCGCCCGGTCGAGCAGCGACGACCAGTCGCGCTTGGACGACATTCTGGCGAGCATACGGAATGCCCAGCCGAAGATGCCGCGCCGTTGCGCAACGTAGAACGCGTATAGCAGGGCGGAGATGAGCGCGGTGGCAAGCAGCATCGGCAGCCACAGGCTGTCACCGGCGCCTTGTGTTGCGCTGATCCCGAAGACGGCCAATCCCAACAGCGCGAAAACGATCTGCGCCACCGCCTGTAGCGTCGTACTGACGGTGATGGCGGCCGCCGCTTCGCGACCGGCCAACCCGCGTTGCTTCATTTGACGCACCATCGCGATCGGCCCGCCGATCTGACCGGCCGGCAGCAGGCTGTTGACCGACTCTCCGACCCAGCGCGTGAGCGTGGCGCGGCGCAGCGAACAGGATTTCGCCACCAGCACCTGAATGGCGGCGGCGTCGAGCACCAGCGGCACGAGGTGGAAGGCGGCGATGGGCAACAGTCCCCAGCCGGCGACCGCCAGCGTAGACATCACCGATCCCGTGCCCTGCCAAATGAGCAGGGCGACAAAAAGGGCGAAACCTAGGGTGAGAGATACGATGGCAGTCCGGTTCATTTAGCGTTTCGTCCGTCCCAATAGCTGACGAAACACTTGGCGGAAACCGAAGTAGGCGATGGCGTCTTTCATGTTCGAGATGAAGCGCTGCCATGTGCCCATGCGCGGGTCGGTCACATACTCGAACGTGAGCGAGATTCGCTCCTCATTTTCGCCGAGCGGTGTGATCCGGTGATGCAGTTTGTCCCCGTCGAAGAACACCAGCGCACCGGGTGGATACGCCACTGCGCCTTCGACTTGCGCCACGCCGGGGTTGCGGGTGTGAAGCCGGTATTCGAGCTTGCAGCTCGATTGGTCCACCACGCCAAGCAGCAGCGTGTAGCGGCGGCCCTTGTAGTAGGACGTGTCATAGTGCCAGCCGATGTGATCGCCCGGACGTGTGTAGTAATACAGCGCATACGCGTGCGGGTCGTCTTGCGGCGACGGCAACAGCTTTTCACCGGCCAGACGCTCCAGGAAACGCATCAGGGCGGGCGAGCGGTACAACTCGGCCACGAACGGGGCAAGCTCGTCGAGCGTATGACGGCTCACGCTGCCGCCCTGTTTGTGACCGGGAAGGTAGTTGCGATTGACGTTCGGCGTGACCGAGCGAACCACGGCGATCAATTGTTCCGTGACCGCTTTCGGCAGGAACTTCTCGAGATAGATGAATGCGTCCTGCGACTTGAACTCGCGGGTCGCGGCGTCGAAGTCGATGGCGTCCAGTGCACGTTCGATTTCGGCGTCTGCCGCGAACGCCGCAGGCGCCATCGGCTGGGCTGCCTCGACGGCGGTGGCGGCCTCGGGCGTGGCGGCAGACTCACCGGCTTCGACCGGCAGCGCGCGGCGCATGACGCGCACGTAGTCGGCGATCACGAGCAGCGCGAAGATCGGCGCGCCGATGGCGGCGGCAATCAGGAAGCCGCGCGTGCCGTCGAACAGCGTGACGAGCGGCATCAGATAAAGCACATCTTCCGTCTCGAAGCCGCCGACGGATGCCTGCTTCGTGCCGGCCTTGCCCACGCGGTCTTCGATGCGCATGCGCAGGAAGAAGATCAGGGCCACCGCAATGCCGGCAATCCAGCCGAGCGCGGATGCCGAGAGCGGCACGGGCAGCGGGTATGGGTCCGGGGCGACAGCCGCCACGCCCATGCCGATACCGCCGAACAGCAGCACGGTGACCAAGGCGTCCGAGGCCAGGTCATACAGGTGGCCAATGCGGCTCGTCTTACCGCTGATGCGCGCCAGTTCGCCGTCCGTGTGGTCGATGAAGTTCGACAGCACGAGCAACACGGCGCCCAGATTGGCCATCGCGTAGCTACCTTGCGCAAATGCCCAGGTGCAGGCCAGCCCGACGATCAGGCGAAGCGTTGTGAGGTGGTTCGGGCTGACTCGGGTGTCGACGAGCGGCGTGACCATCCAGCGCGCAAGCCGCGCATCGTATTGGCGCGGGCGCGGCGGCACGGGACGTGCGGTATTGCTTGTGGCCGGCGCAGCAGCAGGCGCCGAAATGATTTTCGGTATCGTTTCCATGAGGGGGGAATATATACCCATAAGGCGGTAATGTGCAGTGCACCTAAAAGACCTGTACTTACCGCGACAACCTTGACGATTCGGGGAATTGACGCGCGATAAACGTCTCGCCGCGCTAGCGTGCCGATCGTTCCGGGGCCTCGCCAAATACGTTTTTACTACCTTAGGTTATAAGCGCAATGAATTTGCAATTATATTCCGCAATACTCCGTTTCGCTTGCCGGCACCCGGTGTCGTTTCGACGCACCGGTAGCGGTCCGCACAAACCTTCACGCCCGGCTTGACCGGCAAATGGCGAGTGGCCGGGATAGCGGTGCCGGGTCGATGCGCGGATAATGGCGCTCCCGTTAGTCCCTTTTTGCGGTGTTATCCGACCGCACATCTCCCCATGTCCCAAACGATTGCCATCCTTACCGGCGCATCCCGTGGTCTCGGCGCGGCGCTCGCACGCGGTTTGCTCGCCCCCGGCACCCATCTCGTGACGCTGGCACGTCGCACGGACGACGACCTCGCCGCCTTGGCGAGCGCGCAAGGTGTCGCGCTCGAACAAATCGCCGTCGATCTGGCCGATACCCAGGCTACGGCGCAGGTCGCCAATCGAATCTTCGCCGCGCTGCCGCGCGACGCCGGCCGCTATCTGCTGATCAACAACGCTGGGACGGTCAACCCGGTTGCCAACAGCTCGGCCCTGACGGACCCGGCCGCCATCGGTGCGGCATTCGCACTGAACGTGACCTCGGTCATGTTGCTCACAGCCCGCTTTCTTACCGCCACGCAAGGGCTGGCCGCCAAACGGCAGATTGTGAATATCTCGTCGGGCGCCGGCCGCAATCCGAACGCTGGCTGGGCGGTCTACTGCTCGACCAAGGCAGCGCTGGATATGTATACGCGGGTGGTCAACGCTGAACATCGGGAACACGGTGTGCAGGCGGTGTCGCTGGCCCCCGGCGTGGTCGATACCGGTATGCAGGAGACCATTCGCAGCAGCAGCGCGGAGAGTTTTCCGGCACTGGCACGTTTTCAGGACCTCAAGGCGAGCGGCAAACTCGCTTCGCCGGAAGATGTGGCTCGCCGCATTCTGGCGCTGACCGAGCGTGACGATTTCGGCCAGACCGAGATCGACGACATCCGTCACTACCCCTGATCCAGCCTGCCGGGCGCGAGTGCTTGCCGCCACCTGCGCGACGGGTGAAGCCCCCCAAAAAAATGCACCAGCCGGCGTACTGCCGGCCGGTGCCGTCTTGGTGCAGCCGACAGCGGTGTGAAGCGCCGCCTACTGCTCGGTGCTGGTGATGAAAACGCTGCCGTTGCGCTCCGGTGCGTACAGAATCAGTGTCGGCGTGTGAATGTCGAAAGCACGCTCACAAGCTTCCCCATACGAATCGAATTGCACGGCCCAGGCACCGTTACGCACGTAGCAATGCGTGATGGTGTCGGTACGCCGGTCAAACTCCTGACCGAGAAATACGCCCTGCGTGTAACACCAGACGACGAACCCGTGAAAGTCTGCCTGCTCCGGTGCGCGAAACACGCGCCAGCGAGCATCGTCCCGCCCTATCTGACGCGCTGTCGCGCCCGCTGCCCAACGCTCGAAGCCGTCGTGTCTTTTGCGTTGCTCCATGTCGTCGTACCCCCTTGGGTGAACCGCCCTCCGGGTGCCGAGATTCGACATCCCCGGGCGCGTTTTCATAGTCGGAATTTGTTCCTGGCATTTCTATCAGGCAATTCCGAAATACGGCAGGGAATTTCTCCAAAGGGGACGGACGGACCGGCGTCAATCGTAGTGAATCGCCAGCCAGACGGTGGTTTCGCCTTGGGCTGTCCAGGCCACACGATGACGCCGATGGGCGGCAATCGTCACCGCGTCGCCCGCTGTCAGCACAAGCGTCTGACCGGGCGTATCGGCGAAAGCCAGACCCGCAGCGCCGGTGAGCAACACGACCCACTCATGCTGCGCCTGGTCGTACCAGAAGCCCGCGGGGGATGCCTGTCCGGTCGAGACGATGCGCTCGACCCGCAGCCCCGGCCGGGCGAGCAATGTGTCGAACTGCTCGGCCGCCTTCGGATCGGGGTGCGAGGGCAGGCCGGCAAAGAGGTTCGTGTCGGGCAACGGTGGCGTATCCATACGTACTAAGCGTTCTCTCTTGAGCAGAGGATAGAAAGCATACACGCGCTGCCACGCCTTCAATCGTCCAGATTCTCGTGCACGGCGGCGTCGCCGCGTCGCCAGTAGGCGGCCGCCTTCACCCATTTCGGGTTGAGGCCGCGAGTGTCGACGAGATGGCGGCGCACGGCCTTCGCCACGCCAGCTTCGGCCGCGACCCATACGTGGATATCGCCGCTGGGCAACGTGGCGACCTGAAGCGCGTCGAGCAGGGCCGTGCTTTCGCCAGCAGGCTTGCCTTCACGATAGATCCATTCCACCACCACATCGGCGTTGCTCGCGAAGCGCAGACGGTCGGCCGGACTGTCGACTTCAACGAAGACGAACACCAGTGCGCCGGCGGGTAGCTCGGTCAGGCGTCGCGCAATCGCCGGCAGTGCCGTGTCGTCGCCGATGAGCACGTAGCCGTCGAAGTTCATGGGAATGACGAACGAGCCACGCGGGCCGCCCACGCCGATGCGGTCTCCCGGTTTGGCCGTGCGCGCCCACTGGGTGGCCGGCCCCGATTCATGCATGGCGAAATCGATCACGAGCGTTTTCGTCGCCGCGTCATATTGGCGCGGCGTGTAGTCGCGCATGAGCCGCGGTGCGTCGCCAGGCGCCGGTTTGGCCACGCCCTCGGCACCGATCTGCGGCAGTGCCAGTTCACCGGTCTCGGGGTTGGGGAAGAAGAGTTTGACGTGGTCGTCGAAGCCGGGGCTGGTGAAGCCTTCGAGGTCGTTGCCGCAGAGCGTCACGCGCACCATGTGCGGCGTGAGCGACTCGACGCTGCGCACTTCGAGCAGCCGCATGCGAAGTTCGTGGCGCACCCGTTGCGGCGTGCGATCGGGGATGGCGTTCGGTGCAGCGTTGTTTTGCATCAGAGTCGCTCCAGTTGTTGCGCGGCCGCGTCGAGAATCGCGGCGAACGCGTTGGCTTGTTCGGTCGTGAGCGGCTCGCCGCCCAGACGCAAATGCACGGCATATTTGAAGTTATGCAGCGCACGCATGACTTGCGGCGGCATCTCTTCCGAGCGTTCGCGGCGTGTTGCGAGCCGCGCGAGCAGTTCCGTGATCGAGTCTTCGTTTTCGGCCAGATACTCGCGCCCGGCGTCGGTGATCTCATAAGACTTGCGCTGGCTGTCGCCCGCGCTTTCCTGCACGCGGATGTAGCCCATTTCTTCGAGCAACGTGAGCGTCGGGTAGACAACGCCTGGGCTCGGGCTATACGTCCCGTTCACGCTCTCTTCGATGGCTTTGATGAGTTCGTAACCGTGACGCGGTTGTTGGGCAATCAGATGCAGCAGCACGAGTCGCAAGCCGCCGTGACTGAAAAGGCGGCCGCCGCCGCGTCCGCCGCGGCCACCTCGTGCGCCTCGTGCGCCTCGGACTTCATCGTCACGTCCGAAACGGCCGTCACCATAGCCTTCGCCAGCGCCGCGCCGTCCGTGGCGTGCACCACGCCGCTCGTCGCCAAAATCCATTTTGTCCAGGTCCAACGGGCCACGGCCCATGAAATCGCCACGTGATCCACGCATGATGCGACTCCTTATCGATGTAATTGAGACATGTTTACGATATATCTAAATCGCATCGAAAGCAAAATCTTTTTACGTAGCGATCCTGTGGAAAATGGGTGAAATCCCTGTCGAACGGGGAGAGCGAGGTATTTGGGAGGGAGGAAAAAGTGCGGAAACTATATCGAAATGCGCGTTTCGATATGCCGATGCGGCGCCCGGCCGCTGAGGGGCAGTGACTCGCGGCGGCTATGGGGAGCTATGTCTTATGCGGCTCGCTCGTTGTGCCAGATCGCCGGACTTGGTGTGGTACTCAACGGTTCGGGGGGACTGTTGCCGTGCTACGCGCAACGTGCGCGAATCACCGGCGGTGCTCACTCCAGCTTCGGAAGATCGGTCTCGAGCCACTTGCGATATCGTTTGTTCAGCTCGCCGTTGACCGTATTGCGTGTGACGAAGTCGTTGACCGCGGCCAGCAACTCCGGCTGATTGAGGCGCATCGCGATGCCCATCGCCTGTTGCAGCAAATTGAACTTCGGCTCGAACTGGCCCGGCGCGCGTTGACGAATCGCGTTCGCGACCGTCACGGAGCAGCCGATGGCGTCAACCTGTCCGGTGAGTAGCGCTTGCATCGCGGAAGCATCGTCGTCGAAACGGCGGATCTCGGTGCCTTCGGGGGCCGTCTTGGTGAGCGCCATGTCCTGTGTACTCGCACGCGCAACGCTGACACGTACGCCTTTCAGATCGGCGGCCGATTTAATGGGCGCGCCCGTTTTGCCGAGCAGCACGATGGTCGCGGCAGCGTACGGTTTGGAGAACTGGACCTGCTTGGCGCGCTCGGGCGTGATTGCGAGCGAGGCGACGAGAACATCTACCTTGCCGCTGAGCAGATACGGAATCCGGTTCGGTCCGGTCACCGGCATGATGTTGAGCTTCACACCCAGATCATTGGCCAGCAGTTTCGCGACGTCAGCGTCGTAACCGTCCGGCTGCGCCTGCGCATTCGTCGTGCCATACGGCGGGAAGTCGATAAGCATGCCGACGTTAAGCGTGCCCTTCTTCTTGATGCCGGCAACGGTCTGCGCGTGGGCGGGGGCGGAGAATAGCGACAGCGTGCTGGTGAGCAGTCCGCCGAGTGTGCCGCCGAGCGATCCGACGAATGCGGCCGGCATGGCAGCAACGCCGAGCGTGGCGAGAAAACCGCGGCGGGAACTGATATCCACGCTGCCCGGAACGGTTCGCCGGCTGGCGGGGTGCGATGACACGTGTTGCGATTGCGCAGGGTGACGCGATAACTTGCGAGTCATGCTGGGTCTCCTGAGGCCGCGAAGACATCGCCGAAAACGCCAGTTCGTCGTGCAAGGCGTGCGTCCGTTTGCTGGCTGACGGCTGTACCCGAGCGATGGTAGCGGGCGCCACAAGATGCGTCCACTCCGCACAAACCCCAGCGAAAACCCTAAGTTTCGGTTGAGCGGTGCTTCATCGCCAAAATGATGAGGATGACGAAATCAGCCTCAGGCAGGGAGCGAAAACAAAATGAGGACGAAAAAAAACGGTGCCGGAAATCGGCACCGTATTCAGGCCTTGCCTGCCGGGTCTTTGCCATTCGCGCTGCCGCAGATGCCACGGCGGCGCGACAGCAAGACTTACTGGGCAGCGTCCTTGACCTTCTTCAGCGGGCGAACCTTCACGCGCACCGAAGCCGGCTTGGCCGGGAACCAACGCTCTTGACCCGTGAACGGGTCCTTGCCGAAACGCTTCGCCTTGGCAGCGATTTGTTGCGACGTGACCTTGAACAGGCCATGCAGCGTGAATTCGCCAGCGCCCTTCTTGTGCAGCGAGCTGACGATGGTGTTCTCGAGCGCGGCCAGCACTGCCTTGACTTCCTTCACGGCGACAGCCGATTGTTCGGCGAGGTGCGCTGCGAGCTGGGTCTTGTTGAACGCTTCCTTGATCGGCGAAACCTTGCCGCTGGCGGCTGCCTTCGGGGCTGCCTTGGGAGCTGCCTTCGGGGCTGCCTTTTTCGCTACCGGAGCCTTCTTTGCTGCCGGAGCTTTTTTCGCCACAGGGGCCTTCTTTGCTGCTGCTTTCTTTGCCGTTGCCATATCGATCCAATCGATGAGAATAAGAAAGTGCCGTCGGAGAACGGCCACCCGAATGATACGTCTTGCTGCGCCGACGATTCTACCTAAGAAATCGCTTTGTGAGAGTAGTGCGCGAATTATGTTGCGCGCTTGCCGCACAAGGCTGAGCGGTGATCGGCGCTGCATTTCGAGTCGTTTCGTTCGCAACGTGCCGATTCGTTCCTGTCGCCGTGAATTCCTGGCGCGATTTCTTCGCGGGTTTCGCCGGATTTTTTTACGCGATTTTTGTGCGCGTATCAGGCATCGCTATCCACCTCGAAGGCCCCGAAACCCTTAGAAACGCTGCATTTCGCAGGTTTCGCAACGGCCATCGCCGTTGCACCAAGCGTCGGTGAGCGTCGTGCCGTCGGGGCCAAAAGTGATGTTGTGCTTCGCGCCATAGCTGCCTGCGAGTTGCAGACGATCACCCGCAAGCGTGCCCTGCACGGAGGTGTGAATGTTCGGTTCGACGTCGTCGATACTGCCGGTGACTTGCGCGCCGTTGAGCGCAAGCGCCATCAGCCGTGTCATCGGCGAGCCCCAAAAACCCCACCACGGCGGTGCGTTTGTGCACAGACCACGCCAGCGTCCCGACGGATTCACGACGCGCAACGGTGCTGGCGCGCCGGCCTGCGCAGCGGTGCCTGGGGCGATCGGCGGTGTGACGAGCGTGGCCCCTGCGGGCGGCGGCGCATCGATTGCCGCGACGTCGCGTGCGACTTCCGGCGAGCCGGCGCTCGTGGCGTTCACCGCGTTCAGCCCCGGCGTGTCGCCAATGGCGCTCGGCAGCGGGGTGCTGGTTTGCGGGGCCGTCGCCGCGATAGCGGCATTTTGCGACGCAGCAGCGGGCGGTGCGTAAGTGCTGGTGTTGCCGGGCGACGGTTGCACTGCGGCGGGCGCCGCGCTGAACGTGCCTGGTGCACCGTCCACACGCGCCATATCGGGTGGCAGGCCATCGTTCGGCACCGGTGCAGAGGCCGCTGCGCACACATGACACGACATGTGAGAGAGACTGTTGCGCGTTAGCGGACGCGTACCATAGAGCCGCTGCCCGCCCTGAGCGCCGTCACGCAAAATCGTGACGTAAGGCGTGTCGTCGAGCTGATAGTCGACCTTGGCGCACGAGGGGGCGTCGGTTTGCAGCACGACGTCGGCAGAGAAAACACTGTTGGTGGCGCGTGTCGGGACCACCGACACGGAGGCCGAGCAGTCGGCAATGATCTGCGCGCAATTGCACGCGGCGACCGGAGCGCGCGACGCGCCACCGGACTGTGCCTGTGCCTGCGCGGCCAGGCCGAGCATGCCCGCGACGAGCCATCCCGTCGCGATCCTTAAAGAACTGAAACCCCGCATGATGTTTCCTCGAATGTGGCGGCATATCCTATGCCTGCGGATAGTCGATCAAAAGACGTCGGCTGACAAGCGCCGAAAACAGCGAAAAACAAGGGGAAACGGGGGCTCGACGGCGTATCGCATGCCATCGCAGCGTCACGCAATTATGAGAATTCGCCCGTATCCCGGCATCGATAGCGCGTTCTACACTGACGGGCATTGGCCCCTCATTCAATGAGCCACTGCCCGTTGGCTTCTGGAGACATGCATGCTTGTCGATCGCACGAATGCCCCCGGCCGTTCCGATTTACCCCCTCCCAATGACTCCCCAACATCCCCCATGCCGTCTGTGAATCGCGTCCTTGCGATGCTCGCGGCGCTTTTCTTCGCCATGGGGCTCATTACGTCGCTGAACGATATTCTCGTGCCTCATTTCAAGGCGGCCTTCGACCTGACCTATCGCGACGCGGCGCTGATTCAATCCAGTTTCTTTGCTGCCTATTTCGTGGTGTCGTACCCGGCGGGGCAATACACCGCGCGCGTCGGCTATCGACGTGCGCTGGCCAGTTCCCTGTGGTTGGCGGGTCTGGGCTGCGCACTGTTCTTTCCGGCCGCTGCGCTGACGTCCTATCTCTGCTTTCTTGCCGCGCTTTTCGTGCTGGCGAGCGGCATTACCCTGCTGCAAGTCGCCGTGAACGCCTATGTCGAAACCTTGGGCTCGCGCGGTGCTGCGGCAAGCCGCCTCACACTCGTGCAAGCGTTCAACTCGCTGGGAACGACCGTCGGGCCGCCGCTGGCCGCGCTCTGGATCCTCGCGCCGCAGACAACGACAGCCAGTGCTCATGCCGTCGATAGCGTACGAGGTCCCTACGGCTTGCTCGCCGCGGTGCTCGCCATCGGCGGTGTGGTGCTCTGGCGACTGACGCTGCCCGAGCGGCCCACCGCCGATGCCACATCGCCGGGCTTGCTTGTTAACGTACGTAGCTTGATGGCACACCGTCCATTGCGTTACGGCATCGTGGCGCTATTTCTTTATGTCGGGGCTGAAGTCAGTATCGGCAGCTTCCTGATCGTCTACCTGACGCAAACGGGCACGGGCATTCTCGACCACGCGCATGCGAGCCGTTATCTGGCGTTTTACTGGGGTGGGGCGATGGTGGGGAGATTCGTGGGGGCGTGGCTGCTGCGCAAGGTGTCGGCGGGACGACTCTTGAGCCTGTGCGCGCTTTACAACCTGACGCTGATTCTCGCGTCGCTGGCGTTGCCTGCGTCGTTCGCGATGTGGCTGTTGCTGGCTTGCGGCCTTGGCAACGCGATCATGTTTCCCACGATTTTCTCGCTCTCCGTGGGCGGGCTCGGTGCGCGGGTGAGCGAGGGCGGCGGGTTGATCTGCATGGCGATTGTCGGCGGCGCGATATTGCCGTACCTGCAAGGCGCGCTGGCGGACAGTATCGGGATCGTGCTGTCGTTCCTTGTCCCCGCGCTGGCCTACGGCTACATCGCCGGATTCGGTACATGGTGCGCGCGCACCATGACCGAATCGGCATCCGGCACCGATGCCACCGATGAGAAAGCGGCCGTGAAGCCGACGTGAGCGGCCAGTTGAAGAGGGAGTTCAGCCCGGCTTGCCGAACGTGTAGCGCCCGAAGATGAACAACACGTTGCCGTTGCCTTTGCCGCCCGGCACGTAGGCGGTCGACACGGATGCACGCCCCACGCCGATTTCTGCGAGGGGCAGCGCGGCAGGGAAGGGCACGCCGCGGAGCGTGTCGGAGCGCGACATCAGAAAGACGGTGTAGCCGAGGCCGAATCGAACTGGGCCGGCATTCGCGATGTTCCAGATTCGCCCATAACCCGCCATTGGCGACCAGTCGTTGTGCGAATCTTTGAACGCCATGGCGTATAGCATGCGTGAGCCGTTCTTGCCGTCGGACAGCACGCGGCCGTAGCCGAGCCCCCACGGGTTTTCGTTGTACTGGGCGATTTTTTCGCGGGTGTACGCGAAGCGCAGGTGATGCGTATGCAGCGGCACGTACAGATCGCTTGCGCCTTGTGTCGCCACGTCGCGGAATTCATCGACGATGGCGCCGGCCCAGGTCGAAATGCCGCCGGGAGCGTCGTTGGCCTGCGCTGCGAGCGGCGACAGGAATATCGATGCGGCGCCGAGGGCGGCGAGCGAGCGGTGCCGAGTGCGTGGCGGCTTCAGGCAGGGGGAGGCAAGCGGTGCGAGTCGAATCGATAGCGCGAGCCGCCCGTTGAGTCGGGGGTTCGTAGGCATGGTTGAGTGTGTCTTCTTGCGAGAAACGTGTCGACGGCAAGTGTCGACATCGTGCGGACAAAGGGACATGGCGGACATTGGCGGCATTACCGCAATGCGTCGCGTGACCGGCATTCAAGTCTCTCTAGACCTCACCGTCATCGCAAAAGTTCGAAACGCCGTCATTTTGCACGAATGCTCACTGACGAAGCGTTGATTGACCCAACCTGTTGCGCGGCAAAGATGTCCTTTTGCGTCAATGAGATATCGCGGATATCGACGTGTTATTCACCGGGTTGTGAACATTTTCTGTGGATAACACCGAGCGGTGCAGACCCGGTGGTGCACGCCTCGGGCCGCGCGAAGACTGGCGCTCCACAGGTTACCGGGAGGGCGCAGCAAATGCGCGCCGCATTTTTCCTCCACCCGATCAAGGACTTGAGTCGTCTATCCGCGAGTTGTCCACTGGCTTGCAAACAGATTCTGTGGATAACCCATCCTTGGCTAAACCCGCGCCACGCCTTGTTTTGCAGCACACGGCACAACTTTCGCGCGCGGCAATTCTTCCCTGTCGAATCAGCGACTTGTCATGCTTTTCCGCAAGTTATCAACGGGCTTGTGAACAAAAAGTGTGGATAAGCCATGCTCGTCATTGATCTCAATATATGAGATCAATGTTTACATATTGACATTTAAGTTGTCGCGGAATTACGATGCGCCTCATACCGGCGGACGGACACGTTCAGGAGACGACAGTGACGGAACGACACAAACAGAAAGTGGCGATCATTGGCTCGGGCAACATTGGCACCGACCTGATGATCAAGGTGATGCGTAACAGCGAGCATCTGGAAATGGGGGCGATGGTCGGTATCGATCCGGCCTCGGATGGTTTGGCGCGCGCGCAGCGGCTGGGCGTGCCGGTCACGGCCGGCGGTATCGACGGTCTGCTGGCGATGCCGGGCTTCGAAGACATTCGCATTGCATTCGACGCCACGTCGGCCAAGGCGCATGCGCATCACAACGCGCTGTTGCAAGCGCGCGGCGTGCAGGTGATCGATCTGACGCCTGCGGCCATCGGCCCGTACGTGATCCCGTCGATCAACCTCGACGCGCATCTGGACGCGCGCAACATCAACATGGTGACGTGCGGCGGTCAGGCGACGATTCCCATGGTGGCGGCTATCTCGCAAGTGGCGAAGGTGCATTACGCGGAGATCGTCGCATCGATCTCGAGCAAGTCGGCCGGTCCCGGCACACGCGCCAATATCGACGAGTTCACCGAAACGACGTCGAAGGCGATCGAAGTGCTGGGCGGTGCCTCGCGCGGCAAGGCGATCATCGTGCTGAACCCGGCCGAGCCGCCGCTCATCATGCGCGATACGGTGTTCGTGCTGTCGGAGCCGGGCGATCAGGCTGCCATCGAAGCCAGTATTCAGGCGATGGTCGACAAGGTGCATGCCTACGTGCCGGGCTACCGTCTCAAGCAACAAGTGCAGTTCGAGTTGTTCGACGCTTCGCGGGCGCTGAACGTACCGGGGCTGGGTAAGCTCACCGGCTTGAAGACTTCGGTCTTCCTCGAAGTGGAAGGTGCCGCGCATTATTTGCCGGCCTACGCGGGCAACCTCGACATCATGACCAGCGCCGCGCTGGCCTGTGCCGATCGTATTGCCGCCACTCGCCTGGCGCTTGCCGCTTGAACGTCGCGCGCTATCAGGAGACACATCCCATCATGACGCAGAAAAAGCTCTATATCTCCGACGTGACGCTGCGCGACGGCAGCCACGCGATTCGTCACCAGTACAGCATTGCCAACGTGAAGGCGATTGCCGCCGCGCTGGATGCCGCCCGCGTCGATTCCATCGAAGTGGCGCACGGCGACGGCCTCGCCGGTTCGAGCTTCAACTATGGCTTTGGCGCACACACCGATCTCGAGTGGATCGCTGCCGTAGCGGAGACGGTGACGCATGCCAAGGTCGCCACGCTGTTACTGCCGGGCGTGGGCACCGTGCACGATCTGCGCGAAGCCTACGACGCCGGCGCTCGCGTGGTTCGTGTCGCAACGCACTGCACCGAAGCCGACGTCTCCCGCCAGCACATTGCATACGCGCGCGAGTTGGGCATGGATACCGTCGGCTTCCTGATGATGAGCCACATGACCACGCCTCAGCATCTGGCCGAGCAGGCCAAACTGATGGAGTCGTACGGCGCGACCTGCATCTATGTGGTCGATTCGGGCGGTGCGCTGGGCATGAACGATGTGCGAGACCGCTTCCGCGCATTCAAGGATGTGCTCAAGCCCGAGACGCTTACGGGCATGCACGCCCACCACAACCTGAGCCTGGGGGTGGCGAACTCCATCGTGGCCGTGGAAGAGGGCTGCGATCGCATCGACGCCAGCCTTGCGGGCATGGGGGCAGGCGCGGGGAACGCGCCGCTGGAAGTGTTCATCGCGGCGGCGTCGCGTCTGGGCTGGAACCACGGCTGCGATCTGTACACGCTGATGGACGCGGCCGATGACATCGTGCGTCCGCTGCAAGATCGTGCCGTGCGGGTGGACCGTGAGACGCTGGCACTCGGCTACGCCGGTGTGTACTCGAGCTTCCTGCGTCACGCCGAAGCTGCTGCGGCACGCTATGACCTCAAGACCGTCGACATTCTCGTCGAGCTGGGGCAGCGTCGCATGGTGGGCGGTCAGGAGGACATGATCGTCGACGTTGCGCTCGATCTGCTCAAGCGTCGCGCTGCCTGACGTAGCATCTCCGACGCGGTAGCGATGCCGGCCCCCGCCTCTTCAGGCAGGGGCCGGCTTTTTTCGTCTGTCGATGACGGGAATCAGCGTGCGCTGCCGGACCACCCGAGCTGACGGCTGATCTGTGCCGCGGCGTCTTTCACGCGTGGCACGAGTTCCTGCATGCGCTCGCGGCTCATGTACTTGGTCGTACTCGAGACACTGATGGCGGCCACGATATGTTGGCTTGCGTCGTACACCGGGGCCGCTACGCAGCGGATCTGCGGGGTGTCGTCTTCCAGATCGAAGGCGTAACCGTGGCGGGCATAGTCATGCATGCGAGCGAGCCATGCCGCCGTGTCGATCGGATGCGAGGGCCGCTCCGCCTGATAGTGCTCGAGCTGCGCCTGCCATTGCGCTTTGTCCTGATCGAGCAGCAGCGCCTTACCCACGCCGGTCACGCAGATCGGCTTGCGACCGCCGATGCGCGAGCTGATTTCCACGGCGCGTTGCCCCGGCAATTTGTCGAGGTACATCACCTCCCAGCCATCGGCGACGGCCAGATGCACGGTGTCCTGCGTCTCGCTCGCCAACTGCTCCAGCGTCGGCCGGGCGACACGCGGCAAGTCGATCTGACGATACGCGAGAAAACCCAACTCGATGAGCTTGTTGCCCAGGCGATAACCGCGACGCGGTTCGAATCGCAAATACCCCGCGTGCACCAGGGCCGATGCAATGCGATGCGTCGTCGACGGCGTGATGCCGGTGTGCGCGCAGAGGGCCGGCACGGTGTCGATGCCGGCGGCGACCGCTTCCACGATATCGAGACCGCGGAAAAGTGTCTGACTGGCGAGTGTGCGGGGCCGCTCGGCCGGCACAGACTTCGGCTTTGCCATCAGGCCCCCCCGAGCGCGAGCAGGCGCTCATAGACGTAGCACTTCAGTGCGACGTAATGCGAGGGTTCGAGCACGGGCAATTCGATGCCGTGAAGATAGCTTCCGTCATCGCCTTGGTGAACGCCGCGAATCGTGCCGGCGGCGTCGATGGGCATGTCGATATCACCGACACGCACGCGAAACGCCAGTTGCATGCTTTCGCCGGGTGCGCCAAGCGATGTGTCCGCCAGCAGTGAAACGCCTTCGGCGCTCACGTCCTGTAGCAATGCGAGGTGACGCGCCTCACCCGCGACGACCGACGCGATCAGCTTCGCAGACACGCGTTGCGAACGGCGCAGTACCTTGCGGCGAATTTGCGCGGGTGCCGAGAGAATGGCGTAATCGAACGGCGCTCGCTCGACACGTTCGACGGTACAGACGAAGTGGTAAATGTCCTCCCCCGAGAAAGTCCACAGTTCAAGCCGCTCGCTCACTTGCAAGGCGGGAGGCGCAGTGCGGCCGGTCGGCGCCGTGACGAACAGCATCTGATTCGGTGCATGACCAATGACGCGCGTGCGCACCCGCTGCGATCCGGCCCCTGGCGGCAATTGAATTTGTAGCCAGTCGCCGGGGCGCAGATTGAGGTCGGTGAGCGCGTACTGCGGTGGGGGTGTCCCAGTGGCGGACGTTGGCTCGCCGGTGGCCGGCACCGGTGACGGAGCCACGTCGGCCAGCGTCGCGTCGTCTTCGCCGAGATTCGCCACCCGGTGCGGCGCGAACGAGGTGAAGAGCCAGTCGCGTCCGGCCTGCGTGGGAATCATGTCGCCTTCGGCGAGCAACGGTTCTCCGTTTTTATCGACGATAGCCCAGGGCAGGGCTTCTCCCAGCGGCATCTCGTCGGGTGTGAGCGGGACGAGGGGAAGCGCGGTGGCGGCAGACGCTTGAGAAGGGGTGTTGGACATAAGGAGCTAGGGGGCGCGACAGGTGCGCTCGCGTTAGGCCGTCGAAAGGTCGTGATCGTTGGCCGATTGGCAGGGGTGGCATCGGCACACTGGCTTTGCAGCGATGTCAGCGAAGTGGGGACTCGCCAAAGCGTGCAAACAGGGCCGCAGATGTCAGGTTTGGCGAAAGTCTACCGCGCCGCATTGGCACTTGGCGAGAGGGGGGCATTCCCGCGCTTGTGCAAGCTGCGTAAGTGGGTACTCGCTGGGGAGGGGGCTGTGCGCGACGTTCGGTGCCGTCGAGACCGGATTGCCGGGGCCGGCGTGCGTGTCCGCTCGACGGGGTGCTACGCGTTCGGCACCGTCTGTCTATAGTCGACGGTTTGCCGGCACGCCCGGCGGCGACGATGTGGGAGGGAGCGATGGGGTACCCGAACGGTGTAGGCGCAAACGGTGGGAACGTCAGCAGGCGCACGACGCCAGACATTGATCTGGCGGACATACATGAGGCGTCGGTGCAGCATCGCTCCGGGGCAAATGGGCTTGGCGAAGGTCTGGAGCGAACAGCTAACGCGGCCCGCAACGCACGGCGCAACGGCATCGACGCGTCGCCTCGTATCGACCCTGAGCTGGCGCGTGCATTTGCCCAGGCGTGGGCGGGATTGTGGGTGAGTACCGGGCCATGTCAGCACTTCTACCGCAAGGAGTTCGATCTTGCACACAAGCGAGATGCGCGTCTGGGCGACACGCTGGCGCAGGTCGAAGCGATGTTGGCGCCCACTCACGGCGACGCCGCGCTCGCGGCTCCCGGCCTTTTCGTCTCCGGCGGCATCGCGGTCGAGCAGGTGCACCGCGATATTGCGCAATGGCTCGAGACGATCGCCGCGACGGGCGACCGGGGGTGGCACTTTCGAGGGGCGCGCGACGCGTTGTCCCTGGTCGGCAATCTGTCGATGCTCGCGATCATCGCCGCGTGCTTTCATCAACAGGGGGCAACGGAGGGTGACGGCCCGCAAGCCACCGTTCGCGGTGCTGCGCTAGCGAACACGCCATTCGGGGTGCCCTGGGCCGACTGGACGCTGCTGGCGTTCGAGGGCGCGAAGGGGGTGATCACGCAGTCGCTCGGTTCGCCGACGCTGATTCGTCATCACGCGGTCGACGAAGTGCTCAAACGCATGGACGCGGGGTGCCGGTTGCTGGAGGCGTGTGTCGCGATGCCGCCGCCGACGGAACCTGCATCGTGGCGCAACACGTTAGGCGCGCTCACGCGGGCTCGCGACGTGGCGACGCTTTTCACATTTGCCAATACGGCGATACCGCCCGCGCGACTGGGGCTCTGGGCGCCGTCGTGGTTCACGAGTCCGCCGGCCGAAATCAACGGCTACCGGGGCATCTTGCGCGTGGCGGGTCTCATGCTCGATTCCTGTCGCGCAGTGACGAGTCTGCTGGGCACATGGGCGCGCAATACCGCGTTCACGCTTGACGCACAAGACTTGACGCATCGGTGGCAGTTGCTTTGTGCGCGGCTCGCAGACGTGCCTGCTGCGGACCAGACGGCGGTGCTTCACCGCGTAGCGCGCATGACGCAGCTCTGCGCGCACTGCGACACGCCGCTCCTGACGAAGATCGCATCGCATGACGCGCTGCGCGAGCACTTACTCGCTTCGGGCGGGTCGTTGACGGCAAGCGAGATCGATTGCGCTTGCGAGCGGTTCGGCGTGCTATGCCATACGTCATGCGTCGATGGCATCAGCTATCTGAGCCTGAAACCGGGGGAGAGTCCTTGGGGACATCGCTGGACGGGCGACGCGTGGCGGTGGGGCGTTGCAACCCCGGCGCGCGCGTCGTATCGGCTATTGCTGCTGTATCAGCACTGGAGTTCGGCGCTGCTGGAGCGGGCGGTGTCGTCGTCATCGTGCGCGGGAGCGGCGCGCGATGTCGAATCGCCGCCGGACGACCCGGCGGGTGTGACGCGCACACGGTCCGGTGTTGCGCATATCGATGTTGAATCGACTCGGGTCTGAGTGGGTGGCGGCAGCACGTCGCGCTGACGCACGAAGGCAAACAATGATTGTTTGTCTTCACTGGCGCACTTACCAGTTCGTCTCGCGTTCCGGTGTCGCGGTGATCTTGTGGATCGAGAGGTCGGCGCCGTAGTACTCCTGTTCGTCGTCGAGCCGCAGACCGACGCTGCGCTTGATGATGCCGTACACGACGTAACCTCCGGCGAAGGCAATCGCCACGCCCATCACCGTCCCGGCAACCTGCGCGACGAAGCTCACGCCGCCCAGTCCGCCGAGTGCCGTCTGTCCGAAGATGCCTGCCGCCAGTCCTCCCCAGATGCCGCACACGCCATGCAACGGCCAGACGCCGAGCACGTCGTCGATGCGCAGCCGGTTCTGCGTCACCGTGAAGAGCCACACGAACAGGCCGCCCGCGACGGCACCCACGACGAGGGCGCCGAGCGGATGCATGACGTCCGAACCGGCACACACGGCGACCAGCCCCGCGAGCGGGCCGTTGTGAACGAAGCCGGGGTCATCCTTGCCGATCCACATCGCCACGAGAGTGCCGCCGACCATCGCCATGAGCGAGTTGACCGCGACCAGCCCGGAGATGCCGCCCACACGCTGCGCGCTCATCACGTTGAAACCGAACCAGCCGACGATCAGAATCCACGCGCCGAGGGCCAGAAAGGGGATCGACGACGGCGGATGCGCGGCCACTTGCCCCTGCCCGTTGTAGCGTCCCCGGCGTGCGCCGAGATGCAGCACTGCCGCCAGCCCGATCCAGCCGCCGACCGCATGCACGACCACCGAGCCTGCGAAATCGTGAAAGGGCGCACCCAAGACACGCGTGAGCCAGTCCTGAATGCCGAGATGTCCGTTCCACGCAATGCCCTCGAAGAACGGATAGATCACGCCGACAAGGAAGAAGGTCGCCACCGACTGAGGGTGAAACTTCGCACGTTCGGCAATGCCGCCTGAGACGATGGCGGGAATCGCGGCCGCAAACGTCAGCAGGAAGAAGAAGCGAATCAGCGCGTAGCCGTTGTGTTCGGACAGCACCGTGGCGCTCGACCAGAAGTCGACGCCGTACGCCAGCGGATAGCCGATAAAGAAGTACGCGAGTCCGGAGACGGCAAAGTCGGTCAGGATCTTGACGAGGGCGTTGACCTGATTCTTCTTGCGGACGGTGCCGAGTTCGAGAAACGCAAAGCCGGCGTGCATGGCAAGCACCAGGATCGCGCCGAGCAGAAGGAACAGCACGTCGCCGGGTGTATTGGAATTGGGCATGAATGTGCTCTTTTGGTGCAAACATAAAGAAGAAGGAAGATATGCAAGAGCGATGCCAGCATTTTTCAGGTATTTGATTTTTATCGATGTTTTGTCAGGTGAAGTGAAAATGGGGTGGCGGACTGCACGCTCATGGTGCTGTGTGGCCGACGGATGACCGAAGTCCGTGCGCAGACGCGAGTGACGCAAGTGGAAAATGCGGAATGGTAGGGGGGGGCGCCGCATGCGATGCATCACACGAATGTGCGGTATAGAATCGAGCGTTCTCGCGGCGCCTTCGTGCGACGACAACAGGATCGACACTCGCACCACTACACCCAAACCCTCTAGGAAATCCGATGATCTTTGAAATTGCCCAGATCGAAGTGAAGCCCGGCAGCGAAGCCGCGTTCGAGCAAGGTGTGGCGAAAGCCGCACCGCTGTTCAAGGGCTCGAAAGGCTGCCACGGCATGCGTCTGCTCAAGTCCATCGAGCAGCCGACCCACTACAGTTTGGTGGTGACGTGGGAAACGCTCGAAGACCACACCGTCCACTTCCGCAACTCCGAAGCCTTCCAGCAATGGCGCGCGCTCGTGAGCGATTGCTTCACCGCGCCACCGAACGTGAGCCACGTCACGGAAGCGCTGATCGGTTTCTGAGCGTCGCAACGCAGCAAAAAAAGGCGGTGGCGGAGCAAGACTCCCCGCCGCCTTTGTCATTCATGGTGCGGGAGTCTAAGGGTTAACTCGGTGGTGAATGCTCAAAGTTTTCATATAACATGCAAACCAGAAAAATATGAGATGCCGCGAGAGGATGACGACCAAGCCCAAGACCCTGACCGAGCAGGTTGCGCAGCAGTTGCAGGACGCTATCCGGCAGGGCACCTATCCCGTCGGCACGAAGTTGCCGACCGGCAAGCAACTCTCCGAAACGTACGGGGTGAGTCAGGCGGTGATCCGTGAGGTCACGGAGCGTTTGCGCTCGCAGGGCCTGATCGATAGCCGGCAGGGGGCGGGGGTGACCGTAAAGGCGCGCACGCCGTCCAGCGGTTTTCAGGTTCCCGTTGGGCAAGACGCGGCGGATCTCGCCAGCGTCTACGAATTGCGACTCGATCTGGAGAGCACCGCTGCGGCGCTCGCCGCGGTTCGTCATACCGACGAAGACATTCGCCGGCTCGCCGACATTCTGGAAAAGCTGGAAACGAATCTGTATCACGCGGACAACGGGGTGGAGTACGACACCGCGTTTCACGCCGCCATTGCGCGCGCCACGCATAACCGTTACTACGCTGACCTTTTGCAGTATCTGAACCTGCAAATCCGGCAGGTCGTGCAGGCGGCGCGCACGAACACGCTGCGTCACGAAGGGCTCGCCGCGCAGGTGCATCAGGAGCACGTGGCCGTGTTCAACGCCATCAAGGCACGCGACCCGTTGCTGGCGCGCGCGGCGTCGCTCTCGCATCTGCTGCGTGCTTCGGCGCGTCTGGGGCTGACGCTGCCTGGACGCGACGTCATCACTGGCGCCATTGCGCCGACCCGGGCCTGACCCTCGTCAGATGCCATCTTCTGCACCGTAACCCCCCCGACGCGTGATCCTATGACCCTCTCCGCTTTTGCTCAACGTCTTATCGACGCTGTCGGTGCCGACAGTGTATTCACCTCGCCCGACGACGTGGCCCCGTGGCTGGCCGACTGGCGCGGCATGTATCGCGGCAACGCTCAGGCCGTCGTGCGTCCGCGAACGACGGAGGACGTCGCAAAAGTTCTCGCGCTTTGTCAGAGCACGGCGACGCCGGTCGTGCCGCGCGGCGGCAATACGGGCCTGTGCGGCGGCGCGACGCCCGACACCTCCACGCAGAACGTGGTACTCAGCCTGGATCGCATGAATGCCGTGCGTAGTCTGGACACCATCGCCAACACGTTGGTCGCTGAAGCGGGCTGCATTCTCGAAGACCTTCAACGCGCGGCACGCGACGCGAATCGTCTGTTGCCGCTCAGTCTCGCGGCCGAAGGCTCATGCCAGCTTGGCGGCAATCTGGCGACGAACGCCGGCGGGGTGAACGTCGTTCGCTACGGCATGACGCGCGAACTCGTACTCGGCGTGGAAGCCGTGCTGCCGAACGGTGAAATCCTGCATGGCCTGCGTACGCTGCGCAAGGACAATACCGGCTACGACCTCAAGCAGTTGCTGATCGGCTCGGAAGGCACGCTGGGGGTGATAACGGCGGCGGCGCTTCGCCTCTACGCACCGACACCCGTTCGTCAGGTCGTGATCGCGGCGGTGACGTCGCCGCGTCAGGCGCTGGAACTGTATGAGTTGCTGTTTGCCGAATGCGGCCCGCGCATGCAGGCGTTCGAGTTCTTCACGGGCGAGTGCGTTGATCTGGTGATGGCACATGTGCCCGGTGTGCGTGCGCCGTTCAACGAGCGTCACGCCGGTTATGTGCTGATCGAACTGGCCGACACGGCCGACGAACAATCGTTGGCCGCCTTGCTGGAGCGTGTGATCGAGACGGCCATCGAGCGCGATCTGTGTGCGGATGCCGTGGTGTCGTCGACGCTGGGGCAGGTCGAGGAAATGTGGAAGTTGCGCGAGGAAATCTCAGAGGCGCAACGCGCAGACGGCCAGCATCTCAAGCACGATATCTCGCTGCCGATCGAAGCCATTCCGGAATTCATGACGAGCGCCGAGGTGCGTGTGCGACGCGTTTGCCCGCAAGTGCGGCCGTTCATCTTCGGTCACTTTGGCGACGGCAATCTGCATTACAACCTGTCGCGTCCGGCGGGTGAAGTGGCGGACTTCATGGTCAGACATGGCGAGGCGATCACCGCCGAAGTGCTAGACGAAGTGGCGCGCTTCGGTGGCAGCATCAGCGCCGAGCATGGCATCGGGCAACTCAAGCGCGAGTACTTTGCGAAGTACAAGTCGCCGCTGGAGCTGCGGCTGATGCGCGAGATCAAGGCCGTCTTCGATCCGGCCGGCATTATGAATCCGGGCAAGCTGCTGTAAGCGGCTGCCTTCTGACGGGTGCCGGCAGTGGCGGTGCCCGATCTGTTTTACCCCCCCCGGCGTGAGCCCGACGTTTGTGACTGTCGCCCTCGCGCCTCCTGAGGAGTCGACATGACCGTAACGCCTGCCGCCGGAGCGCCGCTGTGCCTTGGCCCGCTGCCGGAGATTGATCCACCCACCTTCGACGTGCCGTTCGGTGCCGTCGACACGCATGCGCATGTGGTTGCCGCAAGCGACGCGTATCCCATGGTGCCCGAGCGTAGCTATACGCCGCCACCCGCGCCCGAAGACAAGTACCTCTCGATGCTCGACGCCACGGGCATGACCTACGGCGTGCTCGTGCAGATCAGTGTCTACGGCACGGACAACCGCTACATGCTCGAGACGCTGCGCCGTCACAACGATCGCCTGCGTGGCATCGCCGTGGTTTCGCCGGATGTGACCGATGCCGAACTCGAAGCGATGCACGCGGCAGGTGTTCGCGGCTTGCGTATCAACGTGTTGTTCGGCGGCGGTATCGGCTTCACGGCGATGGAAGCGCTGGCGCACCGCATCAAGGATCTTGGCTGGCATATGCAATTCCTGATGGATGTGAACGCGTTGCCCGAACTTATGCCGCGCATGACGAAGCTGCCGGTGCCGGGCATTGTCGATCACATGGGACACACGCCGGTTGCGCAAGGGCTCGACGCGCCTGGCTTCTCGGCGCTGCGCTCGCTCGTTCGCGACCACGGCTATTGGGTCAAGCTCTCGGGGGCCTATCGCATCAGCGAGCGTTTCCCGTCGTTCGACGACGTGACCCCCTTCGCGCAAGCCCTGATCGAAGACGCCCCCGACCGTATGGTCTGGGGAAGCGACTGGCCGCATGTGTCGCTCACGCGCATGCCGAACACGGGCGCGTTGCGCAATCTGCTGCCGCAATGGGCGCCCGACGCCGATACGCGGCGTCGCATTCTGGTGGACAACCCGGCACGTCTGTACGGGTTCCCGGCAACGGTTTGACGATGCACCGGCGTATGCGGCGTCGCGGGCGGCGGTATTGCCGCCCGATGTACTGACGCTTTTCGCCACTGATTTTTATCCTATCCGGGCGCATGTCGCGCTCTCGCAATTCAGCAGGGACAAGAGGAGGAGACAAGATGGATTGGTATCGCCAGATGAATAAGACCGAGCGGCGCACTTTTATTGCGGCGTTTGGCGGTTGGGCGCTCGACGCGCTCGACTTCATGGTATTCACCTTCGTGATCACGACGCTGATCACTGTGTTCAGTATCGACAAGGCGCAGGCCGGCATGCTGGCCACCATTACGCTATTGTTCTCGGCCATCGGCGGCTGGGTGGCGGGCGTGCTTGCCGACCGCTTCGGCCGTGTGCGCATTCTGCAAGCGACGATTCTGTGGTTCTCCGTCTGCACGGTCCTGATCGGCTTTGCGCAGAATTTCGAACAGATTTTCGTGCTGCGTGCCTTGCAGGGGCTGGGCTTCGGCGGCGAATGGGCAGTCGGCTCGGTGCTCATGGGCGAAATCGTGCGCACCGAGTATCGCGGGCGTGCCGTCGGCACCGTGCAAAGCGGCTGGGCTATCGGCTGGGCGGTGGCGGCGCTGTGTTACACGGCGTCGTTCTCGTTGTTGCCTGAGGAGTACGCTTGGCGCGTGTTGTTCTGGATTGGCGTGATCCCGGCGCTGTTCGTGCTCTTCATTCGTAAGAACGTGCCGGAGCCGGAACTGTTCGAGCGCACGCGCAAGCAGGAGGCGCACGCGGCCAAGCGCACCTCGGCGTGGGCGATTTTCTCGCCGTCACTCATCAAGACCACGGCGCTCTCGGCGTTGCTGTGCACCGGCGTGCAGGGCGGGTACTACGCCGTGACGACATGGCTGCCGACGTTCCTGAAGACCGAGCGTCATCTCTCGGTCATCGGCACCGGCGGCTATTTGCTCGTGATCATTCTGGGGTCTTTCATCGGCTATTTGACGGGCGCGTATCTGACCGACCGTCTGGGGCGACGCGCGAACCTGCTGATCTTCGCCGTGCTGTCGGGGGCGAGTATCTATGCTTACACGCAGTTCCAACTGAGCAACGACCAGATGCTGATTCTCGGTTTTCCGCTGGGTTTCGCCGCATCGGGCATCTTCAGTGGCATGGGCGCTTATCTGACCGAGTTGTTTCCGTCGGCGGTGCGTGCCAACGGGCAGGGCTTCGCGTATAACTTCGGGCGCGGCATCGGCGCGCTGTTCCCGAGTCTGGTCGGCTATCTGGCCAAGACCAGTGGCCTGGGAACTGCCATCGGTATGTTCGCCGGCGGTGCCTATCTTGTCGTGCTGGTCACCGCCTTCTTGTTGCCCGAGACGAAAGGGCGCGAGATCGAGTAAGTTCGTATCTTCTCAGGGGGCGAGCGCCGTCGAGTCGGCCCGCCTCCCGGTTTTTCTGATTCAAGGGAGTTGCGCATGAAGATCCTGGTACCGGTCAAACGGGTAGTGGATTACAACGTAAAGGTTCGCGTGAAGAGCGACGGCAGTGGCGTCGACATCGCGAACGTGAAGATGTCGATGAATCCGTTCGACGAAATCGCGGTGGAAGAAGCGGTGCGTCTGAAGGAAGCGGGCGTGGCGACGGAGGTGATCGCGGTGTCGGCGGGCGTTGCGCAAGCGCAGGAGACACTGCGCACGGCGCTGGCCATCGGCGCGGATCGCGCGATTCTGATCGAATCGGATGAAGAACTGCAACCGCTGGCTGTGGCCAAGTTGCTCAAGGCGGTGGTGGACAAGGAGCAGCCGCAACTGGTGATCCTGGGCAAGCAGGCGATCGACGACGACTCGAATCAAACCGGTCAGATGCTCGCGGCGCTGGCGAAGCTGCCGCAGGCGACGTTCGCCTCGAAGGTGACGGTGGCGGATAAC
>NZ_KB944457.1:410503-439288 GCF_000389825.1 Pandoraea sp. SD6-2 | reverse complement strand
GAAACTCGCCTTAAGATGAGACTTCCCTGGGAACTCGATTCCCCTTAAGGGTCGTTCAAGACCAGGACGTTGATAGGTCAGGTGTGGAAGCGCAGTAATGCGTTAAGCTAACTGATACTAATTGCCCGTGAGGCTTGATCCTATAACCAGTGTGTTTTTCCTGGTGTGAGTTGCGTGTGTGCCCCAATGCGGGCGCTGATACCCTCACAACCCAACGACATGTTTGTACTACGCTTCTTCTGAATTGGTTTTGTTGCACTCATCGTGCAGCAGAACATACAAGTTATGCCTGATGACCATAGCGAGTTGGAACCACCCCTTCCCATCCCGAACAGGACCGTGAAACGACTCCACGCCGATGATAGTGCGGATACCCGTGTGAAAGTAGGTAATCGTCAGGCTCCCCTAAAAAACCCCTTGCTACAGCGCGTAGCAAGGGGTTTTTGCTTTGTGCTCACACTTGGCCTGTTTTTGCGGCTGCCTCTCGCTCCTCGCTCGCTTCCTCCATCCTCGCTTTTTCATCCCGGCAAGGGATTTATGCGCATCATTCGAAGCTGTCGGTGTTGCACCATCGTCATGATGTGAAATTACAGATAGATCGATATTCATTTCTCGCTTAGCATTTGGCCACGGGGTTAGTGAAGTTCGTGGAGTGAAACAGGTGGTGAATCAAGATCGGGGCAAGTGCCATGCAAAGTGGCGTGCAGGTGTGGCGTATGTCGGTGCCGCTGTCGTTATCTGGGGAATTGGTGGGTGTGCCTCGCCCGGACCGTCTTCGACGCAGGTTTCGACAATAGCTGTGCCGGGGCAGCGAGACGAAATTGCCCCCCTTTCGGCCGCAGTAAATTCGGATGGCCTGCCTCCGCATTGGGAGACTTATCTTGTCACCCGCAAAAAGCGGCTCACCAACTACGAACAGACCACCGATGACGACGGAATTGCCGTAATCCGAGCGACTGTTGACGGATCCGCGTCTGGAATCGCTCAAAAACTGGATGTACCGGTGTACCCCGGTGCCAAGTTAACGTGGCGCTGGCGTGCCGACAGCATGCCGATCAGCGCCGACATTCGCACGAAGCGATTCGATGATGCACCTGTACGCATCGCGCTCGCATTCGATGGCGATCCGGCAAAGCTCACCGTACAAGATCATATGCATCGCGAGCTAGCCAGGCTGGTGAGTGGCCGGGAATTGCCGTTCGCCACGCTGATGTATACCTGGGGTGACGATAAATTCGCTACAGATGAGGTCGTCGAAAATCCTTATACCGGCCGTATCCGCTCTGTCGTTGTCGAACGCGGAGAAGCCAATCTTGGGAAGTGGCGGACGTATTCTCGCGACGTCGCCAAGGATTATGAGAAAGCGTTTGGCGAGCCTCCGGGGCGTCTGATTGGCATTGCCATCATGAGCGATGGCGACAATACGCAATCGAAATTCACCGCCTGGTACGGTGACATCCACTTGGAGACGGACCGCGTCCCCACGACTACCGCCGCGAAATAGCGGACTTCTCGCGACATCAAAAACAAAAAAGCCGGCAAATTCTATTTGCCGGCCTTTTTGTTGCGACCCGGAAGACTAGATCACGACAGCTTATTGATCCCGCCCAAAATACATTTCAACCAGCTTCACCCAGTAGGTGCCGCCAAGCGGGAGCAGATCGTCGTTGAAGTCGTAGCTGGCGTTGTGCAGATTGCACGGTCCGAGGCCATGTCCCGTGTCTCGGTGCGTGCCGTCGCCGTTGCCGATGAACACATACGCGCCAGGCTTCTCGAGGAGCATGAACGAAAAATCCTCCGCGCCCATCGTCGGCTCGACCTTGTCGTTGACGTTCGCGTCGCCGACCACTTCGCGCATGACATCCGCACACAGTGCGGCCATGGCTGGCTCGTTGATCGTCGGCGGATAGTTGCGCTGGAATTCGATCTCCGCCGAGCAGCCAAGTCCTTTCGCGACGAACTCGGAAATCTCGCGCAGGCGCGTTTCAATAAGATCCAGCACTTCAATCGAGAACGTGCGAATCGTACCGCCCAACCATGCCAGATCGGGCACCACATTGGTCGCATCACCAGCGTGGATCTGGGTAATGGACAGCACCGCAGCGTCGATCGGGCGCTTATTTCGGGTAATGATGCTCTGCAGGGCCTGAGCGACCTGAACGGCGGCGATGACCGGGTCGATCCCCGCATTTGGAATGCCGGCGTGGGTACCCTTGCCGCGAATCGTGATCTTGAATTCGTTGCTTGAGGCCATCATCGGCCCCGGCGTTACGGCGAACGTGCCTGTCGGCACCCCCGGCCAGTTGTGCATGCCGAACACGGCCTGCATGGGAAAGCGCTCAAACAGCCCGTCCTTGATCATCTCGCGAGCACCGCCGCCACCTTCCTCGGCCGGTTGGAAAATCAGATATACGGTGCCGTCGAAATTGCGATGCTTCTGAAGATATTGCGCTGCGGCGAGCAGCATGGCCGTATGGCCATCATGACCGCACGCGTGCATCTTGCCGTCATGTTTTGACGCGTGTTCGAACGTATTGGCTTCGTGAATCGGCAGGGCATCCATATCGGCGCGCAGACCGATCGCGCGGTCGCTGCTGCCATTCTTGATGATGCCGACGAGCCCGGTTTTACCGAGTCCACGGTGGATGGGGATACCCCATTGGGTCAACGTCTCTGCGACGACGTCGGACGTGCGCTTTTCCTCGAAACAAAGTTCGGGGTGCGCGTGAATGTCACGTCGGATGGTCTGGATTTCGCCGCGAGCGGCGTCGATTTCTGGAATGAGCTTCATGACGGGGGATTCCTGCAGGGCGCAATGACTCATCTTACCCCTAATGGCCAGGTCTGGCATCTTGGCAGAAATGCCCGAGCGTGATCTCGGATACGTCTGGAAGATGCCGTGAATGCCCGTGTGGCGGGGGCGAGGCGCAAATGAACGTAATACAATATCGCCAGCGTCCCACCATTGCTTGACGCAGCCATTCGGTAGAGAGAGGAGTAGATTCATGACGACCAATACCCATGTCGTTCGGGCTGCATGTCCGCATGACTGTCCCGATACATGCGCATTGCACGTAACCGTGGAAAATGGCGTCGCGATCAAGGTCCAGGGGGACCCGGACCATCCCACCACCAATGGCGTCTTGTGCACGAAAGTTTCGCGTTACACCGAGCGAACCTATCATCCGGATCGCTTGTTGCACCCGCTCAAACGTGTTGGCCCGAAAGGTAGCGGACAGTTCGTGCGAGTCAGCTGGGACGAAGCCCTCGACGAGATTGCCGGCAGGTTGAGAGCCATTGCCGCGCGCGACCCCGAAGCCATTCTGCCGTACAGCTATGCGGGCACGATGGGATTCGTTCAGGGCGAATCGATGGCCGCGCGCTTCTTCAACAAACTGGGCGCGTCCGATCTCGATCGCACGATCTGTGCGAGTGCGGGGGCTGCGGGCCTGCGATACACATACGGTGCCGGCGTCGGTATGCATGTCGAGCATTTCGTCGACAGCAAGCTGATTCTTATCTGGGGCAGCAACCCGATTACGTCGAGCGTCCATTTCTGGGCGATTGCACAGGAAGCGAAGCGGCGCGGCGCGAAGCTGATTGCCATCGATCCCTATCGCTCGCTTACCGCCGAGAAGTGTCATCAGCATATTGCATTGCTGCCAGGCACGGATGCCGCGTTGGCGTTGGGTATGATGCATGTCCTGATCGCCGAGGATCTGGTCGATCACGAATACATTGCGCGGCATACGGTCGGTTACGCCGAACTCAAGGATCGCGTGAGCCGCTATACGCCGGCTCGCGTCGCGGAAATCTGTGGCATTAGCGAAGAGACGATCACGACGTTGGCGCGAGAGTATGCGAGCGCGAAGCCCGCAGCGATCCGGCTGAACTACGGTATGCAGCGTGCCAAAGGCGGCGGTCAGGCGACGCGCGCGGTCGCGTGTCTTCCTGCATTGATTGGCGCCTGGCGAGATCCGGCGGGCGGGATGCTGATGTCGACATCCGGCTATGCACCCGTCGATGCGGTGGCGCAAGCACGTCCTGATCTGCGGCCACGGCAGGACAAGCCCACGCGTGTGGTGAACATGAGTGCAATCGGCGATGCGCTTTGCCACCAGGGCGACGAGTTGTTCGGTCCGAAGATCGAGGCGCTGGTGGTCTACAACAGCAACCCTGTTGCCGTGGCTCCCGAGTCGGGCAAGGTGGCGGCCGGGTTCGGCCGCGAGGATCTCTTCACGGTGGTGTTGGAACACTTCCAGACCGATACCGCAGACCACGCAGACTTTGTGCTGCCGGCAACGACGCAGCTCGAGCATCTGGATATTCACAAAGCGTACGGACATACCTATCTGCTGGCGAACAATCCGGCGATTGCGCCGCTCGGCGAGGCCAAACCCAACTCGGAGATATTCCGTCTGTTGGCCAAGCGCATGGGGTGGCAGGACGCATGCTTCTCCGACACCGACGATCAACTTGCGGAACAGTCGATCCGTTGGCGCGATGCCCGTATGGCAAACAGCGACTGGGAAACCCTCAAGCGCGATGGGTGGATTCGCTACGACCTTCCCGAAGCGCCGTTTGCAAACGGACAGTTCTATACCCCATCGGGGAAATGCGAGTTCTATTCCGAGCGTATGTTGCAGGAAGGCTTTGATCCATTGCCGGACTGGGTGCCGCCATACGAGTCTGTCGCCAGTAACCCCGAGCTTGCGGCGCGCTATCCGTTGGCAATGATCTCTCCGCCAGCTCGTAATTTCCTGAATTCGAGCTTCGTGAACGTTGATAGCCTGCGGGCATCGGTCGGCGAGCCAACACTGGATATCCATCCGTCGGATGCCGCCGCGCGTGGCATTGCGGACGGCATGGGGGTACGAATTTTCAACGATCGAGGTACGTTGAACGCGAGGGCCCGCGTTACGGAGAAAGCACGTGAGGGCGTCGTCGTCGGGCTGTCCATCTGGTGGAAAAAGCTCGCACCGGACGGTAAAAATGCCAACGAAGTCACGAGCCAGCAACTCACTGATCTTGGCCGGGCACCGACGTTCTACGACTGCCTGGTCGACGTCGCACCGATATAAGCGCGGTCGATTTCAGGCTAACGCCGAGGAGCCCACGATGCCGACCTTGTTTGCGATGGTTACGACGTTTTGCCGTTGCCGGTTGCAGACGCTTGCGGTGATGGTGCTGGGATGCGGCTTGCTGTTCGGTCTCGGCGGATGTAGTCAGGTCGGCTATTACGCGCAATCGATCAACGGGCATTTCACGGTATTGCACGAGGCGCAGCCCGTGTCCGATCTGCTTGCGGACCCATCGATCGATCCGCGGTTGCGTTCGCGGCTAATCGAAGCGGAGCAAATTCGTAGTTATGCGGTATCGGCGCTCGGCGAGCCGGATAACGGTAGCTATCGCAGCTATGCCGACCTGAAGCGTCCGTTCGTCGTCTACAACGTCTTCGCTGCCCCCTCGCTGTCGCTGAAGCTGCGAGAGTCGTGCCTGTTGGTTGTTGGATGCGTCGAGTATCGCGGTTACTACTCCCGTGAATCCGCCGAGGCTTACGCGGCCGAGTTGCATAGGGATGGGTGGGAGACGTTCGTTGCAGGAATCCCGGCTTATTCGACGTTGGGGTATTTCGACGATCCGCTGCTGAACACTTTCATCTATCTACCGCGAGCGGAAGTCGCGCGCATGATCTTCCACGAACTCGCCCATCAGATTTTGTTTGCTCGAGGGGACACCGCGTTCAACGAGTCTTTTGCCGTGACAGTGGAAACCGTGGGCGTCCAGCGCTGGCTTGCCGCACATCCCGATGCCGCGATGGAGTATGAGCGATATGACGCGCACCGGCGTCAGTTTCGAAAACTGGTGGACAGCTATCGAAAACGTCTGGAAGCGCTCTATGCCGGCCCGGAGACGGATGCCGAGAAAACGGCCGGCAAAGAGGTCATATTCACCCGCATGCGTGCCGACTATGAGGCATTGAAAACGTCCTTGGGAGGATACAAAGGCTTCGATCTCTGGTTTGCCGCCGATTTGAACAACGCCAAAATCGGGTCCTTCGCGACATACAACCAATGGGTGCCGGCATTCATGGCGCTGCTTGCGCAAGTGCATGGCGATTTGCCCAAGTTCTACGCTGCCGTCAAAACCATGTCGAAACGGCCAGAACCCGAGCGCAACGAGGCGCTCGCCGCCTTGGACAGAACCTATGAAGCTGCTACGGCGCGAGCCTCGCTGGACACTCCGATGCAGGCGGGGCGATAAGCCAATTGCAACGTCCACCAGGCTTTCCTGTCAGATAGTGCGGTCAAGCCGCGCGACACGCCGCGTCAAATTGAAAGCGGTGATTCTCGTGCGTTACCCGATCACCGACTTCAAGTCTCCCAACAGCAGGTAAAGCTGGTGTTGCCGGTCTTCCGGAAGCTGTCCCAAGCGCTGCTCGATCCATGTTTCATGTGCGCGAGCCATATTGGAGAAGGCTTTCTTGCCGCGTGGAGTGAGTTTGATCAGGAAGGCTCGCCGGTCGTTGACGACCGTCTCACGCGTCACCCAGCCTTCTTTCTCCAACTGATCGGTGATCCCTGTGACATTCCCGCCAGTGACCATCATCCGCTTGCTTAACTCGCCCATCTTCAACCCCTCGGGGTGGCGGTCGAGTTGCGCGAGCAAGTCGAAGCGCGGCAGCGTGCAATCGAATTCCTGGCGCAAGCGCGAACGGATATCCGTCTCGATCATGTTGGTGCAGGTGAGCAACCGCAACCAGAGGCGCAGTGCATCGTGCTCACGATCGCGGGCTCGCGTTTCGAGATCGAGAGAGTCGGAGTCGGCGAGGCTCATGGTCGGAGGAGTGAAATTTACAGTATGGAAATTTTAGGTTTGAAATAAACGCTCGGTCAAGCTGGGGGCGTTACGAGGTCGCGTAACATGCCTGCAAATCGGAGATTGGGACAAAAAAAGGGCACCCGAAGGTGCCCTTTCGTCAAACAAAGCCTAAGTGACAGAAACTGTCAGCTTAGAACTTGTGACGGATACCAGCCGTGACTGCGAACTGATTCGTGCTGTTCGCGAAGCCCAGACCGTTCAACGAAGCGCCACCAGGAGCGTCGCTGTTGGCGTGTTGCCACAGACCAACCAGGTACGTGTCCGTGCGCTTCGACAGGAAGTAGTCGACGCCCAGGTTGACTTGGTGGTACTTCGGCGACGTGTTGTTGCTGTTGCCAATGGTGCCGTTGATCGTGGACCACGTGTACGTGTACGAAGCGCCCAGTTGCAGTGCCGGGGTCAGCATGTACTTGGCGTTCAGTTCGGCGTTGTCAAACTTCCAGCTGCCGCCGCCAATGTATTGGTACACGCTGTGGGCGTACACCAGACCGATCGTAGCCGGACCGAAGGCGTACGAACCGCCTGCCGATGCGATCCATGCCTTGTCGCTAGCACCGCCAGCCGTCATGGCCGTCGTGGTATCGCCCGAACCCGTGTTAGCCAGCACGCCGCTGCCGTTGCTGCCCGGCGAGCCGAGGTACAAGTAGCCAGCGCCGAACGACACCGGGCCGTTAGCGTAGCCAGCGCCGAACGAGTAAGCGCGGTTGTTGGCGAAGCCCGTACCGGTCGAACCGTTGTTGGCCGAGTTCGAGAAGCCGTACATACCGCCAGCGCTGAAGCCGCCGTAGTTGACCGACGTGTACTTGACACTGTTGTTCACGCGGAACGAGTTGTTCAAGTTGTCGTTATCGAACGGGTGAGCGCCCGCGAACGTCGACCATTGGCTGCCCGAAGCGTACGGGCCAACGAAGTCAACCACGGAGTCGTACTGACGACCGATGGTCAGCGTACCAGCCGTTGCGCTGCTCAGACCAACGTAGGCTTGACGACCGAACATGCGGCTGTTTTGGCCCAGCGTACCGCTGCCCAGGTTGAAGCCGTTTTCCAACACGAAGATCGCCTTCAGACCACCACCGAGGTCTTCAGCGCCCTTCAGGCCCCAACGCGAACCTTGCAGGTTGCCGTTGGCGAACTGGAAGTTCTTGTTGGCGGTACCCGTGCCAGCCAGGTTGCCGCCAGTCTTGCTGACGTATTGCAGGCCAGCGTCGATGATACCGTACAGGGTCACGCTGCTTTGAGCGTGAGCAGCGCCTGCGAATGCGCCGAGCACACCCAGAGCGAGAAGCGACTTTTTCATTGAGTGATCTCCAAAGGATTGTGAGATTTGTTTAACAAGGTCACTAGTGATAACGTCCTTGCTAATCAACTTCGCGAGAAGTTGGACGTAATGTAACAAATTCAATGTGGGCGGCAAAGGAAAAGGCCGGTTTTACGCGGGTTTGCGGCCCCCTTTGTTTCGTTTACGCAACAGCCCGGAAACCAGCGTCCGGCGGGGATTTCGTGCGTTTGTGCCCGCGCAAGGCACGCCGGATAAAGGGGCGTATCATCGGCAGCGGACGCGAATGAACTGTCCTTTATTCCGTATTGTGAAATATCGAGGTAAGTTGAAAGTACGATGTTCTCCGACAGCCTGATCTCCGAACTTGACCGCGGCCTGCGAGCGATCGCCGGCGTCACCCGTGCCTCGCGCCCGACGCCCGTAACGGCATCTGCTTCAAATAGTGATGCCCTGGTCGGCGACGATGCGTTAACGCCGCAGGAGCGTCGGCACGTGGCGGGCCTCATGCGCGTGAATCATGTCGGTGAAGTTTGCGCGCAGGCGCTATATCAGGCGCAGAAGCTGGCGACGACGCGCCCGGAGCTGCGGGCCGCCTTCGAGCATGCGGGCAAGGAAGAAGAGGATCACCTCGCATGGACGGCTCACCGTCTCTCGGAGCTGGGTTCGCGCCCCAGTCTGCTCAACCCGCTTTGGTACGCCGGTGCATTTGCCATCGGTTTTGTCGCCGGCAAGTGCGGGGACAAGGTCAGTCTGGGTTTCGTGTCAGAGACGGAGCGTCAGGTGGAGCATCATCTGGAGAGCCACCTGGACGACCTGCCCCCGCACGATCTGCGCTCGAGAGCCATCGTGGACCAGATGCGAATCGACGAAATCGAACACGGCCAAGCCGCACGCGACGCTGGCGGTATCGAACTGCCGGTGCCGGTGCAGCGTGTGATGCGTGCTGCCGCCAAGGTCATGACGACGACCGCCTACTATATATAGAACGTCTGCAACGCCCTCCCCGAACGACCCCCACGTACCGATCGATCTTCCTCTGCGAGACGCGTGCCGGCCGGTGATCGCCCGGCTTTGTCACGGCGTGAGCGCGCACTACCGGGTATCGATAGCGCTGACGGGCCTCCCGCGAGGCGATACCCAAAGTTTGAGGTTCCACTTTCACTATCGCAGTTATGTCTTTAATTTTCCTGACAAAATTCCGTTTTCCCGCTTTAGGAAAATGAGCTAAGTCATTGTTCTGCCTAACAAATTCGCCCCTAAAAAAGGGCGAAAGGCTTGACCGGCCAAACACTCTCCTCTAAAGTGGGAAATAGTGTGAGAAAGTGTATTTTTGTGTCGTGTAGGGCACAAAATCTTTCTCTTTCGGTATAGCGGGCAGGCGGACGAAACCTCACGGGAGCGCACGTGTTTCAGGGAGCCTCGGCACTTTCACTCGATGCGAAGGGACGGATGTCAATTCCGGCCCGGCATCGTGACGTGCTGCAGGGCGACGCTGAAGGCAAGGTGACCATCACCAAGCACCCAGACGGATGTCTGTTGCTGTTTCCGCGTCCCGAATGGGAAATCTTCCGCGGCAAGATCGCCGCACTGCCGATGGACGCGCACTGGTGGCGACGCATCTTCCTGGGCAACGCAGCCGACGTCGAGATGGATTCGGCGGGCCGTGTCCTGGTGGCGCCCGAGTTGCGTGCGGCTGCGGGCATGGATAAGGAAGTCATGCTGCTGGGCATGGGCAGTCACTTTGAACTCTGGGATGCCGCGACGTATGCCGCCAAGGAACAGGCGGCGATGGCGCAGGGCATGCCGGAAGCGCTGAAAAACTTCACTTTTTGACAGATCAGGTGGTCCGACGAGCATGGCGCACGCGGTGGAAACGGTAATGCAGCACCGCACGGTCCTGCTCGAGGAGGCCGTGGATGCCTTGCTGTGGCGCGACGACGGCGTATACGTCGACGGCACGTTCGGCAGAGGCGGGCACAGTCGCAGGATTCTCGAGCGACTGGGTCCCAGGGGGAGGCTGATCGCATTCGACAAGGATCCCCAAGCGATCGCGGAGGCGGCAAAAATTGCCGATCCGCGATTTTCGATTGAGCACGAGAGCTTCGCGACATTGCGCGAGGCGCTGGCCCGGCGCGGCATCGACAAGGTGTCGGGGGTATTGCTGGACCTGGGCGTGTCGTCGCCGCAGTTTGACGACCCCGCGCGCGGATTCAGTTTTCGTTTCGACGGCCCGCTCGATATGCGCATGGATCCCACGCGCGGTGAGTCGGCCGCCGACTGGCTGGCCCGGGCAACGCTGGAAGAAATGACGGAGGTCATCAAGGACTATGGGGAAGAACGGTTTGCTTTTCAGATTGCAAAGGCGCTTGTTGCTCGCCGGGCAAACGCCGAACACCTCGGTCCACTCGTCAGCACTCGCGAGCTTGCCGCGATCGTGGCGGGCGCCGTCAAGACCCGTGAGAAGGGCAAGGATCCGGCAACACGCACCTTTCAGGCTCTACGGATTCACGTCAATCAAGAGCTTGCGGACTTGCAGATAGCACTCGACGTGGCGGCCGATGTCCTCGAAACGGGAGGCAGACTCGTGGCGATCAGCTTTCATTCACTGGAAGACCGCATCGTGAAGCGCTTCATGCAAGCGCGCACCAGTGCGCCGGTGGTGGATCGCCGCGTGCCTTTGCGCGCCCATGAAATTCCCGAGCCGCCCTTCAAATCCAGCCGCAAGATCAAGCCGTCCGCCGAAGAGGTGGAGGCGAACCCGCGTGCGCGCTCGGCGATCATGCGGGTCATGGAGCGGGTGGCAACATGAGCCGGCTCAACGTGCTTCTGCTCGCGCTGCTCATCGGCTGCGCGTTGTCGCTGATCAATGCCCAGTACCGGGCGCGCGGGACGTTCGTCGAACTCAATCGCGAGCAGGCGCTCGAGCATCAACTGTTGCAGGACTGGGATCGTCTCCAGTATGAGCAGAGCGCGCAGAGCAAGAGTGCCCGTATCGAAAGCGTGGCCCGCAGCGACCTGAAGATGCAGGCCGTCTCGCCGGGCCGCACGCAATATCTGTCCGCACCGGCCGGTAGCACCGGCGCGATGGTGGATGTGCCGGTGCCGAGCGCGAGCGCCGCGTCTGCCCCAGCGAGCGGAGGCAAGCGATGATTCGCCGCAAAGACGCCAAGGCCAAAACCAAGGATGTGCAGTTCTCTGCCAGCCCGGTGCTGTCCGTGCGTCTGCCGATGTGGCGCTCGAAGATGCTCGTCTTCGTGATCTTCGGCGCGTTTGCGTCGCTGGTCGCGCGTGCCTTCTGGATTCAGGGGCCGGGCAACGCTTTCTATCAACGTCAGGGCGAGAGCCGTTACGAACGCACACTGGAGATGTCCGCCACGCGCGGCAAAGTGTTCGACCGTAACGGACAGGTGCTTGCCACCAGTCTGCCCGTCAAGGCGATATGGGCCATCCCCGAGGACGTGCCAGACGACGTCTCGGCGCAGCAGATCCGCCAACTCGCGCGTCTGCTCGAGATGGGGGAGCCGGATTTGCGCCGCAAGCTCAATCAGGAAAAGAGCTTCGTCTACGTGAAGCGTCAGGTGTCACCGGACGTGGCCAAACAGGTTGCCGATCTGGACATCCCCGGCATATACCAGCGCAAGGAGTACAAGCGCTTCTATCCGGAAGGCGAGATCGCCGCGCACGTGGTGGGTTTCACGAACGTCGAGGATATCGGGCAGGAAGGCGTCGAGCTGTCGATGCAGAAGGATCTGGCGGCAACCCCCGGTAGCCGCCGCGTGATCAAGGATCGCCTGGGGCGCGTTGTCGAAGACATCGACATCCTGGCGCAGCCGCGTGACGGCCGCGACATTACGCTCTCGATCGACAGCAAGATCCAGTTCCTCGCTTACAGCGAATTGAAGGACGCCATCGAGCGTACCGGCGCGAAAGCCGGCAGCGCCGTGGTGCTCGACGTTCGCACGGGCGAGGTGCTCGCGCTCGCAAACCTTCCTACGTATAACCCCAACAACCGCACGAATCTCACGGGCGCGCAGCTGCGCAACCGAGTCATCACCGACACGTTCGAGCCGGGTTCGATCATGAAGCCGATCACCATTGCGGCTGCCATCGAGAACGGCTATGTGAAGCCGACGTCGACGGTGATGACCACCGGCCGGGCCAACTTCTTCGGTGCGACGATCACGGATACGCGCGACTATGGACTGCTCACCGTGCAGGGCGTCATCCAGCACTCGAGCAACATCGGCACGGCCAAGATCGCGCTGCAGATGAAGTCGCAGGAAATGTGGGACATGTTCACGAGCGTCGGCCTCGGTCAGGCGCCGAAAATCGGTTTCCCCGGCGCCGTGGCCGGGCGGTTGCGTCCGGCCAAGAGCTGGCGTCCGATCGAGCAGGCGACGATGGGCTACGGCTATGGGCTGTCGGCCTCGCTGATTCAGCTTGCCCGCGCCTACACGGTGTTCGCGCACGACGGCGAACTGCTGCCGATCTCCATCTACAAGACGGATGGCGGTGTCGTGAAGGGCACGCCGGTCATCTCGCCGGCGACGGCCCGCGAAGTGCGCAAGATGCTGGAAATGGTGACCTCGCCCGGCGGCACCGCCACGCGTGCCCAGGTGGTCGGCTATCGCGTGGGCGGCAAGACCGGTACGGCCTACAAGCAATCGGGCAAGGGATACGACAAGAGCAAGTACCGCGCGTCGTTCGTCGGCATGGCGCCGATGTCCGAGCCGCGCATCATCGTGGCCGTCACGCTCGATGAGCCGGACCGCGGTTCGCACTTCGGCGGCGTGGCCGCCGGTCCGGCGTTTGCTGCGATTGTGGGCGGTACGTTGCGTGCGTTGAATGTGGTGCCGGATTCGCCGGTGACGAAGCTCGTTGTGAGCGACAAGGTGGAGGAGAGCGAGCCATGGGCACCGTGACCCCGACGCCTCAGAACCCCGTCACGCTCGCCATGATCGCGGACGCCACCGAGCGCGCGACGCTCGCGCAGGCATGGGATTGGCTGCGCCGCACGGTGCCGGCCGGCGCAACGCTACACGCGGATAGCCGCCGTGTGACACCGGGCGACGTGTTCGTTGCGTACGCCGTGAAGGGGGCGGACAGCCGTGGTTTCATTGCCGATGCGGTCGAGCGGGGCGCCGCCGCCGTGCTGTGGCAGAGCGATGGTTTTGTCTGGCCGGCGTCGCAGGCCGGTGTGGCAAACGTGCCGGAATTCGGTGTGCCGCGACTCGACTGGCTCGCCGGTCCGTTGGCGGCGCTGTGGTACGGCGAGCCGAGCGCCGGTATGACGATGCTGGGCGTGACCGGGACGAACGGCAAAACGTCGTGCAGCCAGTGGCTCGCGCAACTGCTGTCGAAGACGGGCACCCGCAGCGCCGTGATCGGCACGCTGGGCAGTGGCTTCCCCGGGCATCTGACGGTGACGGGGTTCACTACGCCGGACGCCGTCCAGTTGCAACGCAGCCTCGACGACCTGCGCGCCCAGGGGGCGAAGGCGGTCGCGATGGAAGTGTCGTCGCATGGCCTCTATCAAGGTCGCGTCAACGGCGTGGCATTCGACGTTGCCGTCTTCACCAATCTGACGCAAGACCACCTCGATTACCACGGCACGATGGCCGAATATGAAGCGGCCAAAACGCGCTTGTTCGACTGGCCGACCCTGAAGGCCGCCGTCATCAACCGGGACGATGCGATGGGGCAACGCCTGCTCGCGCGTCTGGCGGGGAAGACCCCGGTATACGAATATGGCGTGCACGGCGATGCGGTGTCGGCGCACGGTAACCGAGTGTTGCGCGCCGAAGATATTCGCGCGACGACGGCGGGCACGCGCTTCACGCTGCATATCGACGATCACAGCCAGCAGATCACGGTGCCGCTCATCGGCGAGTTCAATGTGAGCAACGCGCTTGCCGTGCTGGGCGCCGCGCTGGCTGCCGGTGTGCCGCAAGACGCGGCCATTGCCGGACTGGCGACGCTCACTCCCGTGTCCGGCCGTATGGAGCAGATCGGACAACCGGGACAGCCGTTGGTCGTCATCGACTATGCGCACACACCCGATGCGCTCGACAAGACGCTCGAAGCGCTGCGTCCGGTGGCGGCAGCGCGCGGCGGCAAGCTCGTCTGTGTGTTCGGTTGCGGTGGCGATCGCGACGCGGGTAAGCGTCCGCAAATGGGCGCGGTGGCCGAACGTCTGGCAGACGCCATCGTGCTCACGAGCGACAATCCCCGCACCGAAGTGCCGGCCGACATCATGGCGCAGATCGCCGCAGGGCTTGCGCACCCTGGCGCCGCAAGGCACATCGAAGACCGGGCGAGCGCGATTCTGCAAGCCGTGCGCAGTGCGCAGGCCGCCGATGTGGTGCTCGTTGCGGGCAAGGGACACGAAAGTACACAGGAAATCATGGGTAAGAAGCGGCCGTTCTCCGATCAGGAGCATGCGCGTCTGGCACTCGCTGCGCGTGCCACCACTGTGCGCGGAGGTGGCGAATGACGATGTGGCAACTGAGCGACGCCCAAGCCGCCGTCACCGATTCGCGCCTGATGGGGGCACCGTCGACCGCCTTCATGCGCATCGTGACCGACAGCCGTTCGGTGCAGCCGGGCGATCTCTTCGTGGCGATCAAGGGCGAGCGGTTCGACGCGCACGACTTCCTGATCGACGTGGCGCGCGCAGGTGCTGCCGCCGTGGTCGCGTCGCGCGTGCCGGAAGGGTTCGAAGTGCCGGCACTGATCGTGCCGGATACGCGTATTGCGCTGGGTGAGCTGGCAGCCGCGTGGCGCCGCCGCTTTGCGATTCCCGTGGTGGCCGTGACGGGCAGCAACGGCAAGACCACGGTCAAGGAAATGATCTCGGCGATCTTCGCCGAGGCGGTGGGGGCGGAGGCGCGTCTCGCGACCGCCGGCAACCTCAACAACGACATCGGCTTGCCGCTTACGCTGTTCCGTCTGACGGACGGCCACAAGCTCGCGGTGCTCGAGCTGGGCATGAATCACCCCGGCGAGACGGCGTATCTCGCGAAGATCGCGCAGCCGACGGTTGCCGTCATCAATAACGCGCAGCGCGAGCATCAGGAGTTCATGGTGAGCGTGGCCGCCGTTGCGAAAGAGCATTCGGCCGTGCTGGCGGCGCTGCCCGCCGACGGCGCGGCAGTGTTCCCGGCCGAGAGCGAATTTGCGCCGATGTGGCGCGAGATCGCGGGCACGCGCCGTGTGCTCGACTTCGCGCTCGACACGCGCGCCGCGGTATCGGGACGTTATGACGTGGCCACACGTGTGCTGCGTGTGGCGTCGCCGGCCGGCGACTTCTCGGTCGCGTTGCCGCTGCTCGGCGAGCACAACGCGCGCAACGCTTTGGCCGCCATTGCGTGTGCCGTGGGCGCACATGTCGATATTGGTTCGATCGTGCGGGCACTCGAAGCGTTTTCCGCCGTCAAAGGCCGTCTTCAGGTGTCAACGCTCTCGAAGGGACCGCTCGCCGGTGTCACCCTGATCGATGACACCTATAATGCGAACCCCGATTCCGTTCGGGCCGCTATCGACGTATTGGCTCAAACGCCGGCGCCGCGTGTTCTGGTGCTGGGCGACATGGGCGAAGTTGGCGACAACGGACCGGCGTTTCATCGCGAAGTGGGCGAATACGCCGCGCAGCGCGGTGTCGACCGCTTGCTGGCGATGGGGGAGCAGACGCAAGCCAGCGTTGCCGCTTTCGGCGACGGCGGCGAGCATTTTCCAGACGTGACCGATGTCGCCCCCCTCGTGGCCGAGTTGAAAGCCACGTTGAGTGCGCCGGCCACGATATTGGTGAAAGGAAGCCGCTTCATGCGGATGGAGCGCGTGCTCGAGCAGTTGCGCGCGACGAGTGAAGGCGGGGGCGTCGACGCCCCGGCCAAGTGATAAAGGATTGATGGAATGCTGCTGACGTTGGCGCAATGGCTGCAAGCGGATGCGAGCTATTTGCGCGTGTTCAACTACCTGACGTTTCGGGCCGTGATGGCAAGCCTCACGGCGCTGGTGATCGGGCTCTCGTTCGGGCCGATGGTCATCCGCAAGCTCGCCGAATTGAAGGTGGGCCAGGCCGTGCGTACCGACGGCCCGCAGACTCACCTTGTGAAGTCGGGAACGCCCACGATGGGCGGCGTGCTGATTCTCATCGGCATTACCGTCGCCACGTTGCTTTGGGCGGATTTGAGCAACCGCTTCATCTGGATCGTGCTGACCGTCACGCTGGGTTTCGGCATCATCGGCTGGATCGACGACTATCGGAAGGTGGTCTACAAAGACCCGCGCGGCATGTCGTCGCGCGAGAAGTATTTCTGGCAATCGATCATCGGCCTGTTCGCGGCGATCTATCTGGCGTTCTCGGTGTCGGAGACGAGCAACCTGAAAGTGATCGAGTTGTTCATCAGTTGGGTGCGCAACGGTTTCCCGCTCGATTTGCCGCCGAAGGCCGACTTCATCGTGCCGTTCTTCAAGACAATGAGCTACCCGCTGGGCGTGTTCGGCTTCATCGCGTTGACCTACTTTGTCATCGTCGGCTCGTCCAACGCCGTTAACCTCACGGACGGTCTCGACGGCCTGGTCATCATGCCCGTCGTGCTGGTCGGCGCGGCGCTGGGCGTGTTCGCTTACGTGATGGGCAACGTTGTCTACTCGAAGTACCTGCTGTTTCCCCATATTCCGGGCGCGGGCGAGTTGCTCGTGTTCTGTTCGGCAATGTCGGGCGCGGGGCTGGCGTTCCTATGGTTCAACACACACCCGGCGCAAGTGTTCATGGGCGATGTCGGCGCGTTGGCGCTGGGCGGCGCGCTCGGCACGGTGGCGGTGATCGTGCGCCAGGAAGTCGTGCTCTTCGTGATGGGCGGTGTGTTCGTCGCGGAGACGCTGTCGGTGATGTTGCAAGTGACGTGGTTCAAGTACACCAAGCGACGCTTCGGCGAAGGGCGGCGGATCTTCAAGATGGCGCCGCTGCATCACCACTTTGAATTGTCGGGATGGAAGGAAACGCAGGTGGTGGTCCGCTTCTGGATCATCACGCTGATGCTGGTGCTGATCGGCCTGTCGACGCTGAAGCTGCGCTGACAGGACGAAAGAAGACGAGCGAGCGGCGTCGCGCACGGGAGAAGCCGCCTTCTCGCAGCGCAGCACTAAAGGAAGGGCCGCTCGCGCCGATAGCGGAATATCGGTGTCGTTGAAGCGATGCATTCGTAGGTTGTTTGAATCGATAAAAAGGGAAAGAGCGACGTGTTCGGCGAGAAGTTTGGTGAATCCTGGCAACCGCGTGTCCTGATCCTGGGTCTGGGAGAGTCCGGCCTGGCGATGGCGCGTTGGTGCGCGCGTTACGGCTGCCGCGTTCGCGCAGCCGATACGCGCTTTGCGTCGTCGGAGACACCGCCGAACGTTGTGACGTTGCGCGTCGACGCGCCGCAGGCCGAGTTCATCGGTGGCGCGTTTGCCGGGCAAGTCGATGCATTGCTCGACGATATCGAACTGATCGGTATCAGCCCCGGTCTTTCGCCGAACGCACCCGATGTCGCGGCCCTGCTGGCCGAAGCGGCCGAGCGCGGCGTTCCCGTGTGGGGTGAGATCGAATTCTTCGCGCAGGCGTTGCGTCACATGCAGGCGACCAGCGGCTACGCCCCCAAGGTGCTGGCCATTACCGGCACGAACGGCAAGACCACGACCACGAGTCTGACCGGGCTGCTGTGCCGTCGTGCCGGAAAGCGGACTGCCGTGGCGGGCAACATCAGTCCGACGGCGCTCGACCGTCTGACCGAGTGCATTGCCGACGCCACGCTGCCCGACGTCTGGGTACTCGAACTCTCCAGCTTCCAGCTCGAGACGACGTATTCGCTCGCGCCCGATGCGGCCGCGATTCTCAATATCACGCAAGACCATCTCGACTGGCACGGCGGCATGGACGCCTACGCGGCGGCCAAGGCGCGCATTTTCGGTGAGCAGACCGTACGCGTGCTCAACCGCGAGGATGCGCGCGTCATGGCGTTTGCCGCGCCCGAGGCCAATGTCGTGACCTTCGGTACGAACAAGCCCGAGGCCGTTGGCGACTTCGGTCTGGAGATGGAAGGCGGCATGTGGTGGCTCGTCGAGGGCATCACGCGCGACGAGGCGCCGCCCGCACCGAAGCGCCGCAAGGCGGGGGCCGTGGAAGCGGCGGTCGAGGTGTATGGCAAGCGTCTCATGCCTGCCGATGCGCTTCGCATCCGCGGTCAGCACAACGCTGCAAACGCGCTGGCGGCGCTCGCGCTCACCCGCGCCATCGATCTGCCGATGGCCAAACTTCTGCATGGCCTGCGCGAATATCCGGGCGAGCCGCATCGCGTGCAACTCATCGGCACGCTCAACGAAGTCGAGTATTACGACGATAGCAAGGGCACCAACGTTGGCGCGACCGTCGCGGCCATCACGGGCTTGCAGAAGACGCTGCTCCTGATCCTGGGCGGCGAGGGCAAGGGGCAGGACTTCTCGCCGCTGGCCAATCCCGTGGCGCATCACGCGCGCGCCGTGCTGCTGATCGGCCGCGACGCGCCGCTGCTGCGCGAAGCCCTGACCGATACGGGCGTCGAGCTGATCGATGCCCCGACGCTCGAAGACGCGACGAGAGAAGCCGCCAAGCTGGCCCAGCCGGGCGATGCGGTGCTGCTCTCGCCCGCTTGCGCGAGCCTCGACATGTTCCGCAACTACGAGCATCGCGCGCAGGTGTTTCGCGATACCGTGGTTGATCTGGCCGCCGACGCGGGGGTGATGCTATGAACCGTATCAAGTCGTTCTTCAGCAAGAAGCGTCAGGCGGGCTTTGCCGGTGCCGGCACGGCTACCGCGCCGGGCGCCGCGACCCAGGCAGCGAGCCGCACGCTCGGCAGCATCAAGCCGACGCGCTCGCGCATGCTCGAGTACGACCACGCCCTCATGTGGGTGGTGATCTCGTTGCTGTCGCTGGGGCTGGTGATGGTGTATTCGGCGTCGGTCGCGTTGCCGGACTCGCCGAAATATAGCGGCTATTCGACGTATCACTTCCTGGGCCGTCACATCGTGTCGCTCACGATGGGGCTGACTGCGGCGGCGATCACGTTCCGTATTCCGGTCAAGACGCTCGACAAGCTCGCGCCCAAGGTCTTCCTGCTGGCGCTGCTGCTGCTGGTGATCGTGCTGATCCCGCACGTGGGCAAGGGCGTGAACGGCTCGAAGCGCTGGATTCCGTTCGGCGTGCTCAACCTCCAGCCGTCGGAAATCATGAAGCTTGCCGTCACGCTTTACGCCGCGAACTACACCGTACGCAAGCAGGAATTCATGCAGAGCTTCGGCAAGGGCTTCCTGCCGATGGGTATCGCCGTGGTGTTCGTCGGCATGTTGCTGCTGCTCGAGCCGGACATGGGGGCGTTCATGGTGGTCGCGGCCATCGCGATGGGCATTCTGTTCCTCGGTGGCGTGAACGGCCGTCTGTTCGGCGGGCTGGCGCTCACGGCTGTCGGCACGTTTGCCATGCTGATCTGGTTGTCGCCATGGCGTCGCGAGCGGATCTTCGCGTATCTCGATCCGTGGCGCGAAGACTATGCGCTCGGCAAGGCTTATCAGCTCACACACTCGCTCATCGCGTTCGGACGCGGCGAATGGACCGGCGTGGGGCTGGGCGGCAGCATCGAAAAACTGCACTACCTGCCGGAAGCACACACCGACTTCATCCTCGCGGTGATCGGCGAAGAGTTCGGCTTCCTGGGGGTGCTGGTCGTCATCCTGCTCTTCTACTGGCTGGTGCGCCGCGCGTTCGAGATCGGCCGTCAGGCGCTGGCGCTCGAGCGCACGTTCGCAGGGTTGCTCGCGAAGGGCGTAGGTGTGTGGCTCGGTGCACAGACCTTCATCAACATGGGCGTGAATCTGGGCCTGCTGCCGACCAAGGGGCTGACGTTGCCGCTGGTCAGCTACGGCGGCTCGGGCATCTTGCTCAACTGTGTGGCCGTGGCGATTCTGCTGCGGGTGGACTACGAGAACCGCGTATTGATGCGGGGAGGAAAAGTATGACCGAGCGCGCTACCGCGATGCCGGCACCGGAAACGAAGACACGCACGCTGCTGGTGATGGCCGGCGGCACGGGCGGTCACGTCTTCCCGGGGCTCGCGGTTGCCAACTTCCTGCGTGTGCAGGGGTGGCGCGTGGTCTGGCTCGGCAATCCGAACGGCATGGAAGCGACGCTGGTGCCCAAGTACGACATTCCGATGGCGTTCGTGACGTTCGGCGGCCTGCGGGGCAAGGGGCTCATGACCAAGCTGCTGCTGCCGCTCAACTTGCTGCGCGCGTTCTGGCAGAGCATTGGCGCGATTCGTCGCGCCAAGCCGAATGTGGTGCTCGGAATGGGCGGCTACATCACGTTCCCGGCGGGCATGATGGCGTCGCTGCTGGGGCGTCCGCTTGTGCTGCATGAGCAGAACTCGGTGGCGGGGATGGCGAACAAGGTGCTCGCACGCGTGGCCGACAAGGTGCTGCTCGCGTTCCCCGACACCATCGAGGGCGGCGAATGGGTTGGCAATCCGATTCGTGCCGACTTCGACGAGATGGCACCGCCGGCCGAGCGTTACAACGCGCGCACCGGGCCGCTGCAGATTCTGGTGGTGGGCGGCAGTCTGGGCGCGACTGTGCTCAACGAGATCGTGCCGAAGGCGCTGGCGAAGCTGCCGCGCGAAGATCGTCCGCGGGTCACGCATCAGGCGGGCGTCAAACATATTCAGACGCTGCAGGCGAACTACGCCGCAGCGGGGGTGACGGTCGACGCGGTGCCGTTCATCGACAACATGGTCGAGGCCTACGCGGCGGCGGATCTGGTGATCTGCCGGGCGGGAGCGATGACGGTGGCCGAAGTGGCCGCGGCTGGCGTGGCGGCGCTCTTCGTGCCGTTCCCGCACGCGGTAGACGACCATCAGACAACGAATGCGCGTTTCCTCGCCGACAAGGGCGCGGCAACGCTGATCGATCAGCGAGAGCTGTCGGTCGAGGCCCTGGCCGAGTGGCTGCGCCGTCAGACGCGCGAATCGCTGCTCGCGATGGGAGAGAAAGCCAGGGCGCTCGCCAAGCCGGACGCCACCGAACAAGTGGCGCGCGTGTGCGCGGCTCTGGCCAAGGATTGAAATGAAACACATCGTCAAACACATTCACTTCGTCGGCATTGGCGGCTCGGGCATGAGCGGCATTGCCGAGGTGTTGCTCAACCTGGGGTATCAGGTGAGCGGCTCCGATCTCGGCGACAACGCGGTGACCCAGCGCCTCGCGGGCCTCGGCGCGCGTATCGCTCGCGGCCACGCGGCCGAGCATATCGAAGGCGCGGACGCGATCGTCGTATCCACCGCCATCACGGCTGACAACCCGGAAGTGCTGGCGGGCCGCGCCCGTCAGATTCCCATCGTGCCGCGCGCGCTGATGCTCGCGGAACTCATGCGTCTGAAGCAGGGCATCGCCATCGCCGGCACGCACGGCAAGACGACCACAACGAGCCTCGTGGCGAGCGTGCTTGCCCAGGGCGGGCTGGACCCGACGTTCGTGATCGGCGGCCGCCTGAACAGCGCCGGGGCGAACGCCAAGCTCGGCACCGGCGACTTCATCGTGGTCGAGGCCGACGAGTCGGACGCCTCGTTCCTGAACCTGAATCCGGTCATCGAAGTCATCACCAACATCGATGCGGATCATATGGATACCTACGGGCACGACTTCGCCCGTCTGAAACAGTCGTTCGTGGCCTTCACGCAGCGCCTGCCGTTCTACGGTATTGCCGTGCTGTGTGTGGACGACCCGAACGTGCGCGAGATCCTGCCGTTCGTCTCGAAGCCGATCGTGCGTTACGGCCTGTCGGAGGACGCACAGGTGCGTGCCATCGACGTGCGTGCCGACGCCGGGCAAATGCGTTTCACCGTGCTGCGCCAGTTCGGCGCCGGTGCCGCGCCGCTCGACATCACGCTGAATCTGCCGGGCGAGCACAACGTGCGCAACGCGCTGGCGGCGATTGCCATTGCCACCGAACTCGAAGTGCCCGACGCCGCGATCCAGCAAGCGCTGGCCGAATTCAACGGGGTTGGCCGACGCTTCCAGCGCTACGGCGAAATCGAGCTGCCGAAGGCAAGCGGCGGCGGCACGTTCACATTGATCGACGACTACGGGCATCACCCGGTCGAGATGGCCGCAACGCTGGCTGCCGCGCGTGGTGCGTTCCCCGGACGCCGCATCGTGCTGGCCTTCCAGCCACACCGTTACACGCGTACGCGAGATTGCTTCGAGGATTTCGTGAAGGTGTTGTCCGATGCCGATGCCGTGGTGCTCGGCGAAGTGTATTCGGCGGGCGAGGCGCCCATCGTGGCGGCTGACGGCCGCGCGCTGGCGCGCGCATTGCGCGTGGCGGGCAAGGTCGAACCGGTTTTCGTGGAAGACGTTGCGCAATTGCCCGACGCCATTTTGCAAGTCGCTCGTGCGGGCGACATCGTGATCACCATGGGGGCCGGCTCCATCGGCGCGGTACCCGGCAAGTTGCAAGTTCAGCAAGGAGTTTGACGTGAGTGCTTTCGATCCGAAACGTTTCGGCAAGGTTGGCGTCCTGATGGGCGGGCGCTCGTCTGAGCGTCAGATCTCGCTGATTTCGGGCAATGGTGTGCTCGAAGCCCTGCGCTCGCGTGGCGTGGATGCGCATGCTTTCGACACCGGCCTGCATGACCTCGCCGCATTGGCCGCGCAGAAGTTCGATCGTGTGTTCATCGCACTGCATGGCCGCTACGGCGAAGACGGTACGCTCCAGGGCGCACTGGAACATCTGGGGATTCCTTACACCGGCAGTGGCGTGTTGGCCTCCGCACTGGCGATGGACAAGGAAATGACCAAGCGTGTGTGGATCAACGAGGGGCTGCCAACGCCGCGCTTCGTGATGCTCGGCGCCGACAGCGACTTCGATGCCGTGGCGAACGATCTCGGCCTGCCGCTGATCGTCAAGCCGTCGCGCGAAGGCTCGACCATCGGGCTGACGAAGGTCACCGAAGCGTCGCAGATGAAGGCCGCGTACGAAAAGGCCGCCGCGCTCGACCCGGACGTACTCGCCGAGGAGTTCATCGACGGCGACGAACTGACCGTGCCGGTGCTCGGCGTCGGCACGAAGGGGGCTGCCGCCGCGCGTGCCCTGCCGGTGATCCGCATCGTGGCGCCGGAAGCGAACTACGACTACCAGAACAAGTACTTCAAGGACGACACGCGCTACGAATGCCCGCCGCCGCTGTCGGTGTCCTTGCAGGAGGAAGTGCAGCGCCTCGTGTTGCGCGCCTACCTCGTGCTGGGCTGCCGTGGGTGGGCTCGCGCGGATGTGATGCTTCGCAAGCGCGACAACAAGCCGTTCCTGTTGGAGATCAATACGTCGCCGGGCATGACCGGCCACTCGCTGGTGCCGATCTCGGCGCGGGCGGCGGGCCTGTCGTACGAAGACCTGGTGGTCGAAATTCTGGCAACTGCGACGCTCGATCTGCATCCGAACGCGCAGTGGAAGCCAGAGTGAGCCGAGTCAAACCTTGAACGCGTTGAAGAACGCCCTGATACGGAAAGCAAATCGCCATGTGGCACAACGTACGCCTGCTCAACGCCATCGCGAGTGCGCTCGTCGCGCTCGTCGTGCTGGCGGCGCTCGCGGCGGGCGGCCACTGGCTGATTCAGCGGCCGATCTTCACGCTCAAGGCGATCCAGATCGATGGGGACGTGTCGCACATCAATGGACCGACCTTGCGCGCAAATGCGGTGTCGCGTCTGAAGGGCAACTTCTTCACGATCGATCTGGACGCGACGCGTGCAGCGTTCGAGGCGGTGCCCTGGGTGCGTCATGCGAGTGTGCGGCGTGTCTGGCCGAATCAACTGGCCATCACGATCGAGGAATACAAGCCGCTGGCCACCTGGAACGACGGCCGTCTGGTGAGTGCGGACGGCGAGTTGTTCGCAGCGAATCTGGCGGAAGCCGAGGACGAGGGCAAGTTGCCCGAGTTTGCGGGGCCGCCGGGCAGCGAGAAAGATGTGACGGCGCGGTACTACGACTTCGTGAAGTGGTTCGCGCCGCTGAATATGAAACCCGAAGCGGTCACGCTGTCGAATCGTTACGCATGGGGCGTGCGGCTCGCAGGGGGCGTGCAACTGGCGCTGGGACGGGAGCGTACGCCCGAAACCCTCGCCACGCGCAGCCGGCGTTTCGTACAAGCGTATCCGCAGGTTGCGGCGCGCTGGGGAAATCAGATCGAGTATGCCGATCTGCGGTACCCGAACGGTTTTGCGGTGCGGGCCGCGGGTATGCGTTTTTTGAGCGAGGAACAAGCCAAGAAGCTAGCCGCGACACCTGCGCAAAATCGGGATTCGCGAAAGCCGGCAGTTGCGCAACCTGCCGCACGGCAGAAGCGAAGCCAGTGAGACTTCAGGACTTACACACGCTATGAGCAAAGATTACAAGGATCTGTTGGTCGCCCTCGATATCGGCACGTCGAAAGTCGTGGCGGTGGTGGCCGAACTGCGCCCTGAAGGCCGGTATGAAGTGATCGGCCTTGGCCAGAGCGAGTCGCGGGGCCTGAAAAAAGGCGTCGTGGTGAACATCGAGGCCACCGTGCAGTCGATTCAGCGCGCGCTCGAAGAAGCGGAGCTGATGGCCGACTGCAAGATCACCAATGTGTTCACGGGCATCGCCGGTAGCCACATCCGCAGCTTCAATTCGAGCGGCATGGTGGCCATCAAGGACAAGGAGGTGACGCAGGCCGACGTGGCGCGCGTCATCGAGACGGCCAAGGCGATCAACATTCCGACCGATCAGCAGGTGCTGCACATCCTCACGCAGGAATTCATCATCGACGGTCAGGAAGACGTGCGCGAGCCGATCGGCATGAGCGGCATCCGTCTCGAAGTGAAGGTGCACATCGTGACCGGCGCCGTCTCGGCCGCGCAGAACATCGTGAAGTGCGTGCGCCGTTGCGGCCTTGAAGTCAACGATCTGATTCTGCAACCGCTCGCGTCGAGCATTTCGGTGCTTACGGAAGATGAGAAGGAACTCGGCGTAGTGCTGATCGACATCGGCGGCGGCACGACGGATATCGCGATCTTCAGCGAAGGCGCGATTCGTCACACGGCGGTGATTCCGATTGCCGGCGATCAGATCACGAGCGATATCGCGATGGCCGTGCGCACGCCGACGCCGGATGCGGAAGACATCAAGATTCAGCACGGCATCGCCAAGCAGTCGCTGGCTGACCCCGACGAGATGATCGAAGTGCCGGGGCTGGGCGAGCGCGGTCCGCGCACGCTCTCGCGTCAGGCGTTGGCGGCGGTGATCGAGCCGCGCGTCGAAGAGCTGTTCTCGCTCGTGCAGCAGGTGGTGCGCGAGTCGGGTTACGAAGAATTGCTGTCCTCGGGCATCGTGCTCACCGGCGGCGCGGCAATGATGCCGGGCATGGTCGAGCTGGGCGAGGACATCTTCCTCAAGCCGGTGCGCATCGGCGTGCCGGAGTACGCAGGCGGTCTGGCCGATGTGGTGCGCAGTCCGCGCTACGCGACGGCGATGGGGCTGCTGCTCGAAGGACGTTCCCAGCGCATGCGCGGCCGCAAGGTCGCCGTGCAGTCGGGGCAAGCGAATCAAGTCTGGACGCGCATGCGCGACTGGTTCTTCAGCAATTTTTGAGGTGTTTTTGAGGGGCGCGGATTCGGCATTGAAAACACGCGAGGCTTACCCGAGCCACACGTGACCCGCAGTACCGGATCTGCTTTTAATTCACTGGAGGCGCTATGAACTTTGAAATGTTGGAAACGGAAACCAACGGCACCATCATCAAGGTGGTGGGTGTTGGTGGCGCTGGCGGCAATGCCGTCCAGCACATGATCAACCGTGGTGTGCAAGGCGTGGAATTCATCGCCATGAACACCGACGCTCAGGCGCTGGGCCGCTCGCAGGCCAGCGTTACCATTCAGCTCGGCAAGACCGGTCTGGGTGCTGGCGCCAAGCCGGAAATGGGCCACGCCGCGGCTGAAGAAGCCCGCGAGCGCGTCGCCGACGCCCTGCGTGGCGCGCACATGGTGTTCATCACCGCCGGTATGGGCGGCGGCACGGGCACGGGCGCGGCACCGGTCGTGGCGCAGATTGCCAAGGAAATGGGCATTCTGACCGTGGGCGTGGTCTCGAAGCCGTTCGAGTTCGAAGGTGGCAAGCGTATGCGTGTGGCCGAGACGGGCGCGCAGGAACTGGAAGACAACGTCGACTCGCTGATCGTTGTGCTCAATGACAAGCTGTTCGAAGTCATGGGCGACGACGCCGAGATGGACAAGTGCTTCCAGTGCGCCGACGACGTGCTGCATAACGCCGTAGCCGGCATCGCCGAAATCATCAACGTCGACGGCTTGGTGAACGTCGACTTTGAAGACGTGAAGACGGTGATGGGCGAGCAAGGCAAGGCGATGATGGGCACGGCAACCGTTGCCGGTGTCGATCGTGCGCGTCTGGCTGCCGAGCAAGCCGTGGCGAGCCCGTTGCTCGAAGGCGTGGACCTGTCGGGTGCCCGTGGCGTGCTGGTCAATATCACGGCATCGCGTTCGCTGCGTCTGTCGGAAACGCGTGAAGTGATGAACACCATCAAGAGCTACGCCGCCGAAGACGCGACCGTGATTTTCGGTACCGTCTACGACGACAAGATGGGCGATGCATTGCGCGTGACCGTCGTGGCAACCGGCCTGGGCCGTGCGGTTGCGAAGAAGGCCGCTGCACCGATGACGCTGCTCAAGACCGGTACCGACAACATGCCGATCGCGACCGGCCATGTGCCGAACGTTGGTCAGGCGGGCGGTACGGATTACGGCGCGCTCGATACGCCGGCCGTGTGGCGCAGCACGCGCGAGACCGCAGCTTCGCACGTTGCCGCGTTGCAGGAAAAGGGTGTCGACACTTACGACATTCCGGCCTTCCTGCGCAAGCAAGCCGACTGACAGGGTTGCGCGCGGGCCGGGTGCCAGTGCCTGGCGCCGCCGCACCTTGGGAATCGCGAGACCTACGCAGGTCGTCGTGAGGATTCGCCGTCGCCCCATCTACCATGCCAAGTGGCGTGGGGAAGGCGCGCCGCAATGCGAGTCCGAATGGCGATACGGCAAGGTTGTGATCGCGGGAAATGCCTTGTGGCTGCGACAACCAGAGTCGCAATAGGCGTCAACGCATCGCAGATAACGAACGTTACGGGTAAGCGTTTGTGATCCCGGACCCGGTCTCGCGGATCTGTCCCCCGACCGCTGCGGCATGCCTCCGTCGCGGCGGCCGGGGTGCCCCGAAAGTGCATGACGTCCGGCGTGTGGCCAGACGTCGACGCACAAAATGATGGAACGGCAGAACGACGCAATGACCTATTTCGTAACGCGAGATGGGCGGCGGACATACCGATGAGGCAAAATTCGGAATGTTTAGTAACGAAGCGTTGTGTTTGTGGCACAGCGATGAAGGCATCGATCTGATATAATTGCATCTATGATCATTAGCGGCTGATAGCTTTAATAAATAGCATGCTCAAGCAGCGCACACTCAAATCCATCGCCAAGACAGTCGGCATCGGCTTGCACTCCGGTCGCAAGGTCGAGTTGTCGTTGCGTCCGGCACCGCCCAACACGGGTATCGTTTTCTGTCGCACCGATCTGAATCCTCCTGTGGAGATTCCGGCGTCGGCGATGGCGATCGGCGACACGCGTCTGGCGTCGGTGTTGCAGAAGGATGGTGCGCGGGTGTCCACTGTAGAACACCTGATGTCGGCATGCGCGGGGCTGGGCATCGACAATCTGTATGTCGACGTGACGGCCGAAGAAATTCCGATCATGGATGGCAGTGCAGCGACGTTCGTCTTCCTGATTCAGTCGGCAGGCATCGAAGAGCAGGCTGCCGCCAAGAAGTTCATCCGTGTGACGAAGCCGGTCGAGATTCGCGAAGGCGACAAGTTCGCCCGTCTCGAGCCGTACGACGGTTTCAAGCTCAAGTTCACTATCGATTTCCGCCACCCGGCCGTGGATCGCACCGGCCAGGCGCTCGAAATCGATTTTGCCGAGACGTCCTACGCGAAGGAAATTGCGCGCGCCCGTACGTTTGGCTTCGCGCATGAAGTCGAGATGCTGCGCGAACTGGGCCTGGCGCGCGGGGGCAGCATGGACAACGCCATCGTGCTCGACGAATACCGCATCCTGAACAACGACGGCCTGCGCTACGACGACGAGTTCGTGAAGCACAAGATGCTCGACGCGATCGGCGATCTGTACGTCATTGGTCACCCGTTGCTCGCCTCATACACCGCATACAAGTCGGGACACGGTCTGAACAACCAGTTGCTGCGCGAGGTTCTCGCACAAGACGCCTACGAAATCGTCACGTTCGAGCACGCCGAAGACGCTCCGCGCGGCTTCCAGTTCGATCCGCAAACGCAGTTCGCGTAAATCGCGCAAATGGCGGCACGCTGCCGCATGGATGTAACAAAACGAAAGCGTCGGGTTCCCGGCGCTTTTTTATTTGACGCGCAATAAATATCGGCGTTGTGCCAACGATGAGATTCATCGGGACATGAAAGTCGCGATGGCGCCTCTTACGGCTTGCGCGACCCGCCGTAT
>NZ_KB944457.1:213612-410182 GCF_000389825.1 Pandoraea sp. SD6-2 | reverse complement strand
CTCTTACGGCTTGCGCGACCCGCCGTATGAATGACGGGCGACGAGACGGGCGAGGGCGTCGCGCAGCGGCGAGGGCTCCAGTGCGTCGCGCAGGTCTCGCAGACTGACGAGCCCTTGCCGAGGCAGCCGGGCCTCCTTGGGCGGCTTCTGGGGTTCGGGGGCGGCGATGCTGACCCGGATCCGGATCGTACGAATCAGCCAGCCGCGTTTGGCGAGGCCGTCAATCAATGACGGCGTCTGCTGGCGCAGACGTGCGGCCAGCGCATTGTTGGCGACGAGAAAGACCAGCGCTCCCTCGCGCGGCGGTGTGACCTTCACACTGGCGGTAAGCGCGGGGGGCAGCAACGCATGAACGTCCCGCTCCAGTCGGCCCAACTGTTCGGCGGCGACCAGCAGCGAACCGGCGCCGTCGGATGCGGACAGGAGGGTAGTCAGGGGGCGGGCGACGCGATTTGCTTTGGGTCGTTTCATATGATGAGACAGATGTCGCCGCATATTTTACCCCGCCATCGGGCGTCACCTCTGCCCGGCCCGTGAAATCACCGGATTGCCGGCGTTGGGTACCGCCGGGACGTGTAACCGCAGCATGCTAGAATCCATTTTTCAGTACAGGTATCGAACCGGAGTGAGGCCAGCGTGCCAAACACCGGTGACCCGCAGCGCGCAGGCGCATCGGGCGGTTGGCATTTCCGGGGCATGGCGCCGGAGTGCGTGCTCCACCCGATGACAGGCTGTGCGATTGCGATCGACATTTGCCGCCCTAACCAGTGATCCGATGATTCCCGGTCTTCTCAAAAAAGTATTTGGCAGCCGCAACCAGCGGCTCATCAAGCAGTACCAGAAAACCGTCACGGCGATTAACGCCCTCGAGCCGCAGATCGCCGAACTGAGCGATGAGCAACTGCGCGGCAAGACCGAGGAATTCAAGCAACGCATCGCCCAGGGGGCGACCATAGATTCGTTGCTCGTCGAAGCCTTTGCGGTGTGCCGTGAAGCCGGCAAGCGCGTTCTCAAAATGCGCCACTTCGATGTCCAGTTGATCGGTGGCATGGTGCTGCACTTCGGCAAGATCGCCGAAATGCGCACGGGTGAAGGCAAGACGCTCGTTGCGACGCTGCCCGCCTATCTGAATGCACTCTCGGGCCAGGGTGTGCACGTGGTGACCGTCAACGATTATCTGGCGCAGCGCGACGCCGAGTGGATGGCGCGTCTGTACAACTTCCTGGGCCTGTCGGTGGGTATCAACCTGTCGCAGATGCCGCACGATCAGAAGCAGACGGCTTACGCGGCCGACATCACGTACGGCACGAACAACGAGTTCGGCTTCGATTACCTGCGCGATAACATGGTCTACGAGACCGAGCAGCGCGTGCAGCGTACGCTCAACTACGCCATCGTCGACGAAGTGGACTCGATCCTGATCGACGAGGCGCGTACGCCGCTCATCATCTCCGGCCAAGCCGAGGATCACACCGAACTGTACGTGAAGATGGATCGCCTGCCCGCGATGCTCGAGCGTCAGATCGGTGAAGAGAAGTCGGACGGCACGGGCGTCGAAGTGCCGGGCGACTACACGCTCGACGAGAAGGCGCGTCAAGTGTTCCTGACCGAGCGCGGCCACGAGAAGGCCGAGCAACTGCTTGCCGAGTGGGGCATGATCGCCGAGGGCGATAGCCTCTACGCGCCGCAGAACATCACGCTCATGCATCACGTGTATGCCGCACTGCGCGCGCACACGCTGTTCCACAAGGACCAGCACTACGTGGTGCAAAACGACGAGATCGTCATCGTCGACGAATTCACCGGCCGACTGATGGCTGGCCGCCGCTGGTCGGAAGGTTTGCATCAGGCGGTGGAAGCGAAGGAGCGCGTCTCGATCCAGCACGAGAACCAGACGCTCGCCTCGATCACCTTCCAGAATTACTTCCGCATGTACGCCAAGCTCTCGGGCATGACGGGTACGGCGGATACCGAAGCGTTTGAATTCAACGAAATCTACCGTCTCGAGACGGTGGTGATCCCGACGAACCGCCCCCCCAAGCGGATCGACCGTCAGGACCAGATTTACAAGACGGCCAAGGAGAAGTACGACGCCGTCATCAAGGACATTCGCGATTGCGTGGAGCGTGGCCAGCCGGTGCTGGTAGGCACGACGTCGATCGAAACGTCCGAATACCTCTCGCAGTTGCTCACGCGTGAAAAGCTGCCGCATCAGGTGCTCAACGCGAAGCAGCACGAGCGCGAAGCCGAGATCGTGGCGCAGGCGGGCCGTCCGGGCGTGATTACTATCGCCACGAACATGGCCGGTCGCGGTACCGACATCGTGCTGGGCGGTAACGTCGAGAAGCAATCGAGCTTCATCGAAGTGGATGCCGCGCTGTCCGACGCCGACAAGGCCGCTCGCATCAAGCAATTGCAGGACGAGTGGCAAGGTCTGCACGAGCAGGTGAAAACCGCTGGCGGCCTGCACATCATCGGCACCGAGCGCCACGAATCGCGTCGTATCGACAATCAGTTGCGCGGCCGTTCGGGCCGTCAGGGCGATCCGGGTTCGTCGCGCTTCTATCTCTCGCTGGAAGATCCGCTGCTGCGCATTTTCGCGGGTGACCGCGTGCGCGCGATCATGGATCGTCTGAAGATGCCGGAAGGCGAAGCCATCGAAGCGGGCATCGTCACGCGCTCGATCGAGTCGGCGCAACGCAAGGTGGAAGCGCGTAACTTCGACGTGCGTAAGCAACTGCTGGAGTACGACGACGTTGCCAACGATCAGCGCAAGGTGATCTACCAGCAGCGTAACGAATTGCTCGAAGCGAATGACGTCTCGGAAACCATCGCGGGCATGCGTCAGAGCGTGTTCGAGGATCTGGCGCGCACCTACGTGCCGGTGGGCACCGTGGAAGAGCAGTGGGATCTGAAGGGGCTGGAGACGACGCTGCGCGAAGAGTGGCAGCTCGACTTGCCGCTGCAGTCGCGCATCGAAGGTGCGGACGAGATCGACGACGAGGATATCGTCAAGGAAGTGATGGACGCGGCCGAAGCGTCCTACAACGCCAAGGTCGAACTGGTGGGACGCGAGTCGTTCTCCGGTTTCGAACGCTCGGTCATGCTTCAGAGTGTGGATTCGAACTGGCGTGAGCATCTGGCGGCGCTGGATCACCTGCGTCAGGGCATCCATCTGCGCGGCTATGCGCAGAAGAATCCGAAGCAGGAATACAAACGCGAAGCGTTCGAACTGTTCGCTCAGTTGCTCGAGACCATCAAGCTGGAGGTCACGCGCGTCATCATGAACGTGCGTATTCAGTCGCAAGAAGAGCTTGAGCAGGCAACCGAGTCGCTCGACGACAGTGCCGGCGGTCTGATCAACATCGAGTTCAAGCACGACGAACTCGAGACCGTGGGCGGCGAAGGCGAGATCGACGAGGACGCAGGTCGTCCGGTGGTCGCGGCACTCGCTCACGCGGCGAGCGCAGCAGCAGCGGCGGTGGATGGCGAGTTGTTGCCGAAGGTCGGCCGCAACGATCCGTGCCCGTGCGGCAGCGGTAAGAAATTCAAGCACTGCCACGGCAAACTGTCTTAAGATGTGAACCGATCGACGCGGCGCCGACTCAATCGGCGCCGCGTCGTTTGTAGCGCCGGGTTTTCAACCGGCCGCACCGATCAACCGCCGCCCCGGCGGAGTGTCGTGCCGACATCGCCAGGGCGGGAGCTGCAACCCTTACCTCTCGCGGGCGAACCCTCATGGCCGTCAATTTCCCCTCGATCGAAGCCTCCCAGCTGCGCGCCATTCCCGGCGTCGAACTGGGCTGGGCCGAAGCCAATATCCGTAAGCCGAACCGCAAGGACGTGCTGGTCATGCGACTGGCCGCCGGTAGCACGGTCTCCGGCGTTTTCACGTTGAATCGCTTTTGCGCCGCGCCGGTGACGGTGTGTAAAGAGCACCTGGCTGCGCATGCAGGTATTCGCGCGCTCGTCGTCAACACGGGGAATGCCAACGCCGGTACCGGCGAGCCGGGCATGGCCGCTACGCGTGCGACGTGCAACGCACTGGCTGAGTTGCTGTCGGTCGCGCCGAACCAGATTCTGCCGTTCTCGACGGGCGTGATTCTCGAGCCGCTGCCGGTCGACCGCCTGGTTGCCGGTCTGCCGCAGGCCATCGCCAATCTGGCGCCTGCGCATTGGTACGAGGCGGCCCAATCGATCATGACGACCGACACGCTGCCGAAGGCCGCGTCACGCGAAATTCTGATCGACGGCAAGTCCATCGTCCTCACGGGTATCAGCAAGGGCGCCGGCATGATCAAGCCGAACATGGCGACCATGCTCGGTTTCGTTGGCACCAACGCGCGCGTGGCGCAACCGGTGCTCGATGCGCTCGTGAAGTACGTCGCGGACCGTTCGTTCAACGCCATCACGATCGATGGCGATACGTCGACCAACGACTCGTTCATCGTCGCGGCTACGGGCCAGACCGACCTGCCGGAAATTGCCAGCACGGACACCCCGGCCTTTGCCGCATTCCGCGATGCCCTGCTGTCGATCTCGCAGGAACTGGCACAACTCATCGTGCGCGACGGCGAGGGGGCGACCAAGTTCATCACCGTGAAGGTCGAAGGGGGGCGTGACGTGGCCGAGTGCCGTCAGATCGCCTATGCTATCGGCCATTCGCCGCTGGTGAAGACCGCGTTTTTCGCATCCGATCCGAATCTGGGCCGTATCCTGGCCGCGATCGGCTATGCCGGCGTGGACGACCTCGACGTCAGCAAGATCGACCTTTATCTGGACGACGTGCTGGTCGCCCGCGCGGGTGGCCGCAACGCCGACTACCGCGAGGAAGATGGCCAACGCGTGATGAAGCAAAGCGAGATCACGGTACGTGTAGTGCTCGGCCGCGGCGACGCTGCCACGACCTTGTGGACGTGCGACCTTTCGCACGACTACGTGAGCATCAACGCAGATTACCGTTCCTGAGCCCTGACGCGACGGCCGCGCACCTCCCAACCGGGGGCGTGGGCCGTCGGCGCAGAGGGCCGATGCCGGACCGGCATCGGCCACGCGCCGGCAGACGTGACCAGCAGTGTCGGCGCGTCGCCGGCAGGTGGCAAAAGCACCGTGGCGCAAAGCGAAGGGAAACCATAACAGACGAAGCATCGACACAGGCGCCCATCAGCGGCGCGGGGATTTCGAAGCATGGACAAACTGGAGCAATTCCTGACGCGCGCGGAAGGCGTGCTGGCTCGGTTGGAGGCGATGTTGCCCCCGGCCGCCCCCGAGATCAACTGGAGCGCCGCGATGGCGTTTCGTTGGCGCAAGAAGCAGGGGCGTGGCTTCCTGCAACCGGTGGCGCACGTATCCGAGATTACGCTGGGCGATCTGCAGAACATCGAGCGCCAGAAGGGGCTGATCGAGCAGAATACGCGCCAGTTCGTGCGCGGTGAGCCCGCCAACAACGTGTTGCTCACCGGTGCGCGCGGCACGGGCAAGTCGTCGCTGATCAAGGCATGCCTGAACCAATACGCCTCGGAAGGCCTGCGTCTGATCGAAGTCGACAAGGACGATCTGGTCGATCTGGGCGATATCGTCGACCTGATTTCGCAGCGTCCCGAGCGTTTCGTGGTGTTTTGCGACGACCTGTCGTTCGAAGACGGTGAGTCGGGCTACAAGGCGCTGAAAGTCGCGCTCGATGGCTCGGTCGCCGCGCAGTCGGACAATGTGCTGATCTACGCCACGTCGAACCGCCGTCACCTGTTGCCCGAGTACATGAAGGACAACGAGAGCTATCGCCACACCGAAGACGGTGAGATTCATCCGGGCGAAGTGATCGAGGAAAAGATCTCGCTGTCGGAGCGTTTCGGGCTGTGGGTGAGCTTTTACCCATTCAAGCAAGATGACTATCTAACGATTGTCAGCCACTGGCTGCAGCACTTCGGTGTGCCGGCCGGCGAGACGGAGAGTGCGCGTCACGACGCGCTGATCTGGGCGCTGGAGCGTGGTTCGCGTTCAGGCCGCGTGGCGTTTCAGTTTGCCCGCGATTGGGCGGGCAAACAGCGTGGTGCGTCGCACGCATCGTAACGATCCGGCAAACGGGTGGGGGGCGTGCCAAAGGGCCGTACCCGTCCGATTGCCAGTCAGGAAATTCCGCAGGCATTGTGCAGTGATATGACAGACTCGAAACGATTTGCGCCCGATGGGCGTCCCGTCACGGAAGTGGCCGTTGGTGTGATGGTGCGCCCGGATGGCTCGGTGCTCCTCGGGCAGCGTCCTGCGGGGAAGCCGTATGCGGGCTACTGGGAGTTCCCGGGAGGCAAGCTCGAAGCGGGCGAGTCGGTGGCTGCGGCGCTGGCGCGCGAACTGCATGAGGAACTCGGCGTGACGGTGCAGCGTTGCGCGCCGTGGCGCGTTCTCGAACACGATTACCCGCATGCGTATGTCCGTCTACATTTCTGCAAGGTGACGGCATGGCAGGGGGAGCCCCACGGCAAGGAAGGTCAGGCGCTGGCGTGGGAGCGCCCGCCGGTGAGCGTTGAGCCGCTGCTACCGGCCGCGCTACCGCCGTTGACGTGGCTCGCCGAGGAGTTGGCGGCGAAATTATAACGAGGACGGGCGTTGCCGGCGGGCCGGCGACGAGAGGCGCTTCCCGAAATGAAAAAAGGCACCCGTGAGGGTGCCTTTTTCATTAGGTTCGACGGATTTCGCTTCCGAGTGACCGTCCGGCTTAACGCTGTGTCGGATCGAGCGGTGCGTCCTGCGACGGATCGTCCGGCGATTCGGCGGGGATCGTGTACTTCTCGGCCGCCCAGGCACCCATGTCGATCTGCTTGCAACGCTCGGAGCAGAACGGGCGGAACTTGGCCTGCGGTCCCCATACCACCTTCTTGCCGCAGGTCGGACAGTTAATGACCGTCGTCATGGTCTTAAAGATTGCAGAGCGTCAGCAGGAACGGCACGTCGCTGTCGACGGGACGCGGCTTCAGATCGCCGTCCTGCGTCGTGAAGCGCACCCACAGCATGTACTTGTTGGCGCTGGCTTCGGGAATGACGCGCAGATCGGCCGCGACACGCACTTGCATGAGCTGATAGACGCGTCCGGTCAGCATTTGCTGATAGCTGCCTTGCTGTGCCATCGCCTTGCTGGCGTGGCCAGACTCGCGAGCGAGGCCCAGCACGATGCCAATGGCCTCACGCAGCGGAAGCAGCGGGCCGATCCATTTGTCGATGTCGTGACGGCGCTGTTCTGCGTCATTGTGACGCCACGCGTAATACGACGGCAGATCGAAACGGCACGTGCCACCTGGGATCACCGAGCGGCTACGGATGCTTGCAAGCCATTCGTTGTCGTTCAGGTGCTGGCCGGGTTTGCCGGGAATCTGGTTGAGGTTCGCGATCGCCAGCTCGACTTCGCCGATGAACTGCTCGAGCGCGTCGGAGGCGATATCGGGATTGCCGCGATAGGTGTGAAGCGTTTGACGCTGCCGGTCGAGTTCCTTGACCAGATCGTTCTTCAGGTCGGTGCGCCCGGCGATGTCGGCAATCTCGAACATCGTGATCAGCGCCGCATGGTGATCGAGCGGCTGATCCTGTCCGACGAAAAAGGCAAAGCGCCCGAACAGCTCTTCTAGCCGAAGCAGCGTGCGAATGCGTTCGTTGAGCGGATATTCGTACAGGATCAAGCGCGTTGGCCCAAGAGAGTTGGCGCTTTTCAGCGTAATGGCGACATTCTAATGCCGGAATCTGTCGGGGTGCAACGCGAGTGGGCGCTCAATCGAAGGCGATGTGCGTCAGTTACGCAGGAAACGCGGCCGCCAACGTCGATTAATTGCCCTCCACCTGCGCCGCGAGCTTCAGATAAGCCGCATGCAAACGGTCGACCTGTGGCGCCAGCGGTGCGTGCTGAACATCGTTGTCGATGACGTCGTCGGCCGCAGTGAGCCGTTGCGCGCGGGTGGCCTGCCGCGCCATGATCGCCTGCACCTGCTCACGTGTGAAGCGGTTACGGGACACCACTCGCGCGATCTGCGTTTCCTCGGTGCAGTCGACGACGAGCACCCGCTGTACCCGCTCGCGCCACGTACCGGACTCCACAAGCAGCGGTACGACGAAAATCAGATATGGCCCTTCTGCCTCGGCGGCGGCACGCTCACACTCAGTGCGAATCAGCGGATGGGTAATCGCCTCTAAACGCGCTCTTGCCGCGTCGTCGGTGAAGACCGCCTCGCGCATGCGTGCGCGGTCGAGCGAGCCGTCCGGGGCGACAAAGGCGTCGCCGAACTCGCGCCGGATCGCGGGCATGGCGGCGCCCCCCGGTGCCGTGATGCTGTGCGCGATGGCGTCGGTGTCGATGATGGCGATGCCATGGGTGGCGAACAGATTGGCGACGGTCGTCTTGCCGCTGCCGATGCCGCCGGTCAGGCCGATGGCGTAAGTCATGGAGTTCCTCCGATCCAGATCATCAGACCGTTGCCGCAGAACAGCGTAGCGATGCCCGCCGCTGCGAGAAAAGCGCCGAACGGAAACATCTGGTCGCCACGCAGGCGTCTGGCGATCCATGCGCCGCCGGCCACAACGATCGCCAGCAGGCAAGCGAGCGTGAGGATTTGCAATAACGCCGTCCAGCCGAACCACGCACCCAGCGCCGCATAGAGTTTGAAGTCGCCGAAACCCATGCCTTCGCGGCGACGCAGCCACCAGTACACCCAATACAACGCCCACAGGCTCATGTAGCCCGCGGCGGCGCCAACGACCGCCGCAGGCAGTGCGGCGAACCAGTGACCGAGGTTGCAGAGCAGTCCGGCCCAGAGCAAGGGCAGCGTCAGCATGTCGGGCAGGAGTTGTGTGTCGTAGTCGATGTAGGCGAGCGCGATCAGTGTCCAGACAAGCCCGAGTGCACCGATACTCTGCCAGGTCGGGCCGAAGCGCCAACTGATCGCGGCACTGAGCACGCTGCTTAGTAGCGATAGCTGCCAGCGGCGTGACGGGGCAGTATCAAGTCGCGCGAGGTGTGGCGAGGCGAGAGAACCCGCCCGCGTCATCGCGGCAGACGGCAGGGCGGCCGGATGCGAGGGGGCGTGAAGCGGTGGGGTGCCGGTTGCATCGGTGGCCTGCATCTCTTCGAGCCAAGCCTGTTCGACGGCGAGCGGCACGCGCCGCACGACGACATCGAGGCCGAGCCCGGCGACGATGCCCAACGCCGCGAACAGCAAAAGGCGCCAGTGAGGTTCCAGTTGCGCTAGCCAGTCGACAAGAAGCAGTTCTGCGTCACCGTTCATGCGACACCGTATCCGAGTTGAAACATCGGCAGGTACATGGCGAGGACCATGCCACCGATCAGCAGTCCAAGAAACGTAATCATCATGGGTTCCAGCGTCGCGCAGGCACTGACCAGCGCATGCGAGGCCTCTTCGTCGAGCAGGCCGGCGGCCTGGTTGAGCATGCGCCCGAGTGTACCCGATTCCTCCCCAACCACGACCAGTTGAGCGATCACCAGCGGCCAACGCGTGTGGGCTTCGAGCGAGCTTGCGAGTCGTGCGCCGCGGGCAACCGCCCGATGCACGTCGTGTGCCGCTTGCTGCATGACGAGGTTGCCGCATGCGCTCGCGGCGGCGTCCATCGCATCGGGCAGCGCGACGCCTGCGTCGACCAGTGTGCCGAGGGTTCTGGCCCACCTCGCGGCGCTCATCATGCGAATGATCCGGCCAGCGCCCGGTAGCCGCAATATCAGACGATCCCGTAGCCGCCGTATGCGCGCGCTGCGACGCCATGCCGCCGTGACGACTAACCCCGTCGCGCCGAGACCGGCCAGCAGCCACGGCCCGTTGGTCAGCGAGGCGCGTGACATGTCGATGAGCCACCGGGTGAGGGGCGGCAACGGCACGCCGCCACCGGCGGCGCTGGCGAATAGCCGCTCGAACTCCGGGATCACCCATTGCAGCAGCGCGATCACGACGGTGACGGCAACCACTAGCACCGTCGACGGATAGGCAAGCGCACGCTGGAGCTTCTCCTTTACGGCTCGTGTGTGGTCGTATTGCGCGCTAAGCCGCGCCAGCGTCGGGCCAAGCTGACCGCTCAATTCTCCGGCGGCGATCAGTTGACAGTCGACGCTGCTGAATCGGTGGCTGGTTCGTGCCATGGCTTGCGCTAACGGATGCCCTTGCGCGACGTCCGACCCGACGGCAGAGGCCAGCCGTTTGAGCCCTCGTGTATGGGCGCCGCGGGCGAGCACGTCGAGTGCGGCCGTGAGTGGCACGCCCGTACCCAGTAACGTGGCAAGACGCCGGACGAGGTCGGTGGCGTCTGCCGCGCCGACTCGCCCCGCCGGCGTGTGTCTGCGGCCCGCACGGATATGCGTGATGGTCAGACGCTGGTCGCGAAGCATCAGGCGCGCAACAGCTTCGCCGGGAGCAATCACTTCTCCGCGGCAACGCCGCCCATCGGCATCCGTACCTTGCCATTGCCAGCGGCGGGAGTGCGTCATCGATGGCATGGCCTATTCCTCTTCGATAAGGTGAGCGGCCGAGATCGATGCACTTCCATTGAACGCCGGCGCGTTGTGCATGACGAGGCAGGCGGTGCGCGGTGCCATGCATGTTGCGAGCGTGAGTCAGGCAGGCGTTGTCGCATCGACATCCTCCTCGCTGACCGTGCCTGCTGCGGCATGCCAGAGTCCGGCTTCGCGCAATGTCATAACGCCTTCGCTTTGGGCTTGTGCCGCAAGTTCATGTGGGCTACGGCCCTGCGCAATGTTGATCGCCTGTGTCGCGCTGATCGGCATTACCTGAAAGGCACCGATGCGCCCGGCAAAGCCAGTGCCATGACAGCGCATGCAGCGATGTCCGGGCGGTGCCGTGCCTTCGGATGCAGTACCGGGCTCGCAACCCGCCGGGCAGCGTCTTCGGAGCAACCGCTGTGCGCTGATGACCAGCAGCGTCGACGAAAGATTGAATGGCGCAACCCCGAGGTCGAATAGCCGGGCGAGTGTGCTGGGCGCGTCGTTCGCGTGAACGGTCGCGAAGACGAGGTGTCCGGTCTGTGCTGCCTGCACGGCGATCTCGGCGGTTTGCGGATCGCGGATTTCGCCAACGACGAGCACGTCCGGGTCCTGCCGCAGAAACGCGCGCAGAGCCGTTGCAAAGTCGAGCCCGGCACGTTCGTTGAGATTGACCTGCGTGATACCCGGCAAGCGAATTTCCACCGGGTCTTCGATGGTGACGATGTTGCGCGACGTGTCGTTGAGCCGCCGCAGGCAACTGTAGAGCGAGACCGTCTTGCCGCTGCCCGTCGGGCCGGTTAGCAGAATCATGCCGTGCGGTTGAGCGATCGCGCGGGCGAGTGCAAGGTACTGCTTCGGTGTGTACCCGAGACCTTCCAGCGAGAGCGGGACCTTCGCGCCGTCGAGCAAGCGCACGACCACCTTTTCGCCGTGCAGCGTCGGCAGCGCGCTGACGCGGCACTCGACCGGTTCGCCCGCTTCGCGCCACACCATACGTCCGTCCTGAGGCAGACGCTTCTGTGCAATATCCAGATTGGCGAGCACCTTGATACGCGAGACGAGCATGTCGCGCCACGGCATGGGCACGTCGCGGTGCTCTTGCAGAACGCCATCGATGCGCAGCCGAATGCGAAAGCGTTGCGCCATCGGTTCGAAATGCACGTCGGACGCACCTGTCCGAATGGCTTCACTCAGCATCTGCTCGAGGAACTGTAACGGCGTAGCAGCGCTGCGTGACGTGGTGAGTGGTGCGGTGAGCGGCCCGGCAGTGACCGGCACAGTCGCGTGGCTATCGACTGTGCGCGCCCGGTCTGCGGATTCGGATGCGTGAAATGACATGACAGGGTTTGGCGAGGACTGGGTGAAGCTTCAGTCTCGTCAAAACCCTGGGGCGGCTCAATCGGAATTGCCCGAAAAATGGGGCGATGTCACTGGCAGTGAGCGAGTGCGGCTCAATCGTGCGGCGAGCGTGCGGCCGGCTTGAACAGACGCACCATCTTGATGGCCTGATTGTCGATTTGCACGATTTCCATGCGCACACCGCCGATTTCCAAGCTGACGGCGGCTTCGGGAATCTCGCGTAGCACTTCCAGGATCAGGCCGTTGAGGGTCTTCGGGCCGTCGGTCGGCAGATGCAGATTCAATCGCCGGTTCAGATCGCGCAGTCCCACGCCGCCGCTGACCAGGCAATCGTCGTTCGTCGTCCAGCCTGAGCGACTGCCGCCCGTGCCAGGCACACTCGTCGTGAATTCGCCGATGAGTTCTTCGATGATGTCCTCGGTGGTGACCAGCCCTTCGACTTCGCCGTATTCGTTAACGACCAGCCCTACGCGCCGGTGGTTCTCCTGGAAGTACTGCAACTGGCGCAGCGCCGGCGTATCGCTCGGGATGAAGTACGGGTCGACGAGCAGCGCGCGCAAGGTGTCGACGGTGAGGTCGTCGGGGTGTCGTAGCGCGGCAAGCGTGCGACGTACCGGAAGAATGCCGACGATGCGATCGATGTCGCCGTCATAGACCGGCAGCTTGTTGTGATAGCACGTCTCGAGTTGCGTGAGGATCGTGTCGAGCGGCGCCGAGATGTCGAGCGCCTCAATGCGCGCGCGCGGCACCATCACGTCGTCAATGGTGATGTTCTCGAGATCGAGCAAATTGAGCAGCACGCTGCGCGGCTTGGTCGGCATGTAATTGCCGGCCTCGAGCACGATGGTGCGCAATTCTTCCGTGGTGAGGCGAGCTTCGTTTGCTGCACGGCGCGTATCGATGTGCAGCACGCGCAGCATGCCGCGCACGAAGCCGTTGAGCACCCAGACGAGCGGCGTGGCCACTTTCACGATCGGCTTGAGCAGCGTGCTGGCCGGTAACGCGATGCGCTCGGGATACGTAGCCCCTACGATCTTCGGGCCGATCTCGGCGAAGATGATGATAAGCAGCGCAATGAGTGCGGTCGCGATCGACAGCGTGACGGCGTCGTTACCGAAATAGCGCACCGCAATCGATGTGGTGAGCACCGGCACGACGGTATTGATGACGTTGTTGCCGACGAGAATCGTGGAGAGCAGCGCTTCAGTGCGCGAGAGCAGGCCCTGAGTGGCCTGGGCGCCGTGGACGTTCATCCGTACCAGATGCTTCAGGCGATGGCGGTTGAGTGCCATCATGCTCGTCTCGGAAATGGAAAAGAATCCCGAGCAGACGATCAGGAGGGCGACGGCGCAAATCTGCGCCCATAAGGGCAAGGCTTCCAAGCGTTTGGGCGCGCGAATGGCGCGTGGGGTGGCAATGAGTCGCCACTATAGCAGAGGGGATGAGGCACCCGTCATATGGGCTGGGGGCGCATGATGCGCCAGATCGAATGCGACGGACTGCATGACATTCGAGCCCGCTTCGCCAGGGCGGCACGGTGCGAACCGTACGGACAACAAATGCGCCGGACATAAAAAAACCGCCGGACACGTCCGGCGGTTTTTTTGCTTTGCTTGAGAGCAAAGTAAATCCTGGTCGGGGTGAGAGGATTCGAACCTCCGGCCTCTACGTCCCGAACGTAGCGCTCTACCAGGCTAAGCTACACCCCGCTTCGATACTGCTGCTTCACCGTTAAGTGCGTCGCGCTATCGAGTAAGAACACAATTCTAGCAGGCTATTTTTATATTGGGAAGAGGGGAGTGCAGAAATTGTTTGCGCTGCCGCATCCGCCTCTTCTTTCGCGCGTGCGAGCGTGTAGTCGAGTGCGCCCGTGCGCGTGATTGCCGCGAGGATCGGCTCGAACTTGTCGGTGCCGCCATTCTCGATGGCTTCGCGCACGAGGGCGCGCTCTTCATCCGTGCCGTGTTGCAGCACATGAATGAGCGGCAGCGTCGGCTTGCCCTCGCGCAGGTCGTCGCCCGCGTTCTTGCCCATCGCGTCGGTGTCGCCTGCGTAATCGAGCCAATCGTCCATCAACTGGAACGCCGTCCCCAGACGGCCGCCGTATTCACGTACGGCCGCTTCGGTCTGCGCGTCGGCATTGGCGAGCACGGCAGCGAGTTGCGTGGCCGCTTCGAACAGCGTGGCCGTCTTGTATTGGATGACTTGCAGGTAGCGCGCTTCGTCAACGTCCGGGTCATGCATGTTCAGCAACTGCAGCACTTCGCCTTCGGCGATCACGTTGGTTGCGCGCGCAAGAATCTGCATCACACGCATGTTGTCCACGCTCACCATCATTTCGAAGGAGCGCGAATACAGGAAGTCGCCCACGAGCACCGACGCCGCATTGCCGAACAGCGCGTTGGCGGTCTGTTTGCCGCGGCGCAGGTCGGATTCGTCGACGACATCGTCGTGAAGCAGCGTTGAGGTGTGAATGAACTCGATGACCGCGGCCAGTTCGAAGCGGTGCGGCGAACTCACGCCGAGCGCGCCGGCGACGAGCAGCAGCAATGCCGGACGCAGCCGTTTGCCGCCCGAATTGATGATGTATTCCGAGATCTGATTGATCAGGACCACCTCGGAGGCCAGCCGGTGGCGGATAAGCTGGTCGACGGCACGCATGTCGTCGGCGATGGCGGCCAGTACGTTCTGGGGAGAAGTCGAAGCAGTCAAGACAAGGCTCGGGTGAGGAAAAATTCGCCCCAAATTATATAGTGCGCGGGGCGACTTTCGGGGACCAGCCCCGCGTAAAGGCTGGTTTCACGGAAGTCTTTGACTCGAAAGGAGAAAGTCTGTATAATTCCCGGTTTTCGTGCGCGCATTCGTTGCGTCAGGTCCGAAAATACTTCGGTATGACGGTCCGCAGCGGTGTGATCGGCCGGTAAGTCGAGTCCTTTTGGGGCCCTCGGCCGGCGCGGAAATTCTCTTGTTTATGAGTGAGGTTCAACAATGTACGCGGTCATAAAAACCGGCGGTAAGCAATATAAAGTTGCTGCTGGCGAAAAGCTCAAAGTAGAACAGATACCGGCTGACATTGGCGCTGAAATCACCATCGACCAGGTTCTCGCCGTTGGCGAGGGCGAATCGATTAAGTTCGGTGCGCCGTTGGTCAGTGGGGCTTCCGTCAAGGCTACCGTTATCGCCCAAGGTCGTCACCCCAAGGTGAAGATTTTCAAGATGCGCCGTCGCAAGCACTACCAAAAGCGTCAAGGCCATCGCCAAAACTACACCGAGCTGCGCATCGACAGCATCAACGGCTAATCGATCGAGCTAGGTAAGGAGTTAAGTCATGGCACACAAAAAAGCAGGCGGATCGTCCCGTAACGGCCGCGATTCTGAGTCGAAGCGCCTCGGCGTGAAGGTGTACGGCGGTCAGGCAATCCTGGCTGGCGGCATCATCGTTCGCCAACGTGGTACTCGTATGCATGCCGGCGAAAACGTCGGTATCGGTAAGGACCACACGCTGTTTGCACTGGCCGACGGCCACGTGCAGTTCGCCGTCAAGGGCGCAGCGAAGAAGCAAGTGGTTAGCGTGGTGCCGGCAGCGTAAGCTAAGCCTTTTGCCACCAAAAGGCTCCGCTCTCATGCGGAGCCTTTTTTGTTTGTCCCGCCTGTGCGCCGCAAGCATCGCGCGCCCGGCCGGATCATTGAACAGTATTTGGATCGTCTGCGGACGGTCGATTGAGCGGAACGAACCCACATGAAATTCATTGACGCAGCGCGTATCGAGGTGATCGCCGGGAATGGCGGCAATGGCTCGGCATCGATGCGCCGTGAGAAGTTCGTGCCGTTCGGTGGACCTGACGGCGGCGACGGCGGTCGCGGCGGCAGTGTGTATGCCGTGGCGGATCGCAACATCAACACCCTGATCGATTACCGTTATTCGAAGAAGCATCTGGCGAAGCACGGCGAATCCGGTCGCGGCGCAGATTGCTACGGCAAAGGCGGCGAGGACATTTTCCTGCGCATGCCGGTCGGCACCATCATCAGCGATATGGAAACCGGCGAGACCATCGCCGACCTGACCGAACACGGTCAGGAAGTCGTGCTCGCGCAAGGCGGCGCAGGTGGTCTGGGCAACCTCCATTTCAAGTCGAGCACGAACCGTGCGCCGCGTCAGAAGACGGATGGCAAGCCCGGTGAGCGCCGTATGCTCCAGCTTGAGCTGAAGGTGCTCGCGGACGTCGGTCTGCTCGGCATGCCGAATGCAGGCAAGTCGACATTCATCGCATCGGTATCGAATGCACGTCCGAAGATTGCGGATTATCCGTTCACGACGTTGCACCCGAATCTGGGTGTCGTGCGCACCGCGCCGGGCAAGAGCTTCGTGATCGCCGATATTCCCGGCCTGATCGAAGGCGCTGCGGAAGGTGCGGGGCTGGGTCACCAGTTCCTGCGTCACTTGCAGCGCACCGGCCTGTTGCTCCATATCGTGGATATCGCACCGTTCGACGAAGGCGTCGACCCGGTGGTCGATGCACAGGCCATCGTTCTCGAATTGCAGAAGTACGACGAGGAGCTGTTCCAGAAGCCTCGCTGGCTGGTGCTCAACAAGGTCGACATGGTGCCCGAAGCGGAGCGTGCCGAACGCGTGGCCGACTTCAAGACGCGCTTCGGCTGGAGTGGCCCCGCGTTCGAGATTTCCGCGCTGACGGGCGAAGGCTGCGAGAAATTGTGCCTGGCGGTGCAGGAATATCTTTACCAGCAACGTGGTGCCGTCGAAGAGGCGCTTGAAGATGCCGCATTGGACCCGCGTTTTCGCGCTGGCAGTGCCGCCCCGGCCGAGCCGGCAGCCGAGAACACGCCACAAACGCCCCCGGACGACGCACCGAAGGCGTAAACTTCTCGTCACTCAAATGCGGGGTGCTGTCGCGCCAGATCGCGTCACCCCTCGTGAACCGGCTGCTGTAGCCATGTAAGGGAAGGGCGGTCCTACGTCACTTCCCGCCGCCTCCCGGCGACTGCAGCGGCCCGTCTTCCCAATATATCCGCAGGAGAATCCAGGTCCATGCGTTCGGTCATCGCCGATGCCAAGCGGCTTGTGGTGAAAGTGGGCTCCAGTCTCGTGACCAACGACGGTCGCGGTCTGGATGATGTTGCCATTGCGCGATGGGCGCAACAGATCGCCGCGCTGCGGCACGGTGGCGACGGACGTGCGCCAAAGCAGGTGGTGCTCGTCAGCTCGGGCGCCATTGCCGAGGGAATGCAGCGTCTGGGCTGGGCGCGTCGCCCGAAGGCCATCGATGAACTTCAGGCGGCGGCTGCCGTGGGCCAGATGGGGCTGGCGCAGGTCTACGAGACCCGCTTCGCCGAGCACGGCGTGCGAACCGCGCAGATTCTCCTCACGCATGCCGATCTGGCAGACCGCGAACGCTATCTGAATGCGCGGACGACCTTGCTGACGTTGTTGCGACTCGGTGTGGTGCCGATCATCAACGAGAACGACACGGTGGTGACCGACGAAATCAAGTTCGGCGACAACGACACGCTGGGCGCGCTCGTGACCAACTTGATCGACGGCGACGCGCTCGTCATCCTGACCGATCAATCCGGCCTGTACACGGCCGACCCGCGTAAGCATCCCGACGCCGAGTTCGTGCACGAGGCCGAAGCGGGGGACGAGCGTCTGGAAGCGATGGCCGGGGGTGCCGGGACCAACATCGGACGCGGCGGCATGTTGACCAAGATCCTTGCGGCCAAGCGCGCAGCCACGAGCGGCGCGCATACCGTGATCGCGTCGGGGCGCGAAGCCGACGTGCTCGTGCGTCTGGCTGGCGGCGAAGCGATCGGCACGCAATTGGTCGCCCGTACGGCGGTGCTCACGGCGCGCAAGCAGTGGATGGCCGACCATTTGCAAGTGCGCGGCCGTGTCGTGATCGATGCGGGCGCGTGCAAGAAGCTGGTGGAAGAGGGCAAGAGCTTGTTGCCGATCGGCGTGATCGACGTCGAAGGCACGTTTGCGCGCGGGGAGGTGATTGCCTGCATGGACGAAGCTGGTCACGAAGTCGCGCGGGGCCTGTCCAACTACAGTGCCTCCGAGACACGACTGATTCGCCGTCACCCGAGCAGCGATATCGAGCAGGTGCTGGGCTTTGCGAATGAGCCGGAATTGATTCATCGCGATAATCTGATTCTGCGCTGAGAGCTCCGGGGTGGGGGGAAGCCCCCTCGCATCGGACGTGAAAAACGCCGGCACGCAATGCGTGACCGGCGTTTTTTTCGATGAAGCGTGGCAGGTGAGACCCGCCTGCTGCGCTCAGCGGTAGGTCGGATTGGTCGTCGGGAAGCGCAAGCCCTGAATGATGGCCTTGGCGTTGCCCGCCGGTGTCTTGTCCTGGCAAAGGTAATCGCGGTACAGAATGCCCTGATAGGCCGTCGCGCCATACGGCCGGATCGGGCGCCATTCGCTGTTGCGCGCCGGTATCCAGGTGCCGTCGGGGCGAGCCGTGGCGTACAGACGCGATTCGAACGACGAGCAATGAATGCCTTCGTACGACACGTTACGCGCGCCTTGCTTGCTGCGAATCACCGCGATGTAGCGGACCACGCCGTCATCCGTCACCTGCACCGACTTCGTGTCGATGGCGTAGTCGAGCGTCGCGTTCGGCAGGGTGGGGAAGCTCACGAGGTCGGCGTCTTGCGGCGGCGTTGTCGGCAGAGCGTACTCCGCTTCCTTCCATTTGCCCTTGGCGGCTTCCTGCTGGGCGAGGTATTCGTCGAAATCCTGGACGGGTTGCGACATGCTGCTGCAGCCGGCAATCAGCGCCAGAGCGGCCAGAGGAGCCAGGGCGGCCAGGCGCGGGGCGCGGCGGGCAAAGAAAGGACGCATGAGATGTGGATGAGAAGTCGGTTGGACGGCGGATGAACGAAAGCGGGCAATCCGCGCGGCATCCCGGAGGACGCCAGGTCAAAAAAGGGCGCGGGCATGACGCCCGCGACCGATGATGGGACAAGCCGGCCGCGGCCTGGTTCAGTGCTCCCGGGGCGGCATGCCCGAGCTGGCGGTGTCGGCAGCTTCGCCGGGGCCGCCGCAGTTCTCGCTGTTGCACCTGTCGTCATGCGCGTCGGTGCCGCCGGGCGGCATGTCTTCGATCCGGGCGCCGGCGCGCGGAAACCGCCGCCGGTCATGCTGCGCGCGTGCGGCCGAGCGTCGCAGATAGCGCGATAGCTCGTTCAGGGCGAGCTGATACACCTCGCGCTTGAACTCGATGACTGCGTCGAGCGGCACCCAGTACTCGTTCCAACGCCAGGCGTCGAACTCGGGATGATCGGTGGCGCGCAGGCAGATGTCGCAATCGCGACCGACCATGCGCAGCAGGAACCAGATTTGCTTCTGGCCCCGGTAATGTCCGCGCACTTCGCGCTTGATGAACTTGTCCGGCACCTCATAACGCAGCCAGTCGCGTGTGCGACCGATGATTTTGACGTGTTCTGGCTTTAGCCCGGTTTCCTCGTGCAATTCTCGGAACATGGCCTGTTCAGGCGTTTCGCCGTACTTGATGCCGCCTTGCGGGAACTGCCAGGAGTGCTCGCCCAGCCGCTTGCCCCAGAACACTTCATTGCGTGCGTTTAAGAGGATGATGCCGACGTTCGGGCGAAAGCCTTCACGGTCAAGCATACAACCACCCTTGAATCCTTTAAAATTGCTTCGATTATAAACAGATAATCACCGGCGCGGCGGCCGGCGGCGGCTCGGGTGACCGGGGCGGCGTGTACGGCCGGCGGGTGTCTCAGGGGCAGCGACGACGTTTTGGCGCGCCCCGGCCTCGCTTCTGGTCACCGACCTGAGCGCTGTGCGCGCCGTTGACCCTCATTTTTCCGGAAATCTGCATGAAAGCCTCTCGTTTCTTCATCGGCACCCTCAAGGAAGCGCCCACCGACGCCGAAATCGTCAGCCACAAGCTGATGATGCGCGCCGGGATGATTCGCCGCGTCGCCGGCGGTATCTACGATTACCTGCCGATCGGCTTGCGCTCGATCCGCAAGGTCGAAGCCATCGTTCGTGAAGAAATGAACCGCGCAGGCGCGCTCGAACTGCTCATGCCGGCTGTGCAGCCGGCCGAATTGTGGCAGGAGTCGGGGCGCTGGGAGAAATACGGCCCGGAACTGCTGCGTCTGAAGGATCGCCACGGCCGCGAATTCGTCGTCGGCCCGACGCACGAGGAAGTCGTGACGGACATTGCCCGCCGCGAAATCAAGAGCTACCGCCAACTGCCGGTGAACTTCTATCAGGTGCAGGCGAAGTTCCGCGACGAGATCCGTCCGCGTTTCGGCGTGATGCGCGGCCGCGAATTCATCATGAAGGACGCCTACTCCTTCGATAAGGACCGCGCGGGCATGCAGGTGTCTTATCAGAAGATGTTCGACGCCTACGTTCGCATCTTCACGCGTCTGGGTCTGACGTTCCGCGCCGTGGTGGCCGACAACGGCTCCATTGGCGGCTCCGGTTCGCATGAATTCCATGTGATCGCCGACACCGGCGAAGACGCTATCGCCTACTGCCCGACGTCCGACTATGCAGCCAACGTCGAAATGGCCGAGGCGCTTGCGCCGCAGGGCGAGCGCGCTGCCCCTGCCGAGGCACTGACCAAGACCGCCACGCCGGGCAAGGCCAAGTGCGAAGCCGTCGCGGAATTGCTGTCGATCCCGCTGGCGCGCACGGTCAAGTCGATCGTGCTCGCTACCGACAGCGAAGACGCCGGCACCACCGTGTGGCTGCTCCTGCTGCGCGGCGACCATGAACTCAACGAGATCAAGGCGAGCAAGGTGCCGGGGCTGTCCGACTTCCGTTTCGCGAGCGAAGCCGAGATCGTCGAATGGTTCGGCACGCCACCGGGCTATCTGGGCCCCCTCGGCACGAAGAAGCCGGTCAAGCTCGTGGTCGATCGCACGGTCGCGAAGATGAGCGACTTCGTGGTCGGCTCGAACGAGGTCGACTTCCACACTACCGGCGTGAACTGGGGCCGCGATCTGCCCGAGCCCGAAGTCGTGGCTGATCTGCGCAACGTCGTGCCGGGCGATCTCTCGCCGGACGGCAAGGGCGAGATCGCGCTGTGCCGGGGTATCGAAGTGGGCCATGTGTTCCAGTTGGGCACCAAGTACTCGGACGCCATGGGCGGCACCTTCCTCGACGAGACCGGCAAGCCGGCACCGATGGAGATGGGCTGCTACGGCATCGGCATCACGCGTATTCTCGGTGCGGCCATCGAGCAGAACTTCGACGATAAAGGCATCATCTGGCCGGAGTCGATCGCGCCGTTCGAAGTGGTGCTGTGCCCGATGGGCTACGACCGCAGCGACGCCGTGCGTGCCGCCACCGATAAGGTCTACGAAGCGCTGCTGGCGGCCGGCGTCGACGTGATTCTCGACGACCGTGGCGAGCGTCCCGGCGTGATGTTCGCCGAGTGGGAACTGATCGGCGTGCCGCATCGCGTGGTGATCGGCGACCGTGGCCTGAAGGAAGGCAAGATCGAGTATCAGGGCCGCCGCGACGCGCAAGCTCAGTTGCTCGACGCCGCCGTCGTGGCGGAAGTCGTCACAGGCAAGGTGCGCGCAGCCAAAGCGATCTGAGCGAGGAGCGCGCGGTGCGCCGGTGAACGTCTGCCGGTGAAACGTCGCGCGAGCGCAGACGCATGAGGCAATACCTGACGGCAGTCGCCCTAGCGGCTGCCGTTGTCATATCTGGAAGCGTTATCGGTATGGAATATACGTTCGCGTCAGCGACGGTGCTGTTGCTGCTCATCACCGACCCGTTCGGCAATATCCCGATCTTCGTGAATGCCCTGAAGAATGTGCCGGCCCATCGACGGCCGCGGGTGATCTTGCGCGAGGTGCTGATTGCGTTTGTCATCCTGCTGCTCTTCATGCTGGCGGGCGATCGCTTTCTGCGCATGATGAGTCTCACCGATCTGTCGTTGCAATTGGCCGGGGGCATCGTGCTGTTCCTGATCGCGCTGCGCATGATCTTTCCCCGTCCCGATCAGGGCTCGTTGCCCGATGCGGGCGAGCCGCTCATCGTGCCGCTGGCGATACCGGCGCTTGCGGGGCCGTCGGCGCTCGCGACCGTCATGCTGCTCGTGTCGCAGCAACCGGGACGCATGCTCGAGTGGATCACTGCACTGTGCGTGACGATGGCCGTTTGCGCGGTGGTGCTGCTTCTTGCCGATCGCATCGAACGATGGGTCGGCTCGCGCGTGGTGGCGGCATTCGAGCGTTTGATGGGGCTGATTCTGGTGGCGATCTCGGTCGAGATGATCCTCAAGGGCGTGAAGACCTTCGTGCACCAATTCTGATGGCGTGGTGCGTGCCGCGGCAACCATGAAAAAGGGGCCGCGTCTGAACGGGCCCCTTCGGACTGTCTTGCGGTGCGGGAGGGTATCCCGCCGCGGCGCTTAGCGCGGCGTAGTCAGCGCACGGATGGCCGGCAGGTTACGCCAGTAGCCTTTGGCGTCCATGCCGCAGCCGAAGACATAACGATCCGGCACCGTGAAGCCGCAGAAATCCGGGCGCGACGGCTTTTCCTTCGTCAGGATCTTCTCGCACAGCACGGCGCTGTAGAACTTCGAGGCGCCCATCTCCAGAATCCGGTCACGAATCGCCGCCATCGTGGCACCTTCGTCGAGAATGTCGTCGAGCACGAGCACCACGCGATCGCGCACCGAGTCGCGCGGCGCCACGCGCCACTGCATCGCACCGCCGGTGGTGGTGTTGTTGTAGCGCGAGAGGTGGATGTAGTCGAACTCGAGCGGGAAGTCCAGGCGCGGCAGCAGCATGCCGGTGAAGACGGCCGCGCCGCCCATGACCGACAGCACCATCGGGAATTCGTCGCCGATGGCGTCCCTGATGGACTTGGCCATCGTGTCGACGGACCGGTTCACCTCGTCGGCCGAGACGATTTCTTCGGAATTACGGAATACTTCGAGGGCTTCTTCGCGGTTCATATGGGGCGACCCTGTGGAACGTGTTGCTGGGGGATGTCGCTAAGTGCGGCCCGGAGTATATACGGAAAATCCGTAGGAATGCCCGGACCGCGACCGGTAAGCCTGGCTCAGCGCATGCCGGGCATCATGCCTTTCATGCTGCGCATCATCTTCATCATGCCGCCGCCTTTGAGCTTCTTCATCATGGTGCGCATCTGGTCGTACTGATTGAGCATGCGGTTGACCTCCTGCACCTGAACACCGGCACCGGCGGCAATACGGCGCTTGCGGCTCGCCTTGATCAGTTCCGGCTTGGCGCGCTCGGCCGGCGTCATCGAATTGATGATGCCCTCCATGCGGCGCACCTGCTTCTCGGCCTGATCCATGTTGGTCTGGCTGGCTGCGGCCTGGAATTGGGCGGGCAACTTGTCCATGAGCGACGACAGGCCGCCCATCTTCTTCATCTGGCCGATCTGCGCCTTGAAGTCGTTCAGATCGAAGTCGCCGCCTTTCTTGACCTTGTCGGCGAGTTTTTGCGCGGCCTGCACGTCGACGCCGCGTTGCGCTTCCTCAACGAGCGCCAGAATGTCGCCCATGCCGAGAATCCGGTTCGCCATGCGATCCGGGTGGAAGACTTCGAGGCCGTCGAGCTTTTCGCCCACACCGACGAACTTGATCGGCTTGCCGGTAATGTGGCGCACCGACAGCGCTGCACCGCCGCGCGAGTCGCCGTCGAGCTTGGTGAGCACCACACCGGTGAGCGGCAGTGCGTCGTTGAAGGCGCGGGCAGTGTTCACGGCGTCCTGGCCGAGCATGGCGTCGACGACGAACAGCGTTTCAATCGGCTTGAGTTCGGCGTGCAGGGCACTGATTTCCTGCATCATTACTTCGTCGATACCCAGACGGCCGGCCGTGTCGACGAGCAGCACATCATGGTGATGGCGGCGGGCCCAGTCGACGGCCGCGCGGGCGATGTCCACGGGCTTCTGATCGGGTTGCGACGGGAAGAAGTCGGCGTCGACCTGCTGTGTCACCGTCTGCAACTGGGCGATAGCGGCGGGGCGGTAGATGTCGGTGGAAACTGTGAGGACTTTCTTCTTCTGGGCGCGCAGCAGCTTGGCGAGCTTACCGACCGTGGTCGTCTTACCCGCGCCCTGCAGGCCGGCCATCAGGATGACGGCGGGTGGCGTGGTCGCGAGATTGAGTTCGGCGGCACGGCCTTCGTAGTCGCCGCCCATGAGCGCGGTCAGTTCGCGCTGCACCACGCCCACGAGTGCCTGGCCCGGCGAGAGGCTGGAGATCACCTCCTCACCCAGTGCCTTTTCTTTTACCTTGGCGATGAAATCGCGGACCACCGGCAGGGCGACGTCGGCCTCGAGCAGGGCGAGACGCACTTCGCGCAGCATTTCCTGCGTGTTGGCCTCGGTCAGGCGAGCTTCGCCGCGCAGCGTCTTGACGACTTTGGCGAGGCGCGTAGTGAGATTGTCGAGCATGAAACGTATCCTGTAAGACTCGCAGTGGCCCCGGCGGCCTGTCCCGCGGCCCCGGAGGGGGGCGTAGTGGGTGTGGCAGCGCGCCCGTCATGGGCTGGTGTAAACTTCAAATATGACTATTTTACTGTATGCGCTGACCGCCATCCTTTACGCCGGGCTGGCGGTTTGTTCGTGGCAAGGATACCGGCGCGACGCCGCGCTCGCTCTGGCGGGCGGGCGGGTCGCGCCTGTGCCGGTCACGGGCACCCCGTCGCGCTGGCCGATGCAGCTTTCGCTGCTCGCTGCGCTGCTGCTGCACGGGGTGTTGCTGCATCAGACTATCTTCCGCGCGGACAGCATGCACTTCGGTTTCGCGTACATGCTCTCGGCCATGCTGTGGCTCTCGGTCGGCATTTACTGGATCGAGAGTTTCTTCTTCCCGCTCGACAGCCTGCGACTGATGGTCACACCCGTGGCCGCCGTTGCGTGTCTGTTGCCGATGATTTTTCCGGATGTGCGCATTCTCGGTTTTGCCGCAGATCCGATTTTCAAGGTGCACTTCATCATCGCCAACATGGCCTACGGGCTGTTCGCACTGGCCGCGCTGCACGCGCTGCTGATGATTTATGCCGAGCGGCAACTGCATCCGTCGCGCAGCAATGAGGCGACCGGCTGGCTTTCGCGCTGGCTCGAGACGTTGCCGCCGCTGCTCACGATGGAGAAATTGCTGTTCCGGTTGATCGGTGCCGGGTTCGTATTGCTGACCCTGACGCTGATTTCCGGTGTGATGTTCTCCGAGGCGCTGTTCGGGCGCGCGGTGCGCATCGATCACAAGACCGTGTTCGCAGTGGTGTCGTGGCTGATGTTCGGCGCGGTGCTGCTGGGCCGGCACTTTTATGGGTGGCGCGGTAAGGTCGCGCTGCGTTGGGTTCTGGCGTCGTTCGTGGCGCTTTTGCTGGCGTATGTCGGCTCTCGCTTCGTGCTTGAGGTGGTGCTGCATCGCATAACGGAGACTTGAAGCGCGATGCGCAATATCCTGCTGTTACTGGTGTTGTTGGTGGCTGGCACATGGTGGATGCGGTACAACGAGCGTAAGCGCAACACCGAGCGCGATGAGCGCAACGAGCGCAACGAACAGCGGCGTCCGCCGTCGGCGAACGGTCCGCGCCCGACCGTGCGCGAAGCGCTGCCGCCGACGGAGCGTATGGTGCAATGCATCGAGTGCGATACCTACCTTCCCGAGAGCGAAGCCATCGGCGGTTCAGGCGGCAAACATTTTTGCAGCGCTGCGCACCGCGACGCCTATCTCACGCGCGAACACCGCGCCTGAGTCCCGCTGCGCAGCCAGACTGCGCAGCGATTCCGAATTTCCCCCTCGTCTCTGGCATGGCGCTCGAATGGGCCGCCTTGCGCATGCCTGTCGCATGCACTAAAACACAGTAACCGGCTCTGTATAAAAGAACCATAACAACAGAGACGAGATGACAGGAGGGCGCAACATGCTAATGCGCAGACGGATGTATTTTCTTCTTCCCGATCTGGCCAGTGCCGGGCGCACGATGAGCGATTTGCTGCTCGCCCGGATCGACGAGCGTCACATCCACTTTATGGCACGTGACGAAATGGACCTGGAGGGACTGCACGAGGCTAACCTGCTTCAGACTTCCGATATCGTGCACGGCGCAGAAGCCGGACTCGTGATCGGCGGGTTCTGTGGTTTGGCAGTCGGTGCAGTCGCCGCGTTTTTCCCCATCGTGGGCACACGTCCCCAATGGGAATTGATGATCGTGACCGCACCTCTCGGCGCGCTCTTCGGCGCCTGGGTGTCGAGCATGATCGGTGTGTCGGTGCCGAACTCCCGGCTCAAGGCGTTTCGCGAACCGCTCGAGCGCGGCATGATCCTGCTCATGGTGGATGTGCGCGACGGTCGTGTTGACGAGATTCGCGACATGCTCAAGGAGCATCACCCTGAAGCGCATATGGAAGGAGTGGAGTCGGCAATTCCGGCATTTCCGTGATGGATGGCAACGAACGAGGCGATCGGATCGACATCGAATACCGGATTGACGCAGGAGACGAGTATCACCGGCCGGGAACGGCCAATAGCGCCGCACCTGTGAGCGGCGCGGGGTGGTGCGCGTGTCGTATGACACGAGTACGACGCCATCCCAGGGCGTGGTCACGCCCACAGAAGCCTCTCGGCCAAGCACGGCGGGAGGCTTCTTCTTTGGGAATTCGCCATCGCTATCGCCCAGTGGCCCGCAGGCACCCGGCAACAGGCGATATGTCGACGCACTGCTCGCATCCGGCATGCCGGGCATGCTGGCGGCAGGCGCGGGCCAAGTGGGCTACAATGGCGCCCCTCGCTCTACGGGAGTTCGCCATGCCCGTCATGCTCCAGTCATTTGCGTCCCCTAACGTTGCGCCTCGGTCGTGTGATCGTGTTGAGCGGCGCACCTTGCCGATGCCGCGAGGTCGCGCATGAACGCGCCGGATCAACGTCCGTCGCTCACCCTCGATGCCAACGGATGGGTGCGCGAAGCCGAACGTCTGCCGTCGCCCAATTTCGACACGCGGCCCGACGGGATGCCGACCGACCTGCTCGTGGTGCACAACATCTCATTGCCGCCGGGTCAGTTCGGCGGCGATGAAATTGCGGCATTTTTCCAGAATCGGCTCGACCACGATGCGCATCCGTTCTTCGACGAGATTCGTGGCGTGCACGTCTCGTCGCACTTTCTGGTGCGACGCGATGGTGCGTTGCAGCAGTTCGTGTCGTGCGATGCACGGGCGTGGCATGCGGGGGCGTCGTCGTTCGAAGGCCGTTCGCGCTGCAACGATTTTTCAATCGGCGTTGAGCTTGAAGGCACCGACGAACTGCCGTTCACTGCGGCGCAGTATGCAACGTTGGCGGCGCTCACGCGTGCGTTGTGTGAGCGTTATCCGATTCAAGCCGTGGCCGGACATGCCGACATAGCCCCGGGCCGGAAGACCGATCCGGGACCGCATTTCGAGTGGCAGCGATTGCGCCGCATGGCGGATCTGAGCCCCGAAGCATTGCCGTTTCAGCCGGCCGATTAATCCCCATCCGGGGACAGGTTTTGCTTGACAGGGCGATGGCACGGGCGTCCCCGGCGCGTGAAATTTTTGGGTTTGCGGAGTGCGTCATCTCCACTATACTTAGTGCCAATTCCAGTGCCGACCACTACATCTAGTGGTTGATGTCGGGTTCGGCCCAGGATGCAATAACCATCAATACCGTGCTTGTCCCGCGGCGTTTAGTGGGGCGGCACAGCAGCAAAGCCGTGCAGCGGACACCTCGAACCCTTGGCCGTCCGTCGGTCGTGCGGTGTTCAGCACTTCGCTCCATCGGCGCCCCCAGGGCGCATTTTTGCCGGCAATAAAACTGGTAGAGACGCGCTAACAGCACCATCTCATTGGAACGGGAGTTTTTACATGCAGACTAACGAAAACCTCACCCGCCCGAACCCCACGCCCGCCGCAGCTGCTGGCAGTGGCGCGGGTGCGTCGGCGCCCCAGACGACGGGCGCATTCGAGCCGGCCACCAACGCCGACTTCAAAGTGATTCGACGCAACGGCGCGGTGGTGGGTTTCGAGCCGTCGAAGATCGCCATCGCTGTGACCAAGGCGTTTCTTGCCGTGAACGGCGGTCAAGGTGCGGCTTCGGCGCGCGTGCGCGAACTCGTGGAGCAATTGACGCAGAACGTCGTGCGCGCGTTGGTGCGTAGCCGTCCGAACGGCGGTACGTTCCACATCGAAGATATTCAGGATCAGGTCGAACTCGCGCTCATGCGCGAAGGTGAGCACAACGTGGCTCGCGCCTACGTGCTGTACCGCGAGAAGCGTTCGCAAGAGCGTGCTCAGGCGGTCGAGACCACGCAGGAAGCCGCTGCGCCCGACGCGCCGGTGCTGCGTGTCACCGACGACGGTGTGACGCGTACGCTCGACATGGCCGTGCTGCGCGGCGTGGTGCAAGCCGCCTGCGAGAATCTCGGCGATGAAGTCAAAGCCGATCCGATCCTGACGGAGACCATCAAGAATCTGTACGACGGCGTGCCGCTGTCGCAGGTCTACGATTCGGCGATTCTCGCTTCGCGTACGCTCATCGAGAAGGAACCGGCGTATAGCCAGGTCACGGCCCGTATCCTGATGCACACGATCCGCCGCGAAATTCTCGGCGAAGAAGTGCCGCAGGGCGAAATGGCTGCGCGCTACATCGAGTACTTTCCGCGTTTCATCAAGCAAGGGGTTGAGGCCGAACTGCTCGACGAGCAACTGCTCTCGTTCGATCTGGCCAAGCTGGGCGCCGCGCTCGACGCGTCGCGCGACCTGCAATTCAACTACCTGGGCCTGCAGACGCTGTACGACCGCTACTTCCTGCACATCGACAGCCATCGTATTGAAATGCCGCAGGCGTTCTATATGCGTGTGGCAATGGGTCTGGCGCTCAATGAAGTCGAGCGCGAAGCGCGTGCGATCGAGTTCTACCAGATTCTGTCGAGCTTCGACTTCATGAGTTCGACGCCGACGCTGTTCAATTCGGGCACGCGTCGCTCGCAGCTCTCGTCGTGCTACCTGACGACGGTCTCGGACGATCTGGAAGGTATCTACGAAGCGCTCAAGGAAAACGCACTGCTCTCGAAGTTCGCGGGCGGTCTGGGCAACGACTGGACGCAGGTTCGCGCACTTGGCTCGCACATCAAGGGCACGAACGGCAAGAGCCAGGGCGTGGTGCCGTTCCTGAAGGTGGTCAACGACACGGCCGTGGCCGTGAACCAGGGCGGCAAGCGCAAGGGCGCTGTCTGCGCGTACCTGGAAACGTGGCACCTGGACATCGAAGAATTCCTGGAACTGCGCAAGAACACGGGCGACGATCGTCGTCGTACGCACGACATGAACACGGCGAACTGGATTCCCGATCTGTTCATGAAGCGCGTGATGGAAGGCGCCGAGTGGACGCTGTTCTCGCCGTCGACCTGCCCGGATCTGCACGACAAGTACGGCAAGGCCTTCGAACAGGCTTACACGGCCTACGAAGAGAAGGCCGCGCGCGGCGAGATCAAGCTGTTCAAGAAAGTGCCGGCGCAGGCGCTCTGGCGCAAGATGCTGGGCATGCTGTTCGAAACCGGCCATCCGTGGATCACGTTCAAGGACCCGTGCAACATCCGCTCGCCGCAGCAACACGTGGGCGTGGTGCACTCGTCGAACCTGTGCACGGAAATCACGCTCAACACGAGCGAGACCGAAATCGCTGTGTGTAACCTGGGCTCGGTGAACCTCGTGGCTCACCTGAAGCAGACGGCCAACGGCTACGCGCTGGATCACGAAAAGCTGCAGCGCACCATTCGCGTGGCGATGCGCATGCTCGATAACGTCATCGACATCAATTACTACGCGGTGGCGAAGGCGCGCAATTCGAACCTGCATCACCGTCCGGTGGGCATGGGCATCATGGGCTTCCAGGACTGCCTGCACCTGCTGCGCACGCCCTACGCGTCGAACGACGCAGTCGAGTTTGCCGATCGTTCGATGGAAGCCGTGTGCTACTACGCCTACTGGGCGTCGACCGAGCTGGCGAAGGAACGCGGTCAGTATTCGTCGTACAAGGGCTCGCTGTGGGATCGCGGCATCCTGCCGCAGGATTCGCTTAAGCTGCTGGCCGAAGAGCGTGGCGGTTATGTCGACGTCGACCTGTCGAGCACGCTCGACTGGGACAGCCTGCGCAAGCACATCGCCGATCACGGCATGCGCAACTCGAACTGCGTGGCGATCGCACCGACCGCGACGATCTCGAACATCATCGGCGTCTCGGCCTGTATCGAGCCGACGTTCCAGAACCTGTACGTGAAGTCGAATCTGTCGGGCGAATTCACGGTGGTCAACGAGTATCTGGTGCGTGACCTGAAGGCTCGCGGCCTGTGGGACGAAGTGATGGTCGCCGACCTCAAGTACTTCGACGGCTCGCTCGCCCGTATCGATCGCGTGCCGGCCGATCTGCGCGAGATTTACGCCACGGCGTTCGAAGTCGAGCCGAAGTGGCTGGTCGAGGCGGCGTCGCGTCGTCAGAAGTGGATCGATCAGGCGCAGTCGCTCAACATCTATATGGCGGGCGCTTCGGGCAAGAAGCTCGACGAGACGTACAAGCTGGCTTGGACGCGTGCACTGAAGACCACGTACTACCTGCGTACGATGGCTGCAACGCACGTCGAGAAGTCGACGGTGAGCCACGGCGCGCTGAACGCGGTGAGTTCGGGGGGGGTGACGCCGAGCGGAAGCTTCTCGGCCGAGCCGAGCTCGCCGCTGGCACAACCGATGCCGGAAGCCGAAGGCGCGGTCTGCACGATGCGTCCGGGCGACCCTGGCTTCGAAGAGTGCGAGGCTTGCCAGTAAGCTGAGCGTGCCGAGGTGCCCGACAGGGACCCGGCACCTGGGAAAAACCCCGTCGCCCTTGCGGGCCGACGGGGTTTTTTCTTGGGTGATTCGTCTGGCGATCTGGCCAGATCAGGCCAGATCGATGCGCATCGACAGGTCGAGCGTTTGTCCGTGCGCCAGCACGACGTGATCGTCGTCGAACTCGCCGACCCGGTGTGTCGACGGCTCGAGGCACAGGTACGGACGTCCCGCCGGCGAGTGCAGCACCAGCCAGGTGGTGTTGTCGCTGCGCACGGTGACCGAGCGCAGGCCACCAGCGTAGTCGATACGCGCGTCGAATCGTCCGGACTCGGAGGGCACTTCGGCGAACCAGGTCGATCGTCCCCCGGTATCGAGTCCGCCGCCGACGGACACGACTTCCATCGCGCCGACATGCACACGCTGCTCGCTCGGCCAGCGGATGTCTTCAGAGGGCGAACGCCAGATGGCTTCCGATTCGAACATCAGACGCGCGCCCGCAGGCCAGCGGAAGTACGGGTGCAGCCCGAGTCCGGCCGGCATGTCTTCGGCGGAGAGATTGGTGATCGACAACAGCATGTCCACCCCGTGCTCGTCGAGCGACACCGAGAGGTACGCCTGATAGTGCCAGGGCCATTCGGGTTGGGCGGGGCTGTCGAGTTGCAGCACACAACAGTCAGGGCTCTCGTCGACGACGTCCCACTCGCGCCGCAGCCCCCAGCCGTGCAGCGAACTCGACGCCGCAGGCGCCTCGCGAACGCCAATCGTGCGCTCGCGCCAGTGCAGGGTGTCGTCGCGCAACATATTGGTATACGGCAGCATCGGAAAGGCACCGGCCTTCGGCCATTCGTCAGACGAGAACGGTTCGTTGCCCAGCGGTACGAGGTAGTCGAACAGGTCGCCGCGCGTGTCGCGGCGAGCGAGTCGCGCGAGCCGGCCGCCGCAACCGGGTTGGACTTCGGCCACGAGCGAGCCTTTCGAGAGGCGGATCGGTTTGCCTGGCGTGAGTATGCGTGGGGTCGGGCCTGGCGAGCCCGCTTGAGTCTGTGCGCTGTCGGCGCTTGGGAATGTCATCGTCGGTATCTCCTTCGTCGGCGTCTGGCGGTGGCGCGCGCCGGAATCTGCCGTTCCGGTCCGCTGCGCGGTGACGCTCGCCGCCACAGGATACGCCAATGTGACGCCACCCTCTCCGGAGGCAGCGCCATGACTGTCGTGCGACGCCGTTTCGTGGCAAGATGCCGGTCCCGCGAGACCGGATGCCAATCGGCTAAGGGAAATCGCCAAACACTAGGTATAGTGGTTATCGTGCGGTGCGACACTATATCTAGTGTCGCGTGCTGGAATGAGTGACGTAATTGTGCTAAATTGGAGTCATTCAATTCGACGTCGGGAGGTCATGATGTTGTTATCGCTCTCGTGTCGGCGTTGTTGTTCAAAACTGCGCAATTGCGCATCTGCATTACCCCCGAAACACGGCAACTTTTCCGGCGAACTTCGCACTGACGGCGATAGGTCGCCGACTGCCGGATCGCAAGTTTTTTGTCAGCCTTCGCTCGCGAACGGCTGATCTGTCACTTCGGCGATGTGCGCGCCTGTGTGCATCGCATCAACCTGAACGGACTGAGACCCTATGCTTAACTGGGAAGAAGACACCACCTCCGCCAAACCGGCTGCTCCCTCCGCCGCTCCGGCGCCTGCGTCGAACATTCTTGGCACCCAAGGGGATACCCCGAGTGTGATCGCTTCGCAGTCGACGCGTCGCGTGAGTGCGTCCGACAAACGCGTGATCAACGGCACGACGGATGTGAACCAGCTGGTGCCCTTCAAGTACAAGTGGGCCTGGGAGAAATATCTCGCGGGTTGCGCGAACCACTGGATGCCGCAGGAAATCAACATGTCGCGCGACATCGCCCTGTGGAAGGACCCGAACGGTCTGACCGAAGACGAGCGCCGCATCATCAAGCGCAACCTCGGCTTCTTCGTGACCGCCGACTCGCTCGCCGCGAACAACATCGTGCTGGGCACCTATCGCCACATCACCGCGCCGGAGTGCCGCCAGTTCCTGCTGCGTCAGGCGTTCGAAGAGGCGATTCACACGCACGCTTATCAGTACATCGTCGAGAGCCTGGGACTGGACGAAGGCGAGATCTTCAACGCGTATCACGAAGTGCCGTCGATTCGCGACAAGGACGAATTCCTGCTCCCGTTCATTGAAGTCGTGGCCGATCCGTCGTTCCAGACCGGCACGCAGGAAGCCGACCAGAAGCTGCTGCGCTCGCTGATCGTGTTCGCCTGCATCATGGAAGGTCTGTTCTTCTATGTCGGCTTCACGCAGATCCTCGCGCTGGGCCGTCAGAACAAGATGACGGGTGCTGCAGAGCAATATCAGTACATCCTTCGCGACGAGTCGATGCACTGCAACTTCGGCATCGATCTGATCAATCAGGTGAAGCTGGAAAACCCGAACCTGTGGACGCCGGAGTTCCGCGAAGAGATTCGCGAGCTGTTCAAGAAGGCGGTCGAGTTGGAGTATCGCTACGCTGAAGACACGATGCCGCGCGGCGTGCTTGGTCTGAACGCGGGCATGTTCAAGAGCTATCTTCGCTTCATCGCGAACCGTCGTTGTGCCCAAATTGGTCTCGAAGCGCTCTACCCGAACGAAGAGAATCCGTTCCCGTGGATGAGCGAGATGATCGATCTGAAGAAGGAGCGCAACTTCTTCGAGACGCGTGTGATCGAGTACCAGACCGGCGGTGCGCTGAGCTGGGACTAAGCCCAGAGTGAAAAATGTGTGCTCGCTGCAAAGCGAGTATCCATGCGGGTTTCGAGAGGGTGGTGTGTGCGTGCATGACACGCGTGACCAGCAGCAAGAGAAGCAAAAAAGAACGTGCAGGTCACGCACATCATCCTCACTCGCAAGACGTTTCGATCGCTTCGCAAGTGCTTCGCAAGTGCTTCGCATGCGTCGACATGCGAGTGCGATGTGCATCAAATACAACAGATTGACTTCGTCATTACGAATGTTGTGCGCTTTTTTACGTGCAAAGTATTAACATCGCATCACAAAAGAATTATGATTCGCTCAAATAAATTGCAGTCTCGATGAACACACGAAAGCACATTGCTTTCCTCCCGCGACAGAGAGCTGGTAGTTACGGAGCGTAAAAACCTTGGTGCATAGCAAGCAGTATCGCTTATCCGCTATCGCAATCTCCTCCATCCCGATGACGGGACAGGCAAGCTACCCCCCGAAGAATCTGGCGAATCCCCCTTCTCAAGACAATCGAATTGCTGGCGGCAATGTCGCCGGCAATTTTTTTGCGCGCGTGACCACACACGGTCAGCGTCATGCGTGCAGCGCCGAATTCATTAGCGTAAGCCGTCGTTGTCCGATGCGTACGCCGATGAATAGCCCGCTCGCCGGCGGTTCACCGCACGGTGGTCGGGTTTCCTTCTCAGGTGGTTTGTTTGAGTGATCTTTCACGTTAAGGAGCAAAGTGATGGCTACTACTGCTAAGAAAAAACCCGCAGCCAAGAAGGCTGTTGCCAAGAAGCCGGTAGCGAAGAAGGCTGCCGCCGCCAAGAAGCCTGTCGCCAAGAAGGCTGTGGCTGCTAAGAAGCCGGTCGCGAAGAAGGCAGCTGCCGCCAAGAAGCCGGCAGCGAAGAAGGTTGCTGCCAAGAAGCCGGCAGCCAAGAAGGTTGCGGTGAAGAAGGTTGCCGCCAAGAAGCCGGTCGCCAAGAAGGCAGCAGTGAAGAAGGTTGCTGCCAAGAAGCCGGCAGCCAAGAAGGCAGCAGTGAAGAAGGTTGCTGCCAAGAAGCCGGCAGCCAAGAAGGTTGCGGCGAAGAAGCCCGCTGCCAAGAAGCCTGCTGCTAAGAAGCCCGCTGCTGCCAAGAAGCCGGCAGTGAAGAAGGTTGCTGCAAAGCCTGCTGCGGCTCCGGCTGCGGCACCGGCAGCACCGAAGACGGCGCTGAACCCGGCAGCGGCATGGCCGTTCCCGACCGGCAGCCGTCCGTAATTCGAGTGCCGATGCAGGAACCAGGGCACTTAGGTGTCTTTTGATCGAGTAGGCCTACTCGATCCGAAACCCGCTGTGATGAGCCATCGTCGCAGCGGGTTTTTTCATGGCGCAAATGAAAACGGGCGACCTGAGTCGCCCGAGTCATGCGTGCGCAAGCGCGATACGAGATTGCCCCCGGCAAGTACCGCGCGCGTCAGCGCAACGTGAAGACTTAGTGCGTCACACGTGTCACGCCGCCGCTCGAGAGCAGACGCACGCGCTGTCCCGGCTGGAACGCCTCGTCGGCATCCTGCGTGATCGCACGCAGCTCGCCGTTGTCGAGTCGCACCGTGATTTCCAGACCCGCCTTCTTGCTCATGCGGCTCTCGATGGCTTGACCTGCCACTGCGCCCAGCAGACCGCCGACGATGCCCGTCGCAATCGAACCGCGGCCGCCACCGATGGCGCTGCCGCCGATGGCACCGAGCGCGCCGCCGCCAGCGATGCCGAGAATGCCCGGGTCGCCGTTGCTGCTGTCGATCGTCACCGGGCGCACCGATTCGACCGTGCCCATGCGCACGACCTGTTCGCGTTGCGCCTGACGGCTGTTGTAGACGCTCGCAGAATTGCTCGGGCCGAACGCCGTGCAGGCGGACAGAGAGAGCGAAGCCGCGGCAGTGAGAATAATGAGCGGTGTGGTCAGTCGTGCCATCGTTGTGCCTTTTCTAAGATCATTCGAAGCGGTGGCCGAACGCTTCTGCAAATTGCGCCTCGATTTCGCTGCGCGCCGGTGCATACGTCTGCGGGCCTTGCTCGGCAATCTTGAGTGAACCCATCAGGCTGGCCAGGCGGCCGGTCGTCGGCCAGTCGAGGCCCTTTTCAATGCCATACAGCAACCCGCCACGGAACGCATCGCCGCAACCGGTGGGGTCGACGATGCGCTTGGCGCTCACGGCAGGAATGTCGTGTTGCTTGCCGTCGGCGAAGATCAGGGCCCCGTGTTCTCCGCGCGTGACGACAAGTGCCTCGACTCGGGACTGCAGGTCTTCCATCGACCAGCCGGTCTTCGAGCAGAGGAGCTTGGCTTCGTAGTCGTTGACCGCGAGATACGTTGCGAGTTCCACCATGCGGCGCAGTGCCTCAGCCGAGAGCAGCGGCAAACCCTGGCCCGGATCGAACACGAAAGGCACTCCCGTCGCGGCGAAGCCTTCGGCGTGGGTAAGCATGGCGTCCGGGGCATCGGGGGCGACGATACCGAGCGTGGCGCCTTTGACATCGGCCACGCGATTCTCCGCCGAAAACATCATTGCGCCGGGATGGAAGGCGGTGATCTGGTTGTTGTCCAGATCGGTGGTGATCATGGCGTTCGCCGTCATGCTGTCGGTGACGGTGCGCACGAATTCCGTCGTCATGCCAAGCGATTGGAAACGCTCGAGGTAGGCAGCGCCATCGTCACCGACCGTACCCATCACCACCGGCGACCCCCCCAGCAGATGCAGGCTGTAGCCGATGTTGCCGGCGCAGCCGCCGAAGTTGCGGCGCATCGTCGGCACGAGGAAGCTGACGTTCAGGATGTGTACCTGATCGGGCAGGATGTGCTCGCCGAAGCGGCCTTCGAACGTCATGATGTTGTCGTAGGCGAGCGAGCCGCAGATCACGGTAGTCACGGAACAGGTCCTTGCGAAAGGTAATAAGGGGGGGCAACAAGGGCGGCAGCAGATGACTCTCAGTCGAGCCGCCTCATGCTGTCAAAAAAACTGGCCGGCGCATCCGTTGCGCCGGCACGGGAACTGCGATCCGGCGCGCGCCGGTCGAATCGACCGACGCGGGCGAGCCGGCTGAACGGCGGTGATTTACGACAGGGCGGCGAGCGCGGCGTCGTAGTTCGGTTCGTTCTTGATCTCGGGCACGAGTTCGGCGTGGATCACGCGGTTATCGGCGTCGAGCACCACGACGGCACGGGCTGCCACACCGGCGAGCGGGCCGGTCGTGATCGCCACGCCGTAGTTCTTGAGGAACTCGCGACCGCGCATGGTGGAGAGCGTGACGACGTTGTTCAGGCCTTCGGTGGCGCAGAAGCGGCTCATTGCGAACGGCAGGTCGGCCGAGATCACGAGCACGACAGTGTTCTCGAGCTTGCCTGCGGCTTCGTTGAATTTGCGGGTCGAGGTGGCGCAGGTCGGCGTGTCGAGGCTCGGCACGATGTTGAGCACCTTGCGCTTGCTGGCGAAGTCCTCAAGCGTGACGTCCTGCAATTTGGCGTTGACGAGCGAGAATGCCGGTGCGGTCTGACCCTTCTGCGGGAACTGGCCGTCGACTTCGATGGGGTTACCCCCGAGCGTGACTTGGGACATCAATATCTCCTGAATTGAGTGCAACAGCGCTATCAAGGATAGAACGCGAGCACCCGGTAATTACTGGCTAGCGCTGCCTGCGCCGACAATCGTAACCGAATCGTGCGTTCCTTGCGTGAAGCCAGCCCGGCCTCGCGCTGTGCGGCATCGGTAACGTAGTCGCTGGCCGCAAAAACGCGTCGCACGACGGGCTTGCCGTCGATGTCCGACAGCGTTAGTTCGAGCGATGGCCAGGCTACCGCGTAGTCCGCCTGATTGCGGATGAACACGGTGAGCGTCATGGGGACGGCGTCGGCCAGGGAGGCAGACGCCGCGCTTGCCGTTGCGTCGGTGGCGTCTGCTGCGCCGGCGTCGTCGGTGACAAGCGTCACGCTGGAAAGCTGAATCATGTCCGGCTGACGCGGCGGTGCGATCGTCACATGCATCGGCCGGCAGATAGCGGCGAACACGCCGCGCAATGCCGGAACCCGGTCGACCAGTGCGGCGTGTTCGATCCAGGCCCACTGTGCAGCCAGGCCGAGAATCGCCAGCGTGAGCAGCACTCGCCAAATCACGCGGCCGGCACCGGGGCGTTGCGGTTGCCCGGCGAGGTGGATCGATGTCGGCGGCCCGGCGCGGGGGGACGAGGCGGTGGATGCGGTCGGCGCGGTGAGTCCTGCGGGCTCGTCGTCGTCGATGTAGCGCCCCGGGCCATGTTGCATTTGCGCCCGGCTTTCGTCGGCGGTGCCCAGCAATGCGGCGATGGCGGTGGGCGTGAGCATCTCGGGCACCGGCGGCCGTTCGGCGCGGGGGACGGATTCGTTTGCCGATGCCGCAGATACCACTTTATCGATCGGCAGCGACGACACCTGCGGTTCGCCCGCGATGTCGTGGGTAACGGGGCCGTGCGGCGGGACGGTATCGCTGAGGGCAGTGCCATCGTCTGGCGTCGCACGCATTGCCTCGGCGGCCGGCGCGTCACTTGCGTCGCTGGGCGCATCGCAGAGATAGGTGCGTCCGTCGAACACTTCACGACAATTGCCGCAACGCACCAAGCCGTCGCGCAGCTTGAGCTGATCCGCGACGACGCGAAAGACGGTATGGCAGTGGGGGCAGCGAGTAGCGAGAACGCGCGAGGGCTGGGTCATGGGACTCGAAGGCTCGGCGCGTTGTGCGCGGTTTAGCTGGCGGCCTGCCCGTGCAGGCAGACCCAGCCATCGTAAGCGCGCCAGACCGACATCTTCATATAGGGCGCGTAGGCGGCGATCACTTCGTCGGCTTGTCGTTCCAGCACGCCGGACAGCGCGAGGCGTCCGCCCGGTGCCACCCGCGAGGTGAGCATCGAGGCCAGCAGCTTGAGCGGATTCGACAGGATGTTGGCGACCACAATGTTGAACTGGCCGTCGCGCAGGTCATCGGGCAACCCGTATTCGACCGGCGCGTGATTGCGTTCGCTGTTGTAGCGGGCGGACTCGACGGCCTGCGGATCGATATCGATACCAATGACCGGATCGGCGCCGCACTTGCGCGCAAGAATTGCCAGAATGCCGGAGCCACAACCATAGTCGAGCAGCGACTGGCCCGGCTGTACGTTCTGTTCGAGCCACTCCATGCAGAGTCGCGTGGTCGGATGGCTGCCGGTGCCGAAGGCCAGACCCGGATCGAGTTCCAGGATGAGGGCGTCGGCGTCCGGGGCGTCATGCCACGACGGCACCACCCAGATCCGCTGGCCGATCTGCATCGGCTCGAACTGCGATTGCGTGAGGCGCACCCAATCCTGCTCCTCCACGTCACGCAAGGTGAACGCGGGTGATGCGGCGAGCCCCAATTCATTGACCGCCGCCGCGAGCAGCACGGCGGCATCCTGGTCTTCCCCCACCAGCGCGACCACGCGCGAGTGCTGCCACGCGGTGTCCGGCGGGGTGAGACCAGGCTCGCCGAACATCGGTTGCTCGTCGGGCGTGTCGGCGTCCGCGTCTTCCACCGAGACGGACAGCACGCCGAGATCGAGCAGGGCGTCTGACAGGGCCTCGGCTTGGGCACGGGCAACTTCTACGACGAGTTCGCGATACATAGCGAGTAGTTCCTGCGAATGAACGACTTAATTGCTGCCGACGGCAGACTTCTGCGCCAGCTTGTGTTCCAGATAATGGATGCTCGTGCCGCCTTCGACGAACTTGGCGTCGAGCATCAACTCCCGGTGCAGCGGGATGTTCGTCTGGATACCTTCGATCACGATTTCCGACAGCGCCACACGCATGCGGCGAATCGCCTGGTCGCGCGTTGCCCCGTAGGCGATCAGCTTGCCGATCATCGAATCGTAGTTAGGCGGCACGAAGTAGCCGTTATAAGCATGCGAATCGACGCGGATGCCGGGGCCGCCCGGCATGTGCCAGGCGGTGATGCGACCCGGCGACGGCGTGAACTTGAACGGATCTTCGGCGTTGATCCGGCACTCGATGGCGTGCCCCTGGAACTGGATGTCGCGCTGACGGTAAGCGAGCTTCTCGCCGGCCGCGATGCGGATCTGCTCCTGCACGATATCGATGCCCGTGATCATTTCCGTGACCGGGTGTTCGACCTGCACGCGCGTGTTCATTTCGATGAAGTAGAACTCATTGTTCTCGAACAGGAACTCGAACGTGCCGGCGCCGACATAGCCCATCTTCTTGCAGGCGTCGGCGCAGCGATCGCCGATGCGCTCGATCAGACGGCGCGGGACCAGCGGTGCGGTCGCCTCTTCGATCACCTTCTGGTGACGGCGCTGCATCGAGCAGTCGCGCTCGCCCAGCCAGACCGCATTCTTGTGCTTGTCGGCGAGAATCTGGATTTCGATATGGCGCGGGTTCTCGAGGAACTTCTCCATATAGACTTCCGGATTGCCGAACGCACGGCCCGCTTCCTCGCGGGTCATGTTGACCGCGTTCACGAGCGCCGCTTCCGTGTGCACCACGCGCATGCCGCGGCCACCGCCGCCGCCTGCGGCCTTGATGATCACCGGATAGCCGATCTGACGTGCAATGCGCACGATTTCCTTCGGATCGTCGGGCAACGCGCCTTCCGAACCCGGCACGCAGGGCACGCCGGTCTTGATCATCGTCTGCTTGGCCGAGACCTTGTCGCCCATCAGGCGAATGGTGTCGGGGCGCGGGCCGATGAACGTGAAGCCCGATTGCTCGACGCGCTCGGCGAAGTCGGCATTCTCGGAGAGAAAGCCGTAACCCGGGTGGATGGCCTGGGCATCGGTGACTTCTGCCGCGCTGATGAGCGCAGGCATGTTCAGATAGCTAAGCGGCGAGGGCGCCGGGCCGATACAAACGGCTTCGTCAGCGAGCTTGACGTACTTCGCTTCCTTGTCGGCTTCGGAGTAGACCACGACGGTCTTGATGCCCATCTCGCGGCACGCGCGCTGGATGCGCAAAGCGATTTCGCCGCGGTTGGCGATGAGAATTTTTTCAAACATTATGTGCAGTCCTGCCCGTAAGGGGAGAGGAGCGGGGCCGGACGCCGCTTGCCGCCAGGCGGTACACAGCTGTGCTGCGCGGGGCGTCCGACAACCGGCATTAGCCGATCACGAACAGCGGCTGACCGTATTCCACGGCTTGACCGTTCTCGACCAGGATTTCCTTGATCACGCCAGCCTTGTCCGACTCGATTTCGTTGAGCAGCTTCATGGCTTCGATGATGCACAGCGTCTGGCCTTCCTTGACCGAGTCGCCGACTTGCGCGAACGGATCGGCGCCCGGCGACGGGGCACGGTAGAACGTACCGACCATCGGCGACGTCACGATATGACCTTGCGGCAGCACCGGCGCGGCCGGGGCGGGGGCGGCGCTCGGCGCGACGGGAGCTTGCGCAGCGGCTTGCGGGAGTGCCGGCATGGCCATCTGCATCGGGGCGGCGATCACTTGGGGCGGCGCCTTGACGATGCGGACCTTGCCTTCGCCTTCGGTGACTTCGAGTTCGGAAATACCCGATTCGGCCACGAGGTCGATCAACGTCTTGAGTTTGCGCAAATCCATGAAGGAAGCTCCTTGATTCGATATCGGCACGGGGGCGACGCCCCGCGCGGGGAAATGGGGAAGAGAGGACTACCCGCCGGCGAGTCGCCGCAGGGCAAAATCGAGTGCGAAGGTGTAGCCGCGCCAGCCCAGGCCGCAAATCACGCCTTGCGCAATATCGGAAAAGTACGAGTGATGCCGGAAGGCTTCGCGCGCATGGACGTTCGAGAGGTGGACCTCGACGAACGGAATGCCCACCCCGGCCAGCGCGTCGCGCATCGCCACGCTGGTATGGGTGTAGGCCGCAGGGTTGATGACGATGAAGTCGATCGACTCATCGCGCGCCGCCTGAATCCGGTCAACCAATGCACCTTCGTGATTGCTTTGGAATGTCACCACCTCGGCACCCGCCGTCTTGGCCTGCGCCACAAGGGCAGAGTCAATGTCGGCCAACGTCGTGCGGCCGTACACCTCCGGCTCGCGAGTACCGAGCAGGTTCAGGTTGGGGCCATGGAGCACGAGAATGCGGTGAGGCATCGGCGAATCAAATTTCACGAAATTGGGCGCAATTAAACGCCAGTTGGTCGATTTTGTCCAGTGGGGCGAAAATTGTGCCGTGCCACTCACGTCCGGCGGGACTTCTCGTGACGTCCCCCGTGACTTCCTGTTTCCGCTGTGGGGTCAGATGAGCGGCTTGAGCGCCGCGCGGACCTCGTCCGACGTGATGCGGCCGAGCTTCTCATAGTGCAGGCGGCCCCGCGGATCGACAACGACGGTGAACGGTAACGCCCCGGCCTTGTTTCCCAGGGCGCGGGCCAGATCGGTTCCCGCGTAGCCGGCCACGAGCAACGGATAGTCGACTTTTACCTTCTGCTCGAACGTGATCATGTTCTGGGCGGTATCGATGCCGATTCCCACGAATTGGACGTTTTTACTACGGAATTCCGAGGACAATGCCTGCAAATCGGGCATTTCTTCCACGCAAGGCCCGCACCACGGCGCCCAGAAGTTGACGACCAGTGTCTTGCCGCGCCATTGCGAGACGGCCTGCTCGTTACCGCGCAGGTCGGGCAGCCGGGTGGCGAGCAACTGCGCGACGGCGGCGTCCGGGGCGTTTGCCGGCGGCGGGTTCCGGTGGCCGAGCCAGAAGCCGCCCGCCAGCCCTGCGAGCGCCAGAATCACCAGAATAACAATGCGTTTTGCCATGATGGGAGGGAGGGCAGAGGTGCCGGGATCAACGGTAGATGAAAAACGGAAGGTAATTGAAGAGAATGCGTGGCGATTTTGCAGCAACATGACGGCAGATCAACTGCTGGCCGCTTGCTCCGCGGTGGTTTCGGCAATCAGCGCGCGGAGGCCTTTGGCATCAACGCGGACCGGGCGGCCGTTGCCGTCGGTTGTCTTGAGCGCACCGCGCATGTCATCCAGGGAGTACAAGGACAGATGCACGCCTGCAGGTTCACCCCGCTGATGACGCTCGCGCCACAGGAAACTCAGCGTCTCGACCATGCCACGGCCATTGAAATGGCGGCTCTCCGAGACCTCGTAGTCGATACCCCGATTGAGCAGATCGATGGCAACTTCCTTCGGATTGTCGCAAAAAGCCTGCAAATAGATATCCGACAGCGCCGTTGCCGTGCCGTTGTAGACGGCGCCGGTAATGAACGGCCGGTAGCGTGCCAGTTCCGTCATGACGGTGAGCGCCACTTGGCGCAGGTGCGCCAGCTCGGCAGGCTGCGTGTCGGAGAGGAACGTCTGGACGTATTCGCGGACTTCCGCTTCTATCTGATCGTTATCTGGCAGCAACTCGCCGGCAATCCGCGTCTCGCCGGTGACCTGCTTCGCCGCCTTGCGCTTCGCGGTAGCGTAGTCGGCACCCTCCTCGGCGATGAGGCGGGCGGCGGCCAGCGCAATTTCTTCGCGCAGGCGTTGGGCGTCGGTCCAGGATTTGCGTGTCATGCGGACGATGATACCCGAAAGGCATTGCGGAGCACGCCACAGGTACAATGGAGCCCTTGGCTTTTCGGCACTCCATTTCCCGCACGGGTTCGGCCCGTCCTCACCACGCTCCCCATCCATGCATATTCATATTCTTGGCATCTGCGGCACGTTCATGGGCGGTCTGGCAGTCCTCGCACGTCAGGCCGGCCACACCGTCACGGGTTGCGACGCCAACGTCTATCCCCCCATGAGCACGCAACTCGAGGCGCAGGGCATTCGGTTGATCGAGGGGTTCGACGCCGAACAGGTCTCGCTGGAGCCCGACCTGTTCGTCATCGGCAACGTCGTCTCGCGCGGCAATCCGCTGATGGAAGAGATCCTGAATCGAAACCTGCCTTACACCTCTGGCCCGCAATGGCTCGGCGAGCATGTGCTGTCGAAGAAGTGGGTGCTGGCCGTGGCGGGAACGCACGGCAAGACGACAACCACGTCGATGCTGACCTGGATTCTCGAGGACGCCGGGTATCACCCGGGCTTCCTCGTCGGCGGCGTGCCGATGAACTTCGGGATCTCGGCGCGTCTGACCGATAGCGATTTCTTCGTGATCGAGGCCGACGAGTACGACACGGCCTTTTTCGACAAGCGCTCCAAATTCGTCCACTACCATCCGCGTACGGCGATTCTGAACAACCTGGAATTCGATCACGCCGACATCTTCCCGGATCTGGCCGCCATCGAGACGCAATTCCATCATCTGGTGCGCACAGTGCCGGGACAGGGCCGCGTGATCGTCAATGGTCGCGAGCCGGCGCTCGAACGCGTGCTGGCGCGCGGCTGCTGGAGCGAGGTTGAACGCTTCGGTGTGGCGGACGGCTGGCACGTCGCTCAGGCGAACGACGCACTCGCGCCGGGGCAGGAAGCCTTCTGGGCCCATCACGGCCCGGTGGCTGCCGGGGAAGTGAAGTGGTCACTTCAGGGCGAGCACAACCGGATGAACGCACTGGCAGCGCTGGCGGCGGCACGGCACGTGGGGGTGCCGCCGGAGCAGGGCGCGGCGGCGCTGGGCAAGTTCCAGAACGTGAAGCGCCGCATGGAAGTGCGCGGCGAGGTGGCGGGCGTCACTGTTTATGACGACTTCGCTCACCATCCGACCGCCATTCAGACGACATTGGCCGGACTGCGCCGCCGGGCTGGCACTGCGCGCATTCTGGCGGTGCTCGAACCGCGCTCGAATACGATGAAGCTCGGCGTGATGAAGTCGCAACTGCCCGCGAGTCTGGCCGATGCCGATCTGGTGTTCGGCTACGGTGCACCGTCGGGCAAAGACGCGCTTGGCTGGAATCTTGCCGAAGCACTCGCTCCGCTCGGCGCCCGGGCGCAGGCATTCAGCGATATTGACGGGCTGGTGCGTGCGGTGAGTGCGGCAGCACAGCCCGGCGACCAGATCGTGGTGATGAGTAACGGCGGCTTCGGCGGCATTCACCAGAAATTGCTCGACACGCTGGCGGCGCGCGCCTGATTCCGGCACCGTCGCCGTTTGTGCATACTGATTGGGTTTTATCGGGGGCTCACATGATTCTCTATTTGCACGGCTTCCGTTCGTCGCCGCGTTCGTTCAAGGCGCAATTGATGGCTGCTCGCATGCACCGGCTCGGGCTGGGACATGCCTGGGCGTGTCCGCAATTGCCGCCGTCGCCGCTGGCGGCGGTGGTGGACGCCCAGCGTCTGCTGACCGGCGTGGCGCCCGACGAGTTGACCATCGTGGGCAGCTCGCTGGGCGGCTACTACGCAACCTATCTGGCCGAGAAACTTGGCTGCCGCGCGGTGCTGCTCAATCCGGCCACGCGGCCGTACGACGACCTGGGTAAATGGCTCGGCGAGCAGCCGATGTGGCATGGCGGCGGCACTATCGTCGTCGAGCCGCGCCACCTGGACGAGTTGCGCATGATCGACGTGGCGCAGATCACGCGCCCCGAGCGCTACTACCTTGTGGCGGCGACCGGCGACCAGACCCTGGACTACCGTGACATGGTGGCGAAGTTCCCGGGGGCCAAGCTCACCCAGATCGAAGGCAGCGACCACGGTATTTCCGATTTTGTCGATTACATGGACGACGTGCTGCGCTTCGCCGGCATCGATGTCACCACTTCGCCCGGTGCCGCGGGTTCGCTCGCGAGCGAATGACGCGTTTGCCCGTTCTGCCCTAAACCGCCGTAGTTTGGCGGGCTACAATATCGCCTATTGCGATCGATGGCTGTTTCATGAACATTTTTTTTGAGGAATCCGGCGGCTTCAAGGCTGGCACGGTGTTGTCGCAGCAGGGTGAGTCGTATCAGGTGGAACTGCCTGGCGGACGCCGTAGCAAGATCAAAGGACGCGACGTCCTGTTGCGTTTTGAGTCGCCCTCTCCCGCTGAGTTGATCGCCCAGGCTCAGGCTGCTGCACAGGACATCGATATGAGTTTCCTGTGGGAATGCGCGCCTGCCGAGGAGTTTCCGTTTCCGACGCTCGCCGCCGAGTACTTCGGTGAAGGCGCGAGCGTTGCGCAACAGGCTGGACTGGCACTGGCCCTGCAGGCCTCGCCGATCTACTTCCGCCGCAAGGGCCGCGGCCAGTATCAACGCGCGCCGCAGGAACAAATCCAGGCCGCGCTCGCGGGACTCGCCCGCAAGCAGCAGCAGGCAGAGTTGCAGGCCAGCTATGCAGATCAGATGATTGCAGGCACGCTGCCCGACGCGCTCAAGGGCAAGGAACTGCTGCTGCTGTTCCGCCCGGACAAGAACGCCATCGAGTGGAAGGCGCTCGACGCCGCCGCCAGCGCCCTGGGTAAGACGCACGCCGAGGTGATGCTCGCCTGTGGCGGCATTGCGTCGCCGCGCGCGTATCACGAGGCGGCATTCCTCTATGAGTACTTCCCGCGCGGTACCGGCTTCCCCGATGTGGGGCCGGTTCCCCTGCCGGGCGACGATCTGCCGCTGGCCGACGTACAGGCATTCTCCATCGACGATTCGACGACGACCGAAATCGACGACGCGCTCTCGGTGCAGTTGTTGCCCGACGGCCTGCTGCGCGTGGGTATCCACATTGCGGCGCCGGCGCTCGGCATCACGCGCGGCGACGCCATTGACGCTATCGCGCGGGTACGCCTGTCGACGGTCTACGCGCCCGGCGAGAAGATCACGATGCTGCCCGACGCCGTGGTCGAGGCGTACACGCTCGCCGAGGGCGGTGCCCGTCCGGCGTTGTCGCTGTATGTCGTGGCCAAGGCCGACACATACGAGATCGTTGCCACCGAGACGCGCGCTGAACGCGTGCCGATCTCTGCGAACCTGCGCCACAACGAACTCGACTCGATCATCACGGCCGAGGCGCTGGCCGACGGCAGCGGCGACTATCCGCACAAGGAAGCACTGCGTCTGCTGTGGCCGTTCGCGCAGTCGCTTTACGACAAACGTCAGGCCGCGCGTGTGGGCTATGGTCTGCGCCCGGAAGTGCAGAACAAGACCGACTTCAGTTTCTACGTCGACGGCGAGCACGTCACGATCAAGCAGCGCCTGCGGGGTGCTCCGCTGGATCTGATCGTCGCCGAGATGGCGATTCTCGCGAACAGCCGTTGGGGACGCCTGCTGGCCGAATGCGGCGTACCCGGCATCTACCGTGCACAGCGTGCCTACGGTGTGAACCGTACGCGCATGCAGACGTCGCCGGCACCGCACGAGGGCCTCGGGGTCGAGCAGTACGCGTGGAGCACGTCGCCGCTTCGTCGCTACGTCGATCTCGTGAATCAGTGGCAGTTGATCGCGTGTGTGCGTCACGGAGTGACGGCCAAGCTGGCGGCGCCCTTCAAGCCCAAGGACGCCGATCTGTATGTCACCGTCTCGAGCTTCGAGGCCGCTTATGCTGCCTATGGCGAGCATCAGAGCCGGATGGAGCGTTACTGGTGTCTGCGCTGGCTGCTTCAGGAGAACAAGTCGCAGGTGCAGGCGAGTGTGCTCAAGGGCGACACGGTGCGTCTGAACGACATCCCGCTGACGTTGATCGTGCCGGGACTCGGTCTGCACGCGCGTGGCACGCAGATCATGCTCGACGTGCTGTCGCTCGACGTCGTCACGCTCAGTATTTCGGTGCGTATCTCGCAGGTGCTCGGCGCCAGCCAGACCGTGCTTGCCGATGACGATGACGAAGGGGAGGGCGGCGCGGGTGAGGGCGGCGACGGCGGCGAAGGGAGGGCTGAGGGGGCAGGCGGTGCGGACGGCACCGATGACACCGACAGTACCGACAGTAACGACAGTAACGACGATACCGACAGTGTCGAAAGCCGCAGCGAAGAGGACGCCGTGTCGGCCTCGCCCGACACGAGTGCGCTTGTCGAGCAGCCGGCAGATGCCGGCTCGGAGACCTCGCCGCTCGCCGCGGCGCTGATGGCTGCGGGCGCTCGCGACGCCTCTGCCAGCTCGGCGTGCTGAAACCGGCCCTCGCTTCTGGCAATTTGGGCGCGGCACGCCGCCGTGGCTGGTCGCTCATGCGCGAGCATCCGCTTGCCACGGGCCTCGTATTTTCGGCCGTGGTTCATCTGCTCGCGCTGGCGGTGCATTTCGTTGCGCCTGATAGTTTCCGGCTACACAGCGCAGACTCGCCGCTAGAGGTCGTTCTCGTCAATGCGAAGTCGGCCAACGCACCCGACAAGGCCGCCGCGCTGGCGCAGGCCAACCTTGTGGGCGGTGGCGAGCATGACGGTGAGCGCGCGACGTCGCCCTTGCCGTCGCGCGCCGTCGAGCGCGACGGCGCGCCTGTCGCGCAGATCCAGCGCAACGTGAGCGACCTTGAGGCGACCCAGGAAAAGTTGCTTTCGCAACTGCGCAGTCAGTACGCCGCCGCGCCTGAGTCGCAGCGCAATCGTGCCGATGCCGTGCAGCGCGGACAAGGACACGACGATCAGAGTGTCGATCAGCAGATCGCCCGTCTGCAGGCGGAAATCGACAAGCAGTTGCGTGCGTATCAGACTCGTCCGAAACGCGGCCAGGTCACGGCCAACACGCGCGAGGTGGTGTACGCCCGATACTTCGATACGCTACGTCATCGCGTGGAGCGCTACGGCACGGAGCACTTTCCGCAGATCGGCAACGACCGCCTTTACGGCGAGCTGATTGTGACGCTCAACGTCAATCAACGCGGTGGACTGGGGTATCACAAGGATGGCTGGAATGTCACGGGTGTGGAGATCACGCGAAGCTCCGGCAATCGCGATCTGGACCGCCGCGCCGTGGCGATCGTGCAAGCGAGCGCTCCGTTTGGCGACTTCTCTTCCGAGATGAAACAGCGCTACGACATCCTTGAAATCGTCACGCGGATGACATTCTCCCGTCAGGGCGTGCAGGCCGAAACGCTGGCCGCACCGCCGGGGGCCGAGGCACGGTAATACCTCGTATTTCAAGGGGCGGTCTGGTCGGAAAAAACTTCCAACTATTTCTATAATTGCGAAGTTTTCTCCGACTCTTGGAAAGTCCGCCATGAAATGGATTGTGTTGGCGATCTTTGCTGCGTGTGCTGCATATGTGCATTTCCGGGGTAAGGTTCGCCACAAATTTTTCCGCCAACTCTCTGACCATTCGACGTTTCTGTCGCCACTGAACGTGTTCATGTACACGTTCTCCCGTGTGCCGACGACACCGTATCTGAAAACCGAGTACTTCCCGGAACTCGAGCCGTTGCGCCAGAACTGGGAAGTGATTCGTGCCGAAGCGGTGTCGCTGCTTGACGCGAGCCGAATCAAAGCGTCGGATAAGTACAACGACCTCGGCTTTAATTCCTTCTTCAAGAGTGGTTGGAAGCGTTTCTATCTGAAGTGGTATGACGACGCGCATCCGTCTGCCAATGAACTCTGTCCGGTGACCACCGGTCTTGTGCGCCAGATTCCGACGATCAAGGCGGCGATGTTTGCCGAACTGCCGCCCGGCAGCCGCCTCGTGCGTCACCGGGATCCGTTCGCGGGGTCGCTGCGTTTTCACCTCGGGCTGGTTACGCCGAACGATGATCGCTGTTACATCGATGTCGACGGTCAGCGCTATAGCTGGCGCGACGGCGAGGGCGTGGTGTTCGACGAGACGTACGTTCACTATGCCGAGAACCAGAGCGGTCGGAACCGCATCATTCTGTTTTGCGACGTCGAGCGCCCGATGAAGTATCGCTGGACGCAGGCGATCAACCACTGGTTCGGCCGCCATCTGGTCGGTGCGGCGGCGTCGCCCAACGAGGCTGGCGACCGTACCGGCGGGTTGAACAAGGTGTTCAAGTATATTTATTCGATCCGCATTGCCGGCAAATGCCTCAAGGCGTGGAACCGCTACGTGTACTATGCGGTGAAATGGGCTTTGTTCGGCGGCATCGCGCTGTGGATCTTCTGGTGATCGGCGCTCGCCGAGCGTCGGCCAAACGCCGTATTTGACGCATGCAACAGCGGCGCCTGAGCGAAAGCCAGGCGCCGCGTCTTTGAAAACGATGACAAACCAAACGCCACCCGGGGACCTGCCGGCTGATCGCTACGCGGTGATCGGTCATCCTGTCGAACACAGTCAGTCGCCGTTCATTCACGCCGAGTTCGCGCGCGAGACGGGACAGCATCTCACCTATGAACGTCTGCTCGCGCCACTCGACGCGTTCGCGGCCACTGTCCGAACTTTCATCGAGAGCGGCGCGCGGGGTGCCAACGTTACGGTGCCGTTCAAGCTCGAGGCTCACGCGCTCGCAGATCGTCTGACCGAGCGCGCGCAGGCGGCTGGCGCGGTCAACACGCTGGTTTTCGACGCACAGGGAATTACCGGTGACAACACCGACGGTGTGGGGCTCGTGCGTGACATCGAGGGGCCGCTTGGCATTTCGCTCAAGGGGCGCCGCGTGTTGCTGCTCGGCGCCGGCGGCGCGTCACGCGGCGCGATGCTCCCGCTGATCGAAGCGGCGCCGGCGACGCTGTTCGTCGCCAATCGCACGGCCGCACGCGCCGATGAGCTTGTCGCACGTTTCGCGACGGCGGCGCGGCGTCACGGCGTTGCGCTGGCCGGCGGCGGTTGGGACGCCACCCCGGCGGCGTTCGATGTCGTCATCAATGCCACGGCCGGCAGTTTGCAGGGTGAGGTGCCGCCGTTGCCGGCGGGCGTCTACGCGCCCGGCGCCTTGGCCTACGACATGATGTACGGTGCGCAACCGACAGTGTTCATGACACATGCATTGTCGGCCGGCGCGGCACGCGCGGCGGACGGACTGGGCATGCTGATCGAACAGGCGGCTGAAGCGTTTGCGGTGTGGCGCGGCGTGCGTCCGTCGACCGATGCCGTGCGCGCAGCGTTGCGTGCACAACTCGCTGCCAAGGGCTGAGCTTCCGCGATGGCTGTGCAGCGACGCGCTCCGCGCACGACCCGTCAACGCCGTTGGGGGCCGTGGCGATGGACGGCCTACGTCGTCACGCTGCTGTTCGTCGGCGTGCTGGCCACACAGCTTTACTACTTTGTACAGATCGGCTGGTGGGTGCATTTCAATCCGCAGTCGACGGCGTTCATGCGGGCGGCCGAGGCGAGGCTGCGCGAGACCGATCCGAACGCGACGCTGCGGCACGAATGGGTGCCGTACGATCAGATTTCGCGCAACCTGAAGCGCGCGATCATTGCGAGTGAGGACGCGAACTTCGTCAACCACGATGGCTTCGAGATCGACGCGATGCTCGGCGCGTGGGAGAAGAATCAGAAGAAGGGGCGCATTGTCGCTGGCGGTTCGACCCTTTCGCAACAGTTGGCCAAGAATCTGTTTCTGTCGAGCGAGAAGAGTTATCTGCGCAAGGCCGAAGAGCTGAGCATCACCTGGATGCTCGAGTTCTGGATGGACAAGCAGCGCATCTTCGAGATCTATCTCAATTCGGTGGAGTGGGGCGAAGGCGTGTTCGGTGCCGAAGCGGCCTCACGTTACTACTATGGCATTCCGGCCGCCAAGCTTTCGCCATGGCAGGCGGCGCGACTGGCCGTGATGCTGCCGCGTCCGCGTTATTTCGACGCTCATCGCAATTCGCCGTATCTCGCGCAGCGCGCCGGCGTGATTTCGCGTCGTATGGGCGCTGCGGAGTTGCCGCAGTAGCGCGTTGCCGATGCCGTGCCGTTTCTGCGGCGTCTACGCCGCCCCGGTGTTCCGCAACCCGAGCCCCGCGTGAGCGGGGAGGCGAGCGGGGCTAGTGTCTCGGCTGTGCCGCGTCCGGTACGGGCTGTGCAGGCACCTGCATGATGGTGCGCGTCGGGAACGGCAGCGAGCAACCCACGCCCTCGACCGTCTCCTTGACACGACGCTGGAGATCCCAATACAGCCCCCAGTAGTTGCCCAACAGCGACCAGACGCGCACGTTCACAATCACGGCGCTATCGCTGACCTGCTTGACCATGATTTCCGGCGCAGGTTTATCGAGCACCCGGTCGTCGTGCGCGACGTGTGCACGCAGCGCGGCCATGGCTGCGTCGAGATCGTCATCAAGTGCAATGCCTACGGTGATCTCCATGCGACGCGTGGCGTTCCGGCTGAAGTTCGTGATCGGCTGCCCCCAGATCTGATTGTTAGGCACGCAGACGTAAATACCGTCGGCACTCGTGAGCGTGGTGGTGAACAGGCCGATCTCGTCGACCGTTCCCGCGACCGAGGCACCGGCGGTAATGTAGTCGCCGTTGCGGAAGGGGCGAAGCACCAGCAGCATTGTGCCCGCCGCGATGTTCTGCAACGTGCCTTGCAGCGCGAGACCGATCGCCAGACCGGCGGCACCGAGCACCGCGATGATGCTGGCCGTTTGTACGCCGAACTGCGCCAGTACCGCAACGATGGTGATGATGCGTACCGACCAAAGCACGACCGACTCGATGAGCGGCCTGAGCGTGGCGTCGAAATGCGGTGAACGGCTCAGTGTGCGGTGAACGAAGCGGGCCAATCGTTTCGCAATCCAGAAGCCGATCAGCAGAATCAGCACAGCCTGTACGAACGACAGCCCGTAACGAACGGCATTGCCCGCGAGAAAACCCATCACCGCGTCGAAGGACGCGAGAGGGGTTGTGACTTCATTCATCTTGCTGTTCTCCCTGTCGATGGACGCGTGAACGCGTCGATACCAAGGTTGACGCAAAGTGCGTAGATTGGTTCGACTAGCTTGCCACCGTTCCCGGCTGGCTGCGCCGACTTTGGGGATTTTAGGAGGATTCTTACCGAAGAATCGTCCACAGACCGACGACAGAAGACGCGTGTCATCGCGAAAGGTTGCCGCTCTTGGCGTGTCTGTGGCGTGGCTGCTACACTTGCCGTCGCTGCGTAGCCGGGAGAACCTCGTTTGATCAATGCCTTCGTCATCCATCATGGCCGCCTGCAACAGGTGACGTGTGACCACCCCAGCGACCTGGCCAGTGTCTCACCGGTCTGGGTCGATTTACATAGCGAATCGGAAGAGGAGCGCCGCTGGGTAGAAGAGGCCTACAACGTCAAGTTGCCATCACGCGATGAGGTGACCGATATCGAGGCATCGGCCCGTTATTACGAAGACGATGGTGGCGTGCTGCACATCCGCACGGATTTCCTGCTCGACGACGAAGAGCAGTCACGCAACGTACCTGTCGCGTTCGTGGTGCTCAAGGATCTGTTGATTTCCATCCACGACGAAGATTTGCCGGTGTTCCGGTTGGTGCGCATGCGTGCGCGCATTCGTCCGGGGTCGGTTCGCGACGCCATGGACGTATTGCTCGACCTCTATTCGACCGACGCCGAGTATTCGGCCGATTCGCTCGAAGGGGTGTACGCTGCGCTCGAAGCCGTGAGCAAGCGAGTGCTCGGCAAGAATCTCACCGACGCCGATGCCGCCAAGGCGCTGGAGAGTATCGCCGCCGAGGAAGATCTGAACGGCCGGATTCGGCGCAACGTGATGGATACGCGCCGCGCCGTGTCGTTTCTCATGCGTGCCCGCATGCTCAAAGACGAGCAGTATCAGGAGGGCAAGCAGATTCTGCGCGATATCGAATCGCTCGATAACCACACGGCGTATCTGTTCGACAAGATCAACTTCCTGATGGACGCCACGATCGGCTTCATCAACATCAATCAGAACAAGATCATCAAGATATTCTCGGTGGCGGCGGTTGCCTTTCTTCCGCCCACGCTGATCGCCAGTATTTACGGGATGAATTTCCAGATGATGCCGGAGCTGCGTTGGGAGGTCGGTTATCCGTTCGCCATCGGCTTGATGATCCTTTCGGCGATTGCACCGTTCCTGTATTTCCGTCATCGCGGCTGGCTCGACTGAACGGCTGAGGCGGTGCCTGACGCCGCCATCGCAGCCAGCTTGCGCCGGACAAGGGAGGCGAGGCCGCCGAGCAGGTAAAATAGCGGCCATCGCTGGATGGAACCAGTCTCGAATCACCCTCCGCCGGACTACTGCCGCCGGAACCCCGCCGGAACCCCGTCATGACATTCACCGAAGTTCTCAACGCCGCCTGGACGCGCAACAATTCACTGCTTTGCGTGGGACTGGACCCTGAGCCGTCGCGCATCCCCGCATATCTGCAAGGTCAGCCCGACGCGATTTTCGAGTTCTGCCGCCAGATCGTCGATGCTACCGCGCGCTACGCTTGTGCTTTCAAGCCGCAGATTGCCTACTTCGCCGCACATCGTGCCGAAGACCAGCTCGAGCGGCTGATTGCGCACATTCACGCCGATCATCCGGGCCTGCCGGTCATTCTCGATGCCAAGCGCGGCGATATCGGCAGCACCGCCGAGCAGTACGCGCGCGAAGCATTCGAGCGCTATCGTGCCGACGCCGTGACGGTGAACCCGTATATGGGTTTCGACTCGCTGGAACCGTACCTCGCGCATGCCGATAAGGGCGTGATCGTGCTGTGCAGGACGTCGAATCCGGGGGGCAGCGATCTGCAATTCCTCGATGTCGACGGCAAGCCGCTGTATCAGACGGTGGCGCGTTTGGCGGCGGGGCCGTGGAATACGAGCGGTCAGATCGGTCTGGTGGTCGGTGCAACGTTCCCGGCGGAAATCGCGACCGTTCGCAGCATCGTTGGCGATATGCCGTTGTTGATCCCAGGCGTGGGCGCTCAGGGCGGCGACGTCGAGGCGACGGTCAAAGCCGGCCGTACCGCCAACGGCACGGGCATGATGATCAATTCGTCGCGAGCCATCATCTATGCCGGTCGCGACGAGCAATTCGCCGAGGCTGCGGCGACGGCTGCGCAGAAGACGCGCGACAGCATCAACGCTTATCGCTGATCGGGTGTCGTATTGATGCGCGAGTCGTCGACGTCATTGTCCAATACGTAACGGCAGCCAAGTCGGGCTTTACCACCGCGCCATCGGTGATGACGCCCCCAAAAAAACAGCGCCTTGCGAGTGAATCGCAGGCGCTGTTTTTTTATGATTGCCGGATGGCTGCGTTCGCGCAGTCTTGTGCTCTCCGCTGCGCGTTTGGCGCGACGCGGGACGAGCCCGGCAGCTACGCTTCGGCTTTGTCGAGCAACTCGATAACGCCACGCAGCGCGTGTAGTGCCGCCTGACTGCGCACCTGCGTGCGATCGCCCTTGAACTGCTTCGTCTCGACGAGGGTCGTGACGCGGTTGCTCCACGCGAAGCACACCATGCCCACGGGCTTATCGGCTGTGCCGCCGCCAGGACCGGCGACGCCAGTGATCGACAGCGAGATCTGTGCACGGCTATTGAGTAGTGCACCTTCGGCCATAGCGCGTGCCACGGGTTCGCTCACAGCGCCATGCTTCTCGATCAGTTCGGCCGGAACACCAATCATCTCGGACTTGGCTTGATTCGAGTAGGTGACGAAGCCGCGCTCGAACCAGTTGCTGCTGCCGGAAATGTCGGTGATCGCAGCGGCGACGAGGCCACCGGTGCACGACTCGGCCGTCGTTAGCATCAGGCGTTCGTCACGCAGACGGTTGCCGACCTTTACCGACAGTTGAGCTAGAAGATTTTGTTCGGAGACCACGGGACGACGCCTTCAAAAAGTCTATGCAACGAATACGTAACGGGCGCGGGCGAGGCATTTGCGGGACGCCCGTTGTGGCGCTGTCTCAGCGTGACCCCACAGCGAAAACCCGGCAGTCACGCCGCCGTCACGCCACTGTCACCACGGTAGAAAGGCCGGTCAGATCGAGCGCCACAATGCAATCACGAGCAGCGTGCAGAACGCGGCGACGAGATCGTCCAGCATGATACCGAGGCCGCCCTTCACCGTGCGATCGAAATAACTGATGGGCGGCGGTTTGACGGCATCGAAGAAGCGGAACAGGACGAACGCCACCAGTTGGCCACCGAAGCTCGCCGGGGTAACGAACAGCAATACGATCCAGAACGCGACGATCTCGTCCCAGACAACCGCGCTCGGGTCCTGTATGCCGAGCTTGCGTGCCGTAAAGCTGCAGATCCAGATGCCGCCAATAAGGGATGCGGCGATCAACACGCCCCATCCGGTGACGGTCAGATACAGATTGAGCACCAGATACGACGCCCACCCGAACAGTGTTCCCACGGTGCCTGGCGCGAATGACGACAGGCCTGTGCCGAAACCGAGCGAAAACAGGTGCGCGGGGTGCGACAGCAGGAAACGCGAGGTCGGCCGGCGCGGGCCGCTGCCCGGGTTGACGGCGGCCGTTTGATCAGTGCTCATTGGAAATGGTCGAAACTTTTGTAATCGGCAGCGACGGCCGCGCCAGTCTTGTCGTGAAGATGCAGCATCGTTTGGCGCGTGTCGGGAAGCGCTATTGTACCGATACGCGTGAGACGTATGCCAAGTTCGTCACCGATCGCCGCGATTCGAGGCCGTTGGGCGCTGTCGGCGCAAAAGCACAATTGATAGTCGTCGCCACCTGCGAGCGTGCAAAGGCGTTGAACCTCGCGGGTTTGCGATGCCAGCAGGGGCGAGCGTGGCAGGTCATCGACATTCACCTGCGCACTCATGTTCGAGCGCTCAAGAATGTGGCCGAGGTCGCCGAGCAATCCGTCCGAGACATCTAGCGCAGCACGTGCCACGCCTCGCAGCGCCAGCCCGAGTGCGATCTGAGGCTCGGGCCAGTCCATCGCGCGGCGCGCGAGCGCGAGATCGTCCGGGTGAAGCGACCATTCGTCGCGCAATGCACCGAGCGCGAGCCGGGCATCGCCGAGGGTGCCGGAGACCCAAATGTCGTCGCCGGGCCGCGCTGCATCGCGACGCAGCGCCTGGGGGCCCGGCACACTGCCGAACACCGTCACGCAGAGATTGCGCGGACCACGTGTGGTGTCGCCACCAACCAGCGGGCACGCGTAGCGGTCGGCCAGCGCCGAGAGGCCTTGCGCGAATGGTGCGAGCCACGCGGGATCGCTGTCGGGCAGGGCGAGGGCCAACGTGAATCCCATGGGACGTGCGCCCATTGCCGCCAGATCCGACAGGTTGACGGCGAGCGTTTTGTGGCCGAGTGCGCGCGGATCGGCATCCGCGAAGAAATGGCGGCCCTCGACGAGCATGTCGGTCGAAATCGCGAGTTGCTCGCCTGCCGGCGGGTGCAGCAGGGCGCAGTCGTCCCCGATGCCGAGCGTCACATGTTCACCCTGGCGCGTTGCGTGGGCGAAGAAGCGGTCGATCAGCGAGAACTCGGACAGCGGCGAAGGTGACGGGATTGTCGTGGTCATGGGTACCGGTACAACCGTTGCCAGCGCTTTGGCGGGATGCGTTGCATTGCAGCGCGGCTGCGTGGCAACGTGAGGCGTCAGGCGGCGGGCAGTGAGTAAAAGTGTAGAGGCGTAAAAGGGTGAAGAGGGTGAAAAGGGTGAAAAGGGTGAAAAGGGTGAACGGGCTGCCGAAATGCACAACGCGAACCCCTATTCTAAGAGGCTGCTCCCGCTTTCCCAAGTGGACAACCGGGGCCCGTCACGAATTCAGCCTATCTCTCATGATCCTCTCGGATAACACCTGAGTCGACCTTCATCCCTCGTCTGAAATGGCAGATGATGGTGCAATGCAGCGTTGATTTCACATGGATTTATGACCACTATCGTCGTGGAAATGCAGTAACGCAGGTGCGGCCCTTATCCGTTTTTTGCATAAATTGCGCGAATAAATGGGGCTACAATTCGCAGTGAAAATTTGACTCATTCTGCTCGTCCAAGAGCCTCTCCCCATGCCCACGCCGATCGATCCGAAACTGCGCGAAGCTGCGCTCGAATATCACGAATTTCCCACGCCCGGCAAAATCGCCATCGCGCCGACCAAGCAGTTGCTCAACCAGCGCGATCTCGCGCTGGCGTACTCGCCGGGCGTTGCGGCCGCGTGTGAGGAAATCGTCGTCGATCCGCTCAATGCATCGCGTTATACGGCGCGTGGCAATCTGGTCGGTGTCATCTCGAACGGCACTGCCGTGCTTGGTCTGGGCGACATCGGTCCGCTGGCATCGAAGCCGGTGATGGAAGGCAAGGGCGTGCTGTTCAAGAAGTTCGCCAATATCGACGTGTTCGATATCGAGATCGACGAGAAGGACCCCGAGAAGCTCGTCGACATCATCGCCGCGCTGGAGCCGACTTTCGGCGCGATCAATCTTGAAGATATCAAGGCGCCCGAGTGCTTCATCGTGGAGCGCAAGCTTCGCGAGCGCATGAAGATCCCGGTCTTTCACGACGATCAGCATGGCACGGCCATCGTGGTTGCTGCCGCACTCATCAACGGCCTGAAGGTTGTCGGCAAGGAACTGACGTCGGTGAAGGTAGTTACGTCCGGCGCGGGCGCCGCCGCACTCGCGTGTCTGGACCTGCTCGTCGACATGGGCCTGCCTATCGAGAACGTCTGGGTGACGGATCTGGCGGGCGTGGTGTATGAGGGCCGTACCGAACTGATGGATCCGGAAAAGATCCGTTTCTCGCAAAAGACCGATGCCCGCAGCCTTGCCGAGGTGATCGGCGGCGCAGACGTGTTCCTCGGCCTGTCGGCTGCCGGCGTGCTCAAGCAGGAAATGGTCAAGACGATGGCCGATCAGCCGCTGATCTTCGCGCTGGCCAATCCGAACCCGGAAATCACGCCGGAACTCGCGAAGGAAGTGCGCCCGGATTGCGTGATGGCCACCGGTCGCACCGACTACCCGAATCAGGTCAACAACGTCCTGTGTTTCCCGTTCATCTTCCGCGGCGCCATCGATGTTGGCGCGACGACGATCACGCGCTCGATGGAAATTGCCGCCGTGAACGCACTGGCGGAATTGGCGCGTCAGGAGCAGAGCGATATCGTGGCGTCGGCTTACGGTATCAAGAACTTGTCGTTCGGCCCTGAATACCTGATTCCGAAGCCGTTCGATCCGCGCTTGCTGGTCAAGGTCGCCACCGCTGTGGCCGAAGCGGCGATGGCCGCTGGTGTCGCCACGCGCCCGCTCGCGGATGTGGATGCCTACTCGCAGTCGTTGCAGCAGTTTGTGTACCACAGCGGCAGTCTGATGAAGCCGCTGTTTTCCGTGGCGCGCAGTGTGCCCGCCGACAAGAAGCGCATTGCGTTTGCCGAGGGCGAAGAAGAGCGTGTGCTGCGTGCCGTGCAGGTACTCGTGGACGAGCGCGTGGCGACACCGATTCTGGTGGGGCGCCCGGCCGTGATCGAACATCGCATCGAGCAATATGGTCTGCGCCTTACGCCGGGTGTCGATTTCACCGTCGTCAATCCGGACCACGACGAGCGCTATCGCGATTACTGGGAGACGTATCACCAGTTGACCAATCGCAAGGGCGTGACGGCGTCGTACGCACGCGTCGAAATGCGCCGGCGCACGACGCTGATTGCCGCCATGCTGGTGCGCAAGGGCGAGGCCGACGGCCTGATCTGCGGCACGGTGTCGACGCCGGGCCGTCACCTGCACTTCATCGATCGCGTGATCGGTAAGCGCGCGGGCGGCCACGTGTACGCCGCGATGAACGCGCTCATTCTGCCGAATCGCCAGATTTTCCTGGTCGACACACACATCAACCAGGACCCGAGCGCGGAGGAACTGGCCGAGATCACGTTGATGGCGGCCGACGAGATTCGCCGTTTCGGCATCCAGCCGAAGGTGGCGTTGCTCTCGCACTCGAACTTCGGTACGAGCGATGCCAATTGCGCCCGCAAGATGCGCGAAACACTGGCGATTCTGCAAGAGCGTGCGCCAGAACTGGAAGTTGACGGGGAAATGCACGGTGATTGCGCACTCGACCCGGAACTCCGCGCTCGCATCATGCCGGACTCGACGCTTACCGGCGCCGCCAACCTGCTTGTCATGCCGAACATCGATGCCGCCAACATTGCCTACAATTTGCTCAAGACGGCAGCCGGCAACAATGTCGCGATCGGCCCGATCCTGCTAGGTGCGGCGAAGCCGGTGCATATCCTGACCGAGTCTGCGACGGTACGCCGCATCATCAACATGGCTGCGCTCGTGGTGGCCGATGCGGCAGCGCAGCAAGAATCGCGCTGATCTGACGAGGACGCAGGGCAGTTTGGCGCTGTTCGCCACACGTTAACGACAAAACGCCGCACCGATTCGGGGCGGCGTTTTGTCATTTTCGCGACGCATTTCACCCAGCGAAAATCTCCGTGTGGGTGCTTACTGTCGTGAAGACCCCTGTGTTTTCATGAATTTGTTGACTAGTTTGGTTGCAAAATGTAAGCCGACATTGATTCTCGGGAGCAATAGCGATAACCTTACGGCTTCACCCACCAGAACAAGTCCGCAGCGCAAAACGGCGTCGGGCGACAGGCTAGCTATGACAATGGCACGTTGGCTTCATCGGGGCATCGTGGCGCTGACGGCGGCTGGTAGTGTTTTTCTGGCGGGCAATACCGTGGCGCGCGAAACCGCGCCATACGTCACGGATCAAACGGCGGCGGTATCCGTTGCCGAGTTGCCTCGTGAAGCGCAGCGCACGCTGACGCTGATTGCTCAGGGCGGGCCGTTCCCCTATGCCAAAGATGGCATTGTGTTCGGGAACTACGAAAAGCGTCTGCCCAAAATGCCACGCGGCTATTACCATGAATATACGGTGCCGACTCCCGGTGCCCGCAATAGAGGTGCTAGGCGCATCATCTGCGGCGGTGACCAACGCACAGTGGATCCGTGTTACTACACGCAAGATCACTACAACAGCTTTAGACGCATAAGGGAATGACAGCAGTATGAGTGAGCCGGTTTTCGCACAGGAACGCGGGAAAGATCTTATGGCAGATCCATTCGGTGCGGGCGAGGGCAACTTGTTCAAGCAGGTGCTGGGCCTGCATGCTGTAGCGCGGGCCGGCCGCCGCCATACCTTATCGGAAGAGGGAGATATGAGTCTTTTCAAGACCGTCAGGCCGAATATCGTGCAGTCGATCCGCGCATTCCGCGTGCCGGAACTGGCCGCAGAGGCCGAGCGACTCGGGCAGCACTTCCTATACGCCAATTGTTCACAGGCGCAGAGCAAGGCCGAGGTGCTGGAGACGATTGCCACGTCGTTTCTATTTCCCAAGCATTTCGGGAAGAATTACGACGCATTGCACGACTGTCTCACCGATCTTGTCAGCCACTCTGGCCCGCAACCGGGTTTCGTGGTGGTGCTTGAGGGACTGCCGGTGGTGACGAAGTTCGATAAGGATGGCCGGGAAACGCTGCTTGATGTCTTCCGTGACGCTGCTGAGTTCTGGTCGGAGCGTCGTGTCAGTTTCCGTGTTTTCTACTCATTTGCCTGATCGCTACTGGTGTTATCGGCGGTGAATCCTCTCGAAATCGCCGCCCCTGACGTAGACAGATGAGTGCCGTGATGTGATCTTGTGTCATATCGAAGGCAAGAAAAAAGGTCCGCAATGCGGACCTTTTTTGATTTCACCATGACTCCAGTGCCGCATTTCGCTGGACTACGCCGAAGCTCGATACAGCAGGTTTATCAATAAATTAGGCGCGTCCACCATATGCCGGTGCTTTCCGAAACCTGACCCGACTTCCCGGCTGGTAGCCCCTATGAGGCTCCCGGGAATCGGGCCATTCCGAGGAGTCATCATGACAAAACTCAAGCTCGCCAAGCCTGCCTTGGGCCAGTACGGGGGATTGACCGTCGTCAGATGTGCGGGTCGCACATCACCAGCGGATACCGCAACACCTCTTCCAACGGGATGCGCTTGTGTGTCAATAGGGGAGGCCGTGCAGGAACGGCCCCTACCAGTGGGTCGCTCCAGGCCAGTTCGGCCAGCAGGCTGTCGCCGGCTTCATCGGACTGAGCGAACCTCACGTCGTACAGGTCGTCATGCAGCCCCTTGATCTGTTGCGACAACGGCACTTCGACCAGATGGATATCGACCTCGGGATCGTCCTCGTGGCACTGCATCAAGAAGGCGCTCAGGCGCGGCGATGTGATGCCATCGGACAGCGCCACACGCAGTTGGTTGGCCGTCGTAGCCGGCCGCGACGGCCTTGACACTCTCACGGGCCTGCTGAAAGGCAGTGAAGATGCGTGGGACGCGTTCCAGGAACATCTGCCCGGCGCGCGACAGGCGGGTGTGGCGCGAGTTGCGGATGAACAGGCGAGTGCCCAGTTCTTCCTCCAGTTCCTTGATGGCTCGCGACAGCGGCGATTGCTCGATATGCAACTTCTCCGCCGCACGGGCGAAGTGCAGTTCTTCGGCTACGGCCAGGAAGCAGCGCAGATGCCGAAACTCCATCACGCCCTCTCGTCGCTACTGCAAGGCTTCGGCCCGTAACGCGGCCTGCACGGCAGGCCGAGCGCCGACCCGCTTCACATAGGCCGGCAGCGCGGGCCAGCGGCTGAGGTCGATAGAGAAGAACTTGCACCAGCCCAGCACGGTGAACAGGTAGGCGTCGACCACGCTGAAAGCTGCACCTGCCAAATAGTCCTGCCGGCTCAGGGTGTCTTGCAGGTAGTCGAATCGCTTGAACAGCTTTTCGCGGAAAAACGCTTTGGCTTCCTCGGGTAACGCAGCGTTGAACAGCGGAGCCGAACCAGCGTGGATTTCGCTGGTGACGAAGTTCAGCCACTCTTGCAGGCGCACCCGCTCCCAGGTGCCCGCAGCCGGTGCCAGTCCGTTCTCCGGTTTGAGGTCGGCCAGGTACTGCACGACGGCTGGACCTTCGGTCAGGACTTGGCCGTCGTCCAACTCCAGTGCGGCGACGTAGCCCTTGGGGTTGACGGTGCGGAAGTCGCGGCCGTCGGCGGTCTGCTTGGTCTTGTTGTCCACCTTGACCAGCTCGAACGGTAGGTCTAGTTCGCGCAGCACGATGTGCGGGGAAAGCGAGCAGGTATAGGGGGCGTAATACAGCTTCATGAAGACTCCATGGGAAGTTGAAAGCCAGTCGCGCGGCACGTTGCCTTGCGCTGCATGCCACTGTGCTGGCATGGAGTCTTTCTGTAAAATTAATGTTTAATTTTTTATGTATTAGCTGGGCTACTGATATTCATGATGAACCTCCTGCACTGGCGTCTGCTAGTGGCTGTGGCCGAGGCGGGCAACATCTCGCGCGCTGCCGAGCGCGTGGGCATCACCCAGTCGGGTGCCAGCCAGGCCATCGCCCAGTTGGAAGCCGCGCTGGGCTTCCGGGTGTTCTCCCGGGAGCGGCGGCATGTCGGCGTCACGGCCCTGGGCGGACAGGTCATCGAGCACGCGCGCGCCATGCTGGAACGGCTGGACGCCATCCGTGTACTGGCCGATGACAGCCAAGGATTGAGCGGCGGACGCATCCGTCTGGCGAGCTTTCCGTCGGTGATTTCGACGCTGCTGCCCGGCCTGCTGCGCGACTTCCAGCGCCGTCATCCTGGCATCGAACTGGTGGCACTGGAAGGTACAGACGAGGAAGTGGAAGACTGGCTGGCCGCCGGCACGGTGGAGTTGGGTGTGGTGCTGAACCCCGCACCGAGCCGGGCGGCGGCGGTGTTGGGGCACGATGCCTGGGTGGCGGTGCTGCCGGCCAGCCATCCGCTGGGGCGTCGCGCCAGCGAGAGCGGTGTCACTCTGGAAGAACTGGCCGCGCAGCCCTTCATCCTCGCCACCGGCGGCTGCGCCGTGAATGGGCAAAGGCTGGTCGAACAAGCGGGCCTGCGCCTGTCAGACTTGCGGGTGACGGTGCGCGATTGGGCCAGCGCTTGCGTACTGGTGCGCGAAGGCATGGGCGTGGCGTTGGTGCCTGAATCGACCTTGCCCGATGAGCAGCGCGGCCTGCGTGTGATGCCGCTGGTGCCAGTAATCCACCGCGAGTTCGGTCTGGTGTGCTCGGATGCCGGGAAAGCGTCGCGACCGGTGCAGGCGCTGCTGGAAGGGCTGCTGTGCAAAGATGGCTCTCCCGGCAACAGATAGCTGCCGGTGCTATCCGATTGCAGGCCCGCGCTACCGTCGAGTACCGTCGCGGCGATCCACTGCCCCAGCCGCTGCTTGATCGCGAGCCTCCACGGCACTAGCGAGGAGCCTATGCCGTCTTCCAGCATCGCGTAGCGCCCGTTGGCGAGCACAGATAAGCGCCGGCCACATGCTGCCCACCCGTGAAGGGATGATGCCCTTTCCAACCTACGCTAGATATTGCTGTATCGCTTCAGGGTTCTCCGTCGCACTGTGCACCTATTTGGCCCCTGAGGCATAAGGCGTTGGAGGCAACCAGCCGCTGAAATCCGGCCTAACCTATTGCCCCACAAGACCTTTCACGCCGCTGCATAGGTCCGAAAAAAAAGTGACAGCGGACATTTTTCATTTCTGGCCAGGGGCCGACTATCCGACGCTTCGGTGCCACCTCAGCCGGTATGGCCGCCAAGGAACTTCTGCGCGAGACTTGCCAGATCCAACTGGCCTTGCGGCAGGTCGCCGTTCGGCGTGAGTTGATTGACTACCTCCGGCAGAAGCGAGGACAACTGCTGTGCGGCGTCGTCCTGGCTGATGCCTGCGGTATCGGCCAGTTGTTGCAGTCGACCGCCGGGCCCAAGCGCTTGCGCGACCTGATCGGCTGAGACGGGCTGGTTGCTTCCGGTACCGACCCACGAACGCATGGCGTCGCCGAGTCCGCCGGTTTCCAGCATCTGCGTCAGGCCGCCCAGACCGCCGAGCGCGCCAACCAAATCACCGGGGGAGGTCGCCTGGGCGCCTGAGCCCGTGGGCTGCGGTGCCTGCGCACCGCCCAGCAAGCCGCCCAGCAGGCCGCCGAGACCGCCACCGCCCGCTGCGGCGCCACTGCCGCCCAGCATTCCACCGAGTGCACCGCCTAGCGAACCGAGCAGGTCGCCGCCCTGACTGCCTTGACCTTGCGCGTTACCGGAGCGACTGGCGATCATCGCCAGCAAGCCCATCAGTAGCAGCATCTTGGTATTGCCGCCGCCGCTACCGCCACCGGCCTGATTGCCGGACACGCCGCCGAGAATGGAATCGAGGATACCCATGAGGAATTGCTCCTTAGGTTTGAGAAGCCGTTGATCGAGTCATCTATGCTTACCAACCGCCCCAGCGCGCGGCCAAAGCAGCGAGCACCGCAATGCCTGCCGTTTCCGTCCGTAAGATACGTTCTCCTAGGCGAATTGCCGCAAAACCGGCCTCCCGCGCAAGCGTTTCTTCCTGAGGTGTCAGCCCGCCTTCTGGGCCGAAGAGCAACACGCCAGATTCAGTCGGCGCTTCGTGCGGCAGCGAATCGAAACCGCTGTCCGCTCTAGGTGACAATAGTACACGCCATCCGTAGCACGTCATCGTGTTCTGCTCGCGTAACCATGGTCCGATCGGCCGGATCGGCAGGATGCGCGGCACGCGGTTTCGCCCGCACTGCTCGCACGCGGCTTGCGCCAGCGCTTGCCAATGCGCTACCCGTTTTGCGGCGCGCTCTGCATCGAGGCGGATCACCGAGCGTTCGGTGGCGAGCGGTTGGATGTCTGTCACGCCAAGTTCGATGGCCTTTTCGATCAGCCAGTCCATCTTGTCGCCGCCGGCGATGCCTTGTGCCAGCGTGACGCGATACGGCGCCTCCGTTTCCCGCGTATTGCGCTCTGCGAGCTGCGCCGTGGCGTGCCGCTTTTCCAGCGTCGTGAGTACGGCCGGATACTCGCCGCCCGTGCCGTTAAAAAGCGTGAGCGTGTCACCCGCCTTCAGGCGCAATACCTGAACGTGACGAACCACGGTGTCGGGAAGATCGAGCAGGGCGCCGGCGTGCAGTGGCGCATCGATGAAAAAGCGAGGCATACGGGCGAAAGGTGAAGGAAGGCTGCGAGGCCGGGCGATGGGGACAGAAGCATACCCCAACGCGATCGAAGCGAGCGTTTAGCCGCGCGGTGCCACGGGGCGAGCGAAGCCCCAGCGATACCCGTCCGGGTCTTCCAACTGGCAGAAGCGATCGCCCCAGAATTGATCGCTGGGTGGCATCAGCCCTTTTGCTCCGGCGGCAATGGCGCGGGCATATAACGCATCGACGTCTTCTGTATACACGTAGAAGCTCTGCGGCGCTTCCACGCCGGCGCTGCGCGGCGTGCGTGCCGTGCTGGCAAACGCGCCTTCGGGCGCGAACATCAGGATCAGTTGGCCCTGATAAAACATTTCGACATGCATGACCGCACCGTCGTCGTCCACCATGTCATGCATCGTGAAACCGAACGCCTGGGTATAGAACGTTGCGGCCGCTTTGGCGTCGCGCACGGTCAGATAAGGCGTCAACCACGGTACATGAGGCGGGCGGGAATCGGACATGACGGTGCTCCGGTAGGTCTGCCGGCGGGGGCAATGGGCGCGCGTTCCGAATCATGAAAACGGGGAAGGAACGGGCGTGGCCGACGGTCGTGACGAGCCCTCAATATACAAGGAACGCGTGTTCGCTTCACGCGCAGTGTGTCATCTTGATGCCGAGTGATCCGGCGAGCCGCCAAGCACATCCGTCAGTTCCGGCGGGACGTCGAACAGCGCGGCGTGCCGCGAGGGCGAATAGTGGCGCAGGGGTTGCAACGCGTCCGGCAGAGCGTCAGAGACGCTTGCGCGCACATCGAGAGAATCGCTGGCGAACACGAGTGCCCATTGCGTGCCATACAGTGGCACATACGTCGTTATGGGCTGGACGCAGGCGAACACCGAGCGCAGGGCGGCAAGCATCCGTCGCACCGGATCGGCCTCGAACCAGGGGGCTCCCAGTTGCAGGGCGATCCCGCCGCGTGGTGTGAGTAACGCGCGAATTTTGGCGAAGAACGCCGCATCGTGAAGCGTCGCCGCCTCGCCATCGGCTTCCGTCAGATCGAAAATCACGGCATCGAATCGTTCGCCACGTGCGAGCGCGGCATCCACGAGATGCCGGGCGTCGCCGATGACGAGCGTCGTGCGCGGATCGTCAAATGCACCGTCGGCCAGCGCCGGCATGTACCGAAGGATTGTTGCGGGAACCTGAGCATCGAGTTCGGCAACGACGACCTCACGCACACTTGCGTGGCGCAACGCCTCGCGTGCCGAGCCGCCGTCACCGCCGCCGAGTATCAGCACGCGCTCGACACTGCCGTGCGCAAGCATCAGCGGGTGCACCATGCATTCGTGGCAGATATGCGCATCGGCGAGCGAGGCCATGAACCGGCCATCGAGCCGATAAGCGCGTCCGAGCGCGCCGAATGCCGGCAGATCCAGGATCTCGATGTGTTGGTGAGCCGTCGTGGCGGCGAATACCGGGTGCGCGGCGAACGAATAACCGGCCCACTGCCCGAGCGGTGCCGTGTAACGGGGCGGCGCGATGCCGGCTTCATGTTCGGGGACGTCACGTTTGGCGGGCATTGGCAGGGTAACTTCCTCTAATTTGGGGCGATTACGCCACTTTCTCGCATGATTCCACGTTCCCGCCGGTTGGGGAAGTTCGCCACGAACGACCCGGGCAAGTGCCGTATCTGGTAAAATCTCGGTCTTTTCCTGCATTTGAATTTCGCGCGGCAGCTTGCGGCAACGGGGCACGCCCGCTCTTTCGGCTGGTCACCATGACGAACTCCTCTTCTGCTACGGCTGCACTGATGGCCTCTGCCATTCGCGTCCTTTCCATGGATGCGGTCCAACAGGCCAACTCCGGTCACCCTGGCGCGCCGATGGGCATGGCCGATATCGCCGTTGCTCTCTGGGGCCGTCATCTCAAACACAACCCCGTCAATCCGCACTGGTTCGATCGCGACCGCTTCATCCTGTCGAACGGCCACGGTTCGATGCTCATCTATTCGCTGCTGCATCTGACGGGCTACGATCTGCCGATCGAAGAGCTCAAGCATTTCCGTCAACTTCACAGCAAGACACCGGGTCACCCTGAAGTGGGCGTCACGCCGGGTGTCGAGACGACCACCGGCCCGCTGGGGCAGGGCATCACCAACGCCGTGGGCTTTGCGCTCGCCGAGGCGCTGCTTGCCAAGGAATTCAATCGCCCGGGCAACGACATCGTCGATCATTACACTTACGCATTCCTCGGCGACGGTTGCCTGATGGAAGGCATCTCGCACGAAGCCTGTTCGCTCGCGGGCACGCTGCGTCTGAACAAGCTCATCGCGCTGTACGACGATAACGGCATCTCGATCGACGGTGACGTCGAGTACTGGTTTGCCGATGACACGCCCAAGCGCTTCGAAGCTTACGGCTGGAACGTGATTCGTGGCATCGACGGGCACAATGCCGACGCCGTGGATGCCGCCATCGCGCAAGCCAAGACATCGGACCGCCCGACGCTGATCTGCTGCAAGACGCTCATCGGCAAGGGGGCTCCTAACAAGCAGGGCGGTCACGATGTGCACGGCGCACCGTTGGGCGCGGACGAAATCGCTGCCACGCGCGCTGCGCTGGGTTGGCATCTGCCGCCGTTCGAAGTGCCGGCCGAAGTCTACGCCGCATGGGATGCCAAGGTGGCAGGGCAGAAAGCCGAAGCCGCGTGGAACGAGCGTTTTGCCGCCTATCGCAGCGAGTTCCCGGCAGAAGCCGCCGAGTTCGAGCGTCGTATGAAGGGCGAATTGCCGGGCGACTTTAAGTCGGCTGCCGCGGCATTGATCGCCAAGACCAACGAGAAGGCCGAGACGGTCGCGACGCGCAAGGCGTCGCAACTGGCTATTGAGGGTCTGGCAGCGGTGCTGCCGGAATTCCTGGGCGGCTCGGCCGACCTGACCGGCTCGAACCTGACGAACTGGAAGGCCAGCAAGGCCGTGCGTGCGAACGCAGAAGGCGTGCAGTTCGGCAACCACATCAACTACGGTGTGCGCGAGTTCGGCATGAGCGCCATCATGAACGGTATTGCACTGCACGGCGGATACATTCCGTTCGGCGGCACGTTCCTGACGTTCTCCGACTACAGCCGCAATGCGCTGCGTATGGCGGCGCTCATGAAGCTGCGTTCGATCTTCGTATTCACGCACGACTCGATCGGTCTGGGCGAAGATGGCCCGACGCACCAGTCGATCGAGCATGTCTCGAGCTTGCGTCTGATTCCGCAAATGGACCTGTGGCGTCCGTGCGATACAACGGAGACGGCGGTCGCGTGGGTGGCTGCGGTGGAGCGTCACGATGGTCCGTCGAGTCTCGTGTTCAGCCGCCAGAACCTGCCGTTCGTCCCGCGTGACGATGCGCAGATCGCCAACATCCGCCGTGGCGGCTACGTGCTGCGTGACGTGGCGAATCCGCAGATCGTGCTGATGGCGACCGGCTCGGAAATGGATCTGGCCCTCAAGGGCGCCGAAGTGTTGGCTGCCGAGGGGATCGCGGCGCGTGTCGTGTCCATGCCGTCGACCAATGTGTTCGACCGTCAGGACAAGGCGTATCGCGAGAGCGTGCTGCCGCGCGGTGTGCCGCGTGTGGCCATCGAAGCCGGTGTGACGGCATTCTGGCATAAGTACGTCGGCCTGGAAGGCGGCGTAGTCGGCATCGATACCTTCGGCGAGTCGGCACCGGCCGGCGTGCTGTTCAAACACTTCGGCTTCACCGTCGACCACGTGGTTGCGACGGTCAAGTCCGTGCTTGGCTGATTTCGTTAGACCTTACGGAGATACCCCCATGACCATTCGCGTCGCTATCAACGGCTACGGCCGTATCGGCCGCAACGTACTGCGTGCCCACTACGAAGGTGGTAAGAAGCACGACATCGAAATTGTCGCCATCAACGATCTCGGCAATGCGCAGACGAACGCTCACCTGACGCAATACGACACCGCTCACGGCAAGTTCCCGGGCACGGTGTCGGTCGACGGCGACTTCATGGTCGTCAACGGCGACAAGATCCGCGTGCTGGCCAACCGTAACCCGGCAGAACTGCCGTGGGGCGAGCTGGGCGTGGATGTCGTGCTCGAGTGCACGGGCTTCTTCACCTCGAAGGAAAAGGCCAGTGCCCACCTGAAAGGCGGCGCGAAGAAGGTCATCATCTCGGCCCCCGGCGGCAAGGATGTGGACGCCACCATCGTGTTCGGTGTGAACGAAGGCGTGCTCAAGTCGACCGACACGGTCATCTCGAACGCTTCGTGCACCACGAACTGCCTGGCGCCGCTGGTTCAGCCGCTGCATGAGAAGATCGGTCTGGAAACGGGCCTGATGACGACGGTTCATGCTTACACCAACGATCAGGTGCTGACGGACGTCTATCACGAAGACCTGCGTCGTGCGCGTTCGGCCACGATGAGCATGATCCCGACCAAGACGGGCGCCGCTTCGGCTGTCGGTCTGGTGCTGCCGGAACTGAACGGCAAGCTCGACGGCTACGCCATTCGCGTCCCGACGATCAACGTGTCGATCGTTGACCTGTCGTTCATCGCCAAGCGCGACACGACGGTGGACGAAGTCAATGCGATCCTGAAGGAAGCCGCTGAAGGTTCGCTGAAGGCCATCGCTACGTACAACACGGCACCGCTGGTGTCGGTCGACTTCAACCACAACCCGGCCTCGTCGAACTTCGACGGCACGTTGACCAAGGTGTCGGGCCGTCTGGTGAAGGTCAGCTCGTGGTACGACAACGAGTGGGGCTTCTCGAACCGCATGCTCGACACTACCGTCGCCCTGATGTCGGCGAAGTAAGCGCGTTCGACGCGAGTTGTAAAAAAAGCCGCTGTCGTGAGACAGCGGCTTTTTTCATTGGTGATCGCTTTCGGGATTCGTCCGGTATCGGATTCGGTGGCGGGCAATATTCCGCGATTCAGGTGAGAAGTCGGGTGGGAAGCCTTGATCCGGCGATGTGCCCACAATGCCTGAGACGCACCGCACTTTACGGAGAGCTATCGTCAGCGAAGCGCAGTAACGTGGCGCTAAATGAGCGGCGGGGATGCGGGGAAAATCCCAGAACGCCCTTGCGGAAAGGCATTCTGACAGGGGCAATTTTTAGTTTTTTTGACGGTACGGGCACGGTTCCTTTGTGCAACTCCCGTACATGGCGAGCGAGTGTTCCTGAAGCTCGAAGCCGTTTTCCTTTGCAATCATCTTCTGGCGGCGTTCGATTTCTGCGTCGAAGAACTCTTCGACACGGCCGCAGTCAAGACACACCAGGTGATCGTGGTGATTGCCCTGATTGAGTTCGAAAACGGCCTTGCCGGATTCAAAGTTGCTGCGCGACAATAGTCCGGCTTGCTCGAATTGGGTCAGCACACGGTAGACCGTGGCGAGGCCGATGTCGAGATTTTCATTGAGCAGATGACGGTAGACGTCTTCAGCGGTCAGATGGCGCACCTTGGTACTCTGGAAAATCTCCAGAATTTTCAGGCGCGGAAGCGTGGCTTTCAGTCCGATATTTTTCAAATCGGCGGGATTCGGCATCGCTCTACGTCCCTAGAGTACAATACAGCCCCAATAATAATGCCTTTTTGCCTTGCCCGGGTGCAAACCGGGGCAAACGGGACGGTAATCGCCGTCAATGGGGGCGATGTGGCGGCGCGCCCGGCGTGCCGGAGTCAAGTTCGATTTTTTTGAAAGCGAGTCAGATTTGCGTCGTTATCTCTCCCTTCCGTTCTCCGTCTGTGCTGCGGCGGCATTCCTGGCGTTGGCCGGCTGCTCGACGTATGACAGCGTGACCGACAAAGTGATCGGCGTGGTCACGCCGTATCGAATCAACATCGTTCAAGGCAATTTCGTCTCGAAAGAGGCCTATGACCAGCTCAAAGCCGGCATGACCCGCGATCAGGTGCGCCAGTTGCTGGGCACGCCGCTGCTGACGGACATATTCCACGCAAACCGCTGGGACTACGTCTTCTACTTCAAGCGCGGCAATGCCTCCGTGGTGCAAGAGCGCCATCTGAGGGTGTATTTCGAGGGCGATACGCTGGCACGTTGGGAGGGCGGCGAAAACTTGCCGACCGAGTACCAGCTCGTTCAGGAAATCGACGGCCAGAAGGGCAAGACCGTGAAGACCGAGGCGCCCGCGCCGTCGACCGCGAGCGCTGCCGCCGCTGAGGCCGCAGCACCGTCGCCGGATGCTGCCGCCATCGCACCGACAGCCGCACCGGCGGCAAACGGCGTCTCGACGGGGGCGGCCGCCCCTGCCTCGCAGGCCGCGTCTGCTGCTGGCGACAGCGCATCGGGGAGCGCCGGCGCATCCAGCGGTACGGGGCTTGTTCCGTCGCCGGGCGTGACCTCCGGTGGTGGTCTGTTCTCGATGCCCAAGTAAGCGGTTGAACGTCTAAAGAATCATGATGATGAAAATTGCGATTGCTGGCGCCTCCGGCCGTATGGGCCGGATGCTGATCGAAACCGTCCTGGCGGCCGACGACGCCGAGTTGGTCGGTGCCCTCGATCGTGAAGGCAGCCCGGCACTGGGGCACGATGCCGGTGCGTTTCTGGGCCGCGAGACGGGGGTGAAAATCACCGCTGACCTCGACGCCGCGCTCGCCAACGCCGAATACCTGATCGACTTCACGCGCCCTGAAGGCACGCTGGCGCATCTGGCTGCCGCCGAAAAGCACGGCGTAAAGATGATCGTCGGCACCACGGGCTTTTCGGAAGAAGACAAGGCGCGTCTGGCTGCGGGGGCCGAGCGTGTGGCCGTTGTGTTCGCTCCGAACATGAGCGTTGGCGTGAACGCTACGTTCAAGCTGCTCGAAGTCGCCGCCAAGATCCTGAATACGGGTTACGACATCGAGATCATCGAAGCCCATCATCGCCACAAGGTCGACGCCCCGTCCGGTACGGCGTTGCGCATGGGCGAAGTCGTGGCCGAGGCGTTGGGCCGCGATCTGAAGGAATGTGCCGTCTATGGCCGCGAAGGCGTGACCGGCGAGCGCGATCCGTCGACTATCGGCTTTGCTACCGTGCGCGGCGGCGATATCGTCGGCGATCACACGGTGCTCTTTGCCGGCATCGGTGAGCGCATTGAAATCACTCACAAGTCGTCGAGCCGTCTGTCGTACGCGCAGGGCGCGCTACGTGCTGCCCGCTTCCTCGCGCAACGCAATACCGGCCTGTTCGACATGCAGGACGTGCTGGGCCTGCGCTGATCCAGCGTTGGCTTCTGGCCAGGGAGCCGGCTGGGCGTATCGCGCGTGATGCGCCGGCCGGTCTCTGAAGTCCTTGAAAGGGTCGGACTTCACCGCTGATCGCACGACGCATCGGCGGGTTCCGGAGTCAAAGCGACCTAAAGGCCGCATCCCCTCGCAGCCGCCGCGCCGAATCCGCTCCCGGCGGCGTTATAATTATCGTTTTCCCCGGATTTGCCCTGAAAGTCTTGCGTGCCGCGCCATCTGTGCCGCATGTCAATGGGGGCCGACCGAGCCGAATCCTATCCGCCGACCCATCATGCAAGAAAAATACGTTCCCGCCGACGTCGAAGCCTCCGCCCAGTCTCACTGGCAGGCGATCGATGCCTATAAGACCACCGAGCGCGCGGACAAACAGAAATTCTATTGCGTCTCGATGCTGCCGTATCCGTCGGGCAAGCTGCATATGGGGCATGTGCGCAACTACACCATCAATGACGTGATGTACCGTCAGATGCGTATGCGCGGCTACAACGTGCTGATGCCGATGGGCTGGGACGCCTTTGGCATGCCGGCGGAAAATGCGGCCATGGCCAACGGCGTGCCGCCGGCCAAGTGGACGTACGACAACATTGCGTACATGAAGAAGCAGATGCAGGCCATGGGCCTGGCGATCGACTGGTCGCGCGAAGTTGCCACCTGCAAGCCGGAGTACTACCGCTGGAATCAGTGGCTGTTCCTCAAGATGCTCGAGAAGGGTGTCGCTTATCTGAAGACGGGAACGGTTAACTGGGACCCGATCGATCAGACCGTGCTTGCCAACGAGCAGGTGATCGACGGTCGCGGCTGGCGCTCGGGTGCGCTTGTTGAAAAGCGTGAAATCCCGATGTACTACATGCGTATCACCGAATACGCCGACGAATTGCTCGGCGACCTGGACGAACTCGGCTGGCCCGAGCGCGTGAAGGTGATGCAGCAGAACTGGATCGGCAAGAGCTTCGGCGTGAACTTCGGCTTCCCGTACGAACTCGACGGCGAGAGCAAGTTGCTGCGCGTGTTCACCACGCGTGCCGACACGATCATGGGTGTGACCTTCTGCGCGATTGCCGCCGAGCATCCGCTGGCCACGCGTCTGGCAGCCGGGCGTCCCGACTTGCAGGCGTTCATCGCCGAATGCAAGCAGGGTGGCGTCGCGGAAGCCGACATCGCCACGATGGAAAAGAAGGGGATGCCGACGGGCTTCTTCGTCACGCATCCGCTCACCGGCGACAAGGTTGAAGTGTGGATCGGCAACTACGTGCTGATGGGTTACGGCGAGGGTGCCGTGATGGGCGTGCCGGCGCACGATGAGCGCGATTTCGCGTTCGCGCGCAAGTATGGCCTGCCGATCAAGCAGGTTGTCGCGACGGCCGGCGAGACGTACTCGACGGAGGCCTGGCAGGCTTGGTATGGCGACAAGGAAGGCGGCACGCTGATCAACAGCGGCAAGTACGACGGCCTGGGCTTTGCGGCTGCCATCGACGCCATTGCCGCGGATCTCAAGGCGAAGGGCATGGGCGACAAGCAGGTCACGTTCCGTCTGCGTGACTGGGGCATTTCGCGTCAGCGCTACTGGGGCACGCCGATCCCGATCATTCATTGCGACGCGTGCGGTGCCGTGCCGGTACCCGAGAAGGATCTGCCGGTTGTGCTGCCCGAGGATCTCGTGCCGGACGGCACCGGCAATCCGCTCGCCAAGTCTGAAGCGTTCCTCAAGTGCGATTGCCCGAAGTGCGGCAAGCCGGCACGCCGTGAGACCGATACGATGGACACGTTCGTGGACTCGTCGTGGTACTTCTCGCGCTACGCCTGCCCGGACGCCGACAAGATGGTCGACGAGCGCACCAATTACTGGATGCCGATGGATCAGTACATCGGTGGCATCGAGCATGCGATTCTTCACCTGTTGTATTCGCGCTTCTGGACCAAGGTCATGCGCGATCTGGGGCTGGTGAGCTTCAAGGAGCCGGCGCAGAACCTGCTCACGCAGGGCATGGTGCTCAACGAGACGTACTATCGCGAAGACGCCTCGGGCAAGAAGACATGGTTCAACCCGCTCGACGTGCAAGTGCAATTCGACGACAAGGGCCGTCCGACCAGCGCGACGTCGAAGGCCGACGGGGCAGATGTGACGCTTGGCGGCATCGAGAAGATGTCGAAGTCGAAGAACAACGGGGTCGATCCGCAATCGCTGATCGATCAGTACGGCGCCGATACGGCACGTTTGTTCGTGATGTTCGCCGCACCGCCCGAGCAGCAGCTCGAGTGGTCGGGCGCTGGCGTTGAAGGCGCGAGCCGCTTCCTGCGCCGTCTTTGGGGCTTTGGTCAGTCGCAGGCTGCGCTGCTGCGTCAGACGGACGCCGCCATCGAGACGGCTAACCCGGCGGCTCAGGCGCTGCGCCTCGAGATTCATAGCGTGCTCAAGCAGGCCAACTACGACTATCAGCGTGTGCAGTACAACACGGTGGTGTCGGCCGCGATGAAGATGCTCAACGCCATCGAAAGCGACAAGGGCGCTGCGGGTGCTGGCGCGGTGCGCGAATGCTACGGCATTCTGTTGCGCGTGCTGTACCCGGTGGTGCCGCACGTCACGCACGGTCTGTGGGCCGAGTTGGGCTATGCCGCCCAACAGGGCGATCTGCTCGACGCTGCGTGGCCGGAAGTCGACGAAGGCGCGCTGGTGCAAGACGAAATCGAACTCGTGTTGCAGGTGGCCGGTAAGGTGCGCGGTGCCGTGCGCGTGGCGAAGGACGCTTCGCGCGAGACCATCGAGCAAGCCGCACTGGCACACGAAATGACTGCCAAGTTCGGCGAAGGCAAGCCGGTGAAGAAGGTCATCGTCGTGCCGGGCCGTCTCGTGAACGTAGTGGTCTGAGGCGGCAGCCGCTGCCGCTGGTCGATGAATTGATGACGTTTGGTGACAAGAGGGCACATCACGTGCAAATCACATCCGGGCAACGAGGCGTCGGCGTGACGCGCAGGATTTTCGGCTGGGTCGCCTTGCTGGGCTGCGCGTTGACGCTGTCCGCGTGTGGCTTCCAGTTGCGTGGCGCAAGCGAGTACGCGTTCCATCGTCTGTACATCTCGGGTGGCGGTCAGATGGCGACCGATATCTCGCGCTATATTCGCTACGGCAGCAAGGGGACGGTCGTTGTGACCGAACCCAAGGACGCCGATGCCCGGCTCGAAATCGTGAGCGCGACGGGGTCACGCTCGGCGATCAGTCTCGACGCAAACGGCCAGGCGCGCGAGTATGAAATGCGCGCCTCATTCACCTTTCAGCTCGTGACGCCGGACGGAACGCCGATCATTCCGTTGAGTACGATTCGCCTGACGCGCAATCTGCCGTATAGCGACAGCGAAACGACGGCACGCGACGCGGAAGCTGCGCTGCTCAATCGAGACATGCAGAAGGACGCCGTTGCTCAGATCATCCGTCGCATGGAAGCGGTAAAGTCCATGCCGGCGAAGAAGCCGGAAGAGTAACGCCTACCCTCATGCAACTGCGTCCCGACGCGCTCGACGCGCATCTCGCCAAGACCCTCTCGCCGATCTATACGATCTACGGCGACGAGAGCCTGCTCGTGCAGGAGGCGGTGGATCGCGTGCGTGCAGCAGCGCGTGCGGGGGGCTTCACCGAGCGTGACGTGCTCAGCGTCGAGCGCAGCTTCGATTGGGGCGCCCTTGCGAACGCGGGCCAGTCGATGTCGTTGTTCGGCGACCGCAAACTCATCGAGTTGCGCATTCCCGGCGGAAAGCCGGGCAAGGACGGGGGCGCTGCGCTCAAGGCGCACGCCGATGCTGCCAATAGCGACGTGCTGACCATCATCACGCTGCCCCGGCTCGATGCCACTGCGACCAAGTCCGACTGGTTTTCGTCGCTCGATCGCGTGGGTGTCACGATCAAGATCGATCCGGTCGACCGGAGCCGTCTGCCTGACTGGATCGCCCAACGCCTCACCGCGCAGGGACAGCGCGTCGAAGCCGGTGAGCCGGGACGTCGCGTATTGCAGTTCATCGCCGACCGCGTCGAGGGCAACCTGCTTGCGGCGCATCAGGAAATTCAGAAGCTCGGCTTGCTGTACCCATCGGGTGTGCTGGCGTTCGAGCAGGTGCAGGATGCCGTGCTCAATGTCGCGCGCTACGACGTCTTCAAGCTCAGCGAAGCTGTGCTGGCCGGCGATGCCGCCCGGCTGGTTCGCATGCTCGACGGTCTGCGCGGCGAAGGCGAGGCCGCACCGCTCGTGCTGTGGGCATTGACCGAAGAGGTTCGCACGCTTGCCAAGATCACGCGCGGGATGGCAGCCGGTAAGCCGCTTGCCATGTTGCTGCGCGAATACCGGGTCTGGGGCCCGCGCGAGCGACTGATGGAGCAGGCGGCGAATCGCGCCACGCCGGCCATGCTTGCGCAGGCGTTGCAGTTGGCGGCGCGCCTGGATCGGCAGGTCAAGGGCCTGCGTGCCGATGGCCTGCCCGGCGACCCATGGGACGGCATGCTGCAACTCGGCCTGCTGCTCGCAGGCGAGCGACCGCCGACGGCGCGCTCCGCCCGCGCATCGCGTCCGGTGCACGCCTAGCGCGCCCTAATTCCCGCCAACGCCGGCTGCCTGCACTGGCTGCCAACAGAATGCAAAGGCGACCGAGTCGCCCAAAGAACTGCCGAACCGACGATATGGATATCAAAGCCTACATGCAATCGCTGGGCCAGCATGCCCGCGAGGCGTCACGCGCCATGGCGCGTGCCGACACTGCCGCCAAGAATCGCGCATTGCTGGCGATTGCGGATGCCATCGAACGCGATGGTGCGACGTTGCAGGAAGTGAACCGCCGCGATCTCGAGCGGGCGCGCGCCAACGGTCAGGACGCTGCGTTCATCGATCGCCTCACGCTGTCCGACAAGGCGCTGCGCACGATGATCGAAGGGCTGCGCCAGATTGCCGGCCTGTCCGATCCCATCGGCGAGATCAGCAACGTGCGCGTGCAACCGAGCGGCATTCAGGTCGGTCAGATGCGCGTGCCGCTGGGCGTCATCGGCATCATTTACGAATCGCGCCCCAATGTGACCATCGACGCCGCAGCGCTTTGCCTCAAGTCGGGCAACGCGACCATTCTGCGCGGCGGTTCGGAAGCCATTGAGAGCAACACTGCGCTGGCAGCGCTCATTGCCCGGGCGCTAGCGGACACCGGACTGCCGGGTGACGCGGTGCAGGTGGTGAATACGCCCGATCGCGCGGCGGTCGGCGAACTCATCACCATGACGGAATATGTCGACGTGATCGTGCCGCGCGGTGGCAAGAGCCTGATCGCGCGTCTGATGCAAGACGCCCGCGTGCCCATGATCAAGCATCTCGATGGCATTTGCCACGTCTATGTCGACGGCCGTGCCGACCCGGCGAAGGCGCTGGCGATTTGCGAGAACGCCAAGACGCACCGTTACGGCACCTGCAACACGATGGAGACGCTGCTTGTCGATCAGCAGGCCATCGGCCAGTTGCCCGCCATTGCCCGCATGTTCCAGGGCAAGCAGGTCGAGTTGCGTGGTTGCGAACGCACGCGCGCAGCGCTGGGCAGTGCCGGCGTGACCGGGGCGGTGGCGGCGACCGAGGAAGACTGGTCGACGGAATACCTCGCACCGGTGCTGGCGATCAAGATCGTCGACGGCCTCGCACCGGCCATCGAGCACATCAATCGTTACGGCTCGCATCACACCGACGCCATTGTCACCGAGGACTACTCCGCTGCGATGCAATTCCTGCGCGAAGTCGATTCGGCAAGTGTGATGATCAACGCCAGCACGCGTTTCGCCGACGGCTTCGAGTTCGGTCTGGGCGCGGAGATCGGTATCTCGAACGACAAGCTGCACGCCCGGGGCCCGGTGGGTCTCGAGGGCCTGACGAGTCTGAAGTACGTCGTGTTCGGTCACGGCGAAGTTCGCCAGTAATCGCGTCGCCAACTACGTCCTATGAAACTGCAAGTGCTCGGCCCGGCCGATTTTCTGAAGATGCCGTGGAAGAACGGCCAGGGTGTGACGACGGAGTTGGCCGTGGCGCGACGCGCTGGCGACGACGGCTTCGACTGGCGGATCAGTACCGCGACGATCGCGGCGCCGGGGCCATTCTCCGTGTTCGCGGGAATTGACCGTTCGCTGGCAATCGTCCGGGGCGGCACACTCACGCTCAACGTCGAGGGCCGTCCGGATGTCACGCTTACGACGCGCACGCCCCCCTACGCGTTTGACGGCGAGCTGAACGTGAGCAGCACCCCGGTGCTGGAAACTGCCGGCGTGCCCATCGACGACTTCAATGTCATGACGCGTCGTGCCGAATGGCAGCACACGCTGGCGCAGCATTGTCTCGATGGGGAGGCAGTGACGTGGAAGTTGCCAGCGGATGCCAACGCGATCGCCTTCCTTTATTGCGCGCACGGACAAGTACAGGTGACTTTCGCTGATGCTCAAGCCGTGAGCGTTCCCGAGGGGCATGCGTTGCGCATCGAAGGCGGTGACACTTGTGAATTGCGTGCCGACGCCGATCCTGCCGAAGTCTTCCTGACGACGCTCTCGCGACGCTAAACACCTGGCCCTGGCTTTGCGCACTACCGTCTCGTCGTGTGGCCGTTAGAGAAGCGCGGGAGGTGTCGGGGGGAGGCACTGAGGGCCTGTGAGGGGATGGACCGGGGCGCCTTTCTGCAGCGAGTTGGGTTTATGTCTGAGAGGCGGAAAGGGGCCCCGGTCCATCTGGAGGGCGGCGTTGAGGGGGAGAGGCAATCCCCACGCTGCCTGGCTGTGGCAAAGCGCGGCGAACTCCCAAAAAAAATGCCGCTTCGAAGCAAATCGAAGCGGCATTTTTGTCTCAATCGAGCGGTATGACGCCCGAAGGCGCAATTCTCTGTCGCAGAGCTTAGGGGCGCTTAGTGACGGAAGTGACGCGTACCGGTCATTAGCATGGCGACGCTGCGTTCGTCGGCAGCGGCAATGACCTCATCGTCGCGCATCGAGCCGCCCGGGTGAATCACGCAGGTGGCGCCTGCGTCGACCACCACGTCCAGGCCGTCACGGAACGGGAAGAACGCGTCCGATGCCACCGCCGAGCCGATCAGCGACAAACCTGCGTTCTGTGCCTTGATGCTGGCGATACGTGCCGAGTCGACGCGGCTCATCTGGCCGGCACCCACGCCCAGCGTCATGCCGCCAGCGCAGAACACGATAGCGTTCGACTTGACGTACTTCGCCACGCGCCACGCGAAGAGCAGATCTTCCATTTCCTTCGGCGTCGGATGACGCTTCGTCACCACACGCAGTTCATGCGGGGCCACGTTCTTGGCGTCCGGCGACTGAACGAGCAGACCGCCGCCCACACGCTTGAAGTCGTATTGATTCACGCCGTTGCCCAGCGGGACTTCCAGCAGGCGCACGTTCTGCTTGGCAGCGAAGATTTGCTTGGCGGCGTCGGTAAACGACGGGGCGAGCAGCACTTCCACGAATTGCTTGACCACCGATTGTGCAGTCGCTTCGTCAACTTCGCGGTTGAACGCGATGATGCCGCCGAAGGCCGACGTCGGATCGGTCTGGAATGCCTTCGCGTACGCTTGCGCGGGCGTGGCGGCTACGGCCACGCCACACGGATTTGCGTGCTTGATGATGACGCAGGCCGGGGCGTCGAACGTCTTCACGCATTCCCAGGCGGCATCGGCGTCGGCAATATTGTTGTACGACAGTTCCTTGCCCTGAAGCTGGCGATAGTTCGCGAGCGAGCCTTCCGGTGTGACGATGTCGCGGTAGAAGGCGGCGCTTTGGTGCGGGTTCTCGCCATAACGCATGTCCTGCACCTTCGTATACGCCAGATTCAGCGTAGCCGGGTAGGCGGAGCGCTCGCTGTGACGCAGCGACTCGTCAAGGCTCGTGAGGTAGTTCGTGATCGCGCCGTCGTACTGGGCCGTGTGGGCGAACACCTTGGTCGCCAGACGGAAGTTCGTGGCGTAGCCGACCGTGTTGCCGTTCGCCTTCATTTCATCGAGCACCACGGCGTAGTCGGCCGGATCGACGATCACGGTGACATCGCGGTGGTTCTTCGCCGCCGAGCGCAGCATGGTCGGGCCACCGATGTCGATGTTCTCGATGGCGTCTTCGAGCGAGCAATCATCGCGGGCGATGGTCTGTACGAACGGATACAGATTCACGACAAGCAGATCGATCGTCGGAATGTCGTGTTTCTCGAGCGCGGCCATATGCTCGGGCAGATCGCGGCGGGCCAGAATGCCGCCGTGCACCTTCGGATGCAGCGTCTTCACGCGCCCGTCGAGCATTTCCGGAAAACCGGTGTAGTCGGCCACTTCGGTCACCTTCAAGCCGGCTTCTGCCAGCAGTTTGGCGGTGCCGCCAGTGGAGAGGATCGACACGCCCTGAGCAGCGAGCGACTTGGCGAAGTCGACGATGCCGGTCTTGTCGGAGACGGAAATGAGAGCTTGCTTGATCATGACGGACGGTAGTGAAGCGGCAAAAACGGGCGAGTTGGGCGAATGGCTGGGCGCAACGGTTAGAGCAGGCCGTGCTGCTGCAACTTCTTGCGCAGCGTGTTGCGGTTGATTCCCAGATATTCGGCGGCGAGCGACTGGTTGCCGTCGGCCTTGCCGAGCACGAACTCGAGCAGCGGCTTTTCAACGACCGAGACGACCATATCGTAGACATCGTGTGGCCGTGCGCCATCCAGATCGCGGAAATACGAATCCAGACTGTCGCGCACGCATTGTTCTATGTTTGTTTTGCTCATGCTGCTAATAGCTCCCTCGGCGATTCTTGTTCATAGCAGAGGCGGTCCGAGTGCGCCTTCTGCTGTTCGAAAAACTCGTTGACCGCAGCCAACTGTTCCTGCGTGGTGTCGAGCGTATTCATACGCTGGCGGAACGTGGCAGCCCCAGGCAGGCCACGCGAATACCACGCGATATGCTTGCGCGCGGTCCGCACACCGGTGTACTCCCCATAAAACTCGTAATGGTCTTCGAGGTGTTCGTTCATGATCTGCTGGATCTCGTCGACGCGCGGCGGCAAAGCAATCTCGCCCGTCGTGAGAAACAACTCAATATCGCGGAACAACCACGGGCGTCCCTGCGCGGCGCGGCCGATCATGATGGCGTCCGCGCCGGTGACTTCGAGCACATGCTTCGCTTTCTGCGCCGTAGCGATATCGCCGTTGGCCACCACCGGAATACGTGCGGCGGCCTTTACGGCGGCGATGGTCTCGTACTCCGCGTCGCCGTGATACAGATCGGCGCGGGTGCGGCCGTGAACCGTCAGCATGCTGATGCCGCACGCTTCGGCAATACGGGCGACCGTGAGGGCATTCTTGTGTTCGCGGTCCCAGCCCGTGCGAATCTTGAGCGTGACCGGCACCACGTCGCCCACGGCGCCAACGACGGCGGACACGATTCGGGCGACGAGCGGTTCGTTTTGCAGGAGGGCCGATCCGGCGGCAACGTTGCAGACTTTCTTGGCCGGACAGCCCATGTTGATGTCGATGATCTGTGCGCCGCGTTCCACGTTATAGCGGGCGGCCTCGGCCATCATGGCCGGGTCGGCGCCGGCAATTTGCACCGAGATCGGGGCGACTTCGCCAGCGTGATTCGCCCGGCGCATCGTCTTCTCGCTCTTCCAGAGCTGTGCGTTCGACGCCACCATCTCCGAGACGGCATAACCCGCGCCGAGTCGTTTGCACAACTGGCGGAACGGCCGGTCCGTCACACCCGCCATGGGAGCGACAAACAGGTTATTGCGGAGTTCGTGGGGGCCAATACGCACGATGAAGGGAAAAGGCGGGAAAAAGTTTGTATTTTACTGCGAAAACCCGTTCCCGTCGCCTAAAAAATGTGCAAATCGTTCGGGAGGGTTTGCCGGGAAAGCCCGGTTCAGCCGCGCTGGCCGAACAGCATCTGGCGAGCGAAGGCGGTTTTGACCGGCGGGACGAGGTCGAGACCGGCCAGCGCCATGCCGCGCAGAACGGCGACAGGCGCGGCGTCGATGCCGAAGACGCGAGGCAGCAGATCGGTAATGCGGATCGTGAGGCCGCGGTCGGCGCGACGCCGGCGGGCGAAGGCGGTGAGCGCGGCGGGGCCCGGCACGCCATGGTGGTGGGGGGCACTGTGCGCGTTGCGCACCAGCGTGTCGGCCAGATCGAAGGCGTCGCGCAGGCCAAGGTTCAGGCCTTGTCCGGCGACCGGGTGGAGCGTTTGCGCGGCGTTGCCGATGGCGGCGATGCGGCCGTCGACGACGTGCCCGAGGGCGTTCAGGCCCAATGGGAAACCGGCGCGGGCGGTCACCGATGTGAACCGGCCCATGCGGTCGCCGAACGCCGTGTGCAGTTCCGTGAGGAACGACGCGTCGTCCATCTCCCGACGGCGTTTCGCCTCGGCGTGCGAGCAACACCACACCAGCGCGTAGCCGTTTTCCTGCGGTAGCAGTGCCAGCGGGCCGTCCGGGGTAAAGCGTTCCCATGCCCAGCCGATACGCGGCCGCTCGCAGGTGACGAAGCTGACGAGCGCCGTCTGACCGTAGTCGCGCGCGCGTGGGCGAGCCGTCTGGCTCTCGAACAGGCCACCCTCTGCGTTCACGGCAAGCGTGGCGTGCAACGTGTGCGCCTCGTCGTCGACCGAGGTGCCGAGGGTGATCGTGACCTGTTGGGAATCCTGACGCAGGGCGATTGCCCGATAGGGGCGGAAGTGATGCAGGCCCGGTGCGTCTTGCGAAGCGGGCGACGATGGGGCGGCGGGGGCGTGCTCGAAGCGGGCAGGAACGCGTGACATGGCAGCGTCCAGCGCGCGCATCAGCGCGCCGTATCGCACCACGTAACCCAGCGCGGGAACGCCGTGATCGAGATAGTCGATTTCCGTGCTGCCGAAGCGTTGTGCCTGCGAGACGTGGATATGCTGAATCGGTGTGCTGTCGAGCCCCAACCCGCTGTGCGGCCATGCGCCGGCGCGCGTGAGAATCTCGCGGCTACCGTGCGAGAGGGCGAGTGTGCGCGGGTCGTCGTAACCGGCCTGTGCGCTGCGCCCATCCACCAGCGCGATGCGCAATTGCGGCGCGCGTTGCGCAAGCATCAGCGCGAGCGCCGTGCCGACAGGGCCGGCACCAACGATCGCCACGTCGAACCGCCGGACCGGATGTTCGTCCGCCGTGGGCGAGGCGGGTGTCGGCGAGGCGGGGGGCTGGGCGTGCGTCATCAGCCGCGCATCAGGGCTTCGATCTCGTCGGCATCGACCGGCACGCCGCGCGTGAGCAGCGTGCAGCCGTCTGCGGTCACGACCGCATCGTCTTCGATACGAATGCCGATATTCCAGTAGCGCTCGTCGATGTCCGGCGCGGGCCGCACATAGATGCCGGGCTCGATGGTCGTCACCATGTTCGCGGCCAGCGTCCGCCACGGACGTTCGCCGTTCGCACCGTCCTCGCGGTACTCGCCGCAATCGTGCACGTCCATGCCGATCCAGTGCCCCGTGCGGTGCATGTAGAAGCGGCTGAACGACTTGTTGGCGATGACGTCGTCGAGGCTGCCGGCGATGTCGCGCTTGAGAAGGCCAGTGTCGAGCATGCCCTGTGCGAGCACGCGCACGGCAGCGTCGTGGGGCGCATCGAAGCGCACGCCGGCGCGTGTGGCGTCAATGGCGGCTTGTTGCGAGGCGAGCACGATATCGTACAGCTCGCGCTGTGCGGGGGTGAACTTGCCGTTCACCGGGAACGTGCGTGTGATGTCCGAGGCGTAGCCGTCCAGTTCGCAAGCCGCATCGATCAGACACAGATCGCCGTCGCGCAACTCCGTGTCGCCCGCGCGATAGTGCAGCACTGTGGCGTTGGCGCCGGTGGCGACAATCGAGCCGTAAGCCGGGAATTGCGAACCGTTGCGGCGGAATTCGTACAGCAGCTCGGCTTCGAGATGATATTCACGCAGCCCTGGGCGCGATGCCTTCATCGCACGCACATGGGCATCGGCCGAAATCTTGCCGGCGCGCGCCATGATGTCGATTTCGACGCGGTCTTTGACCAGACGCATCTCATCGAGAATCGCGCGGATATCGCGTGCGGCCGACGGGGCGGACACCCCCGTGCGGCTTTGCGCACGTACCGCGCTCAACCAGTGACGCACCTGACGATCCTGCTGGGCCGAAGCGCCGAGCGCATAGAAGAGCGCGGGAGCGTCGGCCAGCAGTTGCGGCAAACGCGTATCGATCTCGTCGATGGGGTAGGCAGCGTCGAAACCGAAGGTCTCGCGTGCGGCTTCCGGGCCGTAGCGATAGCCGTCCCAGATCTCGCGTTCTTCGTTCTTCGCGCGGCAGAACAGGATCGAGTGCCCCGTGCGGCTGTCGAGTACGACGACCGCTTCGGGCTCCGTGAAGCCCGACAGGTAATAGAAATAGCTGTCGTGACGGTAGGGGTAGTCGCTGTCGCGGTTGCGCGGCACTTCCGGCGCCGTCGGCAGAATGGCGACGCCGCCACCGGCCTTGCGCATCTGTTCGATGACTCGCTCGCGGCGGGCACGGTAAGGGGAATCAGACATCGCGGGCTCCATTTCGTCTATTCGTTCGAGTTCAGGCGTGTTCGGATGTATTCAGGCGATTCTACTGCCGGGGGCGAGGTCTTGCCGGGCGCGCACGTCGGCATCCAGGTCGGCGAGCTGTGCCGGGGTGCCAACGTTTTCCCAGATGCCATCGAAGCGCTCGCCGCTTGCCTGGGCGGCGGCAATCGAGCGCTGATACAGCGGCGTGAGCGCCATGCGCGTGCCGGGGGCGATGCCGTCGAACAGGCGCAGGTCGTACAGCGCAATATTGCCGAACGTCAGCGGGCTGGATGCGGCCGGCGCGGTCTCGGGCAGATACAGACGCCCTGTCGCGTCGAGCGCGAAGTCTCCTGCCGGATGAAACGGCGGGTTCGGCACCATCACCAGATGCATTCCAGGCGCGGACTGTGCGGCCATACGCGCAGCCTGCGGACGCAACGATGCGTAATCGAACGCCGTGAACACATCGCCCGAAATTGCCAGAAATATGTTGCCGGCCCCTTCGAGCAACGCACGCGCCTTCGCAATCCCGCCGGCGGTCTCGAGCGCCTCGGCCTCGGCCGAGTAAGCGAGCCGCACGCCGAACGCGCCGCCGTCGCCAAGCGCGGCTTCGATCTGCGCACCCAGCCAGGCGTGATTGATGACGATGTCCGCGAAGCCCGCGCGCGCGAGCGCTTCGATCTGCCACACGATGATCGGTTTGCCGCCAACGCTCAGCAGCGGCTTGGGCGTGACGTCGGTGAGCGGGCGCATGCGTTCGCCGCGTCCGGCAGCGAAGATCATCGCTTTCATTGCTGTCATGCGGCGCGCCTCAGAACGTGTAGCCGACGTCGACCTGCTGGCCGGTCAACTCGTCGAGCAGCTTGGCCAGCGGGCGCAACGGCGCGTAACGATCGGCAACCTTGCGCGCGTACTCGATGAAACGCGGGGTATCGGCCAGATAGCGCGGCTTGCCGTCCCGATAGTTGATGCGCGCAAAAATGCCGAGCACCTTCAGGTGGCGTTGCAGGCCCATCCATTCTGCCTGCCGGTAGAACTCGCCGAAGTCCGGGTCGACCGGCAGGCCGGCCTTGCGGGCGCGTTCCCAGTAATAGGCCAGCCAGTCGAGCTGGCGCTCTTCATCCCAACTGCGAAACGCGTCGCGCATGAGCGAAATGACGTCGTAGGTGAGCGGGCCGTAGACGGCATCCTGAAAGTCGAGAATGCCCGGCCCCGTGGTGCCCGGCAGGCCTGGCATCAGATTGCGGGGCATGTAGTCGCGGTGCACGAACACCTTGGGTTGCGCGAGGGCATTGTCGATGAGCAACTGATTGATGCGATCGAGCGTGGCCCGTTGATCCGCGCCCAATTCCACCTTCAGATGCCTGCCGACATACCAATCCGGGAACAGGTCGAGTTCACGCCGGAGCAGCGCCGTATCGTAGGGAGGCAACACATTCGGCCGCGAGCTTTTCTGCCAGACGATCAAGGCGTCGAGGGCGGCGCGCATGAGCGTGCGCGCGTTCTCCTCGTTGATCACGTCGAGATACGTCTCGCGTCCGAGATCCGTCAGCAGAAGGAAACCCTGCGCGAGATCCTCGGCCAGCACCTTCGGCGCTTGCAAGCCCGCTTCGTCGAGCAATTGGGCGACGTGAACGAACGGGCGGCAATCCTCCTGCGGCGGCGGCGCGTCCATCACGATCAGGCTCGGATGGGCCGGATCGTGACTGCCGATGCGAAAGTAACGCCGGAAGCTGGCGTCTGCCGACGCCGGTGCCCACTGTGTCATGTCGAGCGCAAACGGTTCGGCCACGCTGGCGAGCCAGTCGCTCAGGGCTTTCAGGCGGGGATCGGCGGCGTCGGAGAGCGAGTGGGAAGCGTTGGAAACACTCGCGGCGGCAATGGGGTGTGCGGTCATGATGGGGGCGGTAAACGTCTTGCCATATAATACCCGATCATGTTTTCCCGACGCCCTGATTCTCGACCTCGATCGACCGTCCCGAATGTCCCGGCCAAGCCGTGCAGACATCCGGGATTGGCTGCCCGCAAGCGGCGCCACGATTGTCACGCTGTTTGCGTACATGCCGGATAAACAAGTCCATACGAATGATGATTCTTCGCTGCGTCGCCTGATGCGTACGCGGCGTAAGCCGCTGGCACTCCTGCTCTCCCTTCCCGGAGTGTGGTGTTCGCTTGCCGGCGCACAGGAAGCCCCCCCGCCCGATATCGCCAGGAGCGACGGTCTCGTGCTGCGCACGGTGCCGGCACTTGTCGATAACCCGTTGGGTGCTGGTGAAGATGTGCCGATGTACGTGCGCGGCATGCACCTGACTGGCCGGACCAACGTGGATGCGACGGTCGATGACGACGCCGAGGCGCGCAAATACCGCCAGTTCGTGAAGGGCGACCGCCTGACGTACGACCAGGACTCGGATGAAGTCGTGGCGCGCGGCAATGCGCGTCTTTCTCAGGGCGGGAATCTGTTCGTGGGCCCCGAGGCCCATATGTATACCGGCGCGGGCGACGGCTACATGCTGACGCCGACTTACCGGCTGGTATCGGGTGGTGGCGGCAAGTCGGAGCGGGCGGACATCGAGGCGAACAACCTCGTGACGTTGCAGCGAGGCACCTATTCGGCTTGCGCATGTACGGACGAAGGCCAGACACCGGCCTGGTACATCAAGGCGTCCGAGTTCGAGTTCGATCAGGAGCAACAGGAAGGCACGGCGTATAACGGCATTCTGTTCTTTCAAGGCGTGCCGATTTTCGCCAGCCCGTACCTGTCGTTCCCGACGTCGAACGAACGCCGCTCAGGCTTCCTGGCGCCGACGTTCACGCAGTCGACCCGTACGGGCTTCGAGCTGTCCACGCCGTACTACTTCAACATCGCGCCGAATCGTGACCTGACGATCACGCCCCGCTTCATGACCAAGCGGGGTGTGATGCTCATTGGTGACCTCCGCTATCTTGAGCCGACTTACGCAGGGTTGTTCCACCTTGAGTATCTGCCGAAGGATCGCGTGACGGGCGACGCCCGTTACACGTTCACGTGGCAGCATAGTCAGTCGCTCGGCTACGGCGTGAACGGCTATGTCAACTTTTCGAAGGTATCGGACGACACCTATCCGGACGACTTCGGTGCTGGCACCAACTTCCAGACGGGGGTACAACGCGTCTACAACCGCGAAGCTGGGTTAACGTGGGGCTACGGCAACTGGTCGTTCCTCGCACGGGTGCTGAAATATCAGACGCTCGCACCAAGTGCGCCGCAGTACGAGTCGGTGCCGGAGCTGTCGGCGACATACAACAAGCTCGATTTCCACGGTTTCGATTTCACGATGCCGATCCGGTACAACCGGTTCCAGATCGCATCGTCGACGGGCCAGCCGAATGGCGAGCGGCTCTATGCGCAGCCGACGTTGAGCTACCCGATTCTGACGCCAGGCTACTTCGTCGTACCGAAGGTCATCTTCAATGCGGCTTCGTACAACGTCAATTACCCGAACGGATCGATGATGCAATCGTCGATTACGCGTACCGTACCGACGTTCAGCTTCGATACCGGGTTGACGTTCGAGCGCCCGGTGAACCTATTCGGTACGGCGATGCGGCAAACGTTGGAGCCCCGCCTGTTCTACGTGTATACGCCGTATCGCAATCAGAGTTCGATCCCGATCTTCGACGGTGCGGTTTCTGACTTCAACCTCGCCGAAATTTTCAGCGAGAACTCGTTCATCGGCGTCGATCGGATTCAGGATGCCAATCGCGTCACGATGGCGCTGACGTCGCGCCTGATTGATGCGGAGTCGGGCGTGGAGCGTGGCCGTGTCTGGTACGCGCAGCGTTACAACATTCAGCAATCTCTGGTGACGATGCCGGGCGGCAAGCCGGAAGACGCCGGCGTGTCCGACTTCCTGGTCGGTGGTTCGGCGCTGCTGTATAGCAACATCACGTTCACGTCGAACGTGCAGTACAGCCCGAATACGTCGCAGTTCAACCGGGGGGACGCGGGCATTACATGGCGTCCGGGCGAGCGCCGCGTATTCAACCTGTACTATCGTTACCTGCGCAATCCCGCGCCGGTCGTGGGACAAACCGCATTGTCGATCACGCCGATCAACCAGGTCGAACTTTCCGGTCAATGGCCGATCACACCGCGTCTCGGGGTTGTCGGGCGTTTGAACTACAGCATTACCGACAAGACGTTCATCGATGCCCTGGCGGGTTTCGAGTATGATGCCGACTGCTGGGCCTTCCGGGTGGGGCTCCAGCGGTACGCGACCAATGCCACTACGACGACCTCGCGCATCTTCGCTCAGTTGGAGTTGAAGGGCTTGACCAAGTCCGGCAACAGTGCCACAGAAGCCTTCAAGGTCGGGGTGCCGGGCTATCAGGCGCCGCCGACGAACCAGATTCCTTCTCGATTCAGCAACTATGAATGACATGTTTGTGAAGCGTGCCTCGCTGCTGGCGGGCCTGTGTCTCGCGGCAGGGGTGGCAGTGGCTCAGCCGGCGCCGGTCAGCGCCAAAGCCGCCGGTGCGCCTGCGTCGACCTCACGTGCGGTCGATTCCATCGTGGCCGTGGTCAACGACAGCGTGATCACGCGCAAGGAACTCGACACGCGGATCGAGGAGGCCAAGCACCAGCTCACGCTTGCCAAGCGTCCGATTCCGGACGCCGACATGCTGCAGCGTCAGGTGCTCGAGCAAATGATCATCACGCAGGTGCAGCTCCAGCGTGCCAAGGATGACGGCATCGTGGTGAAAGACGCCGATGTCGAGCAGGCACTGCAACGCATTGCCGCCGACAACCGTCTGAGCGTCGATCAGTACAAGGCGCGCCTGTTGCAGGCCGGTGTGCCCTGGGACGCGTTTCGCAAGGAAGTGCGCGAACAGATCATTCTGGCGCGTCTGCGCGATCGCGAAGTCGACAGTCAGGTGCAGGTCAGCGACTCGGAGATCAACACGTTCCTCGCGGCGCAGCGTGGCGCGGCGGCAACCCCGTCGGCACCCGAATACCGTTTGAGCGAAATCCTCGTGAAGCTGCCTGACGGCGCAACGCCCGATCAGGTCAGCGCCGCACAGAAAAAGGCCAACGAGGCCCTGGACAAGGCAAAGGCCGGGGGTGACTTCGCCGCGTTGGCAAAGCAGTATTCGGATGCCTCCGACGCCGCCAACGGTGGCGACATGGGCTTTCGCATTCCCGAACGTATTCCCGATCTGTACCTGAATCAGATTCAGACGCTGCAGCCGGGCACCGTGGTGCCGCAGGTGCTCCGCAGCAACAACGGCTTCCACGTCATCAAACTGGTCGAGACCCGCAAGCAGGGTGGCGATCAGGGCATGACCGTACCGCAGATCCACGCGCGTCACATCCTGATCCGGGTGGGCGACGGTGTGTCGGAAGCACAGGCACGTCAGAAGCTGCTCGACATCAAGGCGAAGGTCGAATCGGGCAAGGGCGATTTCGCCGACTTCGCGCGCCAGTTCTCGGTGGACGGCTCGGCGTCGCAGGGCGGCGATCTCGGCTGGATCTCGCCGGGCGAGACGGTGCCGGCGTTCGAGCGAGCCATGTCCGAACTCAAGGACGGTCAGATCAGCGACCCGGTGCGCTCGGAGTATGGTTATCACCTGATTCAGGTGCTGGGACACCGCGAGTCGCAAGTCTCGGGCGATCAGGAGCGCAATCTCGCGATGCAGGAACTGCGTGGCCGCAAGGCAGAGCAGCAGTACCGCGACTGGTTGCAGCAACTGCGCGACAGCGCTTACGTCGACTATCGTCTGAGCAGCGCGCAGCAGTAAGCACTGCATGAGACATTTCGCCAACCCCCTCCCTTTTCAGGCATGACTCCCGACCGGTCCTTCGTCCTCGCCATCACCACGGGTGAACCGGCAGGCGTCGGGCCGGAGTTGACGGTGCAGGCGCTCGTGAAGTGCCTGTCCACCGCGCAAGAGACTGCTGGCCCCGCCGTCGATACCCCGCTTTCCCGTTGCCAGTTCGCTGTGCTCGGCGATGCCTCGTTGCTCGCCGCGCGCGCACAGGCCGTAGGGTTGGGCGACGCGTGGCAGGGGCTGTTGGCAAGCACGCGAGTCCGCGTCGTGCACCATCCGCTTGCGGTTGCGGCGCAGCCGGGGCAACTCGACGCCGCCAACGGCCGCTACGTGCTGGCGTTGCTCGACGATGCCATCGACGGCGCCTTAGCGGGCACCTACGATGCCATCGTCACGGCCCCCCTGCAAAAAAGCACGATCAACGACTGCGGCGTGGCCTTCACCGGACACACCGAGTATCTCGCCGAGCGCACCGGCACGCCCCGTGTCGTCATGATGCTCGCTGGCGGCGGGTTGCGTGTGGCGCTGGCAACGACTCACCTGCCGCTCGCGCAGGTTCCCGGCGCCATTCGTCGCGACGATTTGTTGCAAACACTCGTCATCCTCAATCACGATCTGATGCGTCACTTCGGTCTGACGCGTCCGCGCATTCTCGTGACCGGGCTTAACCCGCACGCAGGTGAGTCGGGCTACCTTGGACGCGAGGAGATCGACGTCATTACCCCTGCGCTCGACGATGCCCGCGCTGCCGGCATCGATGCCCGTGGCCCGTATCCTGCCGACACGCTGTTCCAGCCGAGGCATCTGGAAGGGGCCGACGCGGTTCTTGCGATGTACCACGATCAAGGGTTGCCCGTGCTCAAGTACGCGAGCTTCGGCGCGGGGGTGAACATCACGCTTGGCCTGCCCATCATTCGCACGTCGGTCGATCACGGTACCGCGCTCGATCTCGCAGGCACGGGGCAAGCCGAGAGCGGTAGCTTGCTCGAAGCCTTGCGCACGGCGGCTATCATGGCGGCCAACGCCGCAACACACGCACCATCGACGGCCGGCACGACCGGCGGTCCGGACGCCGCACAACCGCGTTCATAAGGAATTTCACATGAGTAGCGCATCGAAGCGCACGGGCGTCCAACAGGGCCACGTGGCGCGCAAACGTTTTGGTCAGAATTTTCTCGTCGACATGGGCGTGATCGACGCGATCGTGAGTGCCATCTCCCCGCGCGCCGACGACTTGATGGTCGAGATCGGGCCGGGGCTGGGCGCCCTGACGACGCCGCTTACCGAGTGGCTGACACATCTGCACGTCGTCGAACTCGACCGCGATCTGGTTGGCCGTCTCTCGCGAAAGTTCGGTGAGCGCGTGAGCGTGCATGCGGGCGACGCGCTCGATTTCGATTTCGGATCGCTCGTCCCGGAAGACCGCCGTGACGAAGCCCCGCTGCGCATTGTCGGCAACTTGCCGTACAACATCTCGAGCCCGTTGCTCTTTCACCTGATGCGTTACGCAACGCTCGTGCGCGATCAGCACTTCATGCTCCAGAACGAAGTGGTCGAACGTATGGTGGCGCCCGCCGGGTCGAGCAACTACAGCCGGCTCTCCGTCATGCTTCAGTATCGCTACTGGATGGACAAGGTGCTCGACGTGCCGCCCGACGCCTTCAATCCGCCGCCGAAGGTCGATTCGGCCGTCGTGCGGATGATTCCGCGTGCGGTGGCCGATCTGCCGCAGGTCGATCTGGACGTGTTCGAAGCGGTCGTCGCGCAGGCATTCTCACAGCGCCGAAAGATGCTGCGCAACACGCTGCACAGCTATCGCGACCGGGTCGATTTCGACGCACTCGGGTTCGATCTCACCCGCCGCGCCGAGGATGTCCCGGTCGATGAGTACGTGAGCCTTTCGCGCGCGATCAGCGGCGCCGGTTCACAAGGCTGATCCCGGCGAATACAAGGACGACGGCGCACCCAAAGCGCCATCCGACCGATTCGCCGAGAATCAGCACGCCAAACGTCACGCCGAAGAGCGGGCTCAGGAACGAGAACGACGCGAGGCGGGCGGCGCTGTAGTGCGTGAGCATCCAGAACCAGATCAGATAGCTCGCAAAAGCCACGCCGACGGACTGATAGGCGAGGCTGACCCACGCCGTGGTCGTCATCGGGGCGATATGGACGTTCCCTGTCGCCAGCGCCAGCGCGCAAAGCATCACGGCCGAGACGGCGAGCTGATAGAGCAGCGTCTTCGACGGTGCTGCCGTCGCCAGGCGCGACGCCCGCACGACCACCGTCGTCAATCCCCAGAGCAACCCCGCCGCGATGCCGAGCAGGTCGCCGGGCCAGGTCGTCGCAAGGTCTGAGCCGCTGCCGTCGGAGAACGCCACCACGATGCCGCAGAAGGCGGCGGCCATGCCGAGCCATTGCATCGGCCGCAGACGCTCGCTTGGCACCGTCCAGTGCAAGCCGATGGCGGTGAAGCAAGGGGCCGAGTAGACGAAGACGGCCATGCGCGAGGCGGTCGTATGCGTCAGGCCGACGAAGATGCAAAGGAATTCCAGCGAAAAAAGTACACCGGCGAGAATGCCTGCGGGCAACGTGCCGTCGCCCGTCACCAGCTTCTGACGGCGCCACAGCATCCATCCGCCCACGAGCACTGTCGCAATCAGGGAGCGCAAGCCCGCTTGCAGCACGACGGGCACGACAGGCGCGGCCAGTTTGACGGCAACCTGCTGGCCACCCCATATCGCACACAAGACCAGCATGATGGCGAGCGCTGTGGCATCGATCGGGTGTGCCGTGGTTTTCATGGAATTGTTTAGGATAGCGATGTATTGTGCGTGCAGTACGCAATGCCGCCCATTGTCACCGATACCGCGGCTGCACGCCGCATTCTGGTGCGGGCAACATGGGTAATTCGATAGGTATTGTTTCGTCGTTCGGCACAATGTCTCCCCATTTTAAGGGTTTATTGCGCGTCGCCGTGCCGATACAATGCTCCGCGCGGACGATTGCGTCCGCCTCTGCTTGCCCTGTCGTCATTCATCGCCGCATCTCGTATGTACAAGAAAGGCTCTGCCGTCGAACTTCAGTTTTCCCCGTCGCGACTCAATGATCTGGCTGGCGATCCGTACTGGATCGACCTCAGCCGCGACGAAGCGCAAGCGTTGCTTGCTGCCCTGCAATCGCATTTGAGCCGTCCGACGAGCGACGCCTGTGGCACAGAATCGCCGCTGGTATTCACGTTGCAAGATCCGGCGGCCGCCCGACAGGCCGAGAGCCCCCGGGGCGATGACGTCGTGTCGGCGTCGAGCGATGAACGGGGCACGGCGTCACGGCAATGGGTTTGCGTGATCTGCGGCTGGATTTACGACGAAGCGCAGGGCTATCCCGAAGATGGCATCGCGCCGGGAACCCGCTGGGAAGATGTGCCGCAAGACTGGCGTTGCCCGCTGTGCGACGTCGGTAAGGAAGATTTCGCGATGGTGGAGTTCTGAGGTTTCGACAGCCTCGTGCCGGTTCGCTGGACCGAAAACGGCGCCACGCGGCGCCCTCTGCGGCGCCGCCGAGGCTTGCCGAAAATCACAGCACGTAGTTCGGGCTAGTGTCCAGATAGTCTTCCAGATGCAGCAGTACCTGCCCTTCGCGCAGCAGCAGCACGCCGTATTGCGGGTTCTCGTTCTTTCCCACGATGTTTAGCGATGGGGCTTGCAGTTGCAGCGCGACATGGTGGTTGGTGCTGCGCAGCGTGGAGTAGGGCATGCCTCGGAAGGTGCCGAAGATCGGGCGGTGGATGTGGCCGAAGAAGCAATGGGCGATACGCGACTCGAAGCCGTCGATGGCGGCCTCGAACGGACCGGTGTCGCGCAGGGAGATGTCGTCCATGCTCGTAATGCCGATCGGGAAGAACGGGTGGTGCATGAACAGCAGCACGGGCTTGTCCGCGTCCTTCAGCGCGGCCCTGAGCCACTGCGCGCGCTGCTCGCAAAACACGCCCCAGTGCACGCCCGGCTCGTTAGTGTCCAGGAAGAGGGCGGTGTGCCGCTCCAGCGGGACGGCGTATTGCACGAACCCGTTGGCATCGCGCGGGATGTGCGGGAAGTGGCGCACGAAGTTGGTGCGGCTGTCGTGGTTGCCGAGGATGGGGTAGACCGGCATGGGCAGCGCCGCGAGGCATTCGCGCAAATGCTCGTAGGCGTTGTCGTGCCCGTAGTGGGTCAGATCCCCGGTGATGAAGACGGCACGAGCATCGGCATGGTGGACGTTGATGTGCTCCACGGCCTGCTGCAGGCGCAGCTTGGGATCAAGCCCGTACAGCGCGCCGGCGTCCTTGACGAGGTGCGTGTCGGTCAGGTGGATGTATTTGTCGAAGCGGGTCATGTCAGCAGGTTCTCCGGGCGGGATCAGTCGAGGAGCTTTTGCACGTCGGCGGCCATGGCCTTGAGCGCGTCCGCAGGCGTGGCGGAGCGGTCGAACACCGTCTGCGTGTGGTTGTCGATCACATCGGTGATCTTCAGGCCGTTTTCGCCAGGGAAGGCATACCAGCCGGTCAACAAGGGAATCTGCCTGACGGCGGTGTACTGATTGGGGTTCTGGTCGTAGTAGCCCTTCAGGCGGGCCGGGTCGTTGATGGGCAGGGTGTTGGCGGGGAAGTAGCCGGTGTTCTTCGTCATGATGGTGGCGCCTTCGGGCCCGGTGGCGAATTTAATGAACTCCCACGCGGCTTTCTGGCGTTCGGGATCACGCGTGAACATCATGGCGACGTTGCCGCCTGCGGGTACGCGGCCGTTCTGGGCGGGCACAGGGAACAGGCCGGTCGCCAGCTTGAAGCGGTTGCCGATCAGCTTTTCGATCTGACTCAGGCGCGATGTGGACGTGACCAGCACTGCCAGGCGGCCCGAGACGAACATCTGCGAAGCCTCCTTGTAGCTGATGTTGTCCATGGTGCCGCCCTGCGCCATGCGCCCCATCAGCGCCATCGCGCGCTGACCGGTGGCATCGTCGAACGCCACCTTCTTTTCCGACGCGTCCAGTATCTTGCCGCCCATCGAGTACACCAGCGATTGCCACAGCCAGTTGCCGGAGATGCGCCAGTCGAAGTACAGGCCGCTGGTGCCGGCAGTGGCTTTGCGCGATGCGTCCGACACGCGCAGGATGTCGTCCCAGGTCTTGGGCAACTGCGCCGCGGTCGTCCCGGCTTTGCCCAGCAAGTCCATGTTGTAGTAGACGATGGGCGTGGACAGTGCGAACCCGATGCCGGCCTGCTTACCCTGGATCTGCCCGAGTGCCAGCAGGGAGGCGCTGTAGCCGCTTTGCTCCCAGTGCTTCTCCTGCCGGATGAAGGGCGTCAGATCGACGGCGATGCCGCGATCCACGAAGATGCGCTGCCGGTTCAATCCCTGGAACGAGACATCCGCCAACTGCTTGGTGACCGCGTGGCGCAGCGCCTGCTGGGCAGCCACTTCGTATTCAGGCGTGGGAGAGCGGAACTTGACCGTGTAGTCGGGGAACTTCTCGGAGAACTTCCGGGCGATGGCATGCTGCGTGTCGTTGAACAGCTCCGGGTACGGATAGTCCACGATCAGCTCGACCTTGGCGGCATGAGCCACGCTCAGCAGGGACAGCGCGCCGAGGATGGCGGCGGCGAATTTCAGTTTCATCATCAACTCCTTCAAGCTTTGACGCCCGCAAAAGTGACGCCTTCGATAAAGCGCTTTTGCGCGAACAGGAAAAACACAACCAGCGGAATCGTGATCATCACGGTGCCCGCCATCAGGGGGCCGTAGTCGCTGCCGGCATCCTCGTTGGCGAAGAACATGGCCCCCAGCGGCGGCGTGGCCAGGTCCTGGGTACTGATAACCAGCAGCGGCCAGAAATAGTCGTTCCAGTGCCACACGACCGAAAAGATGGAGAAGGCCACGACCGACGGCATGCACGCGGGCAGGACCACGCGCCACACCAGCTCGAACTCGCCCATGCCGTCGAGCCGCGCGGCGTGGATCAGGTCGTCGGGGACACCCTTGATGGCCTGACGGAACATGAAGATGCCGAAGGCTGATGCGACGAACGGAATGATCAGTGCCGCGCGGCTGTCCAGCAGCCCCAGGTGGTACAGGAAGACGTACAGCGGGATTGCCGTTGCCTGGAACGGCACCATCAACGACAGCATCACCAGCCCCCAGGCGAGGCGGCTGCCGCGAAAGCGCAGCTTGGCAAAGCAGTAGGCGGCGGGGAAAGCCAGCACGATTTGCGCGGCCAGTATGCCAAGGCACACCACCACGCCGTTGAACAGGTAGCGCAGCAGCGGCACGCGGGTGAGCGCGGCGCGGTAGTTCTCCCAGGCGGCCCAGTCATGCGGCAATAGCCGCAAGCCGGCATCGAAAATCTCGCTGGCGGGCTTGAGCGAGATGGATACCATCCACACGAAGGGCAGCAGGTACAGCAGGGCCAGCGTCATCAGCAAGGCATGACGCACGCAGCGGCCTGCCAGCGAGGGGGCGAGAGGGGAGCGCATCAGTAGTGGGTCCTTTTTTCCATGCCCCTGTGCTGCACCAGGGTGAGCAGGAAGATGCAGGCCACGAAGACCACCGTCATGGCGGAGGCGTAGCCCATCCTGAAAAAGCCGAAGCCTTCGGCATAGATGCTGTGCAGCAGCACATCGGTGGCCTTGTTGGGGCCGCCCTGTGTGAGCACGTGCACGGTGTCGAACACTTGCAGCGCGCGAATGGCGCACACCGTGACGACGAACAGCATCGTTGGACCGAGCAGCGGCAGCAGCAGCCGGAACAGGCGGTCCACCGGATTCGACATGCCGTCGAGCAAGGCGGCGTGGCGCAGCTCCGGCGGAATGGCCTTGAGGCCTGCAAGGAACATCACCATGGCCAGGCCCGACATCTGCCAGATGCCGATCGCCGCCAGCGTGGGCAGCGCCAGGTCGTAGTCCCGCAGCCAGTTGTACGGCCCGAGGCCCGCTAAGCCGAGCAATCGGTTGAGCAGGCCCAGCGTGGGGTGCAGCATGAACTGCCAGACCACGGCCATGCCGATCAGCGTGGAAGCCACGGGCAGGAACAGGGCGGTGCGGTAGAAGCCGCGCAGGCTGGTGTGGGCTTCGATCAGCAAGGCGCTGAGCAGGCCGATGGCGATGGCGCCGAGCGATACCCAGACGAGGTAGTAGACCGTGTTGCGGAACGCCTTGCGAAAGCCCGGGTCATCCCACAGCTCACGGTAGTTATGCAGGCCGATCCAGTCGAAGTGGCTGGCGCCGAACTGCCAGTCGGTCAGCGACATCACGGCCACGATGCCCATGGGGGCGAGCAGTAGCAAGGCGGTCAGCGCCAGACTGGGCAGCAGCATCAGGGAGGTTTGCAGGCGGGGCACTGACATGCTCATGCCTCCACGCGGCGGCCTTGCGCGTCGAAGAAAACGGCCTGCGACGGGGGAATATATAGCGTCGTCGCATCGCCCTCGCGCACGGGCTGCATCGCGTCAGCCACCACCGTGATTTCTTCCTCGCTTGCCGTGCGCGCGGCCACGACTTTCTCGCTGCCCGCGTACTCCACCGATTGCACGCGTACCTTCACGGGCCACGCCCCGCTGGCGGCGTGCCACAGGAACTGGTGCGGGCGCACGCCCACCTCCACGGCCGGAGCGGGCGTGGCTTGGGCGGTACCCTCCGGCAGCGATCTCAGCGACAAGATATTGATCCGTGGCGATCCGACGAAACGGGCCACCTCCTTGCTGACCGGGCGCTGGAACAGCGCCTCCGGGGTGTCGAGTTGCAGGATGCGTCCGTTCTTCATGACCGCTACGCGATCGGACATGGACATCGCCTCGTGCTGGTCGTGCGTGACGTACACGAAGGTCACCCCCAGTTGGCGGTGCAGCGCACGGATTTCGCCGCGCAGCGACTGGCGGAGGTTGGCATCGAGGTTGGACAGCGGTTCGTCGAACAGGAACAGCGAAGGACTGCGCACCATCGCGCGCGCCAGCGCGACGCGCTGGCGCTGACCGCCCGAGAGTTGTGCGGGCTTGCGCTCCCAGAGGTGGTCGATGCCCAGGGTCTGGGCCACTTTGCGTCCGCTTTGCTCCACCTGCGTATGTGTGCGGCGCACGGCGGGGCTAGCGTGCCGTACGAGCGGCAGCCGCTGCCAGAACGAGAGCTGACGCATCAACAGCGGCGTGCAGATGTTGGCGCCCACGGTCATGTGCGGATACAACGCGTACGACTGGAACACCATCGCGCAGTCGCGCTCGGATGGCGTTTGCGCCAGGATGCTCTGATGGTTGCGCCGGATGTCGCCACTGTCGGGCAGATCCAGCCCGGCCAGAAGCCGCAGCAGCGTGGACTTGCCGCACCCGGAAGCCCCCAGCAGCGTCAGGAATTCGCCATTGCGGATATGCAGATCCAGCCCGTCCAGAACCGTTGCGTCGCCGTAGCGTTTGGTGATGCCTTGGATGTCGATGTGTGGCATGGCGGTCAGCAGCCCAGCAGCCGGGCCAGTTGTGTGAAGGACTCGAAGCGCAGCGCCGCAGGTGACAACTCGTTCAGGTGCCGGTGATAGCCGCACAGGTGCGCGGCGAAGGGCACGCCCGCCGCGTGCGCGCATTGTGCGTCGATGCACGAATCGCCCACGAACAGTGTCTCGCCTGGTGAGGTCGAGAGTTGCGCCAGGCAGGCGTGCAGCGGTTGCGGGTGGGGCTTGGGGTGCGCTGTGTCTCCCAGACAGATCAGCGCGTCGACGGCGGCGTCCAGGCCGTGGTGCCGTAGCAGCCGCAGGGCGCTGGCGCGATCGCGATTGGTGCAGATGCCGATACGTGCGCCAGCCGCCTGCACTTGTGTCAGCAGCTCCGGCACGCCGGGGTACAGCGACGCGTCGAGCAAAAAGTCGTTCAGATAGCGGGCTAGCAGCTGCGCGTGTTCACGCGCCTGTTGCTCGGTGGAGATCGCCGCTTGTGCCATCGCCAGCGCGAACATGGGGGCGATGCCCGCGCTTAGTTCCTGCTTCAGCCGTCGCAGGTCGAGGGGTTGGCCGGGTAGGTGGGCATGCAGTGTGGCAACGAGGCTGGGCCAGCTGTCAATCAGCGTGCCATCCAGGTCGAAAATGGCGGCCTTGTAGGGGATTTCGAATTTCATGATCGAAAATGTACGAATAGATCATGAAATTTATGTGACAACGATCATTTTCGATCTTCATTTGATCGATCATGGTTTTTGAATCACAATAGCACCCACCGAGCGAGGGCCGAATGATCAAAGCTGAACGACACCAACGAATCCTGGCGCGCATGCAAGAGGCGGCATCTGTCACTGTGAAAGATCTGGCCAAGGCCTTTGCCACGTCGCCCATCACCATCCGACGCGACCTGATCGAGTTGGGCGAGCGCGGCCTGCTTGAGCGCACCCACGGCGGTGCGATTGCGACTCATGAGGTTTTCGCCGAAGGCTCGGCGCGCTACGAGATGTACAACTACGGTGAGCGCAACCATCAGCAGTCACAGGAAAAGGCCGCCATCGCCGAATGCGCCGCGCAGTTCGTCAGCGATGGCGACAACATTCTGATCAACGCCGGCACGACCGCACAGGCGTTGGCGCAGGCGCTGCGCGGGCACCAGGACCTGCACGTCATCACCAACGGTCTGACCGTGGCCAGCACTTTGGGCCAGGGCGTGCGGACCAGTGTGTATGTCCTGGCCGGGCGGCTGGACGAGCGTAAGCAGGCCACCATCGAGCACCCTGGCGTAGAGGGCTTTTCACACCTCCAGGTGCGCGAGGCGTTCCTTGGTGTGCATGCAATATCGACTGAAGGTATCTACATGCGCGATTCGGAGGACGCCAATATGAACCGCGCATTCATGGATGCCGCCCGACAGGTGACCGTGTTGGCCGACCACACAAAATTTCAGGCGTTCGCCAGCTTCCTGATTGGTGGCTGGACACGGGTTCATCGTCTAGTCACCGACGAACTGGCCGATCAGGAAGTCCTGCAAGCCATTCGTGAACAAGGGGTAGATGTGGTCGTCGTCGAGGGGCTCTAAATCCAACTGTTAATGCTGTTTTTGTATCAGTTCGATCTTGTAGCCATCCGGATCTTCCACGAAGGCGATGATCGTGGTGCCGCCCTTGACCGGCCCGGCTTCACGGCTGATTTTCCCGCCGGCCGCGCGAATCTTGTCGCAGGCTTGATAGGCGTCATCGACTTCGACGGCCAGATGGCCGAACGCGGTGCCGATTTCGTACTTTTCCACGCCCCAGTTGTAGGTCAGTTCGAGCACGGTGTTCTCCGACTCGGCGCCGTAGCCGACGAACGCCAGCGTGTACTTGTACTCAGGGTTCTCGCTCTGACGCAGCAGTTGCATGCCGAGCACGCGCGTGTAGAAATCGATCGAGCGCTGCAGGTCGCCGACGCGCAGCATGGTATGGAGCATTCGCATGGTGTGATTAACGTGTGGGGACAACGAGACCTCGATTGTACCCGCGTCCATGAAAATGAGCCGTGTTCATGTGGCGTTGAGAAATTCTGATAATCAGAATCGGTGTTCGCTCAGAATTCCGGCAGCCACTCGGGAGCGTGCGACTTGAGGGTATCGCGCGCCGCCTCGAATTCCGGAAAGATCGACGCCACGGCCTGCCAGAAACGAGGCCCGTGGTTCATTTCCTTCAAGTGCGCCAACTCGTGCGCGACGACGTAATCGATCACGCCGAGCGGGAAATGGATCAGGCGCCAGTTCAGGCGAATGCGCCCGTCGGCACTGCAACTGCCCCAGCGAGTCGATGCCGACGACAGCCCCAACGCCGAATAGCGCACACCAAGCCGCTCGCCGTAGACTTCCAGCCGTGTCGTGAAGAGCTTGCGCGCTTCCTGTTGCAGCCAGCCCTGCACGCGGTCGCGCATTTGTTCCGGCGCGGCCTGTGGCGGCAGTTCGAGCCACAGCGTGTGTGTATGAATGTCGTATTGCGCGGCGCCCGCTCGTTCGCCAAGCCGCACGGTCAGCGTGTGGCCGAGGTACGGCAGCGTGGCGCCGTCGATCCAGGTCACGCGTGGCACCACACGACGTGCAGCGCGCTCGCGAAACTCGGTGATCTTGTTGAAGATCCAGCGCTTCTTCTCGACGATGGCGGCTTCCACATCGGCAAGCGTGACCCAGCGCGGGGCGGTCACGGCGAGCCCCGATTCGTCGATCATGAACCCGATGGTCCGGCGCGAGGAGCGCTTGAAGCGGTAATAGATCGCATGGCCGTCGAGCACGATCACGCGTTCGCCGTTGGCGGGTGTCCGGCGCGGGCCGGTGGTGCTGCCCGGCGGGGCGGCTTGCAGCGTGTTCGTGTCTGCCACCGATGGGCTTAATGCCGCGGACGGGCCGGGGGCATCGGTGGCCACGCCATTGGCTTCGGCGGCGGGGTTGCCGAACAGATCGAGTTCCATCTGGGGAGCAGGTGTCTCATGCCGGGAGCGGATGTCGCGGGTAGCGGGTTGGACTTTCGACATGAGACGGTCTCGGCGTGCGGGTCAGGTCCGGGGTGAGGCGTCGGGCTTGTCGGCCGAGGGGGACGCGTTCGCTCTCGGCTTCGATGTGTAGGCGTCCGGGTCGATGCGCACCATTTCGCGTTCGATCCATTCGGCCACGTCGGCGTTGACGGCTTCGGGTGTGCGGCCCGCCGTTTCAATGACCGGCCCGATCGATACGATCACTTCGCCCGGGTACTTCTTGAACGAGTTGCGCGGCCAGACACGTCCGGCATTGTGCGCGATGGGCACGACGGGCGCGCCGGTCGTTGCTGCGAGCCGGGCGCCGCCCGACTTGTACTTGTTGCGCGAACCGGTCTTCGTACGCGTGCCTTCCGGGAACATGATGATCCACGAACCCTCCGCCAGACGCTCGCGGCCTTGTGCGACGACCGACTGAAAGGCGTCGGTGCCCTTGCTGCGGTTGATGTGAATCATGCTGAGCAGACCCAGCGCCCAGCCGAAGAACGGTACGTAGAGCAGCTCGCGCTTGAATACGTAGCACAGCGGGCGAGGCATGAGCGCGGGCAGTGCGACCGTCTCCCAGGCCGACTGATGTTTCGACAGGATGATCGCGGGGCGGTCGGGCAGGTTCTCCCAGCCAATGACCCGGTAACGCATCCCGCACAGCTTGTCGCCCACGCGAATCACGACTTTGCACCAGCCCGCCGCGAACCAGTAACGCTGCACGCGCGACAGGAACGGAAAGGACACGATGCACGCGATGGCGTACGGAATCGTCCAGACGATCAGGAAGATGAAGAAGAGAATCGAACGAAATTGCAGCATCGGGTTTTGGCCTGGGGTGGGGTGCCGGAGCGATTGTCCTACGCGTTTTGACGCGTGTCCTGGGTCATGTGGCGGGCGAGCGCCACTTATGCGCTCTTGGCGTTCTCTTCGGCGAGCAGGTCGTTCACGAAGGCTTGCAGGCTGTCGTGCACCCGTGTGCCTTCGGGCAGATTGCCGGCGGCGAGCGTTTTCTTGCCCTTGCCGGTGAGCACCAGATGCGGTTTCGCGCCCACTGCGGCGGCGGCCTGCAAATCGCGCAGCGAGTCGCCCACGGCCGGCACGCCGGTCAGATCCGTCTCGTAGCGCCGCGCGATTTCCTGGAACATGCCGGGCTTCGGCTTGCGGCAGTCGCAGGCGTCGGCGGCGGTGTGCGGACAGAAGAACACCGCGTCGATGCGCCCGCCAGCGGCAGCCGCCAGCTTCGACATCTTCGCGTGCATGGCGCCGAGCGTTGCCATGTCGAACAGCCCGCGCCCCACGCCCGACTGGTTCGTCGCCACTACGACCCGGTACCCCGCCTGATTCAGACGGCCGATCGCCTCGAGACTGCCGGGCAGCGGCACCCACTCGTCCTTTGACTTGATGAACTGGTCCGAGTCGGCGTTGATGACGCCGTCACGGTCGAGAATCACGAGCTTGCGGGCGGCGGGGCCGGGGGTACGATCTTTGCGCGAATCCATGGCGAACGGGCTTCCGGGACGTTAAGCCGCAGTTATGCGGCGAGCTTCGAGAGATCGGCCACGCGGTTCATCTGCACATGCAGGTGCCAGAGCAGCGCGAGGCGGTTGTTGCGCAGCGCCTCGTCGTCGGCCATCACCATTACGTCGTTGAAGAACGCGTCGACCGCATCGCGCAATTCGGCCAGCGCCGAGAGGGCCTGCGCGTACTCGCGTGCCGCGAACTTCTGTTCCACGACCGGGGCGACTTTCTCGAGCGCGGCGGCGAGCGACTTCTCGGCCGGTTCCATCAACAACGACGGCACGATCACGCCATCGGGCGGCGGCGCCGTCTTCTTGAGGATGTTACCGATGCGCTTGTTCGCGGCGGCGAGCGCTTCGGCCTGGGGCAGTGCCGAGAAGGCGCGCACGGCTTCCAGGCGCTCGATCAGATCGCTCAGATCCAGATGCATCGACGGCGACACCAGCACTGCCTCGATCTCGTTGGCGGCGTAGCCACGCTCGCGCAGATAGCCACGCAGACGATCGAGCACGAACTGATAGACCTCGCGCAGATACTCGGGGCCGGCCACGCCCGACGTGAACTGCTTGTAGGTCACGTCCAGCAGGTCGGACAGCATGACGGGCAGACGGCGCTCGATGAGCATACGCACGATGCCCAGCGCATGGCGGCGCAGCGCGAACGGGTCTTTCTCACCGGTCGGTTGCAGGCCGATACCCCAGATGCCGACGAGCGTTTCGAGCTTGTCGGCCAGCGCTACGACGATGCCGGTGTGGCTGGCGGGCAGGGCGTCGCCGGCGAAGCGCGGCTGATAGTGCTCAGAGCACGCACGGGCGACCTCGTCGGCTTCGCCGTCGTGACGCGCGTAGTACGTGCCCATGGTGCCCTGCAGTTCCGGGAACTCGCCCACCATGTCGGTCAGCAAATCGGCCTTGGCCAGCAGCGCGCCGCGTTCGGCCAGCGCCACGTCGGCACCGATCATCTGCGCAATGGCGCCGGCCAGCTTCACCAGACGCTGCGTACGCTCGAACTGCGAGCCCAGCTTGTTGTGATAGACGACGTTCGCGAGTAGCGGCACGCGATCGGCGAGCGGCTTCTTCTTGTCTTGCTCGAAGAAGAACTTCGCATCTGCGAGACGCGGGCGCACCACACGCTCGTTACCCGTGATGATCTGCTCGGGGTGGGCGGTCTCGATATTGGAGACGATCAGGAAGCGGTTCGTCAGGCGGCCGCCCTCGGCGAGCGGCTTGTCGGTCAGTGCGAAGTACTTCTGGTTCGTCTGCATCGTGAGAATCAGACATTCCTGCGGCACAGCCAGGAATTCCTTCTCGAAGTGGCAGGCGTAGACCGCGGGCCATTCGACAAGTGCGGTCACTTCATCGAGCAGCGCGTCGGGCATCACTACGTGGTCGTTGCCTGCGGCCGCAAGCAGTTGCGTGCGAATCGCGTCGCGGCGGCCCGTGAAGCTGGCCAGCACCTTGCCTTCGGTTGCCAGCACATCAGCGTAGGTGTCGGCACTGGCGATGGTGACTTCACCCTTCGACAGGAAGCGATGCCCCAGCGTCTTGTTGCCCGAGGACAGGCCGATGGCGGTGGCAGGCACGAGCGTGTCGCCGTGCAGGGCGAGGAGGCCATGCACCGGGCGCACGAACTGCACCGTCTCGCCATCCGGGCGCTGGTAGCTCATGACCTTCGGAATCGGCAGCTTGCCGAGCGTTTCGTCGAGCGCGGCCTGCAATGCGTCGGCCAGTCGGGCGCCCGCTGCGGTGTAGGTGTGGAAGAACGCTTCGGCCTTGCCGTCCATCGCGCGCTCGAGGCTGGCGACCGGCAGGTCGGCAAAGCCCATGGCGGCGAGTTTCTTCGCCAGCGGCGCGGTGGGGTTGCCGTTGGCGTCGAGGGCGACGGACACCGGCAGCACCTTGGCGCGGATGCTCGCGTCCGGGGCGCGCTCGAGCACGTTCGAAATCGTGACGGCCAGACGGCGCGGCGTGGCGTATGGCGTGACTGCGCTGGCGTCGGTGGTCAGGCCACGCGTGCGCAGGCCATTGGCAATGCCGTCGGCGAACGCGTCGCCCAGACGCGCCAGTGCCTTCGGCGGCAGTTCTTCGGTCAGCAGTTCGACCAGCAGGGTGCGTTGTGCGGTGCTCATCATGCGGCTTGCGTTTGGTTTTTGGCGGCGGGGGCGTTCAGCATCGGGAAGCCGAGCTTCTCGCGCGAAGCGTAGTAGGCCTGTGCGATCAGGCGCGACAGCGCACGGATACGGCCGATATACGCTGCACGTTCGGTCACCGAGATGGCGCCGCGCGCGTCGAGCAGGTTGAAGGTGTGCGCCGCCTTGAGAATCATCTCGTAGGCCGGCAACGCCAGTTCGGCTTCGATGAGGCGCTTGGCCTCGCTCTCGTAGTTGTCGAAGAAGCCGAACAACATCGGCTGGTTCGACTGCTCGAAGTTGTACGTCGACTGTTCGACTTCGTTCTGATGGAACACGTCGCCGTAGGTCAGGCGGCGCTTGACCGGGCCGTCAGCCGTCTGTTCTTCCCATTCCGTCCACACGAGGTCGTAGACGTTCTCGACCTGTTGCAGATACATGGCCAGACGTTCGATACCGTAGGTAATTTCGCCGAGCACCGGCTTGCAATCCAGACCGCCCACTTGCTGGAAGTAGGTGAACTGCGTCACTTCCATGCCGTTGAGCCACACTTCCCAGCCCAGACCCCAGGCGCCGAGTGTGGGGTTTTCCCAGTCGTCTTCCACGAAGCGCACGTCGTTTTCGGTCAGATCGAGACCAAGCGCGCGCAGTGAACCCAGGTACAGGTCGAGAATGTTCTCCGGTGCCGGCTTGAGCACCACCTGATACTGGTAGTAATGCTGCATGCGGTTCGGATTCTCACCGTAACGGCCATCCTTGGGACGGCGTGACGGCTGCACATAGGCGGCGCGCCACGGCTCCGGGCCGATCGCGCGCAGGAACGTGGCAGTGTGCGAGGTACCGGCGCCGACCTCCATGTCGTAAGGCTGGAGCAACGCACAGCCTTGCTTGTCCCAGTAATCCTGCAATGTCAGGATGACTTGTTGAAAGGTAAGCATGATGAATTCGCGCGGACGAACAGGAAAAAATGCGGATTTTGCGCAGTTCACTGGCCCGGCCGCGAGCGCGGCCAGCAAACTAAAACGTTGAATTTTAGCGGGTATTCGACCCGAATGGGGCGTCAGTGCCCATTGGGTGGTGCGACAGGGGGATTTTCACGTCCCCCTGCGTCATTTCGATAGCGCCGGCGCGGCTCAGCGCGAGCGGCGTGTCATTGCCAGACCGAGGCCCAGCGCGACGAGTGCGAGCACCAGTGCAGGGCCGTTGCCGAAGCGAATATACGGCGTGAGGCCGGTGTAAGGCTGGACCTTGCCCGTGAGCGCACCCGTCGTCATCACAGGCAGGCGCCCCTGCACATGACCTCGGGCATCGATGATCGCCGTCGTGCCGGTGTTCGTCGCACGCAGCATCGGCCGCCCCGTCTCCAGCGTGCGCATGCGCGCGATCTGCAAGTGCTGGTCGAGGGCGATGGTGTCGCCGAACCACGCAAGGTTCGTTGCGTTGGCGAGCACCGTGGCAGGCTCGGGCATGTTGCGCAGTGCCTGTGCGATTTCCTCGCCGAACAAGTCCTCGTAGCAGATGTCGAGCGCCACGCGCTGATCGCGAATCGGGAAGCCGCCCGGTGTGGCCGTGCCTCGCAGGAAGTCGCCAAGGGGAATGTGCATCATGTCGACGAACCAGCGAAAGCCCCAAGGGACGAATTCGCCGAAAGGTACGAGGTGATGCTTGTCGTAGCGATGCAGCGTCGCGTCGCGCGGCGTCACGCCGAACAGGCTGTTGGTCAGATCCGTCGGCCCCCGGTCGGTGAGGGTCGCGCCTACGGCACCGAGCACGACATGCGAGCCGGTGCGATCGGCAAACTCCCGGATCGGTCCGGCCACGTCGGGCGGAATGCCTTGGAGCAGCACGGGGAATGCCGTCTCCGGCGTGATGATGAGATCGGCCGGTGCGGCCACGATCATGTCCCGATACAGCGCCATGGCGTGGTCGATCCCGGCGCGCTCGAACTTCATGTCCTGCGCGATATTGCCTTGCAGTAGTCGCACGGTGAGTGGTTTGCCCGAGGGCGTCGTCCAGGCGTGGCGGGCGAGCGCGCCGCCCACGCCGAGCAGCGCCAGCGTGCAGACCACGGCGGCCAGACGCCGCATGGGCAGTATTGGCCGCCCCGGCACGGCGACGGGCAGCAACGCGCAGGCGAGCCATGCCGCCGCCAGCGCCGCGAGGCCGCCAATGCCGTAGACCCCGACGAGCGGCGCGAAGCCTGCCAGTGGCCCGTCGACATGGGCGTAGCCGGGAGACAGCCACGGGAAGCCGGTGAACACGGTGCCGCGCAACCATTCCGCGAGCGTCCAGGCCCCTGCGAACGCCAGCGCACGCCATGGGCCGGTAGCTGTGACCCAACGAGTGACGAACGTCGCCAACGCAGGGTAGAGCGCGAGGTAGATCGAGAACAGCACGACCGCCGCACCGGCCATGACGCCGGGCATGCCGCCGTAGGTGTGCATGCTGATGTAAAGCCACCAGATGCCCGATACGAACGACGCGACACCGAAGCAACCGCCGAGCCAGAAGGCATCGCGCCGCGAGGCGCTGCGCTCGACGAGCGCGAAGAGTCCCGCCATGGCGAGCAGTTGCAGCCACCAGACGTCGCGCGGTGCGAAGGCCAGCGTTTGCGCAATACCGGCCAGGCCGGCGAGCACACGGGCACGCCAGGCCGGCCACGTGCGCCGCTCGGGCGCGTGGACGGTCATTTCCTGCATGGATCGATGGATGGGTTACTCGGGCTGAACGGCAGGTGCCGGCTCCACGCGCCGCAACAGCAGCATGTGGACCTGACGGCCGTCGGCGCGCATGACTTCGAACACGAGATTGCCGATGCGCATACGCTCACCGCGGCGCGGCACACGGCCGAACTGGTGCGTGATCATACCGCCGATCGTGTCGTTCTCGTCATCGTGGAACTGCGTGCCGAAGGCTTCGTTGAACTGCTCGATCTCGGTCAGCGCACGAATGCGATACGTCCCGTCGGGCGCGGCGATGATGTTGTCTTCTTCTTCATCGAAGTCGTATTCGTCCTCGATGTCGCCGACGATTTGTTCGAGCACGTCTTCAATGGTGATGAGACCTGCCACGCCGCCGTATTCGTCCACGACGATGGCGATGTGATTGCGATTGACGCGGAAGTCGTGCAGCAGCACGTTCAGACGCTTCGACTCCGGAATGAACACGGCCGGGCGCAGCATGTCGCGCACGTCGAAATCGTGATTCGCGTAGTAACGCAGCAGATCCTTCGCGAGCAGAATGCCGATGATGTTGTCGCGATTTCCCTCGAAGACGGGATAGCGCGAGTGAGCCTGTTCCAGCACGAACGGGACGAAGGCTTCAGGCGTCTGTTCGATGTTGATGGCGTCCATTTGCGCGCGCGGCACCATGATGTCGCGTGCACACAGATCGGCCACCTGGAATACGCCCTCGATCATCGCCAGAGAGTCGGCGTCCATCAGGTTACGGGCGTGGGCGTCTTGCAGAATTTCAAGCAACTCTGCGCGCGACTCCGGCTCCGGGGAGATCAGATCGGTGAGGCGTTCGAGCAAAGAGCGAGGTTTATCAGGGTTTTTTCGACCAGGTCGACTGGGATAAGGGTCGTTCATGACGGCGCGTCCAAGTTGGGCGGACGCCGAGCTGTTACAGGAAGCTCAAGGATACACCAGATGTGCGGCATCTCCGCGACAGGGCCGCAGCGTTTCGTCATTCGGTGTTTGCTGCCGCGCGATGCTGCGGATTTCAGGCCATACCGGGCGTTCCCGCGCATTTCAGCGTGCACTGCAGCGGTGCAATATGGCTTCCAGCGCCGGGTCGGGCATACCGGCTTCGCGCAGCGCCTTGACCGTGCGGGTGACGTAATCCCGTGTCGTGCCGTAGCGTCCCTGCGCATGATCGAAGACCTTGCGGATGATGTCGTCGGGCAGGCGGCCCGCGTAGCTCTTCACGTCGCGTCGCATGACGAACGCGAGGGCGGGGGCGGTGCGGCCATCGGCGAGTACGCAGTTGAGCCATGCCGGACGATACGAGCCCATCGCCATCTCGCGATACCAGAGCGTTTCGAGTTCGGTTCGCGCCTTGGCGGCCGAGAGTCGCAGCGCCACGCCCGCACACGAACCGCCTCGATCGAGCGCGAGCACGAGCCCCGGTTGTTCCGGGGTGCCGCGATTGACGCGCGACCACAGATACAGCCCCCGATGGTAGCCGTACACGCGGGCGCGCTGGCTCTCCTCGACGGGCAGACCGGGGTTCCAGATGAGCGAGCCGTACGCGAAGATCCACAGATCCTGATGACCATCCCAGCCGGTTAGCGCCGCGTCGAGCGACGACGAGAGTTCGTCCGGCGTCAGGTGACGGCCCAATCCGATGTCTGGGGGGTACGTGGTGCATCCCGGCCCGCTCGACACGCTGGCCGGTGGCGTCTCGGAGTCGGTCGGGCGATCGGGCATGCGGTCCATACGATGTGGGGTCAGGCGCGGCGCGGCTTGGCCGGCATCCTGATGTTGGCTGAGGTGGCGGGGGCAGACTTTTCCGACGCATAGGGATCGGCGTAACCGAGACCGGTGAGGATCTCCGTCTCCAGACCTTCCATTTCCTGCGCTTCGTCGTCCGCTTCGTGGTCGTAACCTTGCGCGTGGAGCACACCGTGCACGATCAGGTGCGCGTAGTGCGCTTCGAGCGAAATACCTTGCTCGTTCGCCTCGCGCTCGACAACCGGGCAGCACAGCACGATGTCGCCGGTCACCGGATCGCTTTCGTCTTGCGCGTAGGCAAACGTGAGCACGTTGGTGGCGTAATCCTTGCCGCGATAGCCGCGATTGAGCGTCTGGCTTTCTTCGGCGCCGACGAAGCGCAGCGTCAGTTCGGCGTCGGCCAGCAGCGCAGCCTGCACCCAGCGGCGCACGGCGGTGCGCGAGAGCAGCGCCTTGTGCGCGGCGAACGCCGGGCCGGCCACGAACTGACTGGTCAACGTGAGCGCATGGCGTGGCGAACGTGGAGCCCGCTCGCTCATGCCTTGCCTCGCGGCCCGTGGCCGTCGCGCCGTTCGCGCTCTGTCGATTCCGGCAGATCCAGCCCGGCTTCGGCATGCTGCGTATGGGCGTCGTACGCTTCGACGATGCGTGCGACCAGCGGGTGACGTACCACGTCCACGCTGGTGAAGCGGGTCATGGCGATGCCGCGAACGTTTTTCAGGATCAGTTGCGCTTCCGTCAGGCCACTCTTCTGACCGCGCGGCAGGTCGACCTGCGTGGTGTCGCCGGTCACGACGGCCTTGCTGCCGAAACCGATACGCGTGAGGAACATCTTCATCTGTTCGGGCGTGGTGTTCTGCGCCTCGTCCAGAATGATGAACGCGTGATTGAGCGTTCGGCCGCGCATATACGCGAGCGGCGCGATTTCGATCATCTGCTTCTCGAAATACTTCTGCGTCTTGTCGAAGCCGAGCAGGTCGTAAAGCGCGTCGTAGAGCGGGCGCAGGTACGGATCGACCTTCTGTGCGAGATCGCCGGGCAGGAAGCCCAGACGCTCGCCCGCTTCCACGGCCGGACGCGTGAGCACGATGCGCTTGACGGCGTCGCGCTCGAGCGCGTCGACGGCGCACGCCACGGCCAGATAGGTCTTGCCGGTACCGGCCGGGCCGATGCCGAACGCGACGTCGTGCGAGAGGATCTGCTTGAGGTAATCGCGCTGCGCCGGGGTGCGGCCGTGCAGGTCGCTGCGGCGCGTGTGCAGCACGGGCGAGCCGTCTTCGGTCTCGCCAGCGGCAAACGGGTTGTCGTCGCCGTGACGCACGGTCGGCACGAGGCCCTGACGCGATTCCACCAGCCCCAACTGAATGTCGTCGACGGACAACGGTTCGGTGGCGCGGTTGTAGAAGCTCTCGAGAGCCTGGGTGGCGATCACGGCGCTCTTGCCGCGAACGGAGAAGCGATGGCCGCGCCGGGAAATCGAGACGTCGAGCGCCTGTTCGATCTGGCGCAGGTTCTCGTCTAACGGGCCGCAAAGGTTGGCCAAACGGCGATTGTCGTCGCGCGGGGCGGTGAATTCTTGGGCGGGTGCTTTCAAGATCCGGTCGGGTGCCTGTTCAGGTCGTTCGATGGAGTCGCCGGGGGCAGGCTCGGGGATGCGGTGTGTGCGCCAGGGACTGCCGGGTCCGTTCATATTCGCAAATTTCGTTCAGTGCGTGGTGACCAGTTCGCCACGCAACGAATGCGGGTAGGCGAACGTGATCACGACATCGGTCATCTGGCCGATCAGGCTGGCGCGTTGCGCCTCGGGCACGGGGAAGTTCACCACGCGGTTGTTCTCCGTGCGGCCTTGCAACTCGTTAGGGTCCTTGCGCGAGACGCCTTCGACGAGAATGCGCTGACGCGAGCCGACCATGCTCTGGCTGATGCGCGCGGCGTTTTCCTCGATCACGGCCTGCAAGTGTTGCAGACGGCGCAGCTTGACTTCGCGCGGCGTGTCGTCCGGCAGGTTGGCGGCCGGTGTGCCAGGGCGGGGGCTGTAGATGAACGAGAAGCTCGTGTCGTAACCGATCTCGTGAATCATCGCCATCAGCTTGTCGAAATCCTCTTGCGTCTCGCCGGGGAAGCCGACGATGAAGTCCGACGACATCGACATGTCGGGGCGAACCTGACGCAGACGGCGGATGATCGACTTGTATTCCAGTACGGTATAGCCCCGCTTCATCGCGGAGAGCACGCGGTCGGCGCCGTGCTGCACGGGCAGGTGCAAGTGGCTCACCAGCTTGGGCACCTTGGCGTAGGTATCGATCAGGCGCTGCGTGAATTCCTTCGGGTGGCTGGTCGTGTAGCGGATACGCTCGATGCCCGGCACTTCGGCCACATATTCGATGAGCAACGCGAAGTCGGCGATTTCGCCGTCGGCCATCAGGCCGCGATAGGCGTTCACGTTCTGGCCCAGCAGCGTGATTTCACGCACGCCTTGCTCGGCCAGACCGGCGATCTCGGTCAGCACGTCTTCAAACGGGCGCGACACTTCGTCGCCACGTGTGTAGGGCACGACACAGTAGCTGCAATATTTCGAGCAGCCTTCCATGATCGAGACGAACGCGGTCGCGCCCTCGACCTTGGCCGGCGGCAGGTGGTCGAACTTCTCGATTTCCGGGAACGAGATGTCGACCTGCGAGCGGCCGGTGTTGCGGCGCGCTTCGAGCATCTGGGGCAGACGGTGCAGCGTTTGCGGGCCGAACACCACGTCCACATACGGGGCGCGCTGCACGATGGCGGCGCCCTCCTGACTGGCGACGCAGCCGCCCACGCCGATCACCAGATCCGGCTTGATTTCCTTGAGCGCGCGCATGCGGCCCAGATCCGAGAACACCTTTTCCTGCGCCTTTTCGCGCACGGAGCAAGTGTTGAACAGGATGACGTCGGCGTCTTCGGGGGAATCGGTCTTTTCGAGACCTTCGGCGGCGCCGAGCACGTCCGCCATCTTGTCGGAGTCGTACTCGTTCATCTGACAGCCGAACGTCTTGATGTAAATCTTCTTTGCCATTGAGTGTGCGCCGTTCGCAGTGGTTAACCTGGGGGCGTCCGTATTGGATGTTTCAGGGGTTCAGTCTTGCCGGGCCGCGAGAAAAATGCGGTGCTCCAAACGCAAAAGCCGGCGTGGCCGGCCTGTCCGGACCTCCTTGGCGGGGCCGGTGTGTGGTGCACGCATTATACCGCGTGCACCGTGGGGGAGAGCGGCGAGACTAGTGGTTGTCCTTCATCGCGGCAGCGACTGCGCGGATGTTGTGCTGGAACAACTGGAGGTAGGTCGTGGCTTCCGGGTTCTGCGACAGGGCGTCGGAGTAGAGTTTGCCGTCGACCTTCACCTTGGCGTCTTTGGCGATACGCTGGACCAGACGCGGATTGGAGATGTTCTCCATGAAGACCGCCTTGATGCCCGTGCGGCGGATCACGCGGATCAGGTTCGCCACATCCTTGGCGCTGGCTTCGCTTTCCGTCGACACCCCCTCCGGGGCGAGGAACTTGATGCCGAAACGCTGGCCGAGATAGCCGAAGGCGTCATGTGAGGTCAGCACCACGCGGCGCGCGGGTGGAATCGGCGCGAGTTGCTTGTTCGCCCAGGTGATGAGGTCGTCGAGCGCGCCCTGATAGTTTTTGGCACGTTCCGCATAGTAGGTGCTGCCCGCCGGATCGGCTTGCGACAGGGCGGTCGCGATATTGACGGCCATCGCCTTCACGCGCTCGGGGTCCTGGAACATGTGCGGATCGGTCACGGTCTTGCCTTCGTCGACCATGGTGCGGGGCTTGAGGCCCTTCGTGACGGTGACGAGCGTGCCGGGATAATGGCTCGACTTCATCAGGCGGGGCAGCCAGCCCTCGAAGCCCAGGCCATTCACGAAGAAGAGTTTGGTGCCGGAGATCTTGGCGACGTCGGCCGGGGTCGGCTCATAGACGTGCGTGTCCTGATCGGGGCCGACGAGTGTGGTGACGTCGACCCGGTCGCCGCCGACCACCTTCACGATGTCGGCCAGAATGCTGAAGCTAGCGCCCACGGGCAGGCGCGTGTCCTGCGCGCGTGCCGGACCGGCAAGCGCCAGCATCAGGGCGAACACTGTGGCGAGAAGCCCTGCACCAAGCCACGATTTGCCACCCGACGTGTTGCTGCCCCACTTACCCAATCCGAACATGTTTTCCTCTCTTAAAGCGCCGGAGCCTTCGCCGCATTGGCGTGGCCCGCCGTGGCAAGCAGTGCGCCCAGATAGGCGATGCCTGCCGTCAAAACGATGGCTGGTCCCGAGGGACAGGCCAGGTAATACGAAATCAGCAGCCCGATCACGCTCGATGCGCTCGCGACCAGCCAGGCCACGAGCAGCATGCCCGGCAGCGTGCGGGCGACGAGCCGGGCGGTGGCCGCCGGCAGCATCATTAGTCCTACGGCCATGAGCGTGCCCATCGCCTGAAAGCCGGCTACGAGGTTCATTACCGTCAGCACGGTGAAGCCGAGGTGATAGCGCATCACGCTCTTGCCTTGCCCGCCGAGGAAGGTCGGATCGGCGCTATCGAGTACAAGACCGCGATAATGCCACCCGAACCAGAGGAGCGTCACGGTCGCGATCGCGGCGACGAGGATGAGTGACGGATCGTCCACCGCGAGCACCGAACCGAAGAGCAAATGCATCAGATCGACACTGTTGCCCCATTTGGAGACGATCACCACGCCACCGGCCAGCGCCAGTAGATAGAAGCCGGCAAACGACGCGCCTTCGTCGAGCCGCGTGCGGCGGCTCGACAGCCCGGCGAGCAGTGCTACGAGCAGGCCGGCTACCATGCCGCCGCCCGCCATCCAGGGCAGCGACAGCCCGCCGACCAAGTACCCGACGGCCGCCCCCGGCAGTACCGCATGCGAGAGCGAATCGCCCATCAGGCTCATGCGGCGCAGCAGCAGGAACACGCCCACCGGCGTGCACCCGATCGACAGCGCGAGGCTGCCCACGAGGGCGTGCCGCATGAAGTCGAACTCCGAGAATGGGCCGACGAGCCAATCCAGCATCGTGCTCATCGAAGGCCGCCTCGCGGGGTAACGGCTGCACCCGGTGCCGGTGCGCCACCGTAGGCGGGGAGGCTGGAGGATGCCGATGCCGTGCCCGCCACGCGGGCGGTGTAGCCCCCGGCGCCCCACAGGCCCGTCTGCGTACCGCCGCCGGCGATGTCGGCAGACGGCAGTCCGCCATGCAGACACTGCGCCGGCGTGCCCGAGGCCACCAGGCGGCCGGCCATCACGGCGACATGCGAGAAGCGTTCGAGCACAAGCGGCAAGTCGTGAAGCACCGTGACCACGGTGCGCCCCTCGTTGCGCCATTGGTCCAGCAACGCGAGTAACAGTTCCGCCGACGGGACATCGATTCCCGTGAGCGGTTCATCCAGCAAAACAATGGGCGCGTCTTCCACGATCAGCCGCGCAAAGCGGGCGCGCTGCCATTGGCCGCCCGACAAGACTTCGAGAGGCTGAGCGCGTTTGTCTGCAAGGCCGACGCGGGCGAGGGCGTCGTGAGCCCAGTCGAATTCGCCGCGTCCGAGGCGGCGTGCGTCTCCCGTGCGCCGCCACGTGCCGGTCAACACATATTCCTCGACGCACATGGGGAACCGGTGATCGGTTTCGGGCCGTTGCGAAAGATAGGCCACCGGCCCGTCGCAAACGATCTTGCCCTTCGACGCCTTCTGCAAGCCCGCGAGCGCACGCAGCAGGGTGGTCTTGCCGCCGCCGTTGGGGCCAACGACCGCGGAGAGTACGCCGGGGGCGAACGTGGCGCTGACATCCTCCAGTGCCGTGTTCGGCCCGAAGTGAACCGAGAGGTCATGGCAGCCGATCATGACGCGACTCCTCGCAACGCCCAGAAAACGAGCGCCCAGAGCGGCACGAGCACGAACAGTGTCAGTGCCGTTCGTTCCCAGCCAGCGAGACGGTAGAGCCAAACGGAAAAACGGATCATGGGTGAGACGGGCGATGCCCAGACACAGATTGCAACTGTGTAATAAATGCAACAAGGTTGCATTATTGCATGAATTGACCCATGGCGCCGCTGGCATCGAGCGAGCGCGCCGGGCGGGGCAGAGCGTGTGTGAAACTTGCCGGGACACAACGCGTTACATATCAAGGCAACACATTTTGGCGAACCGGCGTAACATGGGTTCACGCCTGATCGACTGGCACGCTGTTCGCTTCATTCCAGAGATCGGCAATATGCAAGGCATCGATGAGACGGTGGCATGGTGCAGCGCGGTGACCCGAGTCAGCGTATCTGGAGAGGGGACCGGGAGGCGCCACCGGCAGCCGTCTCTGCCGAGGAGGTTCGCCCGTTCAGATAACCGGCCGTCTTCGACTTTCCGCCCGCGACACCCCGCGCCGACGCGTGATGATCGCACGACCTTCGCGACTTCGCGCAGTCGCGTCGCCTCGACAGGAAAGCACGCCGTCACGCGCCCACGTCTTCGCATTCGTCGACGTCGTCGGGCAGCCCACTTTTTTTCCGCAAACATTGATTGAACGTTGGGTAAAATCGCTGCCTGATAGGTAGGATTCCTTAATTAATTTTCGGCGTCTCGAAGCCCCTCGGAATGCAGACAAACCCGAGTGCGCAATGCGTGCGAGAGGGCAGGGAAAGCCGCTCGAATTCTGGTGTATTTTGATCTGCGTGCGCAGTGCGTAGATGAGGCGAAAACCCTTGTGGAATGCGGGTTGTCGGCAATGCTTAGCGATGCGGAAAATATCTAGCGACAGTTTTTTTGTTTGTGCATATGATGAGTTAACGGTTGCAATTTTCAGTGACAAGTTTAAAGTCAACCTAAACCGATTTTGAGTCGTTCATGTAAGGGAGGGGACAGTGCGAAAGGTTTCGCGAAAGTCGCTCCGGCATGCAGTGAGCCAGGTCGAAACCATTGCGCAGTCATCCGGGTCTTAGGCAACAGAGCGGACATCGTTTTGCGATGTTTTCCGATGAAGCGGGGGTGAGGCATATGGATATTTTCAGCCACTACACGACACGTTTCGAAGCACGCAAGGAAGAGGAATACAGCATCCAGGAGTATCTGGAGATCTGTAAGAAGGACTCGACAGCGTATGCGACGGCAGCCGAGCGTATGCTGAGCGCCATCGGTGAGCCCGAGCTTATCGACACGCACCACGACCCGCGGCTCTCGCGGTTGTTCTCGAACAAGATCATCAAGATCTATCCTGCCTTCCGTGAGTTCTACGGCATGGAAGACACGATCGAGCAAATCGTCTCGTTCTTCAAACACGCCGCGCAAGGGCTCGAAGAGCGCAAACAGATCCTGTACCTGCTTGGGCCCCCGGGCGGCGGCAAGTCGTCGCTGGCCGAGAAACTGAAGGCATTGATGGAGGACGTGCCCATCTATTGCCTGAAGGGATCGCCAGTGCACGAGTCGCCTCTGGGCCTGTTCTCGCCCGAGGAAGACGGCAAGATTCTGGAAGAGGACTTCGGCATTCCGCTGCGGTATCTGAATACGATTCCGTCGCCGTGGGCCACCAAGCGTCTGAACGAATTCAACGGCGACATCACCAAGTTCCGCGTGGTGAAGGTGCGTCCGTCGGTGCTGCAACAGATCGCGATTGCGAAGACCGAGCCGGGGGACGAGAACAATCAGGACATCTCGTCGCTCGTCGGCAAGGTCGACATCCGCAAGCTCGAGGAGTATCCGCAGGACGACCCGGACGCCTACTCGTATTCCGGCGGTCTGTGCCTGGCCAACCGTGGCCTGCTCGAATTCGTCGAAATGTTCAAGGCGCCGATCAAGGTGCTCCACCCGTTGCTGACCGCCACCCAGGAGGGCAATTACAAGGGCACGGAAGGGTTTGGTGCGATTCCGTTCGACGGTATCGTGCTCGCTCACTCGAACGAGGCCGAATGGCAGAGCTTCAAGGGCAACCGTAATAACGAGGCTTTCCTCGATCGTATCTACATCGTGAAGGTGCCGTACTGCCTGCGCGTGACCGACGAGGTGAAGATCTACGAGAAGCTCGTGAAGAACAGCTCGCTCGCCAACGCGCCGCGCGCGCCGAACGTGCTCAAGATGCTCGCCCAGTTCGCGGTGCTCACGCGTTTGAAAGAGCCCGAGAACTCCAACATCTTCTCCAAGGTTCGTGTCTACGACGGTGAAAACCTCAAGGATATCGACCCGAAGGCCAAGTCGTATCAGGAATATCGCGACTACGCCGGTGTCGATGAGGGGATGACGGGCATGTCCACGCGCTTCGCCTTCAAGGTGCTGTCGAAAGTCTTCAATTTCGACAATACCGAAGTGGCGGCCAACCCGGTGCACATGCTGTACGTGCTCGAGCAACAGATCGAGCGCGAGCAGTACCCCGGCGAAGTCGAAAAGCGCTATCTCGCCTATATCAAGGAGTATCTGACCGCGCCGTTTGTCGAATTCATCGGCAAGGAGATTCAGACCGCCTATCTCGAGTCGTACTCGGAGTACGGCCAGAACATCTTCGACCGCTACGTGAATTTCGCAGATCTCTGGATTCAGGATCAGGAGTATCGCGATCCGAATACCGGTGAGATTCTCGATCGTAACGCGCTCAACGACGAACTGGAGAAGGTCGAGAAGCCGGCCGGGATCACCAATCCGAAGGACTTCCGCAACGAGATCGTCAACTTCGTCCTGCGCGCACGCGCGAACAACGCGGGCAAGAATCCGCTCTGGACGAGTTACGAGAAGCTGCGGGCGGTCATCGAGAAGCGCATGTTCTCGACCACCGAGGATTTGCTGCCGGTGATCTCGTTCAACGCGAAATCGTCCAAAGAGGATCAGGAAAAGCACGCCAACTTTGTCAACCGAATGGTGGAAAAAGGCTATACCCCGAAGCAGGTTCGCCTGCTCGTGGAATGGTATCTGCGCGTGCGCAAATCCTCGTAAATCATCGGGGCCACTATGTCAGCAATCATCGACAGACGGCAAAACGGCAAGAACAAAAGCGCCATCAACCAGCAGCGTTTCATCAAACGCTACCGCGATCAGATCCGTCGCGCGGTGGCGAAGGCGGTGGGCGGGCGCAAGATTACCGATATCGATGGCAGCGGACAGGTCTCGATCCCGGTCAAGGACATTTCGGAACCGTTGTTCCACCACGGGCCCGGCGGGCGGCGGGAGATGGTGCATCCCGGCAATCGCGAGTTCGTGGTGGGCGACAACTTCGAGCGTCCGCAGTCGGGGGCGGGGGGCGGCGGAGGCCGCGCCAGCGACTCGGGAGAGGGTGAGGACGACTTCGTTTTCAACCTCTCGCGCGAGGAGTTCCTGAAATTCTTCTTCGAGGATATGGCCCTGCCGGATCTCGCCAAGCGGCGTCTCGCGCAGATTCCGGAGTTCCGCAAGGTCCGTGCAGGCTATTCGATCGACGGCACGCCGTCGAACCTGAACGTCATTCGTACGATGCGCAGCTCGCTTGGGCGCCGCATCGCACTCACGGCACCCTATCGCAAGCAGTTGCGCGAGCTGGAAGCCGAATACGCGGACATCGTCTCGCGCGAAGGCGATACGTCGCCGCGCGCGTTGGCGCTGGCGCACGAGATCACGCATCTGCGTACCCGTGTCGAAGCGATTCCGTACATCGAGAAGCTCGATCTGCGCTACTCGAACCGGGTCATGCAGCCGCGTCCGCAGGCGCAGGCCGTCATGTTCTGCCTGATGGACGTTTCCGGTTCGATGGATCAGAGCCGCAAGGATCTCGCCAAGCGCTTCTTCATGCTGCTCTATCTGTTCCTGCGGCATAACTATGAGCGCATCGATCTGGTGCTGATCCGTCACCACACCACGGCGAAAGAGGTCAACGAGGACGACTTCTTCTACGCGCGCGAATCGGGTGGCACGGTGGTCTCGAGCGCACTCAAGCTGATGGCGGAAATCATCGCGGATCGTTACTCGCCGAGCGACTGGAATATCTACGGGGCGCAGGTGTCCGACGGCGATAACTGGGACGGGGATTCGCCGATCTGCCGCGACATCCTGAATCAGACGATCATGCCGGCCGTGCAGTACTTCGCGTATGTGGAGGTAGCCAGCGCCGAGCCACAGAACTTGTGGAACGAATACCTGTCGGTCAAGCAGCAGCATCCGAATTTCGCGATGCAACGCATCATGGAAGCCGCCGAGATCTATCCGGTGCTGCACGACCTGTTCAAGAAGAAGGCGGCCTGAAAACGGTCCCGCGTCGATACCCCAACGAGGGCAACGAGGACGCATCATGGCGTATATATCCACCGGATCGGAATGGACGTTTGAACTGATTCAACGTTATGAGCACGAGATCGCGCGCATCGCGGCCGACTTCAAGCTCGACACGTATCCGAATCAGATCGAGATCATCACCGCCGAGCAGATGCTTGACGCCTACGCAACCGTGGGGCTGCCCATTGGCTACCACCACTGGTCGTATGGCAAGCACTTTCTGTCGTCCGAGCGCGGTTACAAGCGGGGACAGATGGGCCTCGCGTATGAGATCGTCATCAATTCGAACCCCTGCATCGCGTATCTGATGGAGGAGAACAGCATGACCATGCAGGCGCTGACCATCGCGCACGCCAGCTACGGTCATAACTCGTTCTTCAAGGGCAATTACCTCTTCCGCACGTGGACCAGCGCCGACGCCATCGTCGACTACCTGCTGTTCGCGCGCAATTACATTACCGAATGCGAACAGCGGTACGGTGAGCAGTCGGTCGAGTTGCTGCTCGACTCTTGCCACGCACTGATGAACTACGGTGTGGACCGGTACAAGCGGCCGAAGCGGCTGTCGCTTGCGCAAGAGCAGGCGCGTCAGAAAGAGCGGGAGAACTACCTGCAATTGCAGATCAACGATCTGTGGCGCACGTTGCCGCACCGCGCCTTGCACGATGACGACGAGGACGACGGGCTCGACCCCGGTGAGTCGGAAGACCCGCGTTTCCCCGGCGAGCCGCAGGAGAACCTGCTGTACTTCTTCGAGAAGAACGCGCCCAAGCTAGCCCCTTGGCAGCGCGAGATCGTGCGCATCGTGCGCAAGCTCGCGCAGTACTTCTATCCGCAGCGTCAGACCAAGGTGATGAACGAGGGCTGGGCGACGTTCTGGCACTACACGATCTTGCAGCAGCTCTACAAGGAGAAGCTCGTCAACGACTCGTTCATGATGGAGTTCCTGCACGCACACACGAACGTGGTGTATCAGCCGTCGTTCGACAGTCCGTATTACAGCGGTCTGAACCCGTATGCGCTGGGCTTTGCGATGTTCCAGGATATTCGCCGCATGTGCGAGACGCCGACCGACGAAGACCGCGAGTGGGCCCCCGACATCGCGGGCACCGACTGGCTCACGACGCTCGACTTCGCCATGCGCAACTTCAAGGACGAGAGCTTCATCCAGCAATTCCTCTCGCCGAAGGTGATTCGCGATCTGAAGTTGTTCTCCGTGCTCGATGACGACCGCGACAGCCGTCTGCGCGTGACCGCCATCCACAACGACACCGGCTATCGCGAAATCCGCGAGATGCTCGCGCAACAGTACAACCTTAGTCAGCTAGAGCCGAACATTCAGGTCTCGCATGTGGATCTGCACGGCGATCGCTCGCTCACACTGCGGCACGTGCAAAGCGATCGCAAGCCGCTGGACGAGGGCTTCGAGGAGGTGCTCAAGCACGTAGCGCGGCTGTGGGGTTTCACGGTGCGGCTGGAGACGGTGTTCGAAGATGGGCGCAGCGAGATGACGCATGAGACCAAGGTCGAGAAGCGGCGGCGCTATGCGTTGAGCGCGTGATGAAGATTCCGTTCGTCGCGCTCGATCACGTGGTGCTGCGCACCAATGACATCGCCCGGCTTCAGCATTTCTACATGGATATTCTCGGCTGCACGCTGGAGAGGGTGCAGGCCGATCTCGGGCTGGTGCAGTTGCGCGCGGGCGATGCGCTGATCGATCTGGTCGACGTCGCGGGCGAGATCGGCCGCCATGGCGGTGTTGCGCCCAGTCCGGAAGGACACAATCTCGATCACTTCTGTCTGCGCGTCGAGCCGTTTGACGATGAGGCCATTCGACAGGGGCTGGCCTCGCATGGCGTAACGCTGGGCGAGGTGGTGCAACGCTACGGTGCCCACGGCGAGGGGCCGTCGTGCTATCTCGTCGACCCGGACGGCAATACTGTCGAACTCAAAGGCCCACCGTCGCGCCCGAACCGCTGAGCGCCCGCACCTGCCTGCCTCCCCTCGCCGCGCTGCGTCAGCGCGTGCTCAGGCCGCCATCTGTCCTAGCACGCTTTGATCCCGCCCCTTATGCTTGGCCTGATAAAGCGCCTTGTCCGCGCGCTCGAGCATCGCGCTGATGACGAGCGGTTCTCCCGGCAACCATGACGCAATGCCTACGCTGATCGTGATCGCTTCGCCTTCCTCGCGCGCGGTCTGCGGTAGCAGTTCCGTGCTGGCGTGTTTGACCGATTCGCGAATTCGGTCGGCTACGCGAAGCGCGGCGTGTTCGTCGATCTCCGGCAGCACCACGGCAAATTCCTCTCCGCCCAGACGAACGGCAAAATCGCTCGGCAGACGGATGCAATGCTGAATCGTGTTGGCGATGCGCTGGAGCACGGCGTCGCCGAAAGGATGTCCGTAGCGGTCGTTCACCTGCTTGAAGAAATCAATGTCGATGAGCAGCACCGACAGCGGAATCGCCTGCTGCTGAACGCGCTCGACGACGAGGCGAATGCGGTTGTCGAAGTAACGCCGGTTGTAGATATGGGTAAGCGGGTCGATGAAGACTTTCTCGACCAGATCGGTGTTCGTGAGTGCGAGCGACTGATACTGCCGGGTGATTTCCCAGACGAGCGCGAGTGTTGCGACACCCGGCGACGCCAACGCAAGAAGGCGTGCGGCGTACCACTGGTAAGAGGCTTCGCTGGGGGCAGTCAGGCAGAGCAGCAATTGGCACAGCGAGATGGTGACGACCACCCACACGAGCAAGAACAGCTTGTGCGTCAGCCGGGTGACTGCCGCAACTCGCCACCACAGCGCGACGTAGGCGACGAAAAGCGCGCCGAGAGCGAGGGTCTCGATGCTCATGCCGCCGGCCAGATGCGGCGTAACGAGCGTGTGTCCGGCACCGACCAGCGCAAGCGATACCGTCACCCAGACGATGAGCACGACGGCACCGTAGCGCGCCGCTTCCGAATAGCCGGGACGTGTGTGCGGATCGGTACGCGTGAGCGAGTAACTGCGCACGCTCAGCATCACGTACACGGCGAAGCTGGTTTCGGCGACGAGCCAGAGCCAGAAGGGGGCGCGCGTGACGTGAGAGGTGATGCCGGCAAGCTGATTCGCAAGCAACACGCCTTCGGTGAACATGAAGAGTCCGCGCAGCAGGAATGCGCATCCGAATTGCGCGAAGTACCGTTTGCCGTTGTAGAGATACTGCACGCCGAGCAGGCAGGCCGTCGACAGATTGAGAATGCCGCCGGCCGAGACGAGGAAGAACGTCAGTAACGGATTCACCGCGCCTTCGAGCGCGCGCGCGAGAAATCCCGCGAGGGTGAGCGCGGCGCACGCCACCAAGATCGTGGTCGCGGCAACGCGATTGCCCTGTTCGGTACGGCTGATGGTACTTTTCATAGTTGTTATTCGCCGATCAACGACCTCGTGCGTGCCTCGCGCACGATTGCCTTTTACCGTTCAACTATCGCCCCCGCGACTGGCCGCAAGGTCATCGCCTTACGTTACCGTCCCGGTTCCCCGATTTCGCGCTAAATAGTTGAAAACTAAGATAAACGTTGGAGAATACACGAGTTTCCCTGGGTTGGCATCCGTTTCGAAGGGAGGGCGTCGATTTCCCGTTCGACCCGCCGGGAAGCGCGAATCAGAGACGATTTTTGCACTGTTTTCCGGCGCGCGAAAGCACCTTGTTACCTCGCGGGGCAATAATGTCTGCGGCACGTCGATCTGCTGTGCGAAATATCGAGATGACGAAATTCGGGACGTGACCCCCAAGACACCCGCGGCGCCTGTGATGACGGGGGATTGCCGAGTGTGCAATTAATTCGTTATCCGATTTATATGAGGAATATGTGATGTAATTTTCCTGAAAATACGTGGGATTTATCGCGATAAAGCGGCTGGCGGGTTGGCATCGACGCACTATCTGTACTAGAATTAAAAAAGCCAATCGCTGTGATTGGTCCATAGAAACAGCAGAAAAAGCGTCGCCGGTGTTCCTCATTGCGCCAGCGGCCGGTTCCATCACTCAATGAGTTTGTGCGGTAAAACACTCGCGCGTTTTCAATAAGCGTGCACCGAGAGGCCCAGGCGCCCAGAGCGTCGAAAGCTCGTCTCTCATGTCGCATTTCGCGACGCCTGGTTCGTCACCGTTGTCTTCCACAGACCTTCGGAGCGAACACTTCACAATTTGCAAGGCAGCTAACAGTTGTCATGCTTGTTTGACCGCGTTGTCACGCGGGGCGACTGCTATTGCCTCGCGACAGCGCTGCCAACCCATTCAAAGGGAGCATGAACGTGGCGAAGCAGTATCGCATTCTCTATTTGGCCGGCTTCGGGCTGCTCGGCGTGGCCGCAGCCGTTACCGGCCTGGTGTATTGGCTGGGCGTCGACACGCTTGTCAAATACCGGGGCGACTTGGTGTATTACACCCAACAGCATCTCAAGCTCGTGGCGATATCGATGGCGATGGCCATTGCTGTCGGCGTGCCCGCTGGCGCGCTGATCTCGCGGCCGAAGTTCGCGAAGCATGCCGAGCGCGCTGTACAGATTTTCAATATCGGCAACACACTGCCGTCGCTTGCCGTGCTGGCATTGTCGATGGCCGTGCTCGGCATCGGCGACCGGCCCGCCATTCTGGCGCTGTGGCTTGCGTCGCTGCTGCCGATCGTGCGCAATGCCTACGAAGGCTTGCGGCAAGTGCCGCCCGCGTTGCGGGAATCGGCACGCGGCATGGGCATGACGCCCGCGCAGGTGCTGTTCCGTGTGGATCTGCCCAATGCCATGCCGGTCATCGTCGGTGGCATTCGCACTTCCCTCGCGATCAACGTCGGCACTGCGCCGCTCGCGTTCCTGATCGGCGCTGACAGTCTGGGACAACTGATCTTCCCCGGCATTTATCTGAACGACCCGACGAAGCTGCTTCTCGGCGCTGCCGGGACTGCGCTGCTCGCACTCGTACTCGACGGCATCGTTGCCTTCACGAGCGGGCTCTGGTTCGCACGTCACGGCGCCCCGGCGCGCTAAGACCAAGGAGACCCCAAGCATGCAAGTTTCATTTCCTCATACGCTCGCCGGTGTCATGCCGCGCTGGATGCGGCTGCTGGGCGCGGCTTGTCTCGCACTCGCCGCGCTCGGTGTGATGGCCACGAGCGCCACCGCAAATGCCGCAACGCTCACCGTCGGCGGCAAGAACTTCACCGAGCAGTTGATTCTCTCCGAGATGACCGCTCAGTACCTGCGCAGCAAAGGGTATGACGTCGAACTCAAGAACGGCCTGGGCAGCGTGGTCATGCGCCAGGGACTGGAGAGCAAGCAGCTCGACATCGCCTGGGAATACACCGGCACGTCGCTGATCGTCTACAACAAGATCACCGAGAAGCTCGATTCGCAGCAGGCCTATGAACGCGTGAAAGCACTCGATGGCAAGATCGGCATCGTCTGGCTCAATCCGTCGGCGCTCAATAACACCTATGCCTTCGCCATGCCGGGCAAGATCGCCCGCGAAGAGGGGGTGGAAACGGTTTCGCAACTCATCGACAGATTCCGCGCGAATCCGAAGATGTTGTTTGCCTTCGACATGGAGTTCGTCGGCCGCGCCGATGGTCTCGAGCCGATGGAGCAACTCTATGGCTTCCATCTCGAGCGGCCCAACATCAAGCAGATGGACCCGGGCCTCGTCTATACGGCGCTTAAAAACGAGCAGATCGACGCCGGTCTCGTCTACACGAGCGATGGCCGCAACAAGGGTTTCGATCTGAAGGTGCTGGCCGACGACAAGGGCTTCTTCCCGGCATACGCAGCCACACCCGTGGTGCGCAAGGAAGTGCTCGATGCCAACCCCGGGCTTGCCGACGAACTGAACGCGCTGTCCGCGAAGATCAACAGCGAGAACATGAGCAACATGAACGCGAAGGTCGACATCGACCATCGGGCGGTGTCGCGTGTGGCGAGAGACTTCCTCAAGCAGGAAGGGCTGGTGCAGTGATGGCAATGCTGTCGTTGCGCCCGATGTTACTGAATGAGGAGTCCCATGATTGAATTCTTGACGCATAACTGGCACCGCCTCCTGACCCTGACGGGGCAGCATGCGTGGCTGGTGGCCGCATCGGTCGGGGCCGCCATCGTGGTTGGCGTGCCGCTGGGCGTGCTCGTCACGCGCTTTCGCTGGTTGTCGGGTGCCGTGCTTGGCCTGGCGACCGTTGTTCTCACCATCCCGTCGATCGCGCTGTTCGGTCTGATGATCCCGGTCCTGTCGGTCTACGGCATGGGCATCGGGCCGGCACCGGCCGTTGCGGCCGTCTTCCTGTACTCGCTGCTGCCGATCATGCGCAACACCAGTCTCGCGTTGCGCCAGATCGATCCGAGCATTCGCGAAGCGGGTATCGGCATTGGCATGACGTTCTGGCAGCGCCTGCGCCTGGTGGAACTGCCGCTGGCCGTGCCGGTGGTACTGGGCGGCGTGCGTACCGCCGTCGTCATGAATATTGGCGTGATGGCCATTGGCGCCATCGTCGGGGCCGGCGGTCTCGGGGTGTTGATCACCCAGGGGATCAGCCAGAGCGATACCCGGCAGCTCGTCGTGGGTGCGGTGCTGGTGAGTTTGCTCGCCATCGTGGCCGACACCCTGTTGCACCGCCTGCAGCGCGTGCTGACACCGAAAGGAATCCGAACCGTATGATCACACTCGACAATCTCACCAAAAGCTTCGTCCAGAAGGACGGCACCCCCGTGACCGCAGTCAACTCGGTCAGCCTTGAAGTGCCGCCGGGCGAAATCTGCGTCTTTCTCGGCCCGTCGGGCTGCGGCAAGACGACCACACTCAAGATGATCAACCGGCTGATCAAGCCGACGTCCGGGCGCATTCTGCTCAATGGCGAAGACACCGGCAACATCAACGAAATCGAACTGCGCCGCCACATCGGTTACGTGATCCAGCAGATCGGTCTGTTCCCGAACATGACCATCGAAGAGAACATTACCGTCGTGCCGCGCTTGCTCGGCTGGGACAAGAAGCGTTGCCGCGAGCGCGCAACGGAACTGATGAGTATGGTGGCGCTCGATCCGAAGCGCTATCTGTCGCGGTATCCGCGCGAGCTGTCAGGCGGACAACAGCAGCGTATCGGCGTGATCCGCGCACTGGCAGCCGATCCGCCCGTGCTGCTCATGGACGAGCCGTTCGGCGCCGTTGATCCGATCAACCGCGAGTCGATTCAGAACGAGTTTTTCCAGATGCAGCGTCAACTGGGCAAGACCGTCATCATGGTCAGCCACGATATCGACGAAGCGATCAAGCTGGCCGACCGCATCGCGATCTTCCGTCAGGGACGTCTGGTGCAGTATGCGCAACCCGATGCGCTGCTGGCACGTCCGGTCGACGAGTTCGTGGCGAGCTTCGTGGGACATGACCGAATTCTGAAGCGTCTGTTGCTGGTGCGCGCAGAGGATGCGGCGACGCCGCAGCCGACCGTCAAGCCGCAGACCACGCTGGCCGAGGCCTACGGCATGATGGACGAACTCGATACGCGTTCGCTGGTGGTCGTTGACGAGAACGCACGCGCACTGGGTTACATTGCGCGCCGCGATACGCGTCACGCGCAGGGGACGTGTGGCGAGCGGGTGCGCGACTTCAAGGCGTCGGCCGTTGCGGCCGACAACTTGCGAGTGCTGCTCTCACGCATGTACGAACACAATCTGGCGTCGCTGCCCGTGCTGGGCGATGACAACCAGTATCTCGGCGAGGTGACGCAGGATTCCATCGCCGACTATCTGAGTTCGGGCAAGTCGCGCGGTAATGGCGGCGGCACCATCATCGCACCGCCGTTGCCTGGCGCATCGAGCGTGGTCGCCAGCGTTCCGTTCGGGGCGGCGGCGTAAGCCGGCTGGCGTCTTGTGGCGGTCGCGCATCGCGTCGTCGATCGGACGGGCGTCGTTGACGTTCGTCCGGCAAGTCGGAGAGTGACGGCCTGGCGCGGCCGTCATTCTTGCGTTCACACGCCCGGTGGGCGGTTGGGGTAATCGGTAGCAAGGAGTTGCGCAATGACGTGGGAAGCAATGATGGCGTGGTTCGAGAATGCACCCTGGGCGCGGATGGCCGGGGCGTTGGCGCTACTGGCCGGTGTGGCGCTGCTGGTGCAGGCGGTGGCGCAGGTCCTGATCGTTCGCGTGGTGCGCATCGTCGTGCAGCGCACGGCCAATCGCTGGGACGACGCGTTGCTTTCGCATCGCGTGTTTCATCGCGCCGCGCGCATCTTGCCGTATCTCGTGATTCAGTTCGGTATCACGTGGGTGCCGGATCTTGCGCCGAAGGCTGTGATGGTGATCGGCAACCTTGCGCTCGCTACGACGCTGCTCCACGCGACGCTCGCCATTGCCGGCATTCTGGACGCGGCGCAAACGGTCTATGCGCTCTCCGAGCATGCACGTACGCGTTCGATCAAAGGATACGTTCAGTTAGGCAAGATCGCGTTGTATGTGGTGGCGGCGATCGCCATCGTGGCGACCATCGTCGACCGCTCGCCGTGGCTGCTGCTCTCGGGGCTTGGGGCAATGTCGGCGGTGCTGTTGCTGGTGTTCAAGGACACGATCATGTCGTTCGTTGCCAGTGTGCAACTGACGTCGAACGACATGCTTCGCGTGGGCGACTGGATCGAGATGCCGCAAGTCGGCGCCGATGGCGACGTGGTGGATATCGCGCTGCACACGGTGAAGGTGCAGAACTGGGACAAGACGATCACGACCATTCCGACGTGGCGGCTGATTTCCGAGAGCTTCCGCAACTGGCGTGGCATGCAGCAATCGGGCGGGCGCCGTATCAAGCGCACGCTGTTCGTCGACGCGGGCAGCGTCGGCTTCCTCGACGATGCAGAGATTGAGCGCCTGTCGAAGCTGCATCTGCTCGGGGCGTATCTGATGGACAAGCAGCGTTCGTTGGCGGATGCGAATGCGGCGCTGGGTACGGCGGCGGGGGTGCCGGCCAACACGCGACGTCTGACGAACATCGGCACCTTCCGGGCGTATGCGCTGGCCTACCTGAAGACGCATCCGAACATTCACGATGGCATGACGTGCATGGTGCGCTCGCTCCAGCCGTCGGCAACGGGAATTCCGATCGAGCTGTACTGCTTCACGAACACCACGGTGTGGGCCGAGTACGAACGCGTGCAGGGTGATGTCTTCGATCATCTGCTCGTGATCTTGCCGGAGTTCGGTTTGCGCATGTACCAGAACCCGGCCGGTGCGGATCTTTTGCGCTGGCAAGGGCCGCGGGTGGCCTGATCCTCCCGCAGGAGCCCTTGCCGATTCAAGGCAACGATCGAACGCGATGACGCGCGGAAGTTACACCGCCGATTCGTCGAGCGTCGGATAGTCGATGTAGCCGCGGGCGTCGCCGCCGTACAGCGTATCGCGGTCCAGTTCGTTGAACGGGCCGCCGCGCTTGAGGCGTTCCACCAGATCCGGGTTGGCGATGAACGGTTTGCCGAACGCGATCAGGTCGGCCAGATTTTCCTTGCGCGCCTTTAGCGCGAGCGCGAGATCGTAGCCGTTATTGGCCATGAACGTGCCCTTGAAGATGCGATGCAGCTTCTGCAGATCGAAGCCGTTCTCGACTTCACGCGGACCACCCGTCGCGCCTTCGACCACGTGCAGGTACACCAGACCGAAGCGGTTGAGTTGCTCGACCGCGTACGTGAACACCGGCTCCGGGTTACGGTCGCCGCAATCGTTGGCCGGGCTGATCGGCGAGAGACGAATCCCCACGCGCTCGGCGCCCCATACGTCGACGACCGCCTGCGTGACTTCCAGTGTCAGACGCACGCGATTCTCGATGCTGCCGCCGTACTGGTCAGTGCGATGGTTCGTCTTGTCGCGCATGAACTGGTCGAGCAGATAGCCATTTGCCGCGTGGATTTCCACGCCGTCGAAACCGGCGCGTTTCGCACACTGCGCTGCATGACGGTATTGCTCGACGATGCCTGGGATCTCGGACGTCTCAAGCGCGCGCGGCGTTGGATGCGGTTCGAAACCGTGCTCGGTGAACGCCTTGCCCGCCGGCTGAATCGCCGACGGCGCGACCGGCAGTGCCCCGCCAGGTTGCAGTGACGGGTGCGAAATACGACCGACGTGCCAGAGTTGGCAGAAAATCTTGCCGCCCTTGGCGTGCAACGCATCAGTCACCTGCTTCCAGCCGGCAATCTGCGCTTCGGTATAAATGCCCGGCGTGAACGCGTAGCCTTTGCCCTGCTGGGAAATGTTGGTGGCTTCACTGATGATGAGGCCGGCCGAGGCGCGCTGGGCGTAATACTCGGCAACCATCGGGCCCGGGACGTCACCAGCACCGGCGCGACTGCGCGTGAGCGGTGCCATGACAATGCGGTTACTCAGTTCGAGGGGGCCAAGCGCGTACGGCGAAAAGAGATCGGTGTCCAGCGTGGCCAAGGGAGTCTGTTGCGAGTCCATCATTGCTGAAGTCCTGTGAAAGTGGGGGGATGCTGTGCTGCACAAAACTGGCACAGGTTACGACTTTTTCTCTGGTCGTGCAGACGACCTCAACGCCGGAACGGCCAGGCACATTTGTCGCCGGATGCGCTCTGTTTCAGGCCCCGGCCGCCACGGGGCGCTTCGGTGCGTGCGGTGCAATACGCAGCACCATGAGCGCGCCGAGAATGCACACGCCGCCCGAGAGCATCGAGGCCATCGTGTAGTTACCCAGCGTGGCGCGCAGCGAACCGGCGACAAGTGTCGCCGTCGCCGCACCGAGTTGGTGGCCGGCGACGATCCAGCCGAATACGATCGGGGCCATCGCTTTGCCGAAAACATCGGTCGTCAGACGCACCGTCGGCGGTACCGTGGCGATCCAGTCCAGACCGTAGAACAAGGCGAAGAGCGGAATGCCGAAGAAGTCGAATCCGAACGCATACGGCAGATAAATCAGCGACACGCCGCGCAATCCGTAGTACCAGAACAGCAGCACACGGCTGTTGTAACGATCCGAGAGCCAGCCCGACGCCGTAGTGCCCACGAGGTCGAGCACGCCCATGGCCGCCAGAATGCCCGCACCCTTGACCTCGGAGAGGCCGTAATCGCCACACATCGCGATGAAGTGCGTGCCGATATAGCCGTTGGTGCTCGCGCCGCAAATGAAGAAGCTGAAGAACAGCAGCCAGAAGTCGCGCTTGCCCGCCGCCATGCGCAGTGCCGACAGCGCAGTCTTGAGCGGATTGCCTTGGGCGAGCGGCGTGTCGGCGGCGTCTTCCGGCGCGCCGACCGGGCGCAGGCCGACCGACCCCGGACGCTCTGGCACGAGGAATGCCACGAGCGGCAGCACCAGCGCAGCGACCAGCCCCACGATCAACACCACCGGACGCCAGCCGTAGCTCTCGGTGATCGCGGCCATGATCGGCAGAAACACCATCTGGCCGGTGGCGGAGCTGGCGGTGAGAATACCCATCGCCAGACCGCGATGCGTGTGGAACCAGCGGTTCGATACCGTTGCCGCCAGCGTCACGGCCGCCACGCCCGTTCCGCCGCCCACCATGACGCCCCAGATCAGCACCATCTGCCAGGGGGCCGTCATCAGCGATGAAAGCGCCGTGCCCGACGCGAGCAACAGCAGGGCCACCATCACCGTCGGACGGATGCCGAAGCGCTGCATGGCAGCCGCAGCAAACGGGCCGGTCAGACCGTAGAGCGCCAGGTTGACGGAAATCGCCAGCGAGATCGTGGCGCGGCTCCAGCCGAAGTCGTGCTCGAGCGGCACCATCATGACGCTCGGCGTCGCGCGAATGCCCGCCGAGGCGAGCAGGACCAGGAAAATTACGCCGACAACGATCCAACCGTAGTGGAAGCGTCCGTCAATGCGCCTTGCAAGTGCAGCCTTCATGGCGGAAATCCTTGCTGGGGTTCGGTGTTGTCTGCCGAACCGGGAACGTTTGCGAGAACCGGGATGTCTACGTTCATCGGCCGTCATGTGACAGACCGGTAACATGAGGTTGCCATGTTATGAACCGATCGGTAACATGTCAAGTATTCCTTTGTGGCGGCGGGGCTTTGTCCCGCGTCGCAAATTTCTGCTTTTGGGGAGCGCCAGGCAATGGCCAAATCGACAACGACCGTACCGCCCGTAAGGCCTGACATGTCGGACCCGGCGAACGCGGGCGTGGCAACGGCAGCCAAAGGCGATGGCAAGGTTGCGCCGTCGAGGCGTCGCAGTGCGGCGTCGCGCGCGGGCAAGGCCGCGCGGCATGTCACACCGGCGCCCGTCGCGCAGCAGTGTTTGCTCAATGCGGCCGTGGAATTGTTTCACGCGGAAGGCGTGCGTGCCGTCGGGGTGGATGCCGTTGTCAAGCGCGCCGGTGTGAACAAGATGTGCCTCTATCGTCAGTTCGCATCGAAGGACGAATTGATTCTGGCGTACCTCGATCACATGCAGACGATGAGTCTGGCGCGTATCGACGAGAGCATCGCGAAACGGGCGGGAGAGCCGCGCGCACAGATGTTGCAAATCTTCGTGGATCTTTCCGAGCGGGCGAGCAAACCGGGCTATCGCGGCTGCCCGTTCGTCAATGTGGCGGCTGAATTCCCCGACCCGGCGCATGCGGCGCGCAAGTTGGTGGTGGACTACAAGGCGGAAGTGGTGCGGCGCTTCACGGCACTCGCCACGGCCGCCGGCTTGCAGAAACCGGCGCCGCTGGTCGACGCGTTATCGCTCATTCTCGAAGGGGCTTACGCGGCGAGCCAGACCTTCGGCGTCGGCTCGCCGCCGCTGCGCATCCTGCCGGCCGTGGCGCGCCGGATCATCGAGGCGGGGATGGCGGGCGAGTTGGACGCGGCCTGACGCCGGCCCGCATCGCGCGCCTTCAGGCGCGCTGACAACTCGCCGCGCTGGCTCGTCAGGCGGCGAGCCGCTTGAGCGCCACCGCTGCCGAACCGCGCCCGCCCGCAAGCTCGTTATCCGAGGTCATGCGAAACGCGGCGACCGCCTGGTCGAGCGCGCGCGCCTGGTCTTCCATCGACGCGGCGGCGGCTGCCGCCTGCTCCACGAGTGCAGCGTTCTGCTGTGTGACTTCGTCCATTTGCGTGACCGCACGGCCGACCTGCTCGATGCCGTGGCTTTGCTCGGTAGAGGCCGCCGAAATCTCGCCCATGATGTCGGTGACACGCCGCACGGCCTGCACCACGTCTTGCATTGTCTGACCGGCCTGCGTCACGAGGGTCGAGCCGTCCTGCACCCGTGCGTTCGACGATTCGATCAGGTCCTTGATCTCCTTGGCCGCTGCCGCGCTGCGCTGGGCGAGTGTGCGCACTTCACCCGCAACGACCGCGAAGCCGCGTCCCTGCTCACCCGCGCGGGCGGCTTCCACGGCGGCGTTGAGCGCGAGGATGTTCGTCTGGAACGCGATGCCGTCGATCACGCCGATGATGTCGACCACCTTGCCCGAGCTGTGCGAGATGCCTTCCATCGTCGTCACCACCTGATCGACGACTTGCCCGCCGCGCACGGCGATGGCAGAGGCGTTCTCCGCCAGTTGGCTCGCCTGACGCGCGTTGTCGGCGTTCTGCCGGACGGTGGACGTGAGCTGTTCCATCGATGAGGCTGTCTCTTCGAGCGCTGCCGCCTGCTGTTCGGTACGTGCCGACAGATCGGTATTCCCTTCGGCAATTTCGCGTGCTGCGAGCGTGATGGCGCTCGTGCCGCCGCGAATGCGTCCGATCATCTGCTGAAGATTGGCCTGCATGCGCTGCATCGCGAAGAGCAGGCTGGCGCCGTCGCCCTGACGCAGACGCACTTGCGTGAGCAGGTCGCCGTCGGCAATGCGCGTCGCGATATCGGCCGCGTATTCGGGCTCGCCGCCGAGGCTGTGCTGGACGTTACGAATGATGAGCAGCATGACGCCAGACACGGCCAGACCGATCACGGCGAGCATCGCACCCCAGCGAAGCAGGGCACCGACGAAGGCGGCATTGATGTCGTCGACGTAGACGCCGGTCGTCAGATACCAGTCCCAAGGCGAATAGGTGCCGACACGGCTGATCTTCTCGACGGGTTTGTCCGAGCCGGGTTTGGGCCAGAGATAGGTGACGAATGGGTCGTCAGTCCGCGCAGCCGCGACGATCTCCGAGAACATGAGCTTGCCCGACGGATCGCGGAACTGGCTCATGTCCTTGCCTTCGAGCTTGGGATTGACGCCGTTGAGTACGATCACGCGCTGCGAGTTCAAGATACCGAAATAGTTGTCGCCGTCGTAGCGGATCGCACCGATCTGCTCGCGCGCAAGCTTTTGCGCCTCGGCGACACTGATCTCACCGCGCTGGGCGCGTTCGCCGTAGTACTTGGCGAGACTCAGGCCGGCATCGACCACGTGCGTAAGGCCCTCGCGCCGCTCGGCCAGCATCGTGTCGCGCTGCGCCCAGGCCCCCCAGACCGCCATGGCTAGCAGACTGACCCACATCAATGCAACGGCAGACCACAACTTTGCTTTCAAACTCAACTGCTGGATCACTTCGTCTTCCCCACTGATTCCGCGCTGGTGTCACTCCGGCGGCGGCCGCGCGTGACGCGTCACCACGCCCGCGCGGTCCGATTGTCGATCGATTGTCAATGCTCCCGATGAGAACACGGACCCAACATGTGCTAACGGCAGTCTGGGAAAGGACTTGAGCGGTGCGGGGGGGCAGAGGAAGGGCGAAAGCGGCTCAGCCGTGAATGACCACCAGCAAGCCGCGTGCCACGGCTTTTCCGACGTTGCGGATGGCATGGGCGCGGTCGGCGGGATAGCGGGCAGTCTCGCCCGGCCTGGCGCGTCGCGCGAAGTGCTCGACTTCGACGTCGACCTGACCGTCGAACACGGTGAAGTGCTCGCGCGTGCCCGGATCGTGTGGCTCCGACACGAGCGCTGCGCCGGGTTGCAGCGTCAGCTCGTACCACTCGAATTTGCCGGCCAGCTCCATCGGGCCGAGGATCTTCAACTGATAGGCGTGCTCCGCCCCCGCCAGCGTGGGAATTTCATGCTTGCCGATCACGCGCACCGGCTCGGGGTCGCCGGTGGGGGCGCCGAGCAATTGATCGAGCCGCACGCCCAGTGCGTTGGCCAGCCGCCACGCCACCGCGATGGTCGGGTTGGCCTTGTCGCGCTCGATCTGCGAGAGCATCGACTTCGAAACGCCGGAAGCGCGGGAGAGCGTCTCGAGCGTCATGCCACGCTCTTTGCGTAGTTGCTGAATCATGTCGCCAACGGGCGGCGGGGCGACCGGGGACATCGTGGACGCCGCGGGAGTGCTTGCCATATGAATTCCGGGATATTAGAATTTTCCAATATATTGAAACTTGTTCAATATAAAGTATAGTTTCCGATAAGGTGAATGGCTGCATGGTAGCAGAGCAAACGGCCCGTTCACGCAAGACTTTCGATACCCGGGCGGCATTCACCGATGCCGCCGGCCAACCGCACAAAGGAGATGCCCACGATGACTGCACACACTCCGGAGGCCCGCGAGGGTTTCTATCGCCAACTGACCGAACGACTGGAAGATACGCGCCGCCAGGGCCTTTTCAAGCAGGAACGCGTGCTCATGTCGCGGCAGGGGCCGGAGGTCATGTGCGACGACGGGCAAACGCGCATCAACCTGTGCGCCAACAACTATCTGGGGCTGTCGGGCAGCGAAACGCTCGTCAAGGCGGGGCAGAAGGCGCTGGAAGACTTCGGTTTCGGCCTGTCGTCGGTGCGCTTCATCTGCGGCACGCAAGGCCCGCACAAGGATCTTGAAGCGCGCATCGCCGCGTATCTCGGCACGGAAGACGCCATCCTGTACGCCGCCGCGTTCGATGCCAATGGGGGTCTGTTCGAACCGCTGTTCGACGAGCAGGACGCCATCATCTCCGATGCGCTCAACCACGCCTCGATCATCGACGGCGTGCGTCTTTGCAAGGCGCAGCGCCTGCGCTATGCCCACAACGATATGGAAGACCTCGAGCGCCAGTTGCAGGCGGCCGCCGGGGCGCGTCATCGCATCATCGTCACCGACGGTGTGTTCTCGATGGACGGCACGATTGCCCAGCTCGATCGCATCGTGGCGCTGGCCGAGCAGTACGGTGCGCTCATCATGATCGACGAGTGTCACGCGACCGGTTTTATGGGCCCGACGGGGCGAGGCACGCACGAGCATCATGGCGTGCTCGGCAAGATCGACATCATTACCGGCACGCTGGGCAAGGCGCTCGGCGGCGCGATGGGCGGCTTCACGGCGGGCCGCCGCGAGGTGATCGAGACGCTGCGTCAGCGCTCGCGCCCGTATCTCTTTTCGAACAGCCTCGCGCCGGCCATCGTCGGCACGTCGCTCGCGGTGTTCGACGAACTCGAACATTCGTCGGCGCGCCGCGAGCAATTGCACGAGAACACCGCGTTCTTCCGCAAGGAAGTGGCGGCGCTGGGTTTCACCATCAAGCCGGGCACTCATCCGATCGTGCCCGTCATGCTTTTCGACGCCACGCTTGCCCAGCGCTTTGCGCAGCGACTCTATGAGTTGGGCGTGATCGCCACTGGCTTCTTCTACCCCGTGGTGCCGCAGGGGCAGGCGCGCGTGCGCGTGCAGCTCTCGGCAGCGCATACCCGCGAACATCTGACGCGTGCGCTGGCGGCGTTCGCGCAGGCCGGCAACGAACTCGGCATTCTCAAGCAAGGTTGAACATGGAACGCATCCTCATCATCGGCGCCAACGGGCAGATCGGCAGCGAACTCGTCGAGGCGCTGGCGGCACAGTATGGCAACGAGAATGTTGTCGCCACGGACATCGCACCGGGGCCGTCGCGCCACCCGGTGCACTACGAGACGCTCGACGTGCTCGATGCGCCGCGTCTGGCCGCGCTCGTCGAGCGCTTCGGCATCACGCAGATCTTCCATCTGGCGGCGCTGCTCTCGGCAACCGGCGAGACCCGCCCGCTCCAGGCCTGGACGCTCAACATGAACGGCCTGCTCAATGTGCTCGAGTTGGCGCGTGAGCGCCAAGGGTTGCGGGTGTTCTGGCCGTCGTCGATCGCTGCGTTCGGCCCGCATACGCCGGCCGTCGAAACACCGCAGCTCGCGATCATGGACCCCACCACGATGTACGGCATCAGCAAGCAGGCCGGCGAGCGGCTGTGCGAGTACTACTTCACGAAGTTCGGCGTGGATGTGCGAAGCCTGCGCTATCCGGGCGTCATCAGCTACAAGACGCCCCCAGGCGGCGGCACGACCGATTACGCCATCGAGATATTTCAGGCGGCGCGTCGCGGCGAGACCTACACGTGTTTCCTGAAGGAAGACGCGACGCTACCGATGATCCACATGCCCGATGCCGTGCGTGCCACGCTCGAGTTGATGAACGTGGACGCCTCGCGGCTGCGCGTGCGTTCGTCGTACAACGTGGCTGGGGTGAGTTTCGATCCGGCGACGCTGGCGGCGGCGATTGCGCGCCGCGTGCCGGGCTTCACGGTGAAGTACGCACCGGACTTCCGCCAGGCGATTGCCGAGACGTGGCCGCATACGCTCGACGACACTCACGCGCGCTACGACTGGGGCTGGAAACCGGCCTTCGGCCTGGACGCGATGGTCGACGACATGCTGGCCAACGTGCCGCTGGACTGGCACGCACCGGTCTTGGGAAACGCCGCCTGACGAGGGTTGCCGTACCGCCTACTTCGGGTGATGCACCGCGTAGTAGGCGAGTGCGGCGAGCACCGCACAGGTCACGGCGAAGGCGCGACGGCGCCAGCGGTGGACCGGCGTGAAGGTGATGACTCGGCCGCGGCCTTCTTCTTTGGAATGGTAGTAGCTCATGTTGCACCTTCTCGGGTCTGATACACGGTCTTTGCCGCAAAACGAACCTGCCCGAGCGTCCATCGATGCGCCCCCCGGCACAGGACAGGCAGGTTCCGGATCGATTATGCGACCGCACAAAAACGACCGCGAATCAGTATCTTTACCGATAGGTGTGGTCTTTTTGATACGGTCACGCCAACGCGTCGCGCGTTTCGACGATGCCTTCGGCACCGGGGTGACACCCGCGTTTTCCCGTCCGCCCCAATCCCCGTGGCCCCCCCGGCATTGCTCCGGACAAGTGTCTAGATTCACGAGAATCTTGCGTTGCGAAGGGTGTGCTGAATCCACATTTCCCCGCTTGCGTACTGCCCCGCGCGCTGAAACAATGCCGGAAAACGGTGACCACGCCGATGGTCACCTCCGAGTCGTCGTTCATCACGCCTGGGGAGGGTCGTGCCATGACGCCGAATACGCGCCGCACCATCGCTTGCGGCCAATGCGGAACCGCCATCGCGCGCGCCGCGTTCGTTCTTGTTGCCGCCGGGTTCGTTGCGGCCAACGTCCATGCGCAGGAGGCCATGCTGCGCGCCAACAATCAGGTATGGATCGGTGCCGGTGCCCAGCAGTTGCACTACTGGGAGAACATCGCGCCCGGCAAGAGCGATTCCGAACGTGGCACGACAGCGGCATTCGCGCTGGGTGCATCGACCCAGCGGCAGTTGTTCGGGGTCTCCAATCTCTACTTCAGCGCAGCGGTGCGAGTGGCGCACGGCAACGTCGACTACGGCGGTTATCTGCAAGACTTTGCGGGGCGCGTCATCCGGCCCGATTACCAGATGAAGACGCGCTCGACGGCAACGGACGTCGCGCTCAAGGCCGGTAAAGCCTTTCCGTTTCATCTCGGCACCTGGAATGCGCAGGTGGTGCCCTACGTCAGCTACAGCTACCGCGACTGGATTCGCGACAGCAGCCGCGATCCGTATGGTTTTTACGAGCGCTATCGCCATCACGTGGTTGGCGGCGGCCTCATGGGGCAGCTCGAATTGACGCAGAAACTGGTAGCAACGGCCGACATTCGTGCGGGGGCCATGGTGGGGGCATCGATGACGCTGGCGGGCTCGCAGAACACCTTCAGCCTTGGCAACAAGCCGGTCGTCGTGGCGGGTTTCGGACTCGACTACGCGGTCGCGCGCAACTTCCATGTGAACGCGACGTACGAGTGGTCGCGCTTCCAGTACGGCCGTTCGAGCGTCACGCAGGTGCAGCCGGGCGTGAACGCCTACGAACCCGATTCGAAGACGATCAACCAGACGTGGATGATTGGCGCGGGCTACGCGTTCTGATAAAAGACAACGCCGCGCGGTCGGACGACCCGCGCGGCGTTATTTTTCCGGTAGTCATACCCCGGAGAACTGCGATCAGGTCGCGCCTTCCACGTCCTCCAGACTGAACGTTTCGGTGTGATCGTTATACGAGAAGATCTCGGCATAACGGCCCCAGTTGATGGCGGTATCGAGCGTTTCCTGCGCGAGATCGTCCGACATCGAATCTTCCAGCTCCTGTTCGAAACGCACGCGCGGCGCGCGCTGCCCGCGGCGTTCTTGCAACACCGAACGGATCTTTGCGGCGAGCGGCACGTGACGCAGCAGATGCTCGGCGAACAGCACTTTGCGTTCCTGCGTGCTCACATCCACGAAACGCTTGCCGGCGGCGGTCAGCAGAATGTCGCCTTCCTTGAGTTCCGCGAAGCCCAACTGGTCGAGAATTTCGGCCACCGGGAAGAGGTCGTCCACTTCGAGCAGCAGCGTCTGGGCGATTTCCGGCAAATCGGCGCGGCCGTTGTAGGGCGGGCCGGCGAGCGCTTCGAGCAGACCGGCCATCAGGTTGGTCGACACTTCGTGCAGCGGGCTCGACAATTCCAGCGGTATCTTCTGCGTGGTGTGCGCGTTACGGCGCGACGTCATCAATGCATAGATATCGTCGACCATCTTCCGGAAGGCCGGATCGAGCCGGTTGCGGCGGTGCGGGAACGGCACCTTGATCTCGGCGACCACCCGGCCCGGATTCGACGACAGCACCAGAATCCGGTCGCACATGAACACGGCCTCTTCGATGTTGTGCGTGACGATCAGGATCGACTTGATCGGCAACTGACGCTGACTCCACAGATCGAGCAGGTCGGTACGCAACGTCTCGGCGGTCAGCACATCGAGCGCGGAGAACGGCTCGTCCATGAGCAGCAGCGTCGGGTTGACCACGAGCGCACGAGCGAAACCCACGCGCTGGCGCATGCCACCCGAGAGTTCGCGCGGATAGGCATTTTCGAAGCCGTCCAGACCGATCAGGTCGATGGCCGCGAGCGCGCGGCGGCGGCGCTCCTTCGGCTCGACACCGAGCGCTTCGAGACCGGCTTCCACGTTTTGCAGCACCGTCAGCCACGGGAACAGGGCGAAGGTCTGGAACACCATCGCCACGCCTTCGGGCGGGCCTTCGAGCGGCTGACCAAGGTAGCGGATGTCGCCCGAGCTGGGCTGAATCAGGCCGGCGATGATGCGCAGCAGGGTCGACTTGCCCGAGCCGGAACGGCCGAGCATGCCGACGATTTCGCCTTCATGCAGTTGTAGATTCACGCCATCGAGCACTTGGCGCTCGTCGCCGCCCTTGCGGAAGCCGCGGCTGACGTTGGCGAGCGAGAAGATCTCTTTTCCGGCAATCGGTTGGTGGGTATCGTTCGGCATCACGGTCCCTTCAATTCAGGCGAAGCTTGTTTTCAGCGATGGCGTACATGGGGCGCCACAGCAAACGGTTGAACAATACGACGAACAGCGCCATCACGGCGATGCCCAGCAAAATACGCGGATAGTCGCCGGCGGCCGTGGTTTCGGCGATGTAAGCGCCCAGACCGTGCGCGGCGAGTTTATCGTCACCCCACTGCACGTATTCCGAAACGATGGAGGCGTTCCATGCGCCGCCCGAGGCTGTGATCGCACCCGTCACGTAATAAGGGAAGATGCCCGGCAGCATGATCTGACGCCACCACTGCCAGCCGCGAATGCGGAAGTTGGTGGCGGCTTCCTTGAAGTCGTTCGGGAAGGTGGTCGCCCCGGCGATGACGTTGAACAGGATGTACCACTGCGTACCCAGCACGATCAGGGGCGAGAGCCAGATGTCCGGGTTGGCATGGAAGTGAACGATGGCCACCACGAAGATCGGGAACAGCAGGTTCGCCGGGAACGCGGCGAGGAACTGCGCCAGCGGCTGGATGCGCTCGGCGAGCTTCGGGCGCAGCCCGATCAGCACACCCAGCGGCACCCACACCACGGAGGCGATGGCGATGAGTACGATCACGCGCACCAGCGTGATGAGACCAAGGCCGAACACGCGCAGGATTTCCGGGAAACCGACTTCGGCCAGCACGAACGCGCAGATCTTCCACGCTGCGGTCAGTCCCATCGCTACCAGCAGCGCGGCCCATAGCCAGTCGATCACGCGCGAGAGCGAGGTTCTCGATTCGGAATGGATCGCGACGGGCAGCGAGAACGGCATGCGCATGCGCGCAATCGTGCGCAGCAGCTTGCCGAAGGGGCGCAGCAGGAACTGAATTGCGCGGGTGCGTTGAATGACGTTGAGCACCCACGACTCGGGGGCGGCCTGCGAGACCGTGTCTTCCAGACGGAATTTGTCGGACCACGCGACCATCGGCCTGAACAGGAACTGGTCGTAAATGACGATGACGACGACCATCGCCAGAATCACCCAGCCCACCGCATGCAGATCGCGCTGCAAGATGGCCGTGGCGAGATACGCGCCAATGCCCGGCAGTGTGACGGTCTTGTCGCCCACGGTGATCGCCTCGGACGCCACCACGAAGAACCAGCCGCCCGACATGCTCATCATCATGTTCCAGATGAGGCCAGGCATCGAGTAGGGCACGTCGAGCTTCCAGAAGCGCTGCCACGGCGAGAGGCGCAGGTTCACGGCGACTTCCGCCAGGTCGCGCGGCTGGGTGCGCATCGACTGGTAGAACGAGAATGTCATGTTCCACGCCTGGCTCGTGAAGATCGCAAAGATGGCGGCGCATTCGGCACCGAGCACGCGTCCTGGGAACAGGGCGAGGAAGAAGGTGACGGTAAATGAGATGTAGCCCAGCACCGGCACCGACTGGAGGATGTCGAGCATCGGGACGAGCAGCTTCTCGGCGCGGCGGCTCTTGGCGGCGAGCGTGCCGTAGACGAGCGTGAACAGGAGCGAAGCGACCATCGCCGCGAGCATGCGTAGCGTGGTGCGCAGGGCATATTCGGGCAGGTTGGCCGGGTCTAGCGAGATGACTTCGGTCTGCAAGTCGGCTAGCGGTGCCCAAGTCTGGCGAATGCCCGACGAGCTGACCATCAGGAAACCGATGATGAGCGGGAAGGCAATGAAATCCCAGCGATTGGGCAGCAGGCGTCGCGCAGTGGCGGGGATGAACGGACGGGCTACGCGCGTCATCAAGACCTCGTGTGGATGAGGGTTCGGACGGACAACAGGACTGAAGCGCCGGTATGCGGCACGGCAGCGACGCGGCGCGTGTGCAGGGACGGCAGCGGATGCTACCAGATTGACCCGCAAAATGATGTTAAAGCGCGTGCCGTGGGCTGGCAAATTCGGGCATCGATGTCCGAATGTGGTTTTTATGCTGCAATGCGGGATGGCTTGTTTTGACAGGCGATACCCAGGAGGCCGCCGTAGCGATCCGGGAGTGAAGAACCGGTATCCGGAGGACGATCTCGCGGTGCTGCGAGGGCGAAAATGTCACATTGAAGATGTGAACTTTATTCGCATTGCGCAGACCAATTCCCGCGGCTTGCTTCGTGCCGCGCGGTCGTGTAGTGTGCACCGCTCGATCGGGCCACGGCGCCTGTCGCCGGGGGGCAGCAAGTTGCCTCGGCTTTCGTGTAGCTTGCCGGCCCGTCCCCTCCCATTCCCAGACAAAGCAAGGATGCGCCGCATGACGACGCCATTAGATGCGCGTTGCGAGCGTGCACGACAACTGAGTGCCGCCGGCCGGCTCGACGAGGCGATCGCCGAGTTGCGCCTAGTACTGAAACAATCTCCCGAATTTCTCCCCGCTCTCGAAGGACTGGCCTACGTCTCGCTGCGTATGAACGCCTTCGAATCGGCTGCCGACGCGTTCGATCGTTTGATCGCCCTTGTGCCGCAGCCCGGCGCGCAGGCGTGCTTCGATGCTGCCATGGCCAGCCTCCAGGCGGGTCGCCAGATGCGTGCCGAGGCGTTGTTCGAAGCGACGGTGCAGCAGTCGCCGGACGTCATCGGCACGATGCACACCATCGGCCTGACCTGGGCGCAGGCGGGCGACAGCGCTCGCGCGCTGGTCTGGTTCGAGCGCACTGCGGCCAAGGCCCCGGCGCTGTGGCAGGCCCATTTCAACCGTGGACGCGCCCTTGGCGCACTGGGTCGCTACGACGAAGAGATCGACGCATACCGTCTTGCCAACGCTATTGCCCCTCAGCAGCCCGATCCGCTGGTGAACCTTGGTGTGGCGCTGCGCGAGCGTCATGCGTTCACCGATGCGTTGCAGTGCTTTCGCGAGGCGGTAAAACGCTCACCCGAGCATGCCGGCGCGCGCACCAACCGTGCGCAGACCAATTTGCTGATGGGTGACTTCGAGCACGGCTGGCATGACTACGAATGGCGCTGGCAGGACGGCGGCCAGCGACGCCGTTTCAGCGACCGGCTCTGGGACGGCCGCGCGCCGCTTGCGGGCAAGACGGTGTTCGTCTACAGCGAACCGGGCTTCGGCGACACGCTGCAGTTTGTGCGGTTCGTGCCGCGTCTCGTCGAGATGGGGGCCAACGTCGTGTTGTCGGTACAGGCGCCGCTCGTCACGCTGCTCGGCGGCTTTGCGCGCCGGGTGACGGTGCTTGGCGAGCACATGCCGGTGCCGTCGTTCGACTGGCAACTGCCGTTGCTCAGCCTGCCGCATCTGCTGAAAGTGGGGGGCAACGTCGCGGTCCATTCGCCGTATCTGCGCTCGAGCGCCGGACGGGAAATGATCTGGCGATCGATGCTCGGTGCCAAGCCGGAGGGGACGTTGCGCGTCGGGTTTGCGTGGCGCACGCGTCCGTTCCCGCCGCACCGCGACGTCGCGCTCGCGCATTGGGCGCCGGTCTTCGGCACGAACGCGCAGTTTTACTCGTTACAGGTCGACGCGACCGACGACGAGCGCGCGGAACTTGCCCGCTACTCCAACGTGCGTGACATTGGGGCGAAGCTGAGCGACTTTGCCGAGACGGCGGCCGTCATTGCGCAGATGGATCTCGTGATTTCGGTCGACACGGCCGTGCTCCACGTCGCCGGTGCGCTGGGCAAACCTGTCTGGGGACTGGTCAACTTCACGCCCGACTGGCGCTGGCAATTGGCGCGCCGGGACAGCGATTGGTATCCGTCGCTCACGCTCTTCCGTCAGCCGCAACGCGGCGATTGGGATGGGGTGATGGCGCAGGTCGGTGCCGATCTTGCCGCCGCCGTACGGGGCGAGTCGGCGGCGGCGCCGGCGCTGCAAGTGGGACAGTCAGCGGCGTAGTCAGGCCGCCCGAGGACGACGCCGTTCGGTTCGGAACGGCGTCGGTCAGGCGTCAACGCCCATTACCCGGCATCGGCTTGGGTGTCGTCGTCACGCAAGCGCGTGTAGATGTTCCAGCTTGCGATGAACAGCGCCGCGATCAGCGGCCCGATCACGAAGCCGGTCAGGCCGAAGAGCGACATGCCGCCGAGGGTCGAGATCAGCACGACCCAGTCGGGCAGTTTCGTATCCTTGCCGACCAGAATCGGGCGCAACACGTTGTCCACCAGACTCACGATGGTGCCGCAGAAGACAAACAGCACCACTCCCCTCCAGATTTCCCCCGAGAGCAGCAGCCAAACCCCGACGGGCACCCACACGACCGCCGCGCCTACGGCGGGCAGCAGTGAGAGGAATGCCATCACCACGGCTGCGAGCACGTAGCCCTGAATGCCGAGTACCGCGAAGATGAAGCCGCCGAGTGCGCCTTGTGCTACGGCAACGGCGATGTTGCCCTTGACCGTCGCGCGCACGACGGTGGTGAACTGCCGGATCAGCAAGCTCTTGTGGCGCTCGTCGAGCGGCAGGGCACGGCGTACCGTCGCGCCGATCGCGGTGCCGTCGCGCAGCAGGAAGAACAGCAGATAGAGCATCACGCCGAAGCTCACGAGCAGTTGGGCCGTGTTCTGGCCGATGCTCACGAGATACACCGCCACCAGGCGGCCGATCTGCGCCGCGCCGTCGCCGAGTTTCTGCTGGATCGCGTTGACATCCTGCACGCCGGCGAGGTCCATCACACGATGCACGCTCGCGGGCAGGCGGTCGAGCAATTGTTGGAAGGCGATGGTGAGTTGCGGCAGATCGGCGCGAAAGCGAACGAGTGCCGTGCTGATCTCCTGCGTCAGCATGCCCACGACGAGAGTGAGCGGCAGAATCACGATCAGCAGAATCAGCGCGAGCGTGGCGAGGGAGGCCAGGTTCGGGCGGCCGCGCATGCGGATCAGAAGGCGGCGTTGCACCGGCTGAAACAGCACGGCAAGAATCGTCCCCCAGAAGACAGCGCCGAACAGCGGGAACAGAATCCACCCGAACACGATCGTCACGACGAACAGCATGAGGTGGAAGAACTTGCGCTGGTCGCTATGACTTGACATGAGGTTTCCTCGCGGGTGGCGGCGGCACAGATGGCACGCCAGTCGTTCTTATATCAGAAGCGGACGTCGCGCCGATTTCCTGGAGGATTTGCGCCACGAGCGGATGACCCTCGCCGCGTCGAGAGCGAATGGCGTGAATGTCTTCGTGAACATCGTCTGGGCGGCCCAGCCAGCGCAGGCCGCGCAGTAGCGAGACGTCGCCCGCGCCGGCTTCGCTCAGGGGAAAGACGCCCATGCCTCGCGTGGCGAACACCGCCATGAGCGCGCTGTCTTCGAATTCACCGACGATATGCGGGCGAACGCCCTGTGCCTCGAACCATTGATCGAGCCGGGCGCGCAACGCCGAGTGGCCCGTTGGCAGCAACACGGGCAGGTCGGCCAGGCATTGGGGAAACGCGTCGCGCGAGGCATGACGCACGAGCGATGCCGGGCCGTACCAATCGACTGGCGATTCGACCAGACGCTCGCTCGTGAGCCGCAAGGTGGGGTTGTACGGCGCGGGTTGGCTTGCCAGCACCAGATCCAGCTTGTGCAGCGCGAGTTCGGCGAGCAACTGCTCGTGCTCGCCTTCGTGGCACACGAGCCGAAGGGAGGGGGTGCCGAGTATGGGGGCGAGGATCGCGTGGGCCGCCAGCTTGGATATCCCGTCGGCCAGCCCGACCGCCAGCCGCGCGACCCGGCCGCTGGCGGCTTCACGAACTTCGTCGGGGATCGACTGACCGAGACGGAAGATCTCTTCCGCGCGCCGGAAGGCTGCCTGGCCGGGCTCCGTCATGGTGACGCCGCGCCCGGCCGGCTTGAGCAACTGGTGGCCCAGCGACTTCTCAAGCTCGCGCACCTGCGCACTGATCGTCTGTACGGCCATGTCAAGGCGTTCCGCCGCACGGGCGAACCCGCCTTCCTTGACGACGACCCAGAAATAGTAAAGATGGCGGTAGTTCAACATATCGATATGAACTTCGGAAAAACCGAATTGTAATGAAGTATATAACTGGTTTTTGCGAAGCATGAGTTCGGAGATGATGCTGTCCTGAGCCCGCAGCCCACGTTGCATGCGGGAAAACGAAAGGGGGCGCGGCCGCTGGGCGGCAAGTGCCCCGATAACCCTACGGAATCTCTGGCGCACATATGGACTATCTACTTGCTTTGGCGGCTGACCCTGCGGTATGGGCGGCGCTTGTCACGCTGGTGGTCATGGAAGTCGTGCTTGGCATCGACAACCTGATCTTCATTTCCATCCTGACCAACAAACTGCCGTTGTCGATGCGTGCCCGCGCACAGCGAATGGGCATTGGCCTGGCGCTGGTCATGCGTCTGGCGTTGCTCGGCACGGTGGCGTGGATCGCGAAGCTGACGACACCGCTCTTCGATCTGTTTGGTCACGGTTTTTCGTGGCGCGACCTGATCCTGATCGCAGGGGGTCTGTTCCTCGTGTGGAAAGCGACGAAGGAGATGCATCACCATGTGGCGTCGGCAACGGACGAGCCTGCGCACGGTGAAGACGCATCGACCGCGGGTGCGGTAGCGACGATCACCGCTCGTGCGGCCGTGGTACAGATCCTGATGCTCGATATCGTGTTCTCGATCGACAGCATCGTGACGGCCGTGGGCATGACCGAGCACATCCCGATCATGTTCGTTGCGGTGATTGCGGCGGTGACGGCGATGTTGTTCATGGCGGGGCCGCTCTCGCGATTCATCGAGGCGAACCCGACGGTCGTGATGCTGGCGCTGGGCTTCTTGCTCGTGATCGGTATGACGCTGATCGCGGAAGGCTTTGGGTCGCATATCCCGAAGGGTTACATCTACGCGGCCATGGCATTCTCGGCGTTCGTCGAGGGGCTGAACATGATGACGCGTCGTGCGAAGGCGCGTCGTGAGGCGCAGAAGGTTCGTGTGTTGCACTAAGCGGTGCGGTTGGCGAGCAGAGCGAGGCGGTGCCGGTGACGATCGGTGCCGCCACTACGGTCAGCCACGCAAGAAGAAGTCGCCATTCGAGAGGTTCAATTTCGATTGACGTCGACCGAGGTGAGTGAAGCGAGAAAAGCCAGTCGGTTGACTGGCTTTTCTTTAGGAGCAGCGCTTTTTTATGACTATCGGGAGGCAATTACGGCTTCGGCCGCTTCGATAAACCCTTGGCCGCCCGGGCCGGAAGTAATCCAGTTAGGCGGCACGGGAATGTGCGGCAGATATTCCTTCACGGTGCTCATGCCGACCGTATGTTTGAAGAATGCGAACATGGGGGCGTCGTTTGTCGAGTCGCCGGTGTACAGCACGGCGTCGCGGTCTTTTTCGATGTCGACACCGTAGGCTTCGGCCATGGCACGACGTGTCATCGACAGCTTGTCGTATCCGCCGAACCAGCCGAGAACCCAGAGATTATTGATCGTGGCGTCTGCGCCGGCGCGTTGCAGTTCGCGCACGATTTGCTCACCGGCTGAAGCATCCGCCGTGCCCATCGGGCGTACGCTGAAAGAAGATCCCGCCGTTCTCGCCGATCACACCGTCGACCGGCCACATGCGCGCCATTCGATCACACAAACCGGCGGGCGCGGCGGTGACAGGAATGACACGTATGCCTGCTTTCTGCAACCTCTCCAGCGCGCGATACGTATCGGCCGCGAGCCTGCCTCGATAGGTCAGCGTTTCGTCCATGTCGGTGAGGACGAACCGGACATCCTTGAACTCGCTCGGGGTGGCATCTGACAGGTGACGCATAACGTTCACGATCAGGGCGAGAGAAGGAGAGCCATTATGCAATCAATGACGAAATGACGCCGAGTGCGCGGGTGATAACGCGGAGGGGAGGGGGCACAGCGCTGATTCGGACCAAGCCCGGAGCGGAGAGTGTCAAGCAGTGCTGACGACAAACAAAAAAACGGCTTCCATCGCTGGAAGCCGTTCTTAAATTTGGTGGCGAATCAGGGACTCGAACCCCGGACCTGCGGATTATGATTCCGTCGCTCTAACCAACTGAGCTAATTCGCCGTAGAGGAAAGATTATAGGTAGGCCCCTATGGGCTGTCAACATTTTTTTGCGGGGCAATCAAAATAGCGCGAGACCGTCGTTGGGTGCGCCCCCGGAGCCGGCTGTGGAAATGACAACGCCGGAACCCGAAGGTCCCGGCGTTGACGATCCATCTCAACCTGACGGACAGGTCACCCCATCAATCGTTGGCGTAGATGTCGACGTCTTTGGTCTCCTTGATGAAGAGCATACCGATGACGAAGGTCACCAGCGCAATCACGATCGGGTACCAGAGGCCGGAGTAGATGTCGCCCTTGGCGGCCACGATGGCGAAGGCCGTGGCCGGAAGGAAGCCGCCGAACCAGCCGTTACCGATGTGATACGGCAGCGACATCGAGGTGTAGCGAATACGCGTCGGGAACATTTCCACCAGCATTGCGGCAATCGGACCGTACACCATCGTCACGAAGATCACGAGAATCGCCAGCAGGATCACGACCATCGGTTTGTTCATCTGCGCCGGGTCAGCCTTCGGCGGATAACCGTCAGCCTTGAGCGTGGCCGACATATCCGTCTCGAACGCCTTGGTCTTGTCCTTCGCGTCCGCCGCCTTGCCGTCCACCGACTGGATCACCTTGTCGCCGATCTTCACCGTCGTCATCGTGCCCGCCGGAGCGGCTTCGTTCTGATAGTTCAAACCAGCGCGCGACAGGTAGCTCTTCGCGATATCGCACGAACTGGTGAACTTCGACGTGCCCACCGGGTTGAACTGGAACGAGCACTCGTTCGGATCGGCGATGACCGTGATCGGCGAGCGGGCGGTTGCGGCTTCGAGCGCCGGGTTGGCGTAGTGCGTAAGCGCCTTGAAGATCGGGAAATACAGCAGCGCTGCAAGCAGGCAGCCGGCCATGATGATCGGCTTGCGGCCGATCTTGTCCGACAGCGCGCCGAAGAACACGAAGAACGGACTGCCGATCAACAGACCCAACGCCACCATGATGTTCGCGGTGTTGCCGTCGACCTTGAGCACCTGCGTCATGAAGAACAGCGAGTAGAACTGGCCCGTGTACCACACGACCGCCTGACCCGCCGTCAGACCGACCAGCGCCAGAATCACGATCTTCAGGTTCTTCCATTCGCCGAACGATTCCCGCAGCGGTGCCTTCGATCCCCTGCCCTCTGCCTTCATGCGCTGGAACGCCGGCGATTCGTTCAGTTGCAGACGAATCCACAGCGAGACGAGCAGCAGCACGATCGACAACACGAACGGAACACGCCAGCCCCACTCGCCGAACGCTTCTTCGCCTATCGCCATGCGGGTGCCGAGAATCACGAGCAGCGAGAGGAACAGACCCAGTGTGGCCGTCGTCTGAATCCACGATGTGTAGAAGCCGCGACGACCGTGCGGGGCGTGCTCGGCCACATACGTGGCAGCACCACCGTACTCGCCGCCGAGGGCGAGGCCCTGCAGCAAACGCATCGAAATGAAGATGACCGGTGCGGCAATCCCCCACGACGCATAGCCCGGTAACAGGCCGACGACCAGCGTGGACAGACCCATCAATGTGATGGTGACGAGGAACGTGTACTTACGGCCAACCAGGTCACCGATGCGGCCGAACACAATGGCGCCGAACGGACGCACCGCGAAGCCCGCCGCAAACGACAGCAGCGTGAAGATGAATGCCGCAGTCGGATTGATGCCCGAGAAAAAGTGCCTGCTGATGAATGCGGCCAACGAACCGGCCAGATAAAAGTCGTACCACTCGAACACTGTGCCCAGCGACGACGCGAAGATGACCTTGCGTTCTTCTTTGGTCATCGGCGCATGCGTAGCGGCTGTCGTTGCAGTAGCCATGCGGTTGTCTCCTGTAATGTAAGCACGCCCCTGGATCGTGCCCGGGCCGTTGCAACTGATTATTGGAGTGCAACCTTACCGCCGTCTGACGCCAAACTGACTCGAACCTTACGCCGCTAGGGACTTACCCTCGACTTTGGCGGAAAATCGACCGCATTTCGCGTGTTTTCGTCACGCATGCGGGTTTTCGATAGGCGCGTCTGCGAGGGGCAATGTCACCCGAATGAGGGTGCCGGTTGCTTCGGGATGCTGCGCGTCGACATGGTCGAGCACGCTCACGTCGCCACGATGGATCTGCACGATCTCCCGCACGATGGCCAGCCCCAGGCCGCTGCCGTCGCTGTCGCTGCCGAGAATGCGATAGAAGCGCTCGAACACACGCGGACGCTCCGATGCCGGAATGCCCGGCCCCGTGTCTTCGACTTCAAGATGAACGAAGCCGTCTGACGCCTCATGCCTCAGGCGAACCGTCACCTTGCCGCCAGCCGGTGTGTAACGGATCGCATTGTCGATCAGGTTGTTGAGCAACTCGCGCAGCATCACCGGCTGACCCGACAGATGCACGGGAAACGGCGGCTCCTCGAAGCCGAGGTCGATCCGTTTGGCGAAGGCCGCCTGGAACCAGTCCTGCATGGCGCTACGGGCGAGCACGCTGAGGTCGACCGGCGTGAAGGCGGCGGCGTCGTTCGCGCTGTTCTCCGCACGGGCCAGCGCCAGCAACTGATTCACCAGACGCGCCGCCTGCTCCGAACTCACCGCGATCTGGGAGAGCGAGCGGCGTAATTCGTCAGGCGATGTCTGGCGCAAGGCGAGTTCTGCCTGCATGCGCAGCCCGGCCAGCGGTGTCTTGAGCTGGTGGGCGGCGTCAGCGATAAAGCGCTGCTGGAGTTTCATGTTCTGTTCGAGCCGTGCGAGCAGATCGTTGAGCGAACCGACGAGCGGCGCGATCTCCGGCGGTGCCTGGCGTGCTTCGAGTGGTGACAGATCGTCGGGGCGACGGGCGCGGATATGTTCCTGCAACGCATGCAGCGGTGCGAGACCGCGCGACAGACCAAACCAGACGAGCACGATAGCCAATGGCAGGATCACGAACTGCGGCAGGATCACGCCCTTGATGATTTCGTTCGCCAGTTGACTGCGTTTGTCGAGCGTCTCCGCAACCTGTACGAGTGCCATGCTGCCCGGCGGCTCCATGCGGGGCAGATCGACGTAAGTGAATGCGACACGAATGTCGTTGCCGCCGACACTCTCGTCGCGAAACTGCACAACTCCCGGCTGCGGACGGTCGTCTTCATGCGGCAAGGGCAGTTCCGCTGTGCCGGCCACGAGTTCTCCCTTCGCGCCGAGTACCTGAAAGTAGACGTTGTCGGTGGTGTCGGCGCGCAGCAGATCGCGCGCCGGCATGGGCAGTGTCAGTGTGACTTGTCCGCGATCCGAATGGACTTGCTGCGCGAGGACGTAGGTGTTGGTCTCGAGCGCCCTGTCGAATGGGCCATTGGCAATCGATTTCGCGACGAGATACGTGACGGCAATGCTCATCGGCCAGAGCAGCAGCAGCGGTGCGAGCATCCAGTCGAGGATCTCGCCGAAGAGCGAGCGTGGCGGGGGCTCGGCCTCATGCTCGAGCGGCGCGCCGAAGCCCGGACGCACGAATGGGTCGGCGTACGGATCGAACGGATCGGTGGCGTCGGCGGGCGAGGCGGGCGCGGTGTAGCCGCGTCTTGCGGACGTGCCATGCGCCGTAGGCGGCGGGGAAGACGAGGCGTCCGGGTCCGCAGGGTTGGCGCGACGATGGTGGCGAAAGCTCAGACGCATCGGACGGGAAGACTAAAGAGGCTGGAACGGCTGACGCCGTATTCGGCGCACTAGGCCGCGTTCGCTGGCGTGGTGGCGGCCGGCTTCTCCAGACAATACCCCAACCCGCGGATCGTGGCGATGCGTACGCCGCTGGGCTCGATCTTCTTGCGCAGCCGGTGCATGTACACCTCGATGGCGTTGTTGCTCACCTCTTCCCCCCAGCCGCACAAATGGTCGACGAGCTGCTCCTTGGAGACGAGGCGGCCTGTGCGCAGCAGCAGGACTTCGAGCAATTCGAGTTCGCGGGCAGACAGGTCGAGCATCTGCTCATTAATATAGGCGGTGCGCCCGACTTGATCGAAACTGAGCGGGCCGTGACGGATGACCGTAGAGCCGCCGCCAGCACCACGCCGGGTCAATGCGCGCACGCGTGCTTCGAGTTCGGCCAGTGCGAAAGGCTTGGCCATGTAATCGTCTGCGCCGAGATCGAGACCCTTGACGCGGGCGTCGACGCTGTCGGACGCGGTCAGAATCAATACGGGCAAATGGGAATTACGGGCGCGCAGCCGGCGCAGGACTTCGTGACCGGGCAGACGAGGCAGGCCGAGGTCGAGAATCAGCAGGTCGAATGTCTGGGCAGACAGTGCAGAGTCGGCTTCAAGCCCTGTCTTGACGTGATCGACGGCGTAGCCCCCCTGGCGCAGCGAGCGGGTCAGGGCGTCAGCCAGAATGCTGTCATCCTCTGCGATGAGAATTCGCATGGGCGTGATAGCCTTGTATAGGCACCGGCGCCTGACGGCGGCGGTGTGTCTCCAGTGATGTTGCGGCGCGTGGTTCGCGGCTTTTTTTGTCGTTTCGGCGCTTTCGGACAACAGGCACTTGCAAAGAGCACTGTTTTTTTATACAGTACCAGCATTCACGCCTCACTCGAGCCGTCTCGCTCATCATATCAAAGGACGATTCATGGAAGAAAGCAAGAAAGGGTCTGCCAATCTGTCGGCCGAGAAAGGCAAGGCGCTTGCCGCCGCCCTCGCGCAGATCGAAAAGCAATTCGGCAAGGGCTCGATCATGCGTCTGGGCGACGGCGAGGTCGAAGCAGATATCCAGGTCGTCTCGACGGGCTCGCTGGGTCTGGACATCGCGCTTGGCGTGGGTGGCCTGCCGCGCGGTCGCGTAATCGAAATTTACGGCCCGGAATCGTCGGGCAAGACCACGCTCACGCTGCAAGTCGTGGCGGAAATGCAGAAAATCGGCGGCACCTGCGCGTTCATCGACGCAGAGCACGCCCTCGATGTCGGATACGCCAACAAGCTGGGCGTCTCGGTGCCCGAACTGCTGATCTCGCAGCCGGACACAGGCGAACAGGCACTGGAAATCGCCGACGCTCTGGTGCGTTCGGGCTCGATCGACCTCATCATCATCGACTCGGTCGCGGCGCTGGTGCCGAAGGCCGAAATCGAAGGTGAGATGGGCGACTCGCTGCCGGGTCTGCAAGCCCGTTTGATGTCTCAGGCCCTGCGTAAGCTGACCGGTACCATCAAGCGTACGAACTGCACGGTGGTCTTCATCAACCAGATTCGTATGAAGATCGGTGTGATGTTCGGCAACCCGGAAACCACGACGGGCGGTAACGCGCTGAAGTTCTACTCGTCGGTGCGTCTGGACATTCGCCGCATCGGCTCGATCAAGAAGGGGGATGAGGTTGTCGGTAACGAGACCCGCGTCAAGGTCGTCAAGAATAAGGTCGCGCCGCCGTTCCGCGAAGCCATCTTCGACATCCTTTATGGTCAGGGGATCTCGCGCGAAGGCGAAATCATCGATCTGGGCGTGAATGCCAAGATCGTGGAGAAGGCTGGCGCCTGGTATAGCTACAACGGTGAAAAGATCGGCCAGGGCAAGGACAACGCACGCGAATTCCTGCGTGAAAATCCGGATATCGCTCACGAGATCGAAAACAAGGTGCGTGCATCGCTCGGCGTGACGGCGATCAACGAGACCGGCGAGATCGAAGAAGCAGGCGAGGCCTGATAACCCCGTTTCGGAACGGCAACGCGAAGCCACATGGCATCGCGTTGCCGTTTTTGCTTTCTAGCCCTTGCCTTGATTGCGCCACGATGACGTCATGATCAATCGCCGTCCTCCCCGAGACTCGAACGCACCGCCGCCCCCACCGGGCGACGAGGCTGTTTCGGTCAAGCGATCGCGCAAACCCGTGCTGAGCCTCAAGGCACGCGCGCTGTCCTATCTGGCGCGCCGCGAATATAGCCGGACGGAATTGCGTCGCAAGCTCGTGCCCTTTGCCGATGCCGAGGATCCCGAAGCGCTCGATCGTGTGCTCGACACGCTCGAGCAAGAGCGCTGGCTGTCCAACGAACGATTTGCGGAAAGCGTGGTGAACCGGCGCGCATCGCGCCTGGGTACGACTCGTATCGTCAACGAACTCAAGCAGCACCAGGTCGACGCCGAGACGGTCGCGGCGCTCACTGAGCAGTTGCGCGGTACGGAACTGGCGCGCGCCCGCGTCGTATGGCAGAAGAAGTTCGGCGAGGTCGCCACCACGCCTGAAGCGCGGGCTAAACAGATGCGCTTTCTCGCCTCACGGGGTTTTTCACGTACCGTTATCAGCAAAATTGTGCGTGGTGCCGATGAATTTTCGGACGACTTTTGACGCGCGTTCCATCGCTTTCCTGATAAATGCGTGGTCATTCATCGACGAAGTGCCAACGACAGCCAGCGGTTGGTAACCCGCATGAATGTTGGTGTGACGTAACAATGAATCTCGCGTGACACGTCGTGCCACAGTTATCGCGATATGGCGTTGCACCATGCGTTTGATCATCCCGCGATTTTGATAACCCGACCAATTGGTCGGGTAATTGCCCCTTATGCGACGGGCTTCTGCTGCGCTGCGGCAGAGGGCGCCGTGGCCTATGCTAGAATCAAGGTCTTTCTGCGTTCATGCATTGCACACTCTCGCATGCCGCTCTCTGAGCCCGCCCCTCGTACTCTGCGTCACCGTCGCACGATCGCTGTCGAAGCGTATTCGCGCGAGGATGGCCTATGGGACATCGAAGCCCGTCTGACCGATCATAAGGATCGGGATTTCGCATTGGCGACCGGGCTTCGCAAGGAAGGCACGCCGATTCACGAGCTTTGGCTGCGTTTGACGATCGATGAGAATTTCGAGGTGCATGACGCGGAGGCCGTCTCCGACTGGGTGCCGTATCCGGGGATTTGCGATCAGATCGGCTCTGAATATCGTCAATTGATCGGACTTAACCTGCGGCGCGGCTTCCGGCACGCGGTCCGCGAGCGCCTTGGCGGCGCGTCGGGCTGCACCCATCTGACAGAACTTTGCAGTGTCCTGCCGACGGCAGCGATTCAGGCCTTTGCCGGGGTGGTCATTGACACGCCCGATACGGCGCTCAAGACCGCCAACGATGCCGGTAATTCGGCACCTCCTTTCCAACTCGGACATTGTCACGCCTTGCGGTTTGATGGCGAGGCAGTGCGCCGGTTTTACCCGCGCTGGTTCAACGGCCGCGCAAACGATCGAGCGAACGAGCCCACGACGCCCGTCACAAAAGAAGCGGTGCGCGATGGCGCTTCGACTCGCGAGCTCGAACCCAAACTTCCAACTCAGCAAGAAGGGAATCACGCATGAAGATTCATGAGTATCAAGGCAAGGAAATCCTCCGAAAATTCGGAGTCGCGGTGCCCCGCGGCATTCCGGCGTTTTCCGTGGACGAGGCCGTGAAGGCAGCCGAGGAACTCGGCGGTCCGGTTTGGGTGGTCAAGGCCCAGATTCACGCAGGCGGTCGCGGTAAGGGCGGCGGCGTGAAGGTTGCCAAGTCGATCGAGCAAGTGCGCGAATACGCCAGCCAGATCCTCGGCATGCAACTGGTCACGCACCAGACCGGCCCGGAAGGTCAGAAGGTCAATCGCCTGCTGATCGAAGAAGGCGCCGACATCAAGAACGAACTGTACGTCAGCCTCGTGGTCGACCGTGTCTCGCAGAAGATTGTGATGATGGGTTCGAGCGAAGGCGGCATGGACATTGAAGAAGTTGCCGAAACGCACCCGGAACTGATTCACAAGGTCATCATTGAGCCGTCCGTGGGTCTGACCGACGCACAAGCCGACGATCTGGCCAAGAAGATCGGCGTCCCCGATGCTTCGATTCCGCAAGCCCGCACGATCCTGCAAGGTCTGTACAAGGCCTTCTGGGAAACCGACGCATCGCTGGCCGAAATCAACCCGCTGAACGTGAGCAGCAACGGCACGGTCACCGCCCTGGACGCCAAGTTCAACTTCGATTCGAACGCCCTGTTCCGTCATCCGGAAATCGTCGCCTACCGCGATCTGGACGAAGAAGATCCGGCTGAAGTCGAAGCCTCGAAGTTCGATCTGGCCTACATCTCGCTCGACGGCAACATCGGTTGTCTGGTGAACGGTGCCGGTCTGGCCATGGCCACGATGGACACCATCAAGCTGTTCGGCGGCGAGCCGGCGAACTTCTTGGACGTGGGCGGTGGCGCCACGACCGAGAAGGTCACCGAAGCGTTCAAGATCATGCTGAAGAACCCGAACCTGACCGCCATTCTGGTCAACATCTTCGGCGGCATCATGCGTTGCGATGTGATCGCCGAAGGCGTGATCGCAGCGTCGAAGGCCGTCTCGCTGAAGGTGCCGCTGGTCGTGCGCATGAAGGGCACGAACGAGGACCTGGGCAAGAAGATGCTCGCCGAATCCGGCCTGCCGATCATCTCTGCGGACAGCATGGAAGAAGCTGCCCAGAAGGTTGTCGCGGCTGCCGCAGGCAAGTAACCAGAACAGTCGAAGCCGCAGCGGCGTGCCGCCCCGAGGGGCTGTGCGAATGCTGCCCGGCAACCGGATGAAGGAAATCAAGCAATGTCGATTCTGATCAACAAAGATACTAAGGTCATCACCCAGGGTATCACTGGCAAAACCGGCCAGTTCCATACTCGCATGTGCCGCGAATACGCGAACGGCAAGAACGCGTTCGTCGCTGGCGTGAACCCGAAGAAGGCTGGCGAAGACTTCGAGGGCATTCCCATTTTCGGTTCGGTCAAGGACGCCAAGGCGCAGACCGGCGCAACCGTGTCGGTGATCTACGTGCCGCCCGCAGGCGCTGCTGCCGCCATCTGGGAAGCCGTTGAAGCCGATCTGGATCTGGCGATCTGTATCACGGAAGGTATCCCCGTTCGTGACATGATCGAAGTGAAGGACCGTATGCGTCGCGAAGGTCGCAAGACCCTGCTGCTCGGCCCGAACTGCCCGGGCGTGATCACGCCGGACGAACTGAAGATCGGCATCATGCCGGGTCACATCCACAAGAAGGGTCGCATCGGCGTGGTGTCGCGCTCGGGTACCCTGACGTACGAAGCCGTGGGCCAGCTGACCGCCCTGGGTCTGGGCCAGTCGACCGCTGTCGGTATCGGTGGCGACCCGATCAACGGTCTGAAGCACATCGACGTCATGCAGATGTTCAACGACGATCCGGATACGGACGCCGTGATCATGATCGGTGAAATCGGTGGCCCGGACGAAGCGACGGCCGCCGAGTGGATCAAGGGCAACATGAAGAAGCCGGTCGTTGGCTTCATCGCAGGCGTGACTGCGCCCCCGGGCAAGCGCATGGGCCACGCCGGCGCGCTGATCTCGGGCGGTGCCGATACGGCCGAAGCCAAGCTGGAAATCATGGACGCCTGCGGTATCAAGGTGACCCGTAATCCGTCGGAAATGGGCCGCCTGCTCAAGGCTGCGCTGTAATTCCCGCCGGATGACCGCGTGACGGCCGCCCGAACCGGCGGCTGTGCAATCGGTCAGTAAAGAGGGAGCCCAGAGCATCGGGCTCCCTCTTTTGTCATTGCTTCTCTCAAATCATTCGTTTCATTCGTTCCCGAGGAAATTCCCGCCATGCTTGCGTTTTTTGCCGAGCTGAACTGGGCCGCGGTCCTGCAGATCATCATGATCGACATCCTGCTGGGTGGCGACAATGCCGTGGTGATTGCGCTCGCCTGCCGCAACCTGCCGGCCAAACAACGTTTGCAGGGGGTGATGTGGGGGACGGTGGGCGCAATCATGCTGCGCGTGATCCTGATCGCGTTCGCCGTGACACTGCTCGCGGTGCCGTATCTCAAGGCGCTGGGCGGGCTGCTACTGCTCTGGATCGGTATCAAGCTGCTGGTGCCCGATCAGGACGCCCACGACAGCGTGAAACCGGCCGACAAGCTCTGGACCGCCGTCAAGACCATCATCGTGGCCGATCTGGTGATGAGCGTCGATAACGTGATCGCGATTGCCGGCGCGGCAGAGGGCGCCGCCGATCACCATCAATTGCCGCTCGTGATCTTCGGCCTGCTCGTGAGCATCCCACTGATCGTCTGGGGTTCGCAACTGGTGCTCAAGGCACTCGACCGCTTTCCGTTCATCGTCATCGCCGGTGCCGCACTGCTGGGTTGGATTGCCGGCGGTCTGATCGCCTCCGATCCGGGCGTCGGACACCTGCTGCATCTGCCGGGGGCCGCAGCCGAATACACGCATTACGTGGCGTCCGGCATTGGTGCTGCGCTGGTCGTGGTGGTCGGACTCGTACTCAAGCGACGTAGCGAGGCACGTCAATTGCGTGCAACCTCTTCGAAATAATCGAGTCCATTGGGCACAGACCGTTGCTCTCGATTGACGGCGGATTGTCCGGGAGAGTCGCTCCCCGATCGGACGAATCGTCCTGGCTCAGGCTAGGATGATTCTCCCTACCCGTACGGCTCCGCCCGATTTTGATCTGCGGCAGGGCGCTTGCCGTTGGGGCTGTGGCATACTCCGCCCACTTCCCCCCGATGTCCCTTTTGTTTTCATTGCTTTCGCAGGGAGTTACACAATGCGTCGTTTCGGCCACCGGACCACCGGTATCGCCAAGTCTCGGGGTTTCACCCTGATCGAGCTGATGATCGTGCTGGCGATCATCGGCGTGTTGGTCACGGCAGGGGTTCCGTATCTGCAGAACTATCTGGTGCGCGCACGCGTGGTCGAAGGGTTGGGGGTTGCGGCCTCGGCCAAGGCACTCGTGAGCGAGAACGCCATGCATGGTGCGCCGTTCAATAGCGGCTGGCAGGCACCGAGCGCGACCGATAACGTGAACTCGGTGAGCATCGACGCCGTGAGCGGTAACGTGACGATCGCTTACACGCAACGCGCGGGCGACGGTGCCATCGTGCTGGTGCCCACGAGCGCGGGTGCCGACGGTGCGCCCAAGGCACTGACGGCGGGCAAGGCGCCCGAAGGTCAGATCGTATGGACGTGTTACGCACAAGGCCGTGAGGGCGCGCCGAACGGTGCGACGTTGCCGGCCAAAATGGCACCGCCGGAGTGCCGCGGCACTGCGTCCAAGGGGGCCTGAATCCGATTCGCAGGCGGTCGTGGCGCGTCACCCATGGTTATGCGCCAGACCGTCTGAGGCGACGGATTCTTTGACGGCGTATTCGCGCGCGTCAGGCATGAAATGGCCGCCCCCGGGGCGGCCATTTTTCGTTATGCTTGCGCATCTTCCAACCGGTGCATTGCACGGCGGCGATCTTGTTTCCTCCTTTGCTTCTCTCGATGATCGGGCTCACGGTAGCCCTGATCTGGGCCTTGCCCTATAACCTCGTCAAGCACTCATACCCGATTTCCACGTTCTATTCGGAAGCGTTGACGTTTTCGCTCTTCGGCGTACTCGGTTTGCTCGCAATGATTGCCGCGTGGCAACGCGACGCTCGGGTGCTACGCATGCCGCGCGTCACCTGGACGCCGCTTGCGTTCGTGGCGGTCATTCTTGTGCAACGTGCCACGATGCCGACCGAGCTGCCGCAACTCATGATGACGGCGTTGCTCTACGGCGTGGCCATGATCGTGGCGGTAAGTGCAGGCTTCTGGCTCGCGCAACTTGGCTGGCGCAACGTACTGATGCGATGGAGTGCCGTGGCGCTCACGCTCGGCGGGCTGTATGCGGTGGGTGCACAGGTTCTGCAGGCCTTCCATCTGGAAGGCAACGTGCCCTGGCTGGTGGCCAAGTACTCCGTGACGGTCGCCCGGCGACTGTTCGGCAATATGTACCAGCCGAATCACCTGGCGACGTATTTGTCGCTCGCCAACGCGGGCGCCTTCTATCTCTGGTATCAACGCAAACTGCCCGCCTGGTTCTGGCTGGCTGCGTGCGCCGCGTTCGATATCGGCATCTGTCTGACCGGGTCGCGCACGCCGTGGCTGCAACTGGCGCTGCTGTCGGCATCGGGCTTGTGGCTCGTGTGGATGGAGCGTGCCGAGCCCACGCGCAACATGCGCCGCTCGATGCGATGGTTCGTGCCGGCCGCGATCCTGCCCTTGCTCGCGCTGATGACGATGTTCGTCGGCTGGGCAAATGTGGCCTGGGGATTGCAACTTGACGGCAGTGCGGTGGCCCGCATGCAGCAGGCGGGGCAAGTGACGGGGCGCCTGAACCTGTGGGAGTACGGTCTGGCGATCTTCCGCGAGCACTGGTGGTCGGGGGCGGGGTGGTCGAATTACATCGACGCGCAGTTCGCGCTGGTCGATAAGCTCGGTCCGGTCGAGATGGCCGACAACGCCCACAACGTGTTGCTCGACTTGCTCGCGAAGACCGGCATCATCGGCACGCTGGCGATCCTGGTACCGCTGGCGTTCTGGTTCGTGCGCGCCGTGCGCGGCATCAAAACGCCACCGATCGCGCTTGCGTTCGTTCTGCTCGGCATGCTTGCCGTGCACGCGATGCTGGAGTATCCGCAGCACTATGCGTTCTTCCTGCTGCCCGCCATGTTCCTGCTCGGTTTTTGCGAGACGAAGCAGATCGACAGCGTGTCGCCGACCGCGACCGGTGCCGTCAACGGCGTGATTCTGCTATTTGCGTGCGTAGCGATTCCCTGGCTTTATCACGACTATCAGCGCGTCGAGGTGGCGTATCGCGCCGGCAAGATCGACACGTATCGCACCGATCCCGCGCTTTTCTTCGCGCCGTATGGTGACTACGCAGTCACAGGGGCCTTGTTCCTGAGCCGCGATCAGCTCGACGAAAAGCTGGCCGCGCATCGCGAAGCATTGGCGCTGGGTGCCGGACCGACGATGATCAAGCGTTACATCGTGCTGCTCGCCCTCGCAGGACGCGACGACGAAGCGCTGGAAGATATTCGCCGTCTGAAGAACTACAATTCGGCGATTTTCGAAGGTCAATACGCCTCACTGGTCCGCATGTTGCGGGCTCAGGGCGATGATTTGGCGCCTTTCGTCAAACGGGTGATCGAGGCGTGGGGCCGTCCGAAGGGGGATGCGGACGACGACGCGATGGTGTCTCCGCAAGGGAAGTCGCGCCAGGTGTCGTAGTCACATCGATGACGCGCCGGCTTCGGCCGTAAAGAGAAACGCCCGCGACATTCGCGGGCGTTTTGCTTTCCGGTATTTCCCATCATTTTCCATCGAAGGCTCAGGCTTCGGGGGCGTCGCTCTCCTGATCGGTCTCTTCACTGCGGGCCCAGAAGAAGCGATCGGGGAAATGGCGCCCCATGCCCGGACGGAACGCATTCTCCAGCACCTGCTGCAAATACTCCTGTGCTTCGCGTACCGCCTCGGGCACGGCAAGGCCGTTGGCGAGCATTGCGGTGACGGCGGCCGCCAGCGTGTCGATGGCGCCGGCCACGTTATGGGGCGGACGATCCCAGGCGTCTTCGCGCACGACGCCGCCGTCGGCATAGAGCGTGTGCGTGAATTGCGGCGCGTTGCTGTCGCTCACCAGCACGAACTCGCAGCCGTTCTCCAGCAGGATGGAGACCGCTTCATCGAGCGAAAGATTCTCGTTTTCCGTGACGGTCTGCGCCAGGGCAATGGCGCTGGCCGGGCTCACGACAAGCACACTGGCCTGCGGCACGAGGAGGTTGGCTGTGGCTTCACGCAATTCGTCGGCCGAGAGCAGATGCTCCCCTGCCAATCCGAAATCGGGCGCCACAACGAGGGGTGTCTCGTCGTAATCGGCCACGATTTCGGCGATGGCCGCGACGTTTTCTGCGTTGACGGCGCTTCCGACCTTGAAGGCGGCGACGGGCATGTCTTCGAGCAGCATGCGCGCCTGGTCGGCGATCCAGTCCGGATCGATCGGTTGCACTTCATCGCAAGTGCGTGAGTCCTGGGAGGAGTAACCGGTGAGCACCGACACGCCATAACCGCCCATGCTGGCGAAGGTGAGCAGGTCGGCCTGCACGCCGGTTGCCGAAGTGGGATCGGAGAGTCCGAAGGTCAGGAGAATAGGAGGGGATTCAGTGTGCATGGAGGCAGGATAGACGGCGATCTGGTCAGGCTTTGGGTTCGTTGGTACCATCACGCCTTAAATGCCCGTTTCGGAGCGCTGAAAAGCGCCGTGGGCACCCCCTGTCCGGACAATGCACCGGCCAAGGTTCCCACAACACCGCACGGCATCTCTGCCGGCGGGGCCCGAAGCGGTTGACAAGCCATTGTAACGGAACGCTCGTCGCTGAAGAAAGAATGGAATACAAGAGCTGGATGTGCCTCATTTGCGGTTGGATTTACGACGAAGAGGCAGGTTTGCCCGACGAGGGTATTGCGCCCGGTACCCGCTGGGAAGACGTGCCCATCAACTGGACCTGCCCCGAGTGCGGAGCGCGCAAGGAAGACTTCGAGATGGTGCAGATCTGAGGCTGGGCGGCTCGGCCGCCTGTTTCTCCTAGATCCCCGCGCGTTTGCCGCGTTCTCCGATGTCTCCGAGTCCCTTTAAGCCGTCTGTACGGCACTGTGCTCGACGATTCGCCCGGCCATCGGCCGGGCCGGTGGCGCGGCGGACTTCCCGCCCGAATTCACGAAGACCGGCCGCATGGCCAGGAGATGGCCCATGGTGACGCCGCAAACGCCTTCCGACACCACCATCAACGCCCCCGGCGCGTCCGCGCGTGAGGCGCGTGACACGACCCCCTTGTGGCGTTTGCCCGAGGTGGCGCAAGCGCTGACCGAAGCGTCCGACGCCTGGTCGAGCGGCCCGGCCGCTGCGCTCGGGCCGTTGCGACGAGCCAACCGTCTGCTCCAGTCGAGCGGCCACGCCGATTGGTCGCTGCACGGCGAGCGCCTTGTGCAGGCGATTGCCGAGGCGGCGTATGGGCAACCGGGCAGTCAGGACGCGCAGCGCAACGCGCTGCGCCAGTTCGAGCGCGACATCTGGCAGGCGGGGGCCGCTCCGGCTGCCGCGCCCGCATCGACAGACACCGCTGCCGCTTCCGAAAGCTGGTCCGGTGCGCCATCGCTGGGCGAGCTTCGGATGGCCGGATGGGCGATTGCGCACCCGCGCCTGCACGGACTGCCCGCCGGTACGGCGCCGTTGCGCGCCGACGTCGAGCGAGTCCTGTTGCGTCTGTTGCGTCCCGATGCAGATGCGACCGACACCACGGCGGCGCTGGCGCAACTGGCCGATCTCGCCGCCGATCTCCACCGAGCCGGCGCGACGGCACCGCTCGATTACTGGCGTCTGGCCGCGGCGTGGCTGCGGTTCGCGCGTGCCCCGCTGAGTCTGGCCGACAAACGCCAGATCGGGCGGATGAATCTGGCGCTGCGCAAGCAACTGACTCGTCCCAGTGGGCCGGGGGACGCGACGCCAGCGTCTGCAACGGCCGGCGGGGGCGGGAAGGGAGCCAACGAGGTGGTGCCCGGACACGATCTGCTCGAAGCGCTTGCGACGTGGCATGCGCAGGCGCCAGATAGCTGGCTGGGCACGCTGCTGGCCGACTTCGGCGTGCTGCGCCGCTCCGGCCGTCTGCCCGAGCCCTTGGCCGACGCCGTACAAGCGGCGCAGAAGCAGGGCGCGGGCAGCAGTTCGCGCGACTGGTTGCGCATTGGTCCGTTGGCGGTACGGCAGGACGTTTGCCAGACGTTCCTCAGCCTCGCCGATGAGGCGCTTCCGAATTTGAACGATCCGGCAGTGGCCGCGAAGGTCGCGGAATACTCCGCAGCGATCGGACTGGCGCCTGTCGCGCGGCTCGCGGCGGCGGTGGCCGCGACGGGCGAGCGACTCGCGGTCTCGCCGCCTGCGGAGCCGGGCGGTCCGGCGGCACTGGCGATGACCGTCAAGGCGTTGCGCGGCATGCTTCATCAGTTCGCGGCCGACACGTATCCGGAATCGCGCCCGGACCTGATTGCCGACATGGCAATGTGGCGGGAGCGTGCGCTGGATGCCAGTGTATTCGGGCAGCGGCTCGTCACCGCGCGCGACGTTCCGTGATAAAGTCGGCGCAAAGGTCGCCTTTGGCGGCCGATCGCCGTACCACGATGCGGAAAATGTTCGTCCGCTGACCGGCCGCAGGCAGGTGCTGCGAGCCCGCGCGGGAGCCATGCCCCCGCTGCGGAGTGCGACACCGAGCGGCAGACCGTCAAACAGGTTCCGATAAACTTGGCCCTATGCCGAACGACCGTATCAATCTCACGAATCAATTCCTCATTGCCATGCCGGGCATGGCCGATCCGACGTTTTCCGGCGCCGTCGTGTACCTGTGCGAGCACAGCGAAAAAGGTGCAATCGGGCTGGTCATCAATCGTCCGACCGACATCGATCTGCAATCGCTCTTCGAGCGTCTCGATCTGAAGCTGGAAATCGATCCCCTTGCGCATCAGCCGGTGTTCTTCGGCGGACCGGTGCAGACCGAGCGCGGCTTCGTGCTGCACGAGTCGACCGGCACAACGTACAGCTCATCGCTCTCGGTGCCGGGCGGCCTCGAGATGACGACGTCGAAAGACGTGCTCGAAGCCGTGGCCAACGGACAGGGGCCGAGCCGCTTTCTGCTGACGCTCGGGCACTCGGGGTGGGGGGCGGGGCAACTGGAAGACGAGATCGGCCGCAATGGCTGGCTGACCGTCGCCGCCGACCCGGGCATCGTGTTCGACGTGCCGCCTGCCGAACGCTTCGACGCAGCGCTTGCGCTACTCGGCGTCACGTCGTCGATGCTCTCTGCCGACGCAGGTCACGCATGACGGCTGGCAGTGCCACGGTACTCGCCTTCGATTACGGCGAGCGCCGGATCGGTGTGGCGATCGGCAATCTCATGCTGCGCGAGGCCCGCGCGCTCACCGTTCTTGCCAATCTCAATCGCGAAGTCCGGTTCGCCGAGACCGGCAAGCTCATTGCCGAATGGCAGCCTGAACTTATCGTCGTCGGACTGCCGTGCCATCCCGACGGCACGCCGCACGCGATGACCCAGCAAGCCAAACGTTTCGGAAATCAACTCAACGGGCGATTCGACGTGCCGGTCGTGTGGGTCGACGAACGCTACTCGTCGGTCGCCGCTGCGGCGGCGCTGGCCGAGGCAGGCGTCAAGGTCTCTCAAAAGACATCGCTCGACGCCGAAGCCGCTCGCATCATCCTCCAGCAGTACTTCGACGAGCATGTACCTGCCTGAGCGCCTGACCGGCATCACGCCTGACAGTCTTCTGCGTGCCGTCGCCGCACAACGCCGCATCGGCACGGAGTCGTCCCTGCATGGCTAATGGAATTCTCGGGCGACGCGGCCACCCCCAACTCAACCGTCACGGTGAATTGAAGCATTTGCTGACGGTGGAGGGGCTGCCGCGCGCCGTGCTGACACACATTCTCGACACCGCCACGCAGTTCGTCGGCGTGAACGACGCCGACGTGAAGAAGGTGCCATTGCTCAGCGGCAAGTCGGTCTTCAATCTCTTCTTCGAGAATTCGACACGTACGCGAACGACGTTTGAGATCGCGGCAGCGCGCCTGTCGGCCGATGTGCTGAATCTGAATATCAACGCGTCGTCGACGAGCAAGGGCGAGACCTTGCTCGATACCATCGGCAACCTGTCGGCGATGCATGCGGACCTGTTCGTCGTGCGTCACGCGCAGTCGGGCGCGCCCTACCTGATTGCCGAGCATTGCGCGCCGCGTGTGCATGTCATCAACGCAGGCGACGGGCGTCACGCACACCCCACGCAAGGCTTGCTCGACATGTACGCGATTCGCCATCACAAGGGCGAATTTCAGAACCTGACGGTCGCGATCGTAGGCGACATTCTGCATTCGCGCGTGGCGCGTTCCGACATTCACGCGCTCACGACGTTAGGCGTGCCGGAAGTCCGCGCCATCGGCCCGCGCACCCTCTTGCCCGAGGGGCTCGAGCAACTCGGCGTGCGCGTGTTTCACGACATGGACGAAGGGCTTCGCGATGTGGACGTCGTCATCATGTTGCGTTTGCAGAACGAGCGGATGAGCGGTGCCTTGCTGCCGTCTGCCGCCGAGTACTTCAAGTATTACGGCCTGACCCCGGAGCGTCTCGCATTGGCCAAGCCCGATGCCATCGTCATGCATCCCGGCCCGATGAACCGTGGTGTGGAGATCGACTCGGCGGTCGCAGACGGCCCGCAGTCGGTCATTCTTGAACAAGTGTCGTTCGGCATCGCCGTGCGCATGGCGGTGATGAGCATCGTCGCCGCGAACCACGGGTAAGCGCGCCATGAGATTGCATCTGAAGGGCGGTCGCGTTATCGATCCCGCTACCCGAACCGACCATATTCAGGACGTTTTCGTCGCCGGCGGAAACATCGCCGCGCTCGGCGCGGCGCCTGCCGGCTTCACTGCGGAGCGCACGATCGACGTGACGGGTCTGGTGGTTATGCCCGGGCTTGTCGATCTGTGCGCACGCCGCGTGAGCGCGGCCAGTGAAGCGGCAGCGGCGCTCGCAGGCGGCGTGACACGCATGGTTTGCCCGCCGGATACCGACCCTGTGCTGGATGAGCCGGCGCTTGTCGAGATGCTGCAATTGCGCGAGCGCGCCACACCGCTTGCGCAGGTACACCCTCTGGGCGCGCTGACGGTTGGCCTCGCCGGGCGTGAACTCACGGAAATGGCGCAATTGACGCAGGCGGGCTGCATCGGGCTCTCGCAGGCGAATGCGCCGATGGCCGATAACCGGACGTTGCTGCGTGCGCTGGAATACGCGGGGACATTCGGGCTGACGGCATGGTTACGTGCCCAGGATGCCTCATTGGCCGCCGGTGGCGTGGCTGCCAGCGGGGCCGTCGCATCGCGTCTGGGGCTGGCGGGTATTCCGGTGGCTGCCGAGACGATCGCGCTTCACACCCTTCTCGAACTCGTGCGCGTCACAGGCACGCGGGTGCATCTATGCCGATTGTCGTCTGCTGCAGGGTTGGCGCTCGTGCGTGCGGCGAAGGCCGAAGGCTTGCCGATCACGTGTGACGTTGCCGCCCACCATCTCCATCTGACGGACATGGATATCGGTTATTTTGATGCCCAGTACCGGCTCGATCCGCCGCTGCGCGGGCAACGCGACCGCGAAGCCATTCGGGAAGCGGCGCGCGACGGTACGATTGATGCCGTCTGCTCCGACCATACGCCGCTCGCTGCCGACGCCCGTCTGGTACCGTTTGCGCAAGCCGCGCCGGGCGCGAGCGGTCTGGAACTGCTCTTGTCGCTGGTGCTGAAGTGGGCCGACGAGACTCGCGTGCCGTTGATCGATGCGCTCGCACGCGTAACGTACGCACCGGGGCAGCGTCTTGCTGCTGTTGCACCGGGCGCGGGCCGTCTTGCACCGGGGCAACCGGCCGATGTTTGTGTGTTTGCGCCGTCGGCGCACTGGACGGTTGCCGCGCAGAATTTGCGCAGCGCTGGCCACAACACCCCGTTCCTGGGATACGAATTGCCGGGTCGCGTACGTTTCACGCTGGTCGGTGGCCGCGTGGCATACGAAACCCTCGCCGTTTAGGATGCGATTGCCGTGCTCTTCATCAAAAAACTTCGTCTCGGCCTGCACCTGTCGCGCGGCCTGCTGACCGCGCTGATCTTCTTCCCGTTTCTGTCCGAGGCGGCCAAACACCGCCGCATTCGTGCCTGGTCGCAGAAGCTGTTGAAGCTGTGCGGCATGCGTCTCGAGGTCGAACAACATGCGCCGTTGCCCGACAGCGGTGTCATGCTGCTGTGCAATCACGTGTCGTGGATCGACATCTTCGCGATCAACGCATGGCAACCGGTGCGCTTCGTCGCGAAGGCCGAGATTCGCCATTGGCCGTTGGTCGGTTGGCTGTGTGTGCAGACGCGCACGATCTTCCTGCAACGCGAGCGCCGTGCCGACGCACGCCGCATCATGCATTACCTGTCGGATTGCCTGCGCGACGGCGACATCATCACGGTCTTCCCCGAGGGCACAACCACGGATGGGCGTAGCCTGTTGCCGTTCCACGCCAACCTGCTGCAAGCGCCGGTGAGCACCGGGAAGCCTGTGCAGCCGCTGTGCCTGTTCTACACCGATGCCGAGAGCGGACGCCATACGATGGCACCGGCGTACATTGGCGAGATGAGTCTGATCGAGTCCATCGACATGATTCTGCGCGCGCCTCCCATGACGGTACGGCTGTCGATCGACGAGCCGCAGTATCCGCAGGAAGGGCAGCATCGGCGCGAGTTTGCGCTTGGTGCGCAGAAGGCGGTTGGCGATGCCCTACAGCGTTTCTTGCCGGAGGCCGTGCTGCCGCAAAGCGGTTCGGTGGGTTCGCGCGACTCGATGTTGAGCGACGAAGAGGGCGACGCCGCGCAGGCGGTTCAGGTCTGACACGAGAGACGAAGACGAGGGACGAAGAAAAAACGGCGCCTGCATGGCGCCGTTTTCGTTGGATCTGGAGACGCGGACGCCTTCGCCGTCAATTGCCTTTGCGCTTTGCCGCTTTGTCCACTTTATCGGCCTTGTCGAGCTTGTGGGCGCTCTTGCCGAGCTTCTCGGCTTTCGCGGCCTTGAAGGCATCTTCGGCCTTATCGGCCTTCTTCATCTTGGCGCGCTTCTTGCCGTCCACCAGGGTGAACGGGTCGCGGATCTGTGGGCAATTGATCTGAATCAGATCGCGCTCGGCAGGGGAACTGGCGAGTTTCACCGCCGTCAATTTTCCTCCCCAGACACAGCCCGTATCGAGTCCCAGCACGTTCTCACGCATTACCAGACCGAGTGCCGACCAGTGACCGAACACCACCGTGACGTCGGCCGTGCGACGCCCCGGCGCGTCGAACCAGGGCTTCAGTTCGGTCGTGGCCGCATCGGCGCCTTCTTTGATCTTGAAGTCGATGCGGCCGTCGGCGGTGCAGAAGCGCATGCGGGTCAGGGCGTTGATCGTGAGGCGCTGGCGGTCCTCGTCGCTCAGCCCTTCTTGCCACTGGTCGGGCTGATTGCCGAACATGCGTGAGAGGAATGTCTTCCAGTTCGGGCCGCGCAGTTGCGCCTCCACGTCGCGGGCGAGCGTGATGACCTGTGTGGCGTCCCATTGCGGCAGCACGCCGGCATGCACCATCAGATGGCCATGCGCGAGGTGTGCAAGCGGCAAATGGCGAACCCAGTCGATGAGGGCATCGCGATCGGGGGCGTTGAGGATGTCGTCGATGGTATCGCTGCCGTGAGCCTGACGCACTCCGGCCGCCACGGCCAGCAGATGGAGGTCGTGGTTGCCGAGGATCGCTGTCGCGCGCGCGCCCAGCGCGATGACCTGACGCAGCGTGTCGAGCGAGCGCGGGCCACGATTGATGAGATCGCCGGCAAGCCAGAGATCCGCGTCCTGAGGCAGGCGTGCGAGCAGTTGTTCAAACGACGTTTGGCAACCTTGCAGGTCGCCGATGGCATAGATGTTACGCATCGCGTAGGTGGCGCTGTCTTGTCTTGTTGTCCCTGTCAGGGGGGAGTCCGCGTGCCGCAGCGACACACCTTCGTGTGCATTGCCCCCCCCGTGGTCTTTCATTTCTTGTAGATCAGCCAGCGTGGCGCTTTGAAGCGAACGATGCGCAGGTACAGCCAGACATACGTCACCATGAAGGCGATGCAGCACAGCGCTAGCACCAGACTATGTCGCCAGAAAACCGTTGCCGGAATCACTGCCAGCAAGCATAGCAGCCAAAGGTACGGCGAGGTCAAGGAGTTGCGTTGCGTGAGCGCACTTGCCGTTCGTGCGCCCGCAGCCCAGCGCATCAACCGTTTGTAGACGAGCATGTGCAGATGCACGCCGTCGGGGATGCCGGGCGAGATGCCGCGCACGAAGCGCTTGCGGTAGATCGAGAAGCAGACTTCGAAGGCGGGGTAAATCACCATAAGGGCGGGATACCACGGCGAGACCTGCGGGTTGCGCATGACCAGCAATACGGCGATTTCGGCCAGCATGAAGCCGAGGAAATAGGCGCCGCCATCCCCCAGGAAAATCAGGCCACCGGGGAAGTTGAAGATGAAGAACCCGAGAATGGCGCCCACCATGATCATCGACGTGGTTAGCACGACGGGGTCCTGCACCTGAAATCCGACATAGCCGAGCGAGGCGAACATGATCATCGCCACCATGGCCGCGAGCCCGTTGAAGCCGTCGATGATGTTGACCGCGTTGGCCATGCCGGCAACGCACAGCACGGTCAGCGGTACCGATACCGCGGCGAGCATCAGCGCACGGTCGGCTATGCCGATGTCGATGCGGGTGATGTGGATATCGAGTACGAACCACGCCAGCAGGGCGGCAATCATCGTGCAGACAAGACGGACCGTTGGCGTCACCTTCTTGGTCAGGTCCTCGATGAAGCCGGAGAGGAACGCGGGCAGGCCGCACGCGATGAGCAGCAGAATGTCGTGCGACACCCTGGGGTAGGAGACACCCAGCGCCGCGGCTGCCACGAGCAGGCCCGCGAGGATGCCGACGCCGCCGATACGCGGCACCGGACGCACATGAAACTTCTGCACCCCGGCGACATCGCTATCGCCGGAGAAGCGGGAGTGAACGTGCGCGTAGCGCACGATCAACAGCGTCGCGATAAACGACACGACGAGGGCGATAGCAAGACTCAGCATGATGCGGGAAGGGATCCGAGAATCCGAAAATACTCTGCAATGACGACGTGCTCGTCGAATTCGCGCGCTACTTTAGCACGTCCGGCATCGCCCATTAGAACGAGTGCGTTCGCGGGCATTCGTGCCATGTCGCGCACGCAGGCGGTCAGTGCAGCGGCGTCGCGCGCGGGCACCAGGCGGCCCGTCACTCCATCGTCAATCACGTCGCGACATCCCGGCACGTTGCTGGCGATGAGCGGGCGGCCCATTGCGCTGGCTTCGAGTAGTGTGCGTGAGAGCCCTTCCCGGTACGAGGGCAGCACCACGCAATGGGCATTGGCGATGACCGGCCGGACATCGTTCGTCGTGCCGAGATACTCGATGATGCCCTCGCGCTGCCACGCATCGACCTCGCTGTGCGTGATGGCGGTGGGATTCTCGACGTCGGTCGCGCCCAGCATCTGAAAAGTCACATGGGGCATCTCTGCATGAAGGGCGCGAGCGGTCTGCACATACTCCAGCACACCTTTGTCGCGCAGCAGACGGGCAATGAGCAGGAAACGCATCGGCTTTGGGGCAACGTCCCCGGGCAAATCCGAAGGCGGCCACGGTGCTTTGGCGAAATGGGCAAGGTCGACGCCTTCACCGGGCAGTAGACGGGTCTTCCCAATGGCGACAAGGCCGCCTTCGACAAACGCCTTATGGTCCTCGATATTGAGAAACCAGTTCTCGAGCGTATGACGAAATGCCACCCGGTAGAGGTGTCGTGCCAACCGGGTCGTCAGCGATTCACGAATGAAGACGTATCCGAGCCCCGTGGTCATCGACACCGAGGGAATACGCGCGAGGCGTGCGGCGATAGACCCGTAGATGTTGGGTTTGATCGTGTAGTGAAAGATCACGGCCGGGCGCACTTGCCGGTACAGGCGATACAGCCGCCACATCAGACCGAGGTCCTGGAGCGGGTTCTGTCCCTTGGCCGCCATCGGCATACGATGCACCGTGCAACCCATTTCTGCCAGCGGCGCAGCGAAGGCGTCATCCGGGGCTGCGACGTGTACCGGATGGCCAGCCGCAAGCAAGGCCGCAATGGGGCCGCGCCGGAAATTATAGATCGACCAGAACGTGTTGGAGCAGAGCAGTACGGGAGAGGTCATTGACAGTGCCGGGGGCGGAATCAGGAACCCACGCGCCGTGCGTCGCGCAGTCGGGCATAGGTCTCGAGCCATCGCGTCACCACGGCGTCGAGAGAGTAATGGGCGAGGATGCGCTCGCGATTGGCCGCGCCGGCCGCCTGGCGCACGCTCGCGTCGGCGTGCAGGTGGTGAATCAGGGCGTCGCCCAGCGCCTGCGCATCGCCCACGTGCACCAGCGTATTGGCCGGGCTGCTGCCAACCAGTTCGCGCACGCCCCCGCAATCGGTCGATACCACGGGCAAGCCGCTGGCCATCGCCTCGCCGATCACCAGCGGTAATCCTTCCCAGGCAGACGACATCGCGTACACATCTGCGGCACACATCCATTGCGCAATGTCGTCGCGACGCCCGAGCAAGGTGACGGCACCGGCAAGCCCGCGAGTATCGATGAGTGCCTGCACCGAGGTGCGCAACGGTCCGTCACCCGCGATGAACAGGCGTGCTTCGGGCAATTCACGCAGCACATGCGAGAACGCGTCGATCAGCGTCGGATAGTCCTTCGCTTCGACCATCCGGCCGGCGGCGAAGACGATCGGCGCGGCGTCGGATGACGTTGCCCGAACGGCGGCGCGCCACTGCGAACGCGCTTGCGCGTCGGGACGGTAGCGTGCCGTATCGATGCCGTTGGGCATGCTCGCGATACGTGCGGCAGGGGCGGCGCGCTGTGCGACGAATGCCGCCACGGCGTCCTCGCTGACGTTGGTCGTCAGGTCGGTCCACCGGTCGGTCAGCCGGTAGGCCAGCATTCGCAGACGCCCCCCTTCATTACGGCTGTGGGCGCTAGTCACAAGCACCGGCATTCGCACAAACCAGCGCGCCACGCGTGCGAGCAGATTGGCATGCACCATGTGGGCGTGCACCACATCCGGTTGCCACGCTCGCAGGTGCGAGACGAGCCGCCGCAGCGCACATGCGAGCGACCACGGCGTCTTGTTCGCTTTCAGTTCGATGCGCGTGAGTCGTGGCGATTCCGGCAAGTCGATCGCGCACGTCCCGGTCAGCGAGATCAGATCGACGTCGTGACCGCGCGCGAGAAACCCCCGGGCGAGATCCGCGACCTGGGTCTCGGCGCCGCCCAGTTGCATACCGGTGACGAACAAGGCAATTCTCATCGTGCGCTCTCTGGCGTTGACTTCCCCTCGGTCCAAAGGGCTTCCCAACGTGCTGCGATGGCATCGGGCCGGAAGGCCTGCGCATGCGCGTAGCCGGCCAGCCCGAGTCTGCTTCGCAGCGAAGCATCGCCGATCAGGCGGGACAGCGCGCCCGCCAGTGCATCGAGGTCGCCGTCGTCCACGACGAGGCTGTCGACCTCGTCGTTCAGCAACGCGCGCGGGCCGGCGTCGGCAGCGTAAGCCACGATAGGTACCGCATACGCCTTCGCTTCGATGAGCACCAGTCCGAAGCTTTCGCGTCGTGACGGAAGGCAGTAGATCGCCGCTCGCGCGTAGTACTGCGCGATGTCGGTCACGGCGGGAAGCACCTCGACACTGTTGGCGACGCCCGCGTCGCGTGCTTGCGCGCGCAGGGCATCGCGCAACGCCCCGTCGCCCACGATGCGCACGCGCCAACCGGGGGCGTCGTGCGCAATGCGTGCCCAGGCGTCGATCAGCCGGTCGAAGCCTTTCTCCGGAATAAGACGTCCGACGGCCAGAATGCAGCAATCGTCGAGGTGCTCCGGCGCCATGCCGGGGATCGCAATGCCGAGCGGATTGGGCAGCGCGACGAACTGCGCACGGGCGGTCGGATGCTGCCTCTGCCAGGCGCTGCGATCGGCCTCGGTGAGGACAACGACGGCGTCGTATCTGCGTGCTGCCAGCGCGCGTGCCCACCGGCGTGCGCGCCGGCCGAGGTCGCTGGCATACGTGCTGTGCTCCCAGGCCACGCGATGCAACGGCAGGCCGAGCGTGGCGGGCACCGTGTAGAGCGCGAGCATCGGGTCGACGTCGATCATCACATCGATGGCATGCTCTCGCACGTAACGCCGCACCTGCTGCACGATGGACAAATAGTGACGTTTGAAGGCCACGCGCTCGGCGAACATCGCGTGATGCGCCACGCCCGGCGCCAATGGGAAGACGGGGGTGTGGCCCCAAAGCGAGAGCACATGCACGCGATGCCCGCGTGCCGCGAGCGCATTCGCCAGTGTGGCCGCCGCGCGCTCGGCGCCGGCAAAGGCCGCGAGCGTGCCGGTGAACAGACAGACCGTGCGCGGGCCGGTGGAATGCGGAGTATGAGCCGGTGTCATCGTGTCAGTCCCGTCGCAGCAGCCAGACGCCAACCACCAGCGCGGCCGCATAGCCCGCGCCGAAGCCGAGTGCCCCGGCGAGGGCGCCGAATTGCGGTGCGAGCCCGCGTACGACAACGAAAGCCACCGCGGCGGCACACAGCCATTTCGCGATGACCCAACGTCCGGCACCGCGACGAATCAGCGTCAGATTGAGGGCAGCGTCGGCGAACACGAGAATCCCCATGAGTGCCGATACGCGCAGAATCTGCGCGGACTCGGCAAACCCTGCACCGTAAATCAGATGCACGATCCAGGGGGCCAGCAGCGCAATCGGAATCGCCAGGCTCGCCCCCGCGGCCACCATCAGCCATACGGCGCGCACGGTGTTGCGCCTCGCGGTGGCATTGTCGGCCGTCTGGAAAATCAGTTGCGGCGCCAGCGAATTCGCGATGATCGGCGCGACAAGCACGAAGTTCTCCGTGATCTGCATGGCGGCGGCGTAGGCGCCCAGCGCCGAGAGCGGAATGAGCGGTTTGAGCACGAGCTGGTCGATGCGCTTGAAGAGAATCATGAGCATCAGCCCGCCCCAGAACGTCATGCCGCTGGCGAGCAGATCGAGCAAAAGTTGGCGTTGCCAGATCACCGGCGTCTTAGGCGAATGCTTCAGGTAATAGCGCACGAGCAACGCGGCGGCCACGATAGCCTCAATGGCGTAGACGACGGCGAACGCGGCAACCGGCGCATGCATCAGGAATAGCACGGCCACGAGCGCGAGCTTGACGCCCAGCCCGCAGAGGTTGGCGCTCACGCTCGGACGGTTGAAGGTGCGCGCCTGAAGCCATGCGATCACGATGCCGAAGGGTTCGCGGAACCAAAGCGCCACGCCGAGCCAGAGGGCGACGGCCACCAGGTCGGACTCCGCGAAGCCGATGAGGTAAACGGCGAGAATCGTGTAGGCGACGGCGGCGGCGGCCAGACGCAGTACGAAGGCGTGTGCGATGACCGTGCGTTGGTCGGCCTCGGGCTTGCCGACCAGACGCGGCACCACGACCTCGCTGCCGCACAGCAGCGTGAGGGACGCAGCGAGGAACACGAGCGATTGCGCGTATTGAAACAGGCCGAACTGTGCGGCGCCGAGACTGCGGGCCAGAAGGCCGGAGACTGCGATGCCGCCGGCGATCTGCGCGCCGCGCTCGGTCAGCATCCAGAGGATGTTGCGAATGATGGTGCGATAGGGCATGTGGCGCTCGCGCGGCTCACTCGTTCTCAAGATAAGCAAAACCGGCCTTGCGAGGCCGGTGCGGGTGGACTTCACGCGCTTGTCATGTCGTGCAGCTACCGAGGCAGGCCATGACTGACAGGGTTTCGGGACGCGCCGCAGTGCAGCGAAGTCCCGTATAATTTTAACGTAATGCAGCCGTTCCCGGCCGGGCTTCCTGCCGGGATTTGGCGTTTGTGGCGCGGCCGGCGTGTTCCTCGCGGCCAAGGCGTTCGCAACATCCGGCTCGTAGTGGGGGCGGGCAGGCAACAAGCCGGGCCCCCCGCAATGGATGCTCATTTCTCCCCTCGTTTCCGAGAGACGCTTTCCCATGACGCAAACCACGCAAGTTTCGCCTGCGATTTTCAAGGCATATGACATTCGCGGCATCGTTGGCAAGACCCTGGATGCCAACGTTGCGAACCTGATCGGCCGCGCGTTCGGCACCGCCCTGCGTCGCGAAGGCGGCAATGCCGTCGTCGTCGGCCGCGATGGCCGGTTGTCCGGCCCCGAGCTTGTCGGCGCACTCTCCGACGGCCTGCGTGCCGCAGGCGTGGATGTGGTCGATATCGGCGTCGTCGTCACGCCGATGGTGTACTTCGCGACGAACATCACGCTGCACGGCCGGGTTGTCGATTCCGGCATCATGGTCACGGGCAGCCACAATCCGCCCGATTACAACGGTTTCAAGATGGTGCTGCGCGGCCGCGCGATTTATGGCGATGCCATCCAGGGCCTGGCGAAGCTGATCGAACAGCAGGACTTCGAAACGGGTCAGGGCACGTACACGGCCGACGAGATCGGCGAGTCGTACCGCGCGCGCATCGCCAACGACGTGCATCTGGCGCGTCCGATGAAAATCGCGGTGGACTGCGGCAATGGCGTGGCGGGGGCTTATGCACCGGCGCTGTTCCAGTCGCTGGGTTGCGATGTCGTCGAACTGTTCTGCGAGGTGGACGGCACGTTCCCGAACCACCACCCGGACCCTGCGCACCCCGAAAATCTTCAGGACCTGATCAAGACGCTGCAGACGACCGACGCGGAAATCGGTCTGGCGTTCGACGGCGACGGCGATCGTCTCGGCGTGGTCACCAAGGACGGTCAGATCATCTATCCGGATCGTCAGTTGATGCTCTTCGCCGCCGAAGTGCTGAGCCGCAACCCGGGCGAGAAAATCATTTACGACGTGAAATGCACGCGTAACCTCGCGGACTGGGTACGCGAACACGGCGGCGAGCCGCTCATGTGGAAGACGGGCCACTCGCTGGTCAAGGCCAAACTCAAGGAAACGGGCGCACCGCTCGCGGGCGAGATGAGCGGCCACGTGTTCTTCAAGGATCGGTGGTACGGTTTCGACGACGGCCTGTACACGGGCGCGCGTCTGCTCGAAATCCTGTCGAAGGCCGCTGACCCGAGCGCAGTGCTCAACGCGTTGCCCAATTCGATTTCGACGCCCGAGCTGCAGATTCCGCTGGCCGAGGGCGAGAACTTCGCGCTGATCGACAAGCTGCGCGAGACCGCCAGGTTTGACGGGGCGAAGGACATCATCAAGATCGACGGCCTGCGTGTCGAATATCCGGATGGTTTCGGACTGGCCCGTTCGTCGAACACTACGCCGGTGGTCGTGCTGCGTTTCGAGGCCGATAGCGAAGCGGCCATCAAGCGCATTCAGGACGACTTCCGCCGCGCCATTCTGGCTGCCAAGCCCGACGCGAAGCTGCCGTTCTGACGCGAGTTCCGGGGGTGCCGCCGGCGGATGCGGCCCCTCCGGCACAAGCCGCACGAAGGCGAGCGCGGGACGCTGCAAGGACGCTGTGACCGGAACACGGGGGCTAAAGATGCCCATCGAGGATGTCCGGCGCGCCGGGTCGGGGTAAAATCGCGGTTTTGCTCACGAGGCCCGGCCGAACCGCCGGAGCGTTCGGTTGCAGGTTCTGATCGTCAAAGTCTCGTCGCTCGGCGACGTTGTCCACAACATGCCCGTGGTGCAGGACATCCTGCGCCAGTATCCCGACGCCCAGATCGACTGGGTGGTGGAAGAGGGCTTCGTCGACCTCGTCAAACTCGTGCGCGGTGTGCGCCGCGTCATTCCCTTCGCCCTGCGCCGCTGGCGCAAGAAGCCGCTCGCGGCGCGCACCTGGCAGGAAATCGGCACGTTCCGCCGCACCCTGCGCGAAACCCCCTACGACTACGTGATCGACACGCAAGGCCTGGTCAAGACCGGCTGGATTGCGCGCACGGCGCGAGGCGAGGTATGGGGACTGGGCAACCGGACCGAGGGGGCCAGCTACGAGTGGCCCGTGCGTTATCTGTACCGTCACATGGTGCGCATCGAGCCGCACACGCACGTGGTGACGCGTTCACGGCTGCTGGTGGCCGGGGCGATGGGCTTCAATGTGCCGGACGAGATCGACTTCGGCATTGCCACCGAGCGGGCAGACCACAGCCAGTGCCCGGATCGTCCGTATGCGGTGTTCGTGCATGCGACCTCGCGCGACGACAAGACCTGGCCTGAAGACGACTGGGTGGCGCTGGGCCGGGATCTGGCCTCGCAGGGTTTCGCGATCGTGTTGCCGTGGGGCAGCGCTGCCGAGCATGAAGTCTCGCTCAGACTGGCCGCGGCGTTGGGGAAAGACGCCTGGGTGCCGCCGAAGATGAACCTGTCGCAGGTTGTCGGCCTGATCGACCGCGGCGCGATCACGGTGGGCGTGGACACGGGGTTGGTACATATTGCCGCAGCGCTGAACCGTCCCACCATCGAGCTATACAATTTCAGCACCGCGTGGCGCACCGGCGGATTCTGGTCGCCGCGCATCATCAATCTTGGCGACGCGCAACACAGGCCAACGCTCGCGCAAGTGCGCGATGCCGTGCGTCAACTCGCGCCGTCGCCGGCACCTGTGGTGAGTGGCGACGCCGCGTCCGGAGAGGATAGAAGCGTATGAGCCAAACAAACGCAAGCAACCAGATCGTCACCGTCGAATCCGGCAACTGGCAGGGCGGGCAACTGTCGATACCGCGCGAGACGCTCGTGGCCGATGTCGAGGCGGGCAAGGTGCTCTACTTCCCGCACCTGGCTTTTACTATCGAGGCCGGGGAGCAACGCTTGCTCGATCCGGCGATTGCCGACCCCAAACGCAAGAACATCAGCCTCGATCCCAAGACCGACGTGCTTGTCGGTGTCGCGGCCGACGACGCCACGCAGCGCGCCGTTCACGCCTTGGTCAAGCGCTACTACGCGCAGGCATGCAGCCTGATCGACGGCTTGCTGCCCGAGTATCGCGGCAAGCTGCGCGCGGCGCCTACGAGCTTGCGTCTGCATCAGGTCGAAACGCGCCAGACGTCGTGGCGCAAGGACGATGCCCGCCTGCACGTCGATGCTTTCCCGTCGCGTCCGAACTACGGCGAGCGCATCCTGCGCGTGTTCACCAACATCAACCCGGCAGGCCAGCCGCGTGTCTGGCGCGTGGGCGAACCGTTCGAAGACGTGGCCAAACGCTTCCTGCCGAAAGTGCCGGCGCAATGGCCGGGGTCCGCATGGTTGCAGAACGCCGTGGGTATCACCAAGCGTCCGCGCAGCGGCTACGACCACGTCATGCTGCACCTGCATGACGGAATGAAAGCCGACATGGGCTACCAGCGCGACGCCGATCAGCAGACCATACCGTTCCCGCCGGGCAGCGTTTGGGTCTGCTTCTCCGACCAAACGTCGCACGCGGTGATGTCGGGGCAGTTCATGATGGAGCAGACGTTCTTTCTGCCCGCCGAAGCGATGGTGCACCCCGAGTGCTCGCCGCTGGCGGTACTGCAACGCCTCACGCATCGCGCGCTCATCTGAATGTTGCTGCGTCTCGTCTATCGCGCACTCTGGTGGATCGTTGCCCCGTTGGCGGTGATTCGCCTGTGGTGGCGCGGCCGGTTTGAACCCGGCTATCGCCGTCACATCGGGGAACGCTTCGGGTTTTACGATTCACCGCCATACACCGGCCGCCCGCTGATCTGGGTGCACGCCGTCTCGGTTGGGGAGACACGTGCCGCGCAGCCGCTGATCGACGCGCTGCTCGAACGCTATCCGTCTCACGGCATTCTGCTCACGCACATGACGCCTACCGGGCGCGCCACGGGCGACAACCTGTTCGGCGATCGTGTGCTGCGTTGTTATCTGCCTTACGACATGGTCGGGCCGATCCGGCGGTTTCTGATGCAATGGCGACCGAGCGTCGGCGTGGTGATGGAGACGGAAGTCTGGCCGAACCTGATCTTCACCTGCCGTGAAAGCGGCGTGCCGCTGGTGCTGACCAATGCGCGAATGTCGGCGCGTTCGTTCCGGCGTGCCGCTCGCTTTGGCGATGCCGCCAAGCCCGTCTTCGGCGGTTTCAGCCGTGTGTTCGCGCAGAGCGATGCCGATGCCGAACGGCTTCGCATGCTGGGGGCGAACGATGTCGATGTGATGGGCAATCTCAAGTTCGACATGACGCCGCCGCCCGCACTGCTCGCGCTGGGCGCACGGTGGCGCGAGCGCTTCGGCGACCGAAAGGTCTGGCTGGCGGCGAGCACGCGCGACGGCGAGGAAGCGCTGGTGCTTCAGGCTCGCGCGATGCTCGCGGCTGCTTCGGACGTCGGACGTCGCTCGCTGCTGGTGCTCGTGCCGCGTCATCCGCAGCGCTTCGACGAAGTCGCGGCGATGCTGTCGAGGGTGCGCCTGAATTACGTTCGACGTAGTGCCTGGCCCGACGACAACGCGCCGCTGCCTGCCGACGTCGACGTCGTGCTCGGCGATTCGATGGGCGAGATGGCGGCGTATTTCTCTGCGGCCGATGTCGCGTTCATCGGCGGGAGCCTGTTGCCGCTGGGCGGTCAGAATCTGATCGAGGCCTGCGCGGCAGGCACGCCAGTCGTCTTCGGTCCGTACATGTTCAACTTCACGCAGGCCAGCGAAAACGCGCTGACGGCGGGGGCGGCGCTGCGCGTCAGCGATGCCGGCGAACTCGCCACGGCCTTGACCGATCTGCTGCTCAACGACGACCGTCGTCTTGCGATGCGCACCGCCGCGACGCTGTTCGCCAAGCAGCACCAGGGCGCGACGGCGCGCACCGTGACTGCGCTGGGCCAGTGGTTGGACGTGAGCTTCACCGCCCCGCAGGACTGATTCGGCGACCGCGCTGGACGTTGTCGCGCACGTCGAAAAAACAAAATGCCTCGCATGCCGGACTGGCGATGCGAGGCATTTTGCTATGCGCTTTCGCGCCGCTGCCATACGCGGCACGACGCGACGCGCTGGGCGATCAGCGTCGCATGGGCGGTGCCGTGATTCCCGGTCGCACGCCACGCGCGGGCAATCCGGCCCCGGCGCCGACGGGCGTGGCTTCGCGAGCACCCGCCATGGCCGCGGAAGCTTCCGGATTCTCCGTGAGCAACGCGTTAAGCAACTGCAAGTCCGTGTCGACGAGTGTGGCGGCGCTGGCTTTGAGCTGAAGGCTCGAGAGCAGCGTGCTATAGCGCGCCTTGGCGAGGTCGCGCCGGGTGGTGAAGAGCTTATCTTCGGCGTTGAGCACATCGGCGTTGATGCGAATGCCAACCTGATAGCCGAGCTTGTTCGACGCCACCGAGGATTGCGCCGATTGTTCGGCTGCTTCAAGTGCCTTCACCTGTGCCAGTCCGCTCGATACGCCAAGATAGGATTGGCGCGCGTTGAAGACAGCCAGGCGTCGCGCGTCATCCAGATCTGTCATGGCCTTGTCTTCCAGCGCAAGCGTCTGGCGCATCTTGCTCTGCACCGCGCCGCCAGAGAAGATCGGAATACTGATCTGAATGCCGATCTGTCCGGCGGAACTCGGTCCCGCGCCTTGGCTCGACGGGCTCGACATGGACGACGTGAGCAGACTGTTGGCGTTGCCGACATTCGAGTGCGCTCCGGCGGCGACCAGATCGACCGACGGCATATAACCCGACTTGGCCTTGGACGTTTCGCGGCGAGCGGTCTCGAGTGTGAGCGTTTGCAATTGCACGGCGTAGTTGGCCTGCTCCGCCTGCGCGACCCAGTCCGCCACGTTGTTGGGCTGGGGCGAGGGCAGCGTCGCGCCTGCGCGCAGCGTGGCGAGCGAGCCGACCGGATGCCCGACGATCCGCGCGAAGGCGGCACGGCGTACATCCAGCGTGTTCTGCGCCGCGATCTCCTGCGCGGTGGCCTGATCGAAGCTGGCTTGCGCTTCGTTGGTGTCGACGATCGTGGCGTTGCCGACCTCGAAATTCCGCTTGGCGGACGCGAGCTGTTCGGCGATGGCCTGCTTGTGCGTGCCGGCTAGCGCCAGGTCGTCTTGCGCGGCGAGCACGTCGAAATATGCGGTCGCCACGCGCAGGATCAGATCCTGCTCCGCTTGCGCAAACGAAGCCTCCGCACTCGCGACCGTCAGCTTGCCCTGCTGATACGACTGCCAGCTATCCCAGTGGAAGAGAGGCTGCGTGAGCGCGAGGCCGTAGCCGCTGCTGACGAACGTGTTCGAGACATTCCCCGAGCCGTAGTGCGTATTGACGGAGCCCCAGCGCGCGGTGACTTGCGGCAGGAGGGCGGCGCGGGCCTGCGGCAATGCCTCGATGTTGGCGAGGTAGGCCGAGCGGGCGCTGGCGATCAGCGCGTCGCGGTTTTGGGCTTCGCTGTAGAGCTGGAGAAGGTCGGTCGCGCAGGCGGGTGCGGTGTGAACCATGAGGGCCGCGAGCGTCGTCGCCATGACGAGGGCGCTTGCGGAGACAGTGCGCCGCGCAGGCGCACGCTTGGCCGCGCGCTCACGCGCGGCAAGCCTTGAGGGGCGCACGGCCCTGGCTCAGTAAGTCGGCATCGACGGATCGACCTGGCGAGCCCAGGCATCGATTCCGCCGTCCAGATTGAACATCTGGGAGAAACCTTGTTGTTCCAGAAACATTGCGGCACGCGCGCTGCGCATGCCGTGATGGCAGATGCACACGATGGGCGTATCGGCGTCGAGTTCCGTCAGACGGGCGGGCACATCGCCGAGCGGCACATTCTTGCTTTGGGCGATGTGGCAGGTCTGCACTTCCCAATCCTCACGCACGTCGAGGAGCGTGGGTTGACTGCGGTCCCGGTCCGCGAGCCACTGGGCCAATTGCGCCGGTGTAATGTTTTGCATGATGTTCGTGTGGTCGTATGGGTGGCGTCCGGCCCTCGTTGATTCCCGCAGGCATTCGCCCCACAAAAGGGGTGCGGGACCGGTCCGCTCGCGGCATTCCGGGGCGTGCCATCCGCGACCGGACGGCACGTCACCCGGCAGCCGGGCTCAGAACTTGAAGCTCGACGGATGCGGCGCGACCAGATAGGCCACTTGCGTCTCGAACATGTTTTCGGTGCGGTACTCGGTCTCGGAGATGCGTGTGATCAGCTTCGCTTCCATGACCGGGCTGCCACCGATGAAGGCTGCCAGACGGCCACCGACCTTCAGTTGGTCGAGGAACGCTTGCGGCAGTTCGGCCAGGGCACCCGAGATGGCGATCACGTCGTACGGTGCGGCGGCGCTCCAGCCTTGCGCGCCGTCGGCGTTGATTACTTCCACGTTGGTCACGCCGTTGGCGCGCAGCGTCTGCTGGGCAGTTTGCGCGAGATTGGCGTCGAACTCGATGGTCGTTACGTGATGGGCGTTGTAGGCGAGCAGGGCCGCCATGTAGCCCGAGCCCGTGCCGATTTCGAGCACGTTTTCGTTCTTCTTCGGCGCGAGCGCTTGCAGGATGCGCGCTTCGACGCGCGGGAACATCATGTGCTGGCTCTTGTCGGGAATGGCCGCGCCCGGCAGCGGCAGTTCAACGTCGGTGAAGGCGAGGGCGCGCTGGGCCGTCGGCACGAATTCCTCGCGCTTGACGAGCTTGAGCAGATTGAGCACCTCTTGATCGAGCACGTCCCAGGGACGGATTTGCTGCTCGATCATGTTAAAGCGGGCCTGTTCGTAATTCATTTCGGTTACCGTGGGTAGTAGGCAAACACAACCCGGCATTTTACCAGTTCCGGGCGGCAGTCATTATGACGCGTGAACTTTTGCCGCATCGGCGGCGCAAGGGCGGTAGGTACAGCGGCTGAGCAGCGGTTATGCCGCAGCCTTGGGCGCGACCGGCTGGGCGACCCGTGCCAGGTAGGCGCCGCACATTGTCGCTATCTGATCGGCGATCTGTCCCGCCAGCGTTTCGCAGCAGGCGCCTGGGGGCGCGCGGTTCTCCAGAATCGCCTTGATGGGGCCGCTCATCGAGTTCAGGAACACGAAGGCGACCGTCTCGGGATCGTCGAAATGCGCTTCGCGTGCGGTTTTCAGCATGGCAACGGTGGCGGCGTGCATGCGCGTGGCCGCGCCGGCAAACACTTCCCGCCCGTCCAGATCTTCCGAGAGCCGGTACAACGCCTGTGCTTCCTCGATGTCCGTCATCTTGGCGCCGACGTACGCCTTGGCGAGCGAGCGCGCCATCACGTCGAGCGGCTGCCCGTGAGAGGCGACGCATGTGGCCTCCACCGACTCGACGATCCGGTCGATGTGCCGCCCAAGCACCGCGTAGAGCAAGACCTGTTTGTTCTGGAAGTACTGATACAGGGTGCCGACGGACACCCCCGCACGCTCGGCAACGCGAGTCGTGGTCAGTTGGCGCCCGCCGTCGAGCAGCAAAACCTGAAGCGCGGCTTCGAAAATCGCATCGATCGTAACCCGTGAGCGCGCCTGCTGCGGCGATTTACGGGGTGTTGCGCGGCCTTGGCTGTCCGGTTTCATATGCGAATGGAAAAGCTGAAGGATTCTTCATAAACTCGATGCTAACAAATTTGCGTGCGGTCTGGCGCAGCACAACAGAGATTTCGACGGGAGCAGTGATGAAACGGGACGCAATCGAGAGCGCGGTACGCGAGGACGCCGAACGTCATCTGGGAAGCGTGGCATTGGTGACGGGTGCGACGCGGGGCATTGGGCACGAAGTGGCGCGCGCGCTGGCCGAGGCCGGCATGACGGTACTCGTAGGGGCACGAGAGGAAGCCAAGGGAGAGGAAGTCGTTGCACCGCTGCGCAAGGCGGGGTTTCAGGCGGAGACGTTGGTGATCGATCTGCTCAGGCCGGAGACGCTGCACGCGGCGGCTTATCGCATCGGCCGCTATCACGGGCGGCTCGACGTGCTGGTGAACAATGCGGGCGTGACCGATCCGCGCGACGATACCCCGGAGAAAGCCTCCATCGAAGCGGTCGAGCGTGTCTTCGCCACCAACTTTTTCGGGACATTGCGCGTGACCCAGGCCATGTTGCCGTGGCTGGCGCGCTCGGCGCGGGCGCGTATCGTCAATGTGTCGAGCGGCCTCGGTTCGCTAGCGCACAACAACGATCCGGCGTGGGAGCACTCGGCGTTCCGGCAGATCGGATTCAATGCGTCGAAGGCGGCATTGAACATGTTGACGGTGCAGCTCTCGCAAACGTTGCGCGAGACGTCGATTACGGTGAACTCGGTCGATCCGGGCGCCCCCGGCGACCTCGCACTCGATGCGAGCGGCAAACGGGCACGGCAGGGGCTGGCTGAGGGGGCGCGCAGCGTGCTGATGCTGGCGCTCGGCGAGCGCGGGCCGGTCACCGGCGGGTTCTTCGACGTCGGAGGCAGTTTGCCCTGGTAGGCCGGGGGCCGGCGGCCGAGACGTCCGCTTCGTCACTCGCGGTAGAATGCGCGGCCCGAACCGGTGTCGCCCTGTGAGGCTGACGCCGTGCCCCCTGCATTCCCCCGATCCACTCATGAACTGCCGATCCCACTGCGCGGCGTGTTGCATCGCGCCTTCCATCTCGACGCCCATTCCCGGCATGCCGAACGGCAAGCCGGCGAACACCCGTTGCGTGCAGTTGGACGACGACGGCCGCTGCCGGATCTTCGGCAGCGCGCAGCGTCCGGCGGTCTGCGGCTCGTTGCAGCCGTCGGCCGAGATGTGCGGCGAGGATCGCGCGCAGGCGATCGCGTGGTTGTCGCAACTCGAAGCGATGACGGCGCCGATAGTGGCGTGAGCGGGCACGCCGAGGTGCAATGAGGCGTCTTGAAGCGTAGAAGCGAGTCACAAGCGAATGCTATAGTCGCGCGTATCGGGCGCCCCGCGCCCTGTAGCGGAATGTGACATGCCGGGTAGCACTCAGTCAGATCAATCAATTCGTGAGCAGTGCGAGACACCTGTCGCACGGCAAACGCCAGAGGTTTCACGCCGTCGTTGGCTGGCGTTGACGGGGGCGGCTGCCCTCGCTGCGGGGCTGGCGGCTTGCGCGGGATTGCCGTTCGGCAACGACTACACCTTCTCGGAAAGTCAATTGCAGCGCGCGCTTGAGCGTAAGTTTCCGTTCGACCGCCGTGTGTTGGCCGTGCTCGACGTAAACCTTACGCATCCCCGGCTGACCTTGTTGCCGGAGAGCAATCGTCTGGCGGTATCTGTCGACGCCGCGGTAACGCATCCGCTGGGCGGCGCGCCGCTTACCGGTACGCTCGCCATCGACAGCGCGCTTGCGTACGATCCCGCCACGATGTCGGTCGTATTGCGTGATCCGGAAGTCGAGACCTTCACGATCGATGGGTTGCCCGAGCGCTGGTCACGGCAACTGAACGCCGCAGGTGCCTTGATTGCGACGCAGTTGCTGCAAGGCACGCCTATCTACACGTTCAAACCCGAGCAGCTCAACATCGGCGGCGTGGCGCGTCAGCCGGGCACGATCACCGTGCTTTCGCACGGGGTGAACGTCAAATTCGATTCTCGCTGACGGCGCGCCTGTCTTCCTAACCTTCTATTCAAGACCTCTCAGGAACTCATTGCATGGACTTGTTGCTGGCGTTCAAAGCCGTCATTCTCGGTGTAGTCGAAGGTCTGACCGAATTTCTGCCGATCTCGTCGACCGGTCACCTGATTCTGGCCGGCAGTCTGCTCGACTTCAACGACGACAAGGGTAAGGTCTTCGAGATTGTGATTCAGTTCGGCGCAATTCTCGCCGTATGCTGGGAGTTTCGCGTCAAGATCGCGCAGGTGGTGGCAGGCCTCGGTAGCGATGTGAAGGCACGTCGCTTTGCGGTGAACGTGATCGTTGCGTGTCTGCCGGCCATCGTGCTCGGTCTGTTGCTCGGCAAGCACATCAAGGCGGCATTGTTCAATCCGACTGTTGTGGCCACGGCGTTCATCGTGGGCGGCGTGATCATTCTGCTGGTGGAACGGCACAACCGTCGCAATGCCGACGCGGGCAAGCTGCCGCGCGTGAATTCGATCGACGACCTCTCGTTTGCCGACGCCCTGAAAGTCGGCTGCGCACAGTGCCTGGCGCTCGTGCCGGGCACGTCGCGTTCGGGGGCGACGATTATCGGCGGGATGGTGTTCGGGCTCGAGCGCAAGGTGGCCACCGAGTTTTCGTTCTTCCTCGCGATCCCGATTTTGTTCGGCGCCACCCTTTACGAACTCTACAAGGCGCGCTCGACGCTGTCGGTCGACGATGTCAGCCTGTTCGGCATCGGCTTCATCGCGGCGTTCATCAGCGCCTTCATTTGTGTGCGTTGGCTGCTGCGCTACATCGCGTCGCACGATTTTACGGCGTTCGCGTGGTATCGCATCGTGTTCGGGCTGGTGGTGCTGGCCACCGGTTACAGCGGGCTGGTTGTCTGGGCTGACTGAGCCGACGCACGCGACACGGGCAGCAGAACGAAGAACGAGGAAGGGGCACCGCGTGGTGCCCCTTCTTCATTTCCGCAATGTCCGCGATGGGCTTCAGCCACGCTTGCGGAACACGAGATCCCACACGCCGTGGCCAAGGCGCAGGCCGCGATTCTCGAACTTCGTCACGGGACGATAGTCCGGACGGGGTGCGTAATCGGCCGCCGTATTTTCAAGCGTGGCTTCGCCGCCGAGCACTTCGAGCATCTGCTCGGCATATTCCTGCCAGTCCGTCGCACAGTGCAGATAGCCGCCCGGCTTCAGACGCGAGGCAAGCAGTGCCACGAACGGCGGTTGCAGCAGGCGGCGCTTGTGGTGGCGCTTCTTGTGCCAGGGATCGGGGAAGAAGACATGCACGCCGTCGAGCGAGCCTTCCGGCAGCATGTGTTGAACAACTTCCACGGCATCGTGCTGAATGATGCGCACGTTCGACAGAGGTGTCTCGCCGATGAGCTTGAGCAACGCGCCCACGCCCGGCTCGTGCACTTCGACACCGAGAAAATCGTCCGCCGGGCGCACCTTCGCGATGTGCGCGGTGCCATCGCCCATGCCGAAGCCGATTTCGAGGATGCGCGGTGCATCGGCGCGCCCGAAGGCGGCGGGCCAGTCGAGCGGCTCGGGCACATACGGCAGCACGAACTTCGGGCCGAGCGTATCGAAAGCACGCTTCTGCGCTTCCGAGCTGCGTCCGGCGCGGCGCACGAAGCTGCGAATGCGGCGCGGGTGCGCTACGCCGTCCGGTCCGACGAACGTCTCGTCTTCGCCCGTGGCATGGGATTGCGGCGCGCCGATGTCGGCGTCGTCGTCGTGGGCCGGTTGCGCGTCGTCAGCCGGCGGTTGTCCGTGGTTCGTCATGGAAACAGAAAGCCGTCTGGGACGACGGCTTGTCGAGGTGTGCTGCGGCGGGCGGCATATCCGGCATTACGGCCTGATGTCAGCGCCCAACACGATGATTTTTCAAAGGATTTTCCCGCGCCGTGGCGTCGGGAACGGGCTCGATTATCCACCGGAACCCCCTCCACTGGCAAGTTGGCGTCCCGCTTATGCCGGCCGGACGACCTGAGTGTCCTCCGGCGCCACGGGCCGGCCGTCGCGAGTGGTCGGCTGCAAATCGGCCAGCGGCTTGCCGGTTCGCGTGTCGATCAGCGTCGAGTGACGCTCGCGCCGCTCGAAGCGGTATTTCTCTCCCCACTGCCGCAGTGCCACGATCAGCGTGAAGAGTTCGCGGCCCTGAGGCGTCAGCACATATTCCTGGTACGACGTGCCGTCCGAGGCGGGCTGCACCGAGAGGATGCCCGCCTCGACCAGCGTGCGCAGACGCGTCGTCAGCATGCTGCGCGCCACGCCGAGGCTGCGTAGGAAGTCGCCGAAACGGCGCACGCCATCGAAGGCGTCGCGCACGATGAGCAGGCTCCACCGGTCGCCGATGACGTCGACCGTGCGCGCGACGGGACAGGTATCCAGCGACGGGGCGGGCACTTCGGATCGGGTTTGCGTCATGTTGAAGGCGTTTTGCAGGAGCGAAAATTGAGTTTTATTTTAAGACTGGTTTGGTTATGATCCAACAAGTCTCAATTTGAAACTAGTTTTGGGGACTTCATGTCATCGTGTCCATCGACGAATGTCGCGTCTGCGCCATCGAACGTGTCCCGAGCCGCGCACCGAATGCCGCGAGCGCTTGTGGCGATTTTCGCGTGTGCAGCGGGGCTGAGCGTCGCCAACGTCTACTACGCACAGCCCTTGCTCGATGCGCTGGCGGACGACTTCGGGATCTCGCGCGGCGCGGCGGGTGGTGTGGTGAGCGCGACGCAGGCGGGGTGTGCGCTGGCATTGCTGTGCCTCGTGCCGTTGGGCGACCAGTGTGAGCGCAGACGCCTCATGCTTGCGCAACTCGCGCTGCTGACGTTGAGTCTGCTGGCCGTGTCGGCGGCAGCGTCTGCCGTGGCGCTGCTGCTTGGCATGACGCTCGTCGGCATGCTGGGCACCGCGATGACACAGGGCCTCATCGCCTACGCGTCGAGTGCTGCGGGTGAGCATGAGCGCGGATGTGTCGTCGGTGCCACGCAGGGAGGCGTGGTCGTCGGTCTGCTCCTGGCGCGAGTCATGGCGGGCGGCATTGCCGACGTCGCCGGATGGCGCGGCGTGTATCTGGCGTCGGCGGCGGCAATGGTGGTGCTTGGCGCAGTGCTTTGGCGCGCGTTGCCGCGTCAGCCGACATCGGGTACGCGGCAGCGCTACGTCGTGCTGCTGGCGTCGATGTTCCGTCTGTTGCGCGAAGAGCGCACGTTGCAGATTCGCGGCATGATCGCGTTGCTGATGTTCATGGCGTTCAGCATTTTCTGGAGCGCTTTGGTGTTGCCGCTGTCCGCTGCGCCGTTCCACTTCTCGCATACGAGCATCGGCGCTTTCGGGCTCGTTGGCGCGGCGGGGGCGCTGGCCGCAGCGCGCGCGGGCTATTGGGCAGACCGTGGGTGGGCGCAGCGCACGACCGGCGTCGCTCTCGCGCTGTTGGTGTTTTCGTGGCTGCCGCTGGCGGGCTTGCAGGCGTCGCTGGGCTGGCTCATCGTGGGCGTCTTGCTGCTCGATCTCGCCGGACAGGCGATTCACGTCACGAATCAGAGCCTGATCTTTGCGGCGCGCACCGATGCCCCGAGCCGTCTCGTGGGGGCGTACATGCTGTTCTACGCGACGGGCAGTGGCCTGGGGGCGGTCGCTGCGACGGCAACTTACGCGGCTTTTGGCTGGATGGGCGTGTGTGTACTCGGCGCGAGTGTGAGCCTGACGGCGCTCGCGTTCTGGGCGGCGACGTTGCGCGCGATGCCGGTTACCGCCGCCGGCCGGCGTTAGCGAGCCTTCGCGCGTGACGGCTTGGTGACGGTGGCGGCGCGGGCAGCGGGCTTGTTGCCGAGCACGCCGGTCGTCTCCATGTCTTCGAGCCACGAGAGGGCATCTGCATGGCGCAGGAAATGCCGTAGATAGTCGGGCGAGACGTCGTGCATGAGTGAGAGCGCGCGGTGCACCAGATGGCTGGAGTTGAGCGGCCCTGCGTTTTCCGGCACCTGCGCGAGCGACTGACGGAGATTGCCGTTGGTGCTGAGCTTCGACCACGTCTCGCGAAAGTACTCGAGAACATCGAGGTCTTCGAAGGCGTCGTCGGTGGAAATGACCGTCGGTGTGACGGGCACGGTCATCGGCGAGGGTGACACGGCGGGGCGTTGTTGCGGCGCCGACGACACGCTGCCTGGTTGAGCGGCCTCGCGCGCCGGTGGCGTCTGACTTGCCGGCGTTGCCGCTCGGCCTCTGGCAGGTGCCTTTGCCGGTGCGGGACGCTCTCCCGTGCCCACTCGTTGCGCGATGTCGGCCGTGAGTACGGCGAGCGGCGACGATGCAGGCTGCGAGGTCTGACGGCTTTCATCGGAGGGCGCCACCGGCGCGTCGCCAAGCGATTGTACGAGTTCGTCGACGAGCGTCTTCAACCGCTCATCGAGCACACGTCGCACATCCCCCGTGTAGGCACGGCTGCGCAGCGCCAGGGCTTCGATGCGATGAAACCGTGCCGGATCGCGTTTATCGACGCCTTGCATCCGCCACGCGGCGAGTTGCGCCGGCAATGCGTCCGATGCCTCAGGCGCGGGCGTTGCCGGCGTCGCAATCGTTTCGTCGCACTCGACGCGCATCGCCTCACGCATGGGGCTTGCCCACACTGCTGGCGCTGCTGCGCGGCATCGGCGCGATTTCCACGCGCCGGTTCTTCGCGCGGCCGGTTTCGTCGGCGTTCGACGTGACGGGTTGCTCGGCACCGAACGCTGCCGAGAAAATCGATGACGGCGGCACGCCTGCGGCAATCAATTCGCGGGTGACGGTGAGTGCCCGCTGGGCCGACAACTCCCAGTTATCGGCGAATCGCCGGTTCGTCTCACGCACCTGCTGATCGTCGGTGAAGCCGCTGACCATGAGGATTTCGTCGCTTGCGCGCAGATAGGCGCTCAGCGGGGCGGCCAGACTGCGCAGCACTTCACGCCCCTGTGGCTGCAACTGGTCCGAGTTCAGCGCGAAGAGCACGTTGCCGCTGATGCCGATGCGGCCGTTCACGAGCGTGACGCGGCCGCCGGCGAGCGGCCCGGCAAGCGCGTGCTCGAGTGTCTGGCGGCGTTGCGTTTCGGCACGCCGCTCCTTCACTTCGCGTTCGAGCTTGGCGGACAGTTCGATCTGCACGCCGATCACGCCCAGCATGATGAGGACGAACGCGCCGAGCATCACCGACATCAGATCGCCGAAGACGGCCCACGTCGGCGCTGCGGCACCGACATCGCCGCTGTCTGCGATATCCGCGTCGAAATCTTCCCTCATGCTGCCACGCTACCCGGTTGTGCCCGCGTCTGCGCCATATCCTGAAGGTTCTCGAGAATCTGTTTCTGCGACATCACACTCAGTTCCACCACCTCACGCGCCTGTGCGACGTAGTAGCCAAGCTGTTCGTCGCTGCGCGCCATCGACTTGTCGAGCGCGGCTTCGATGCGTTGCAGATGCTCGAGCAATTGCGTGTTCGATTCACCGAACGATTGCACGGCTGCCCCGAAGGCGTCGCCAAGGCTGGCGATTTCCACGGCGCTGCCGGTGACCTGTGCCGATGCGGCGGCGAGCTTCTCGGTCTGAGCGGTGATGGCGTCGCCCAGGTTCGTGCCGGCGCGCTCGAGCAATTGCGCGGACGTCGTGACCAGTTCATCGACGGCGGCGCGTTGCTCGTTACCGGCGTGCGTGACGGTGTCGAGCAGCGTGCCCAGCGTGTCAAGCAGGCGCGAGCGTTCGTCGAGCATGGCGTTGTCGCGCACCATGCTGTCCGAGAGCTTCTGACGCAGTTCGCCGATGATCTCGGCGGCGGCTTTCGGCGCTTCGGACGCGGTTTGCACCAGACGCGAGATCTCGGCAATGGTGTCGCTGGCATTGGCGCGCGTCTGTTCGGACATATCGAGCGCGGTGCGGGCGAGCGTGTCGCAGATGGCCTGTTGCTGGCTGGCGGTTTGTGCGCCGACCTTCTGCCATTCCGAGCGCAGCGTGGCGAGCGTGCCTTCGAGCGTTTCGGTCCACGCGGACAGGCGCTGCGTTTCGCGCTCGGCGGTGGCGTCGTGATGCGCGGTGTTGGCCGCGTTCAATGCTTGAAGCAGCGACGCGCTGTGCTGCGTCAATGCCCCGGTCGTTGCGGCGACGAGTTGCTGGTTGCCGTCGGCCAACCGCTCGCTCGTGCGTGCGTGTTCTGCGATGGCGTCGCGCCATGTTTGTGCGACGTTTTCCGACGTCGAGTCCATTTGTGCCGAGACACTTTGCAGCAGTTGCGAAGCGCGCGCCTCGAAGGTTTCGGCAAAGCGCACGAGTGCGCCGCCCAGATCGCGTGCGAGCGCATCGTTTGCGGACTGCTGCGCCGTGAGCGCTTGTTTCCATTCCCCGGACACGACTGCGGCCGTCTCCGATACGCTGTGCATCGCGCCTTCGGTGCGCTGGCTTACGCCATCGATCAAGTGTGCCGAGCGTTGCTCGAAGGTCTCGGTGAAGCGGGTGAGCGCGGCGGCGAGTTCGGTGTTCAGCGCGGCGTTGGCCTGCTGTTGCAGCGCGATCGATTGATCCCACACCTGCGCAACCCGCTCATGTGCCCCGGTGACATTTCCGCTGGCGGCGTCGAGCTTGGTGGCGACATCGGCAAGCAACGTTTGGGAGCGGGCTTCGAACGTTTGTGCGAAGCGTTCCAGCGCGATGCCGAGATCCTGTGTGAGGGCGTCGTGCGAGCGCTGTTGTTGAGACAGGGCTTGCTCCCACGCCTGAGCCACGGTCGTCTGCGCAGTCGCAATGCTGCCCGTGGCGTTATCGAGGCGCGTAGTGACGTCGGCGAGCAGGCCGGCTGAACGTGTCTCGAAGGTCTGGGCAAATTGCGCGAGCGTCGCGCCAAGATCCTTGGCGAGCGAGTCGTTGGTGCGCTGTTGCGCGGCGAGCGACGTCTCCCAGGTGTGGGCGACCCCGGCATGGGCGCTGCTGACTTGTCCGGTGACGGCTTCGAGGCGTGTGGCGACATCGTCGACCAGGCGCGCGGCGCGCGTGTCGAACGTCTGTGTGAACTCCCCCAGGGCGGTGCGCAGACCGGTCGCGAGCGATTCGTTGGTGCGCAATTGAGCGTCGAGCGAATCTTTCCAGACATTCGCCACGCGTTCGGTGGTGGCTTCGAAGCGATCGGACAGGCCGTCCATTCGATCCTGCATCGCGCCGGCGACGGTCTGATGCCACGATGCTGTTTCACGCGCGAGACTCGCCATCGTCGCTTCGACTTCCGGCCGGATGGCGGCGCCGGCGGCACTCGCCGTAGTGGCCACACTGTCCTTCAGATATTGCTGCATGGCGCTGGTGAGTTGCGCGTAGGACGCATCGGTCTTCGCGTGAAGCGCGTCCTGATTGGCGGCGAGTCGTTCGCCAAGCGCCTGACTCTGGCGCTCCATCGCGGCCATCATGTCTTGCAGCCGGTCGACGAGGGCGGGCATGACCGTCGCCTGTTGCGTAAGGAGTTGCAACGTGGTTTCGCGTTGATGCTGTTGCGAGAAGCCGCGCAACGTCGTGACGATATGGGCGTCGAGCGATTGCACGACTTGCGCGCGTTGCTTACGGGCGAGCGCGGCCAGCAGGCCTAGCATGGCCGAGGTAGCGACACCGGCCACCGACGTGCCGAATGCGAAGCCGAGGCCCTTTACCGGAGACGCCAGCGAGGCACGAATTGCTTCGAGATCGGTGGCGCCTTCGAGCGCGAGGCCGGTGCCGCGCAGCGTGGCTGCCATGCCGAGGAAGGTGCCGAGCATACCCAGCAGCACGAGCAGTCCGACGAGGTACGGCGTGAGGGCCGGGCCGGGCAGGCCGACGCGCTCGCCTTCGACGCGCAGGCGCACGGCGGTGCGCAGCCCGGCAGGGAGCGTATCGAGCCACGAGGGCAGCGACGCGGGCGCTGCGTTCAGGCCGGAGACGGCATTGGCGAGGGCGTCGGTCGCTTGATGGAAGCGTTTGAGTTCGAGGGCGCCGATGAGATAGACGGCGGCGATCAGCAGGGCGACGGCCAGCGCGAGGGTATTGGTGCCTGCATAGCCGATGGCGATCCAGCCGACGACGGCAAGACCAGCGGCAAAGGCAACGAGATCAACGAGGTAACGGGTCATGTTGTCCGGGTTCACTAACGTTTTCGCCGGGGTGAATCGAAGTGAGGGCGGCGATCAGCCCTTCGATCGGTTCAAGGCGTATATCCAGTTCCGCAAGCAGAATGCTTTGCATGTCCCGGTGGAAGGTGTCGAGCCACGTGCCGGCGGGCGCGAGCGGCGGTGCGCCGGGCACGCGCGGGGCGGCCATCGCCGCCTGCTCCGTGTCGCGCAGCCGCACGAAGTGCGCTTCGAGCAGATTCGGCACGCTGGCGAGCAGTGTGCGCTCACGTGCGCCCATGACGCGCTCCATGACGGTGTCGACGCTGGCGAGCCGCGCGGTGTCCGGTGATTGCGCGGCCAACTGTCCGCGCAGACGGGTGCGCAGGGCGCTGATTGCCGTGTCCATCGTCTGTTGCGACGTCGCATAGCGTTGCCGATAGGCCGGAAACTCCGCAAAGGACGCTGCCCGTTGACGCTCGGCGGCGCTCAATGCCCGGATCTGCCCGCCGGGCGCGGCGGCGAGACCGCAATCGCGGGCAATCGCTGCGGCGAGGTCTGCGCGTACGCGTGCCAGTTCGCTTGCCGGGCCGTGCGCAGCCGCGCGCACGCCGGGCATTGCGGCGGGCGGAGGGGCTTTGAGGGCCGACGACAGGGCGATGGCGTCGGTCCAGCCAACCCACTGACTCATGCGGTCCGACAGCGACGGCGCAGCTTCGGGCGGCGTGAACGTGCTGATACGGGCCAGAGAGCGGATGAGGGTGGGGGCGCTGATAACGGGACGCCGGGGCACTTGCACCATTCCACTGAGGGGTCAAAAACCCAGCAGTTTACACTGCGCGCGCCTCCCCTTTGCCGCTCGACACTCGGGCGGGGGACTTGACGGGCGTGACGAGGCCGGTTCGGCGACTCGTCATGGCCGGATGGCGGCTGTCTGGTGCTGTCTGGCCGCCGTGCGACGGCATTGCCACTGCCGTTACCCCTGGCGCATGCGCCGACTGTGATTTATCTCAGTTTTCGCGATCCACTGCGGGGTATATCGTTGACCCAACTCGCGACAAACGCGAAACAACGAAGCAAACACTGGAGGTGTGAAATGGGCTGGGGACTTCTTTGTGACGGATTGGTGACGGTGGGTACGTGGGCAAGCCGGGCTGCGCCGGTGGCCAAGTTTCTCTCCGACATGGCTGATCTCTTGATGTAACGCGCGATAGGCGAAATCGAATCGAATAACGAGTGGAGGTGTGAAATGGGCTGGGGACTTCTTTGCGACGGATTGGTGACGGTAGGTACGTGGGCAAGCCGGGCTGCACCGGTGGCCAAGTTTTTCTCCGATATGGCCGATCTCCTGATGTAAAGCGCGGCAAGCGAAATCGAATCGAATAACGAGTGGAGGTGTGAAATGGGCTGGGGACTTCTTTGCGACGGATTGGTGACGGTAGGTACGTGGGCAAGCCGGGCTGCACCGGTGGCCAA
>NZ_KB944457.1:135535-213562 GCF_000389825.1 Pandoraea sp. SD6-2 | reverse complement strand
TGGAGGTGTGAAATGGGCTGGGGACTTCTTTGCGACGGATTGGTGACGGTAGGTACGTGGGCAAGCCGGGCTGCACCGGTGGCCAAGTTTTTCTCCGATATGGCCGATCTCCTGATGTAAAGCGCGGCAAGCGAAATCGAATCGAATAACGAGTGGAGGTGTGAAATGGGCTGGGGACTTCTTTGCGACGGATTGGTGACGGTAGGTACGTGGGCAAGCCGGGCTGCACCGGTGGCCAAGTTTTTCTCCGATATGGCCGATCTCCTGATGTAAAGCGCGGCAAGCGAAATCGAATCGAATAACGAGTGGAGGTGTGAAATGGGCTGGGGACTTCTTTGCGACGGATTGGTGACGGTAGGTACGTGGGCAAGCCGGGCTGCACCGGTGGCCAAATTCTTCTCCGACATAGCCGACATTTTCATGTGAGCTGGCTCAGCAAGCGGCGCACACAGCCTCGGGGGCTTGGGCGAGACCCGAGCGAAGGCAAGGCAACAGTCTGGCGAGACCGAGGGCTGCCATCGCGATCCCGGCCCACGGCGGCGAACGTTGCGCCGATGATCAATTCGCTCGTGGCAAACACCGCCCACGGCGGACGACTCAGCGGTGAGCGGAATTCGATTGCAGAAAACAAAAAAGCCGTCACGAGGACGGCTTCTTAGAAGAATTCTGGAGCGGGCGATGGGAATCGAACCCACGGCTCTAGCTTGGGAAGCTAGGGTATTACCATTATACGACGCCCGCGCAGAGCGGCATTTTACGCGGGGTTGGGGGTTTTTGGCAATCGATGCGTTTTGCAGGTGGGTACGATTCTAGGGTGGGGGCCTTGGGATCGATTCCCATCGAGCCCGCGAGAGCGACGCCTAAGGACGGAGCAATGTCGCCCCGTCCCATCGGTGATGATCTCTGTCGGCGCTTCACCTCTCTCAAGCGCCTCCGACACGCAATGCCGTCTTCAATATCTTCCCGTAGTGGTTCTTCGGCAGGGCATCGACGGGCACATACCGCTTCGGGCGTTTGAATCGCGCGATGTGCGCCAGACAGTGCTTATCCAGTTCCGCGCTCTCTAGCGCGGCACCCGGTGTGCAGACGACATAAGCCACGACCACTTCGCCCCATTCCGGATCCGGCTCCCCAATGACCGCGACCTCGGCTACCCCGTCGGCGCGCAGCAGCACTTCTTCCACTTCACGCGGATAGATGTTCGTACCGCCGGAGATGATGACATCCTTCGAGCGGTCTTTTAGCGTGAGGAAACCATCGTCGTCCAACACGCCGATATCGCCCGTCCATAGCCAGCCGTTGCGAAGTGTCTTTGCCGTCGCTTCCGGATTACGCCAGTAGCCCTGCATGACGACGTCGCCGCGCACCACGACTTCGCCCGCCGTTCCCGAGGGCACGGGCACGCCGTCGCTATCGACCACCTCGACTTCCACCATCGCGTGCGCGTGACCCACCGACGCCAGACGTTGCGGCCAGCGCGGATGTTCGCGTGTCGCGATGCAATCACGCGGCAACACGGAGATTGTCATCGGCGACTCGCCCTGACCGTAGATCTGCACGAAACGCGAGCCCATCACCGACAACGCGCGTTCGATATCCGCCGTATACATCGGGCCGCCGCCATACACGATCGTCTTGAACCCTTCGGACGATGCACCGGCTGCCTGCGCGTGGCGCACCAGACGATTGACCATCGTGGGCGCGGCGAAGCACGAGATGCCGCCGAGGGAATCGGCAAGCGCAAACATCTCTTGCGCGTCGAATCCGCCCGACGCAGGAAACACGTGCCCCGCGGCTTGCATCATGAAGACCACGCTGTACAGCCCAGCGCCGTGCGACATCGGCGCGGCATAAAGCGTGCGGTCTTCGCGGCCGACCGCATCCACGTCTGCGATGTAGCACGCCGCCATCGACCAGAGGTTGCGATGCGAGAGCATGACGCCCTTGGGTCGTCCTGTCGTCCCGGACGTGTAAAAGATCCATGCGAGGTCCGTGTTCTCGCGCGATGCCACAGGCACAGATTGCGACGCATCCGCCTTCACCCATTCACGCACACGATCATCTTCCGGCGAGAGGCAAATCGTCGGCGTCGCAAGACATTCGGCCAGCGCCTGTGCGTCCTCTGCTTCTGCCAGCACCACTTCCGCTTGCGAGTCGCCGACGATGAACGCGGCTTCGCGCGGATGCAGTTTCGCGTTGATCGGTACCGCGACGAGGCCCGCCCACCAGATGGCATAGAGCCATTCGAGATACTCGGGCCGATTGCGCATCCATAGCGCTACGCGAGCGCCATCGGCCAGCTCTAGAGAGCGAAGGCCGCCGGCGATGCCGGCGCAGCGGCGCGCCAGCGTGGCGTAGTCGAACTGCGGCGATTCGCCGAGATAAGTCGCAATGTGGGCGGGATGCCGTACGGCGGCCCGCGCAAGGGTATTGGCAATATTCATGGCAAGAACCGAGCGCGCGCCGCGCGCCCGGGCAAAGTAAAGAATCGGAACCGAGGCGGAGAGGGGAGCAGGTTTAGCGCGCTGCCGTACCTCGGACGGGAGTGGCGGCGTGTGCGCTGACGATGCCTGCACGTCGCGTCGTCACGGTGAGGAATGCAAAGAGCAGCAGACCGTAGATGAGCACCATGACGCTGAGCGTGTTCATGCTGGCGCTATATCCGCCGAAGGTGTCCTTCGCCCAGCCTGTCAGGTACGGGCCGACGAAGCCCCCCAAATTGCCGACGGAGTTCACTAGACCAATACCGGCCGCGGCGGCGGCGCCCGTCAGGAACATCGGGGCAAGCGGCCAGAACAGAATGTTCGACGCCAGAATCCCCGCTGCGGCGATGCACAGCCCGATGATGCCGACGTACGGCGACGTCGCGCTTCCCGCCATCACCAAGCCCACCGCACCGATCGCTGCCGGCACGAGAATGTGCCAGCGGCGCTCGCCGGTCTTGTCGGAATGCCGCGCGTTGATCACCATGGCGATGCCAGCGCACACATACGGCACGGCACTGAGCAGCCCCGCGCGTGTGTTGTCGAGCCCGCCGATGCCCTTGATGATCTGCGGCATCCACAAGGTGATGCCGAACAGCGCGGTGATGTTGCAGAAGATCGCCAACGCGAGCAGCAGCACCTTGCCCGAGAGCAGCGTCTGCATGACGCTATATTGCCGCGCGCTTTCCTTCGCGGCGCGCTCCTGCGCGAGCGTTCGCACCAGCCAGTCGCGTTGGGTTTCGGTCAACCACGTGATCTTGTCGGGCGAGCTGCCAAGTACGAAGTAGGCGATGACGCCGACCACCACAGCCAATGCCCCCTCGAGCAGGAACATCCATTGCCAGCCGCGCAGTCCGGCGAAGTCATGGAACGACGTGAGAATGGCTGTCGAGAGTGGTGCACCGATTAGCACCGCCAGCGGCAGACCCAGAATGAAGATCGCTGTCGCACGCGCCATGGCGCGTCCCGGGAACCAGAGGCTCAGGTACAACACGATGCCGGGGAAGAACCCCGCTTCGGCGACGCCGAGCAGGAAGCGCATCACATAGAACGACGTTTCGCCTGAAACGAACGCGAACCCCGCTGAGACAAAGCCCCACGTCACCATGATGCGGGCGATCCAGATGCGCGCGCCTACCCGATGGAGGATCAGGTTGCTCGGTACCTCGAAGACGAAATAGCCGATCGAGAAGATACCCGCGCCGAAACCGTAGACGGTCGCGGTGAATCCGAGATCGCCATTCATGTGCAGGGCAGCGAAGCCGACGTTCACACGATCGAGAAAAGCGACGATGTAGCAGAGGATCAGGAAGGGCAGAATGCGCCGGAATAGCTGGCCAATCGTCTCCTGCGCGATGCGGGAGTCCAGCGCGGCGGCGTTATCGCCACCGGCGGCCGATTGGCTCGCCTGTGATGCAAGGGTCGGGTTCAAGGGGTGTCTCCGTCATGGTTCTGTTATGTTTGCTGGTCACTGCCAACTGCCCATTTCGTATTTCTTATTCGTACCGCACAGCTTCACTTCAATGCATTAACGCTTGTAGTCGTCGCCGTAGCGCTCCAGTTGACGCAACAGGGGAGGCCACTCGCGATCACCCGAGCCGCGTAGATCCGTCACCCACTGATGGGCCGTCAAGGCGGCGATGTCCGGTGCCGGAATCCGCAGCGGTGCACCCGTCGCCTGCGCGAGCAATTGCGCGCGGGCCGCTTTCTCCAGATAGAACATTTCCACGAAGGCATGACCTACCGAGCGTCCTACGGTAAGCGTGCCGTGATTGCGCAGAATCAGGGCTGCGTTGCTGCCCAGGTCGGCAAGCAACCGCTCGCGCTCGCCGATGGTGAGAGCGATGCCTTCGTAATCGTGATAACCGAGGCGTCCTACAAAGCGCATGGCGTGCTGCGTGATGGGCAGCAGACCGTCTTCCAGCGCAGACAACGCCATGCCCGCCTCGGTGTGCAGATGCATCACACAGGCGGCATCTTCACGCGCTGCGTGGATGCACCCGTGAATCACGAAGCCGGCCGCATTGGGACGGTAAGATGAGTTGCCGATGACTCGACCGTCGAGGTCGATCTTCACGAGATTCGATGCCGTGATTTCGTCGAACGCCAGACCGAGCGGATTCACGAGGAAATGATGCGAAGGGCCAGGCACGCGCGCAGACAAGTGCGTGTAGATCAAGTCGTCCCAGCCGTTGAGCGCGCATAGGCGATACGCGGCAGCGAGATCTTCGCGCACGCGTTGCTCGGCCGGCGTGATGCCGGTGTCGGCCAATGCTTCGCCCGCGGGCAGGGCAAATGAAGAAAAAACTGTGTCAGACTTCTGCATTCCATTCTCCAAACCGACGTACCGCTCGACGAGCTTCCAAAGCGGTGACGAAATTTATAAACTAAACGTTTAGTTTAGTATTTGTCTGGGCAAAGCGAATGTCAAGTCAGTTGAATCCCGAATCTCCCGCGGCAGGCCGGCGCGGACGCAAACGCAGTGTGGAGGCGGAGCGCGCCGTGCTCGACGCGGCATATCGTTTGTTGCTTGAGCAGGGGTTATCCGCGACGACGATGGAATCCATTGCGACTGCGGCTGGTGTGAGCAAGGCGACGATCTACAAGTGGTGGCCGAACCGCGCGTCGGTGATCATGACGGCCTTCCTGCGTGAGGCGGGGCAGGCGTTGCCGTATCCGGAAGAGTTGCAGCTCGACAGCATTTTTTCGCGTCTGCTCAAGATGGCCGAGGAATTCTGCGGGCCGATGGGCACGATGATCAGCGCGCTGATTGCGGAAGGACAGTCCGATCCGGAAATCGCGCAGGCGTTTCGCGACGGTTACGTGTCGGCGCGCCGTCAGCAGGGCGTGGAGATCGTGCGCGACGCTGTGGCACGCGGGCTGATCAAACCGGGCGACCCCGATGTCGTGCTCGACATCCTCTACGCGCCGCTTTATTACCGCTTGCTCGTCGGCCACAAGCCGCTGACGCGGGCGTTTGTACGCGAGCACGTCGACCTTGTCATGCAAGGCCTGATCGGCCCGAACGGCAAGGTGCCTGCGATGGCGGCGAAGACTGCGCGAGGTACAAAAGCCGCGCCCGCGAAGACCGCGCGTGCGAAGGGGGCGGCAAAAAAGGCTTGACGCGTCGGATGGGGGTGTTGATAAACTAAACGAATTGTTTAGAAATTAAGGCGACAACCCCCCCTGACGGAGACGCATGGTATGACCTCATCCCCTGAGCGCGCGAAGCGCAAATCATTGGACATTTTGCGCGATAGCGGCCACGCCGTGGTTGTGACCGGAGCGAGCGGCGGCATTGGCTTGGCGGTGGCGAACCGCCTCTTCGATGACGGCTGGCATGTGGTGGCCACGGATCTCGATCTTGCCCGTTTGCGCGATGTCTTTGGCGCGCGTGCTGCCGAGCCGAGGATGACGCTGGCGGCGCTCGACGTGACCGACCATGCAGCGGTCGATGTCCTGGCGGCATCTCTGCGCGAGCGCTGTGGCGTTGCGGGGCTGGTGAATGTCGCAGGCCTGCTACAAGACGTCGTGCCGATGCTGGAGATGGACGACGACATGCAGCGGCGTGTGTGGGAAGTGAATTACTTCGGCGCCCAGCATTGTCTGCGGGTGTTTGCGCCGCTGATGAAGCAGGCGGGCGCGGGTGCGGTCGTCAACATCACGTCGATCAACGAACTACGTCCGTTGCCGCTGCATGCCTATTCCCCGACGAAGGTGGCACTCGGTGCGATGACGCAGTTGGCGGCGGGCGAATTGGGCGCGTCTTGCATTCGCGTCAATGCGGTCGCCCCCGGCTTCACGCTGACGCCAATCTTCGAGGACAAGCTTGCGACGGGCAAGCGCAGCGCCACTGCGATTGAAGCGCATTCGGCGCTGGGGCGTCTGGTCGGTACCGACGAGATTGCGGCGGCCGTTAGCTTCCTGATGTGCGATCAGTCGAGCGCAATCACAGGGGTGAGTTTGCCGGTGGATGCTGGCTGGCTGGTGAGTTCGCACTGGATGAATTTCCGCGAACTGTCGCGCGCCAACGCCGCGTGAACTTACTGCGCCGCGCGCTTACCGCGTGCTGTGCAGTTCAACCACTTTCGTTTCGCCGATGGCGCGAGCGCGCAATTGTCCGCAACCGCCATCGACGTCTTGCCCGGCGCTGTCTCGCACCTTAGTCAGTACGCCGCGGCTGTGCAGATAGCGGACGATCTCGCGAATGCGTTGGCGATCTGGGCGCTGGTAGTCGTCGCCTTCGAGACTATTGAAGGGGATGACGTTGAGCACGCCGTATTTCCCTTTGAGCAAGCGCACGACGGCGTCGAGCTCATCGTCGCCGTCGTTGACGCCGTTGAGCAGCGTCCATTGATATTGGATCGGGTAGCCGGTGTCGCGAGCGTATTTTTCGCCGAGGTCGATCAGCGCATCCGGTGCAATTTTCGGTGCGCGTGGTAGCAGGTGGGCGCGCAGGTCGGCCTTGGTGGTGTGCAACGACAGCGCCAGTGCGGGCTTGATGCGTTGCCGGGGCAGGGCGTCGAACACGCGCAGGTCGCCCACGGTGGAGAACACTAGGTTCTTGTGGCCGATATTGCCTTCGGTGCCCAGCAGGTCGATGGCTTCGAGCACGTTGTCGAGGTTGTGCGCTGGCTCACCCATTCCCATGAAGACGACTTTCTTCACTGCGCGCCGACGTCTCGCCAGTACGACTTGGGCGAGGATTTCCATGCTTGAGATCTGGCGGATCAGGCCACTCTTGCCGGTCATGCAGAAGCGGCAGCCGACGGCGCAGCCGACTTGCGTGGAGACGCAGAGGCCGTCGCGCGGCAGCAATACGCTTTCCACCATCTGACCGTCCGCGAGTTCGACGAGCAGGCGCGAGCCGTCGTTGCCCGTGTGTTCCGAGCGGACGCGGGCGAGGCCGTCGAGTTCTGCGGTGAGTGCGGGAAGGGCGTTTCGCAGCGCGAGCGGCAGGAAGTGTTCTGAGCTGCGACGGCGCGTGCCGGTGTCGAGTGCTTGTCCGTTCAGCCAGACGCGAGCCACCCGGCCACGATGGACAGGTTGAGCGCCGAGTGCGGCGAGGCGTTGATCGAAGTCGGAGAAGCGCATGGGAAGCGGATTTTACTCCACCTGATCGTGGCAAGCCGCGCGGCCATAAGCACAAGGCGTCGGCGTGACGCCAGTGGCAGAACAATCTAGCGGAGAAATAACAGAGAGGGTGTTGGAGCGGGCGATGGGAATCGAACCCACGGCTCTAGCTTGGGAAGCTAGGGTATTGCCATTATACGACGCCCGCGAAGACCGGCATTCTAAGCGGGGTTGGGAGATCTTGGCAATTTGCGCGTTTTGTCGGTGGGTGCGATTCCGGGATAAGCGCCTTGGGATCGATTCCCATCGCAGGCGCTTTTTGAGATTCCATTTGGTCCGATTTCAGGCGGTGTTGGGGCTTTCTTGGTCGCCCGAAACCTAGATTAGCTCTTGCTGCCCGGAGGCACGAGAATGTCTGCGGGCTTATAGCGATCGCAATAAACCTCCAAGCCCAGTTTGATCAACAGTGCGGTTACCGAAACGGCGATTGCCTTGATGCCGAAACCGATGTCGGCGAGCACCGAGGTTACCGCAAGCGCGTAGTACTTCTTGGAAAGAAAGGCGCTCATCCCTTGAGAGTACCAAGCCTTGTATATTTCACTGGCTGGATCGCACAGTGATCGCTATACGACGAGCTTGAGAGACGAGAAGAACGACTTCCCAAGTTCAGACTTCTTTTCGAGATTCGCGCTGGGCGGCAAATACTTGATCTCGGTCACGGTCAACTGACGCCTCGTTGTCAGGTCAACCTTGCGCACAAATGCTACAACCTCCGGTGGAAGTGCTCTCCCAATATCGGCATAGATTTCGTCGTCCGTCTTGGTTCTGACGAGATGGGATGCCTCGTCATGAATTGCCTCGAAGTCGAGTTTGCATGGGTCCAGATTTCGGATTGCCTCGACAAAGCTCTCTTGCTCGAATCGTTGAGTGACATGCGCGAGAAAACGTCGTCGACGATTTAGATCTCGGATGCTGGTACTTGCCAAAACCTCAGCAATTAAAGGCTCCGCGTCCGGAAGTCGGCGCTGCCTCAGCAGACACACAGCAAGTAGCGCGGTCGCTTCTGCATATACCTTGGTCTGCGGCGAGGTCTTTTGCCGTATCCCAGTAAAACCGAGTTCCGCGACCTTGAGCTCACCGGCTTGCATCGCAGATTCGAAGAGCCAGTTTTTAGCCTGCATGAGGCGGGTCTCATGTCCGGTGGCGCGCAGGAGTGATTGAATATCTGCTGCGTGCTCCTTGGCTCTCGCGTAATTAGCATTGATTACGGCGTTTCGAAGAGCAGGCATCAAGGATGCGGAGTCGTTGCTTTTGGTGCTCTGTAAGCGGTGGCGGTTTCGGCACACGTCGACGAGACATTTGGGGGACGGTTTGAAAGCGCACGGACCGCGATGCGAATGATCGACGATCCCCATTCCGTCGTCATACGCGTTGGGGACTTGCATGAGTTCCAACGATGTCCCCTTTATGGTTGCCTATTGTTGTGTATCGTGGATCAGCTCGTCAATCACTCTGACGTACGGTGATTTTGGCCTCGACCAGTACCAGAAGTACCCCCACCGTTCGCACCGACCGGATGTAACACCACGAAATACGCGGAAATCTCGGTCTAGGTTTGCAGCCAATCTATCTAAGGACGTATCTCAACCGGTGGTTGCGACGATCCCGACTGTGGTCGTCGTGCTGGTCCGGCGCTGCGGGATAACGAGAAGAGAAAAATATAATAATTATGTGTTCTGTTATCCCATCCCAGTCTCTAGACGGGGCAGGTCAAATTCTTCGCTCGTAAAGGTCGACGAGCTCAACCATGTCGATCTTGAGCGCGTCGTGCAGTCTGAAGAGCGCAGACCGAATTGACGTGGCGCTGTTCGGACGTTTCGCGCAACGGCGCTCGGGCGCGCCGGTGAGTGTGCCCGAAGTCTTTGCGTGATGATCTGCCAGCAGGTGGAACGACCTACCTGCTTCGGGGCCGACAAACCCACCACTACGGGCTTTGCCAAGAACCCATTTATCTGCCAAGCATGAAAGTGCCAGACGGCAAGTTAGCCGCGATTGTCGATCCAGTCGCGTGCCCAAGTCGATGCATGCCCCAACGCTTGCATTTCGTCTTCGAAATATTCGAGCGCATGGAATGCGTAAGAGGTGGACTCGGTGTTAGCGGCATCGCTACGCACAAGCAGCAAATTGGCGGCAAACCAGCCGTCGGGCAATCGATATGCCGAAGGGGAGACGGAATACCCGTTGTACTGATGATGATAGTTATTATTTTTCATGGGCGAAGCGCGAGCAATGCGCTAGCGAAAAGCGAGCGAAGCACGTATGGCACATGCCATACAGGCGACCGAACACGGATATGGGAGCGGGAGTGAGCTTGTCGAGAGGGCAAACGGAGCGCACGAAAACGGTGCGATCAGATCGGGAGCGTTAAGCGCCGAGAGAGGATGCCAGACAAGTAAAGGGCCGGCGAACCGGCCCTTGAACTGCGTTACTGCGGGGTAATGTTTGCTGCTTGCATACCCTTCGGGCCACGCTTCGTTTCGTACGTCACCTTCTGGTTTTCAGCGAGCGTCTTGAAACCATCGCCTCGAACTTCGGAGAAGTGAGCGAACAGGTCGTCGCCACCAGCGTCAGGCGTGATGAAACCGAAGCCCTTGCTATCGTTGAACCACTTAACGGTACCGGTATCCATAATAATTCCTTGAAAATAAATCGATAGCCCCATTGCGGAGCGAGGAAAACTTCAAGGAGTAGGAGAGGACAGCGAATACTGCGCAGAACACGCAGAAAAGTGATGATCAGCAATCAAGCTTCTTGAATATTTCTGAATGCACAGTACGGTTATATACCGAGGCTGTCAAGGTATTTCTCGAAACGACGCCGCTGCCGAGGGAGAGAGCATTCAGCGGTCGCGTGATGATCGTCGCGTTGACACATCGATGCGCCGCCGCGACGCGTGCTACATCCTTTGATTTCCAGTGCGCGCCCACCGCTCATTATGCTCAGACCCGTCGACGAAGCTCCAGATTCGCTGGTTTGCCCGTTGCTTTGTTTGTTCGTCCTCCAATGAGCCGACTCGATATTTGCAGTATTGGCAGAGGTTGACTTAAGAATGGCAGGCAGGGCGCTTGTCGGGGAATTTTCATGACCTTACGATGGCGCTGAGTCCACATTCACGAGGAGAGCACCTCATGTTGCAACTAAGGCCGAGCTGCGAACATTGCGAAGAGGCATTACCTCCCGAGTCGACGCAGGCGCGCATCTGCAGCTTCGAATGTACGTTCTGTACAACGTGTGTTGACGCTATCCTGGAGAACGTCTGTCCGAATTGCGGCGGCGGCTTTGCCCCTCGTCCCATACGGCCTGCGCACGACTGGAGGAATGGGAACAACGTGTCGGGTCATCCGCCAACGTCGGTTGTCACGCATAAACCTGTGGATACCGAGAGGCACCGCGTGTTCGCATCGGAGATACGGGGCATGGCACCGCAGGATCGCTAGGCCACCCTGAGCATTATTCGTTCTGATCGCACGCGCCGGATCTGCCGCTTTCGACTCAACGCTGCGCGTCTGCGGGAATTGGGTTGCAGCCACTTGCATTTGTTGCGGCGAGAAATTCGAGAGCTCCGTAATCTCCTGCTTCGCACCCTGCGGGATAACGAGAAGAGAAAAATATAATAGTTATGTGATCAGTTATCCCATCCACGTCCCTTCACGGGGCAGGTCAAATTCGCTGGTGGTATAGGTTGACGAGTTCAACCATGTCGATCCCTGGGGCGTCAGCGATATCCACGAGTTCAGGCAGGTCGAGATGGTACTTGCCGGGGGGACTACCCCCGTGTTTTCAGGAAAAGTGCAGTATTCGCTATTGGCTGAACGGCTGCAACTGGACGAATTCAGAAGATCGAAGCTGGGATGCGCCTTACTACGTGAGATTCAACCCGCCATCCGACAGCAAAATTTCTCCAGTTAGATAGTCTGAGGCGACCAGCATCATGACAGCCTGAGCAATGTCTTCCGGACTAGCTGACCGCCGCATTGGCGCCCTCGTCTTCCAAAGCTCCTGTGCCTGCGTCCAGTCTGCGGTCAGTGGTGTATCTACCAGTCCGGGAGCAACAGCATTTACCCGGATATCGGGCGCAAGCGATACTGCCAGCAGGCGAGTCATGTGGTTTAGTGCGGCCTTTGTAGCCGCGTAAGGGATTGATGCGCCCTTTGGCCGAACACCCGCATGCGAGCTAACGTTGATCACGCAACCTGGGCGTCCATGTTGAACTGCGTCACGTAATGCAGATTCCGCCTCGGCTATCAAACGAAACGGAGCGACCACATTAACCTCATGCAGTTCCGCCCACACCGCTGGTGTAGCTGCAGCCAGATCTGCATGAGGGATGACCCGGCTGATCCCCGCATTGTTGACCAGAACGTCGAGTCGTCCCCATGTGGCGACGGCTTCACGGATAAGCCGTACCCTGTCCGCATCGTCAGCCAGGTCAGCCTGTACGTAGATAGCTGAACCGAGTTCGCGAGCCAATGCTTGACCTGTTCCCGCTGAACTGCGCGAATGCAAGACAACTGAGAATCCTTCGCTTGAGAGCCGCCGGGCGATGGCAGCGCCGATGCCAGAAGTCGAACCGGTAACAAGCGCGACAGGGGACGTAATTTTCATGGTTGTTGGCGTGGATGACAGTCGTTATCTGATGTTCGTTCGCCGATTGTCGACGATCCAGGTGACTGTGTCGAACGTCTCGTTGTCGTCCATGCGCACATAGCCGCGCCGGTGGCGGTGGCGGTCACCGCTACCGGCGCAATTGCCTGTGCGCTGGAGGTGTCTCAGATACACATGATTTGTTATCCAAAGCATAAAAAAAAGAAAGGATTGCTTATAATTCATATTCATGTCATCGGCACGGTGAATACTCTGCGGCTTCGAACAAGTTCCAAAGAGGACATCGGGGTATATGAAACCACTTGCCATTTTGGCTGGCGTCATCGCGCTTTTTGCCGAACAACACGCCTTCGCCGCCAGCTTCATCATCACCAACGGCCTGACAAGCAATGCAGGGCAGATCCTGTCCAGCGGGCAGTCCGGCACGATCCAGAGCGGCGGCCTGCTCTCGGTCGCCGGCAGCACCATCGGTGTCTCCATCACGGGCAACGCCACACTCGTCAATAACGGCACGATCAATATGACGGGCACCGGCCGCGCCATCCGCGACAACACGGGTGGTCTTAGCCTCACGGTGACCAATGGTGTCGGAGCGAGCATGACCACGTTCGACGCCGACGTCATCCAGATGAATAAGGCGAACAGCAACGTCGTGTTCAACAACTACGGCACGCTGACCTCGACGAACAACTCCGCTCAAGGCAACCAGGCGATCGACTTCAACGCGATCACGACTGGCACCAACGTCCTGAACAACTTCGCGGGCGGTGTCATCCAGGCAAACGAAGCCGATGCCGTTCGCCCCGGCGTCAACGGCGTCATCAACAACGCCGGTATCATCCGCTCGACCAACAATCCAGGCAGCACCAGCAGCAGCGACGGTGTCGATGCGCAAACGAACACCGGCGTCGTCGTCGTCAACTCGGGTACGGGTCTGATTCAGGGCGCACGCCACGGCATCACGGGGGGAGCCAACACCGCGACCGACGGTACATTCACACTCTCCGTCACGAACAACGCCGGCGGCACGATCCAGGGCATGAACGGCTCAGGGATCAACATCGACGGCTTCAACGCCAACGAAGTCGTCACGATCAACAATGCGGGCTCGATCGTCGGCAATGGGGTGACTGGCGATGGCGATGGCGTGGACGTCGACGGCCTCGTCAACATCACCAACTCGGGCACGATTCGTGGCGCAAAGGCGTTTAACGACGTGAGCGAAGGTGTGACCGCCGGCGGCGGCACGATCGTCAACAGTGGCACCATCATCGGCGAGAACACTGCGGGCGGTGTGGGCCGAGGCATTACGCTCGCCGGTGTCGACAAGGACCCGATCACCAAGCTGCCCATCACCCCGCAAGGCATCTACGCCAATTCGACTATCGTCAATAGCGGCCTCATTCGCGGCCAGAGCGACTCGGCCATCGCCGTGACCGGCAGCCGCAATGCGTTCACCGTGACTGTCGTCAACCAGGCGAGCGGCGTGCTCGAAGGCGGCGGTGCGACGGCGGCCGTCGTCAACACCGGCGCGAACGACGCGACCGTCATCAACTACGGGACGATCACCGCCGATCAGAACGGCAAGGCGGTCGATCTGGGCAGCGGCAACAGCACACTGCAAATTCTCGGCGGCTCTGCCGTCGTGAACGGCGATGTGTCGGGCGGCACCGGCACCAGCACGTTGACTATCACGCCAGGCACCGGCAACGCATTCAGCTACAACGGCGCGATCTCGAATTTCTCGGCCGTGAGTCTTGGTGCTGGCACCATCGCTCTGAATGGCGCCAGTTCCTACGCGGGCACGACCGCGATAGCGAGCGGGGCGACGGTGATCGTGGGCGACGCTTCACACCGAAACGCAACACTCGGATCCGGTCTGGCGACAGTGGCCGCGGGCGCCACGCTGGCGGGCTATGGCGGCACGCTCGGCAGCGTGACGAACGCGGGCATGATCGCCGTCGGAAGCGCATCGCCGGGCGCGGCGTCCGGTAGCACGGGTACGTTCACGATTGCTGGCGACTACGTCGGCAACAACGGAACGGCGTTGCTGAATGCATCCATCGCGAACGACGGCTCATCGGTGGCCTCGGACAAGCTCTTGATTAATGGAAACGCCAGCGGTACCACTGCGCTCAAGGTCAACATCACTGGCGCAGGCGTAGCCACGACGGGCGCCGGCATCCAGCTCGTGCAGGTCAATGGAACGTCGGCGGCGGGCGCATTCAGGCTTGCTGCACCGGTGCAAGCGGGGGCCTATCAATACCTCCTGCGCGAGAGTGCTGCGGCGGGCACCGCAAGTTGGTATCTGTCAACGTCGTACGGCTCGGGCGCAACGGCGTACCGCGCGGCGGCCGTAGCCTATGCCATGACGCCGCAACTCGTCACGGACTTTGGTTACACGACGCTCGGCCGTTTCCAGGAGCGCATGGGTAGCCTGCGCGGCGACGCAGGGGAAGGTGGCAGCCGCAGCGCCAACGGCGTATGGGGGCGCGTATTCGGCAAGACGATGGACGCCGATATGTCGAGCCGCTTCAACGCCGACGAACGCATGTTTGCAGCGCAATTCGGGCGGGATTGGCGTTTGGCCACGGACGCCTCGGGCATGGGCGGCAGCGCCCACGCGGGGTTGACGGCGACCTTCGGTACGGCGTCGGCGTCATTCTCGGACAGTGCCCGCACGCTCGACCCGACGCTCTCCGCCGCGACCGGGTCGGTCACCATGCAGGCGCAGTCGGTGGGCGCGTACTGGACGCGCATTCTGCCGCAAGGGGCGTACGTCGATGTGACCACGCAGGTCTCGCACTACCGCAACAAATATAGTGACGCGGGCGGTATCGGGGCGACCCAAAACGGCTTCGGTGCAGCGCTCTCGGGCGAGATCGGGCATCCATTCGCGATTCTGGGCTCGGGCGTCACCATCGAGCCGCAGGCGCAATTGGCTTATCAGTATTTGCACCTGAACGGCTTCAGTGACAGCGTGTCCGGCGTGTCGGGCAATACGACGAATGCGTTGCGCGGTCGCGTCGGCTTCAAGCTGGGTGCGCCAGATCTGGCGAACGTCGCGGGCATCGGTTCGGCGTCTCCCTATCTGACTTTCGACGTCGTGCACGACTTCCTGTCACCGGGGCAGACCAGCGTCGCTGGCGCGACCTTCGACAGTCGTCTCGCGAAGACGTGGTACGAACTGAGCGCCGGCATGGCAGCGACCTTGGGCCGCACATCGTCGCTGTACGCGAGCGTGAAGTACGCGCGCAACCTGGGTGGCGACTATCGTCGCAACGTGTACGGCCAGGTGGGATATCGCTACCACTGGTAAAAAGCGAGGGCGGACGGGCGCCATTCGCAGGTTGATCCGGCGGCCAGGGGGGGCACCGAACCCAATGGCCGCCGGCCGCACTACCCTGCATCCGGCGCAGGATACCCGCACCATAGCGTTCATCCTCCGGCTGAGCCAGTTCGTATCGTGATCCGACGGTTGTCGTATTTCCCGCATCTCATTGCTTTGGCGGTACTGATTGGGTGACTCGGCGTGACCCACATTGTCGTCACCGAACTTGCCAAGCGAACGCAAGCCGCCGCAGACTTGCGCTTCAACGAATTTGCCACTGACACCGCGAACAAGGTACAAGGTCAGTTGCTGCGCTATGTCGATATCCTGCCGGGGTGGCGAGGGCTCTGGTCGGTCGTCGGCACGCCCACATCCGAAGCGTTTCGCGACTACACAGACGCGTTGCACATTCGGGACCGGTTACCTTCGACGATCAATTGCCGCCCTTCCGATAGAGGGCGAGCCCGCCAGCGAGCGTGAACATGACAACGGCACACACGCGGTTCAGGCGTCGCAGGCCGCGTGCCGTCATCAGGCGTGCGGCCTGCACGCCACCGGTGGCATAGAGCGTCATCACCACGATGTCGACGGCGGCCGAAACGATGGCCAGCACGGCATACTGCGGCACGAGCGGCATCGACGTATCGACGAACTGCGGCAGAAATGCCGTGAAAAACAGCAGGATCTTCGGATTGGTCAACGCGACACCGAAGCTGCGCAGGAAGACGCGTCGTGCGCTCAGATCCGACTTGATGCGCACTTGGCTGAGATCCTGTGGATGATGGCGCCACAATTGAACAGCAAGCCAGACAAGATAGGCGACACCAACCCATTTGACCGTCGCAAATAACGACGCCGACGCCATGAGCAGTGCGCCGAGTCCCGCGCCCACCGCAGCGACGACCAGCATGTCGGAGAGTGCTGCGCCGCACATCCCCACGATCACCACGCGCCAGTTACCCGAAATGCCGTTCGCGAGCGCGAGCAGCGTGGTGGGGCCGGGGATCAGGCCACCGATCAGGGCGGCAGTAGCGAAAATTGCGAGCGTGGAGAGTGGCATGGCGAAATATCGGTGACTGGGCGAAACTGCCAGTCTTGCAGATACCATCGAAGGCAGCAAGCAGCGGATTCGGCTTGTGCATCGAGGCGATTGTCAGCGTGTCAGCGTGGACGAACGAGCGTGCGACGCTCGTAATCGAGCGATCCCATCTCTGCCAGACGGCTGATCGTGCGTGACAGATCGCGCCAGTCGCTCAGGGCGTCGAGCGCAGGAATGAGTGGTGCGTCCGAGGCGATCAGCAGCGTGCGTCGACGGTCGTAGCAGATGTCGATCAGCCACAGGAATCGTTGCAGCGTATCGGGGCGTTGCAGACGTTCGACGTGCAGGTCGTCGACGATCAGCGATTGCCAGTGCTCCGCGAGCGCGAGGTAATCCAGATGCGAACGATGAGCGACGCACAGGTCGTCGAAACTTGCCCAAAGCACACGGTTTCCTGCGCTTCGTGCAGCCAGGGTGCGGCCCGCCAGCGCCACCTCCGACGGCGCCGATGCGGGCATCCCCTCCAACTCGATGTAACGCGCAGGCAAGACGTCGCGGGCATATTCCAGCGGTGCGATCCAGCGCGGCAACCGTGCCGCTTCACCGCCCAGGCGGTAATCGGTGGCGCCGTCGAAATGGATGATCGCGAAGCGTTGCAGAATCACCGCGATGGTCGGTTCGAAACGTTCGTGAAACTCGGGATCGGGCAGTAACTGTTGTGGCGCGTAGTTCGACGTCAGCACCAGCCGTACGCCGCGTGCGAGTGCCATGTCGAGAAAGCGACCGATCAGGAAGGCATCGGCGATGTCGTGGACGTGAAACTCGTCGAAGCAAAGCAGTTCAACGCCTTCCAGCCATCGGTTGGCGACGGCGGCGAGCCGGTCGTCGCATTTTGGTTCGCGCACGAGTTGGCGGTGTATGTCGCGCAGGAATTCGTGAAAGTGCACACGCCGCTTTTCGCACACGGCGATGGCGAAGGCCGCGTCGACGACGAGGCTTTTGCCGCGCCCGGGCGGACCGTAGCAATACACGCCGTCGACGGCGGCTCGGCTCGTGCTTGTGTCCGTCAGCCGGGCAAGTGCGGCGATGGTCTCGCGTTGACGAAGATCGGGGCGGAGGTGGCGCTCGGCCAGCGCTTGCGTTACGCGCGCGGCGTCGATCATGAAAGGGAGACTCCGGATAACAGAGGCCGGCGCATGGCCAGCCAACGAGCGCCACTATACCGGCGCGGTGCGACGGCGGCCAATACGAAATTCGGCGCGGTGCTATCGCATTTCGGCATTGCCGGTCTGCTTTCTGGCGTACGCAGAATGCTGCTAGAATCGCCGCAGGCCGATGTTGCCTGCCGCTCGCACCCGTGTCCGGGATCGGTGAAAGCATCGCAGGAGTCGCATGTCCGTCCCGTTCATCAGGCGACGCGCATCAGCAACGCGAGCACTGATCGAATTCGTCGCCACCGAACACTAGCAAGGATGGTAAACATGCGAACCTATCTCGACGCCAAGATCATGGCCAAGTCGTTGCGCGAGCGTCTCGCGCGCGAGGGCATCGACATTTCCCACGCGCAAGCTCTGGAATCCGTCGCCGCGCAGTTCGGCTTCGCGGACTGGAACGTGCTCGCCGCCAAACTCGCGTCTGCCCCGGCGGACGGGATCGTCTTCGACACCGTCGCGCCGATTCACCGCATCTTCGACGAAGCGAAGGCACGCGAATTCTATGTGGACTTTCTGGGTTTTCAGATCGATTGGGAGCACCGCTTCGCCGAAGGTATGCCCCTGTACTGTCAGGTTTCGCGCGCGGGGATGACATTGCACCTGTCAGGCCATTTCGGCGACGCGAGTCCCGGTGCGACGACGTTCGTCTTCATGCGCGGCGTCGAGGCGTATCAGCGCGATCTGTCCGGCAAGCGCTATCCCAATATGAATCCCGGCATCGAGGCGCTCGACTGGGGCAAACAAATGACGGTGACCGATCCGTTCAATAATCGTATCCGCTTCTGCGAACCGAGCGACTGAGGGCACGTCCCCCTGCGAACGGTCATCGCAGTATGTGGCGATGACCGTCGATGCCATCCTCTCTCATTGCCCGTAGAGCGGCCCGTCCCAACCGTCGAGGTATTTGGGTAAATCGTCCTGCACGTCCAATACGCGATGACGATAGAACAGGTGCATCGTCGGTTGCAGGTCGGCGGGCAGCCTGGTGTCGTGTGCCCGCGCGAGTCGTGCATTCGGCACGACGTACATCTCCAAACGATTGGTGCCATGAAGGGTCTCGCCGCACGCGGCGCAGAAGCGTCGCGACAACTTGCGCGACGGATGCGAAAACGTGTGCGTGGCGCCCGCGATCGCCACTTGCGACGGCGCCCAGGCGGTCGCCGCCAGCACCGGCGTACCGTAAAAGTCGCGGCAGGCGTTGCAGTGGCACAAGGCGCGTGCGGCGGGCTTGCCGGTGAGTGTCATCGAGACGCTGCCGCACTGGCAGGCTACCGTGATCGCTGCGGTTCCCGGGGTTGTCGTGTCGGTCATGAGAGCCTATCGAGGGCAAAGGGGCGCACGCGGCGCGACGGCGTAAGCATACGAGGATGCTTCGGGCGCGTGTCCCTGCCGAAATTGGCGGGTTGCGTATTCCCCCGTGCGCATTCTTCGGGATACCCCGCTGTTACCGGGGGAACGCGCAAGGAGGCAGCGAATGCGCTAACGTATGTGCTTTGCGTATGTCCGTATCCCCAAACGAGGAAGTCTGGCATGTCTCATCCCTTCGATCCAGAGCGCTATTTCCGGCGCATTGGCTATACCGGCCCGCGTGAAGCCACGCTCGATGTTCTGCGCGCGGTGCACTCGCTGCATCCTTTGGCGATCCCCTTCGAAAACCTCGATCCGATTTGCGGCCGGCCGGTCGAGGTCGATCTGCCGTCGGTCGTCGCCAAGTTGCTCGACGGGGGGCGCGGCGGCTACTGCTTCGAGCAGAACGCCTTGTTCGCCAACGCGCTGACGCATCTGGGTTTCGCCGTGACGCCGTTGATCGGGCGCGTTGCGTGGGGACGTTCGTTCGATGCGGAAGCGCCGCTGACGCACATGTTGTTGCGTGTCGATCTGGACGGCGAGGCTTGGCTGGCCGATGTAGGCTTCGGCTCCGTGACCCTCACGGCGCCGCTGCGCCTGCAATCGACACAACCGCAATCGACCTTGCTGGAAACGTTTCAGTTGGAGGCGGTCGGTGCGGACGATGGCGCGCCGCCCAGCGAGTATCGTTTGAGCGTGCGCTCGGCACAGCGGTGGCTGCCTGTGTATCGTTTTACGCCGAAGCCCGCCGAATGGATCGATTACAAGCTGGGCAATTGGTACACGTCGAGTGCGCCGGACTCGATCTTCCTGAATCAACTCATCGCATGCCGTGTGCTGCCGCAGGGACGGATCGCCTTGCTCAACACAATGCTCACGGAGCGCTCCGCACAAGGCGAACTCGTGGCGGAAACCGATATCGCATCGGGCGCGCAACTCGCGCAGCTCTTACGTGAGCGATTCGGTCTGACGCTCGACGGCATCGATACCGATGCGCTGTATGAGCGCGCGAAAGCGTGCGCCGCCAAGGCGGCCGAGTCACGGCAATAGCATTGGCGATGGCTTCCCGTCGCGCGTTTGCGTGAAACGAAAAGGCCGCCTCCCGAGGGAGGCGGCCTTTGTCGTTGCGCCGTGTTATCTGTCGATGTGTGTCAGTGAGCCGAGACTGTGCCCGGCCACATCCGCACCACGAGTGCTCCGATGGCGGCAAGCGTGGCGAGCGATGCAACGCCCGTCCAACCCCAGTGCGCCAGTGCCTGAGCGCCGAGCGCTGCGCCTATCGACATGCCGATGAACACGCCGACGAAGAGCACCGCGTTCAGACGGCTGCGGGCGGCGGGCTCGATGCCGTACACGATGGTCTGATGCGATACGAGCGCCACCTGCACCCCCAGATCGAAACCGATGGCGGCCAGGCCGATCAACCACAACTGAGCGTGCGCGCCGAGCATGGGGGCGAGCAGCATCGCTGCAAACGAGACGGCCACCAGACCCGCACCGAGACGCGTCACGATCTGCGGCCCGCGACGATCGGCAATACGCCCGGCCAACGGCGCACCAAGTGCACCGGCGGCACCTGCCAGACCGAAGGCGCCCGCCGCAGCAGCCCCCAGATGGAACGGCGCTTCGTGAAGCATCACCGCCAGCGTCGACCAGAAGGCACTGAACCCGACCGACAGCAAGCCCTGCGCCACAGCGGCACGGCGCAACGCCGGATGACGCCGCCACAGGCTGGCCACCGAGCCGATTAACTGGCGATAAGTCATCTGCGTCGTCGGATGGAACGACGGCAGACCGCGCCATGCCACGACACCAAAGCCGGCCACGCTGATGGCGGCGACGACGTACATCGCGCGCCAGCCGAAGTTCTGCGCGACGAAACCCGACACGACCCGCGAGAGCAGAATGCCCAGCAACAACCCGGTCATCACCGTGCCGACCACCCGGCCCCGGATCGATTCGGGAGCGAGCGCGGCCGCCGCAGGCACGATGTCTTGCGCCATCGTCGCCGTCAGGCCGATGGCCAGACTCGCGGCGAGCAGCGTGCCGATGCCCGGCGCGAAGGCAGCCAGCAGCAGCGCGAGCGTGAGAATCGCGCCCTTGACCAGCACGATACGACGCCGATCGATGATGTCGCCAAGCGGCACCAGCAGCAGAATGCCAAGCGCGTAGCCAAGCTGGGTGAGCGTGGGCACCCAGCCGACGGTCGTGTTGGCCGCGTGGATGTCGTCGGTCATGATGCCGAGCATCGGCTGAGCGTAGTACAGCGAGGCAACCGTCAGGCCGGTGCCGGTGGCCAGTAACAGGATCAGCCGGGCGGACAATTCGGGCTGAGGCCGGACAGCGGCCTGAGCCGTGCCGTTCTGGCCGGCCACATCACTTGTTTGAGCGGAACTCATCAGGGGGACTCCGGTAGCAAAAGTATGGGCGTAGTGTCCCGCTTGGTGCGGTGCAGCGGTAGGCCTATAATCCGTACAACATTTATACGTGATGCGTATGACAGAGCCCCTCGAACCCCCGTCCGCTACGACCGACTCTGCCGCCAGCCGGGGCGGAGGCGCCGACCGCGTCGAGTTGATGCAGACGTTTGTGCGCATCGTCGAGGCCGGCAGTCTGTCGGCGGCGGCAGTGCGGCTCGGCACCACGCAGCCGACCGTCAGCCGGCGTTTGCAGATGCTTGAGCGTTCGCTGGGGCTCCGACTGCTCCAGCGGTCGACGCACCGCATGAAGCTCACCGAAGACGGCGAGCGCTGCTTCGCGCGAGCGAAGGAGTTGGTCACGAGCTGGGAGGCGTTCGAAGCCGATCTGCGCGGCACGGGCGACGACCCGGAGGGCACCTTGCGCGTGCTCGTCCCGCACGCGTTTGGTCAGGAAATGATGGTTGGGCCGCTTGCTGACTTTCTCGAGCGCTATGTCGGGGTCAAGGTGCACTGGTTCCTGCGCGACGATGAGCCCGATTTCATTGCGGAAGGGCTCGACTGCGCGATCCACGTGGGGGAACTGCGAGACCCGTCGAATGTGGCGATCACGTTGACCGACGTGCCGCGAATCGTCGTGGCGTCACCCGAATTGCTGGCGGGGCGCCCGCTCCCTGCGCACCCGTCGGATCTGGCGTCGTTGCCATGGCTTTCGCTCTCGACGTTCTATCGCAACGAGATCACGCTCACGCATGAGACAACCCGCGAGGCGGCCCGCGTCGCATTCGACCCGCGCATGAGTACGGACAATCTCTATGCGTTGCGCAGTGCCGCAATACGCGGGCTCGGGGTGGGGATCTGCTCCGCATGGGTGATGGCCGAGGACGTGGCGCAGGGGCGTCTGATCCAGCTTGTGCCGCAATGGCGCTCGACGCCGTTGCCGATGTACATCATCTATCCGTATGCGAAGTACTACCCGGCACGTCTGCGCCGCTTCATCGAAGTGATGCGCTGCGCCATTCCCCCCGTGATCGACGCCGAACAGCGCAAGGTTCGTTGATCAGATCAAGTGCAACTGCCCGGTCGTGCCTTGCAACAGGGCGTCGTTGCGGTGTGCGGCGTCGCGCAGATAGTCCCACAGCACCGTAATGCGCTTTAGCGTGCGCAATTCCTCGTGGCAGTAGATCCAGAAGCTGCGTGTGACCGCCACGTCGTCGACGAGCAACGGCACCAGCCGGGCGTCCTGCGCCGCCATGAAGCAAGGCAGGATCGCCAGTGCCTCGCCCTGCAACGCGGCCTGATATTGCGCAATGACGCTCGTGCTGCGCAGCACGACGTGGCACCCCGGCACGACGTCTTCCAGATAGCGCAACTCGTTGCTGAAGCTGAGTTCGTCGACATAGCTGATGAACCGGCGTCCGCTCAGATCCGCGAACGTCGTGACCTCGCCGTATCGCTTGAGATAGCCGGGCGTCGCGTACAACTGCAAGCGGTAGTCGCACAGCTTGCTGCACACATACGGGCCGCGTTGCGGACGTTCGATGGTGATCGCCAGATCGGCTTCGCGTTTCGAGAGACTCACGAAGCGAGGCACCGGTAACACGTCGAAGTCGATGGCGGGATATTCGCGCTGGAAGCGTGAGAGCACGGGCGTGACGAAATACGTGCCGAACGCTTCCGTCGACCCGATGCGGACATGGCCCGAGAGCGTTTGTCCCAAACCCGCGACTTGCTCGCAGGCCGATTGCACCGCCGTCTCCATCTGCTCAGCGTGAACGAGGAGTTGCTGACCTTCCGGCGTCAGAGCGAAGCCCGCGTTGCGAGATTTGTCGAACAACAACGTGCCGAGCGACTGCTCCAGCGCCCGGACACGCCGCGACACCGTGGTGTGATCGACCCCCAGACGCTGCGCCGCAGCACTCACCCGCTGCGTGCGCGCCACCTCCAGAAAGTACCGAAGATCGTCCCAGTCGGGACGTGGCTCCGCGCTCGAAACGCCGACGATACCCGACTGCCGTGCCGTTAAGGTGCGTGCCATCGCTCGATCTCCTATGTGTATTTATGCACAAAGTAGATGCAGATTTTCGCTATGTAAAGCAAATTCGCACAAATACAATTTATGAGCGCCGCGCATAGACGACGGCGACGAAAGCATAAGAGACCTGAAGGGATCTGAAGGAGACAAAGCGATGAAGATGAAGCCGTGGCTGCTCGCGCTGGGACTTGGCGCGGGCTTGGGGTTGACGTCGGTATCGGGGATGGCGGAGTTGCCGAACCGTCCGGTGAGGGTGGGTGTGCTGACCGACATGTCGGGCACCTATTCCGCGATGGGGGGCGGCGGGTCGGTCGTGGCGGCGCAGATGGCCATTGACGATTGTCTGGCGGCCGAATGCAAGGGCATGAAGATCGATCTGGTCTCGGCCGACAACCAGAACAAGGCCGATGTTGCCGCCAACAAGGCGCGCGAGTGGTTCGACCGTGACAACGTCGACGCGATTGCCGATCTGACGAACTCGGCCGCCGCGCTCGCCGTACAGAAACTCGCGATGGACAAGCAGCGCGTCGCGCTGTTCTCAGGCCCGGCGACCACGCGTCTGACGAACGAAGACTGCTCGCCCACGGGCTTTCACTGGATGTTCGACACCTACTCCCAGTCGGCGGCAACCGCGCGCGCCGTGGTCGGCGACGGCGGCAAGTCGTGGTATTTCATCACCGTCGACTATGCGTTCGGGCACTCGCTGGAGAAGGACGCCGCCGATATCGTGAAGACGCTCGGCGGCACCGTGATGGGCCAGTCGCGGCATCCGCTCAATGCCTCCGACTATGCGTCGTTCCTGTTGCAGGCGCAAAGCTCGAAGGCACAGGTCGTGGCGCTCGCCAACGGTGGCCAGGACACGGTCAATGTGCTCAAGCAGGCGCGTGAATTCGGCATCGTGCAACGCGGGCAGAAGCTCGCGGCGCTGCTGGTGTTCCTCTCGGACGTTCATGCGCTGGGTCTGAACACGGCACAGGGCCTGTTGTTTACCGACGGCTTCTACTGGGACTTCGACGACGCGTCGCGCGTTTGGTCGGCCCGCTTCCAGAAAAAATACAAGGATCTGAAGCCGACGATGGTGCAGGCGGGCGTGTATTCGAGCGTGCTGCACTACCTGCGTGCGGTGGCGGCGACGAAGAGCGTGGAGGCGAAGGTGGTCGCGCAGAAAATGCGCGAGATGCCGATCCGGGACCCGATCATGCACAACGCGTCCATTCGTCCGGACGGCCGCGTGATTCACGACATGTACCTGTTCCGTGTGAAGTCGCCCGCCGAGTCGAAAGGCCCGTGGGACTACTACACCAAGGTTGCCACCGTGCCCGCGACCGAAGCCTTCCAACCGTTGTCGAAATCGACCTGTTCACTCGTAAAGGCGAACACCGCAGCGAAGTGAGCGCCGGCTGATCGCCATGGCGCAGTCCTGGCCCCGATTGCCTATCTTGTAATTGCCGGCGGCGCTGCGTGCCCACTTGCCGCAGCCCGCCATCGCCCGAACCCCGAAGTGGCGCAAGCCCCGAATTCTTGCATTCGTTTCGATCTGGAGAGCCTGTCATGTCCTTACCTACCCTTCCGCTGCTCATCGACGGCAAACGCGTCGAGTCGAAGACCTCGCAATGGCGCGACGTTGTGAACCCGGCCACACAGGAAGTTGTCGCCCGCGTGCCGTTTGCGACAACCGAAGAACTCAACGCGGCCGTGGCGTCGTCCAAGGCGGCTTACAAAAGCTGGCGCAATACGTCGCAAGCGAACCGCATGCGCGTGATGCTGCGCTTTCAGCAACTGCTGCGCGATCACACGGGCGAACTCGCCGGACTGATCACACGCGAGCACGGCAAGACGCTGCCCGACGCCGAGGGCGAAGTGGGGCGCGGCCTCGAAGTCGTCGAACACGCATGCGCCATTGCGTCGCTGCAATTGGGCGAGTACGCACAGAATGCCGCCGGTGGCGTCGACGTCTACACGCTGATCGAACCGCTGGGCGTATGCGCGGGTATCACCGCTTTCAACTTCCCCGTGATGCTGCCGTGTTTCATGTTTCCGCTCGCGGTGGCAACGGGCAACACGTTCGTGCTCAAGCCGTCGGAGCAAGACCCGAGCGCATCGCTGCGTCTGGCCGAACTGGCGCTGGAAGCCGGTCTGCCGCCGGGAGTGCTTAACGTCGTGCATGGCGGCCCGGACATTGCCAACGCCATTTGCGATCACCCGGATATCAAGGCCATATCGTTCATCGGTTCGACGCACGTCGGCACGCATATCTATCGTCGCGCTTCGGATGCGGGCAAGCGTTGTCAGGCGATGATGGGCGCGAAGAACCACTGCGTGATCCTGCCCGACGCGGATCGCGAGCAGGCCATCAATCATTTGCTGGGGGCAGCGTTCGGCGCGGCGGGCCAGCGTTGCATGGCAACGTCTGTCGCGGTGCTCGTGGGCGAGGCGCGCGAGTGGGTGCCCGAGTTGGTGGAGCGCGCACGTGCGCTCAAGGTGGGCCCGGGTACCGATCGCCACGCGGATCTCGGCCCGGTGGTGTCGAAGCCGGCCCGTGCCCGCATCGAGAAACTCATCGGCGCCGGTGTGGAAGAGGGCGCGAAGCTGCTGCTCGACGGTCGCGGTCACTCGGTCAAGGAAGCACCGGAAGGCAATTTCGTCGGTCCGACCATTTTCGATGGCGTGACGGCCGACATGTCGATTTACCGCGACGAGATTTTCGGACCGGTGCTGTGCATGACAGGGGTCGATACGCTCGATGAAGCGATTGCCTTTGTCAACGCGAACCCGAACGGCAACGGTGTGGCGCTGTTCACGCAGGACGGCGGCGCGGCGCGTCAGTTCCAGAACGAGATCGATGTCGGTCAGGTCGGGATCAACCTGCCGATTCCGGTGCCGGTCGCCTGGTTCAGCTTCACCGGCTCGCGCGGCTCGAAGCTCGGCGATCTGGGGCCGAACGGCAAGCAAGCCATTCTGTTCTGGACGCAGACCAAGACCGTGACGGCGCGCTGGCAAGCGCGTGGTACCGGCCCGTCGGGCGTGAACACGACGATCACACTCAAGTAACACGCCTTTCCTACGGATTTCGGAGACAGACGATGGCTACGGAAACTCAATCAGGAACGTTGCGCGTCGCGTTCATCGGCCTCGGCAATATGGGCGGCCCGATGGCGGCCAATCTGGTCAAGGCGGGGCATGCGGTGTGCGGCTTCGATTTGTCCGGTGGGGCAGTGGCGCGGCTGGCGGCGGCCGGTGGCCGCGCCGCGACGTCGATTGCCGATGCCGTGCGCGACGCGCAGGTGGTTATCACGATGCTGCCCGCCGGTGAGCATGTGCTCGCGGCATACGACGGCCCGCAAGGGGTACTCGCGAATGCTGCGTCGGACGCCGTGCTGATCGACAGCAGCACGGTGCCGCCGGAGATTCCCCGTCAGTTGGCCAAACTCGCCCGCCCGGGCACGCTGCTGCTCGATGCGCCGGTTTCCGGCGGCACGGCGGGCGCGGCGGCCGGCACGCTCACCTTCATGGTGGGCGGCGACGCGGCGCTCGTCGAGCGCATGCGGCCGCTGCTCGGCAACATGGGACGTGCCATCCATCATGGCGGCCCGCTTGGCGCCGGGCAGACGCTCAAGCTTTGCAACAACATGCTGCTGGGCATCCTGATGGCCGGCACAAGCGAGGCGTTGCGTCTGGGCATCGCCAATGGGCTCGATCCGAAGGTGCTCTCGGCGGTCATGCAGCAAAGCTCCGGACGCAACTGGACACTGGAGGTCTACAACCCGTGTCCGGGCGTGATGGAGAACGCGGCGTCGTCACGCGGATACACGGGGGGGTTTGCGACCGATCTGATGGCGAAGGACTTGCGCCTGGCCCACGGAGCGGCCGAAGCCAGCGACGTGGCGACGCCGCTTGGCGATCTGGCTCGCCGCATCTTCGAGGTGCATCGGGCCAACGGCCATGGGGCGCTCGACTTCTCGAGCATCTTCCAGGATCCGGTGACGCTGGCCCAGGCGCTGGATGTGAAGTAGTTCCCGTCCGGCGAGACGGACAAACGCCCGTCGGCTTTGCGGCCGGCGGGCGTTCTCTTTTGCGGAGGTTCGTCGCCGAGCGCCTACGAGGCGGCGCGTCGTCACGTCAACCGGCGATCAGACGGTGCAACTGGTCGAGTTCCTGATTGAGCACACGTTGCTCGTCGCCCGACAGGCCGCTTCCGTGTTGCGCTGCCATGTCGCGGGTTTCCTGCGCAATGGCGTCCAGACGGCGGTGTAATTCATAACCGCGCGGTGGCGGGTAATAGCCCAGATTCACATGATTGTCGATATCGCGCGATTCGTTGCCGATGCGGCGGTCGATCTGCTCGCGACGTTGGATGGCCACGGTATGCGGATCGGGCTCCACGATGACACGCGCAGCGGGGGCTGGCCGTGGCGGTTCTACCACACAGCCCGACAAACTGCCGATGACGCCCGCGAGTCCGGCGAGCAACGCGATGGCGGCCAGTCCGCGAGTCTTGCGGGGCGCCATCGCGGATGGAATGCGAGAAGTGGGGTGCGCGACGTTCATGATCGTTGTTTTGGCCCTTAGCCCTTATCTACGCCAAGACGGCGTATTGGCATTCTCACTATCCCTGCGAGCGCCGGATAGCGATGTTGCAATCGGTTGCAACCATTTCAAACCCATCAATATGGGCGTATCATCCCGCCGCAGCGGCTTCCCCCCACAGCCTGCCTTTCCGCGCTTGCGAGCGCCTTTGTTGCCATGATCGTTCGACCCAATCTGCACTGGCTGCGCATGCTTTTCGTCGTGCGCGGCTCGATCTTGCCCAAGATCGCTCCGCAGCTCATTTTCACCACGATCATTTCGATAGTTGTCACACTCGCCCATGGGCGCATCTTCGAATGGAAGATCCCGCTCACGTTTATCCCGTTCTCGCTGATCGGCATAACGCTCGCGATCTTTCTCGGTTTTCGCAACACCACGAGCTACGCCCGCTACTGGGAAGCCCGCATGCTCTGGGGCAGCGTACTCAACGAAACGCGTGCATTGGCCCGTCAGTCGATGACGTTGGTGTCCGATGCCTCGGATTCGCCACGCTTCGTCTCTTATCTCATCGCTTTCGTGCACAGCATGCGCCATCAGTTGCGCGGCACCGACCCCCACGCCGACTTCGAACGGCTGCTCGGCAAGGAAGAGGTGGCGTGCCTCGCGCGTAAGCAGTTCAAGCCGATCACGATCCTGCTCATGGCGGGGGAATGGCTGCGGGAGCGCCGCGTGCGCGGGCAGATCGACGCACCGCTCGCGCAGGTCATGGAAATGCATCTGGATCGTCTGGGCGATGCCATCGGCGGCTGCGAGCGGATCGCCACTACACCGATTCCGTTCACCTACGGCGTGATCCTGCACCGCGTGACCTATCTCTACAGCCTGTTGCTGCCGTTCGGGCTGGTCGACTCCATCGGCCCGATGACCCCGGTGATCGTGGCTTTCATCTCGTACACTTTCTTCGCGCTCGAAGCGGTCAGCGCTGAAATCGAAGAGCCGTTCGGGCTCGAGCCGAACGACCTCGCGCTCGACGCCATGTCCGAGACGATCGAGCAGTCGCTGAGCGAAATCCTTCACCGCCAGCACACGGCCCGCGTGCGCGCGCGCGATCACCACATCATCACTTGACGCGTCGATACTAAAGTTCTTGCTTTAGTTTTTTTGACGTCTATACTCAAGCACATGCTTGACCATGACAACGCCCTCGATCTGACTTTTCAGGCACTGGCCGATGCGTCGCGCCGCGCAATGCTTGCGCGGCTGGCGCAGGGGCCGGCGTCGGTCAGTGCGCTCGCGCAGCCGCTGGCGATGTCGTTGCAGGCGGTCATGCAGCACCTGACCGTGCTCGAAAGCGCGGGGCTGGTGCGAACGGAGAAGGCCGGCCGTGTGCGCACGTGCCGGATCGAACCCCAGGCGCTGAGTCTTGCCGAGCGATGGATCAACCAGCGCCGTCATGAGTGGGAAGGTCATCTCGACCGTTTGGGCGAGTATCTGGCCAGCCTGCCCCCCGAAGGAGCATTTCATGAGGACAGCAAGTGAAGCCGCAGCGTCTGCGGCGCAGCCGCGCCCGCTGACGGTTGGCCGGACATATGCCACCACGCGGGAAACGGTATTTCGCGCCTGGACAACCACCGAGGCGGTGAAGCGCTGGTTTTGCCCGGCTGGCTACACCGTACCCGAAGCCAGGATCGACGCCCAAGTGGGCGGTGCTTTCGAACTGATGATGCAGTCGCCCGAAGGTGACGCGCACTGGATTCGCGGGCGCTTCGTCGAGATCGACGCCCCCGGACGTCTCGTGATCGACATGGAAGTGACCGACGCCAAGGGGGTGGCGCTGTTCGGCGCGCTCACGACGGCGTCCTTCACGGACGTAGCGCAAGGCACGCGGCTGGACGTCGAGCAACGCTACACCGTTCACGATCCCGCCTATGCCTGGATGCCCGAAGGCGCCAGCGCTGGCTGGGCACAGACGTTGGACAAGCTCGGTCGCGAGGTTATGCGCGAGGTCGGGGCGCCAGCGCAACGTAGCGTCGTGCATGCGACCTTTCGCATCGAGCGTCAGTATCCCGCATCTCCCGCACGGGTCTTCCGTGCACTGACCGACCGCGAAGCCAAGGACCGTTGGTTCGCCCGCAGCGACGGTCTCACGGTGCTGGAGCGATCGATGGATGCCCGGCCCGGTGGTCGCGAGCGCGTGAGCGGGCGGTGGGCCGGGGGCATGGTGTCGACGTTCGACGCCACGTATTTCGATGTCGTGCCCGATACGCGGCTTGTCTATGCCTACGAAATGCACCTCGATACCCGCAAGATCTCCGTATCGCTCGCGACGGTCGATCTACGCGCGCACGACGGCGGCACGCTTCTCGTCATGACCGAACAAGGCGCATTTCTGGACGGCTACGACGACGCGGGTTCGCGCGAGCGCGGCACCCGGCTTCTGCTCGACGCCCTTGGCGCGTCGCTCACGGACTGAGCCGTCCCGCCTCCGTTTCTTTCTTCTGTCACGCCGCTTTTTCCCTCAGTGAAACGGGGGAGAAGCGGCGTTTGTCATGATCGAATGCACCGGTCTGGTGCGATCGATTCCCGTCGAACGACGCAATAGTTCCTCGACAAATATCGCGTTTTTCATCGGGGCGGCGAGTTCTAGACTTCCTTACATCGACGGCGCAATGCAAAACAAAGTCGTCGCAACTAGACAGGAGTTAAGAAAATGAACACCAAGAACATCGCAATCGCCCTTATCGCCGCCGTGGCTTCGCTCGGTGCCGTTGCCAGCAACGCAGCAGAAAATGGCAACAACTATCCTCAAGTCGCCTCGCAAGGTCAGCCGCTCACGCGTGCCGACGTGCTGGCCGATCTGGCTCAAGCCCGCGCACAAGGCGTGATCCCGCACGGCGACGCCGATTATCCGGTGTATGTCGCTTCGGGTCCGGCCATGAGCCGCACGGAAGTGAAGGCCCAACTGGCTCAGGCGCGTGCTGAAGGCCTTATGGCCCAAAACGACATCGATTACCCGGTCGTCGCCTCGCAAGGCTCGAGCATGTCGCGCACCGACGTGAAGCAGGAACTGGCCCGTGCCCGCGCCGCCGGCGAGTTGAACGTCAGCCAAGGCAGCTAAGCGTTCGCTGGCTGTCGCAGCAAAATCAAAAGCCGTCCCGAGTGAGAAACTCGGGACGGCTTTTTTTCATCGGTACGACAGACGTGCCGCTCAGGACTTCATGAAGCGAAGCGCAATCCGGGCGAGCTTCGGCACGAAGGTCGGGCGCAACAGGCGCTTGTCGTAGCCATCCATGCGTCTTGCATCTTCCTCCAGGCACAGAACAATCAGGTCGCGGGGCTTGAGCGACTCGCCGATGTCGGCAGTGCCGGTCGCCGGAAAGTTGGCGTCACGGGCCACACCGTCGGTATCGATGCCGCGTGCGATCGCCATGCGATCCCAGATCAAGGTGACCCAGACGGCTGCCACGCGCGCGTAGAACCACGGCCGCTTCCAGACAGGCAGACTGCGCCGGTGCCACGCCACCCAGTTCGCAAAGAACAGGATGTGCCGGGCTTCTTCCTGAATGACGGGCTCGAACGTCTCGACGAGGGCTTCGGGGAAGTAGCCGGAGCGCTGGGCCGAACGGAACAGGCCGAAGGCGACGAAGCTGTCGATGCACTCGCTGAAGCCCGTTTTCATCCATGCCCATTCAGCGTCCTTGGGCGGCGGGTAGGGCGGTTCGGGAGCGAGTTCGATGCCGTACGCTTCGACCAGCTTGGAGAGCACAACCTTGTGGCGTGCCTCTTCCTCGCCGTCCATGACGAGCGCCTCGCGCAGCAGCGGGTCCTGAATCGTCGCGGCGTACGTCGCCACGCGAATCGACGCGCGGCCTTCGGTCTGTACGGCAATGTCCCAGATAGGCAGGGCGGTCAGGCGTTTGAGTGCGTCGGGTGGCAGCGTCGGCCAGTCGATGACCGAGGGCTTGTAAGGGTTGTGGGACTCGAGCAGCATGCGGCAGAACATGCGTTTATGGGAGTCCGAACCAATTGGCACGGTGCCATCGACATCGTATTGCCAATGGCGCATGACGTGGTCGGCTTGCGCGACGGCAACCGCTAGCGTGTCGGACATCTGGTCGGGATATCGCATGGAATATGAGTCTTATCTGCGTCGGCAAAAATCATACCATCAAGCGATCGCCGGCCGCTGTACAGAATGCTCCGGCAATCGCGTCTGGCACGCGCCGGAACACAGACATCCCGGCGACGAAAATCACGCATGAAAACAGTCGCGCCGTCGCGCAATGACCCAGGATGCAGGCCGGCGATCTTTTCCATTGGATTGCTATGCGTTGTCGTCAAGCGCTCCCGGCAAGGACATGACGTAACACTATGTAACGCAGAAGCGGTAGAACATGTGGCACGCGCGCGTAACGGCGCTTCGCGTGCGGTGGTGAAATATTTGGTAATCGTTGCTGCGCGTGCAACGCAAGTATTCGTAGAACATCGTATATTGGCGACTCACAGGTGCTTACACTATGAAGTCCGCTGTGATTGTCTCGCAGCTTTTTTATTGGAGTCGTCATGACGCTGACCCTTGAGCAACTCTTTCCGCAGCATCGTCCCGAAGGTGACTCTGTGGCTACGGCGCTCGACAGCCACGCTGTCGTACAGGCGCTGTCGCTGGCCTGTGCCGAGCATCCGCTCGTGTTGCTGCGCATGATATACCCGGCCACCGACGCGAACACGCACCGCAGCCGCGACGAACTCGCGGAGGTGCTGCACCGCCATGGGCTGCATCAGGTCGCGGGGTTGATCGAAGCGGAGTCGCCGTATCTGATGTTCACGTCGGCCCAGCATGCGCACCTCACACTCTCGGAAATCTTCCGCTACTCGGCGTCCATCACCGTGAATCTCTACTATCGCGGGTTGACCGGGCTCGACGCCGAAGCGCGTCTGCGTGCCGACGCGGCGGCGCCGGCCGATGGGCATTTCCGCCCGTTCGACGGTTTCGCCCGCACCGTGTAACCGCGTTGGCGAAACACCCCGGCGAGCGGCGCCGGGCCTAAGGTTCAGGCCCGGCTGTCGTCCGTGGGGGATTGGCTGCCGGACGGTGAGGGCTTTGAGGTTGGCGAGGCGGGCGGTGTTGGCGTCTTACCGGGCACACTCTCGCCATCCCAGCCGAACGTGACCTGATGCTGCGCGTGACGCTGTTCACGCTCGCGCATCATTTGTTCTTCGAACTGACGGCGGCCCTCCTTCGCTGCGGCAATCATCTTGTTGCGATCCTGATAGGCCGGGTACATCTCGTCGGCCAGTTGATGATTGGCGCGGCGGAACGCCATCGCGGCTTCGCGCGCTTCCGCCGCCGGCCAGCCTAGTTCCTCGAGCACCGAGCGCGCGCTGCGTAGCGACGACTCGAAGACCTCTCGCTCGATGTGCTTCACGCCACGATCGCGAAGCTGGAACAAGTGGCCGACGTTGCGCGCGCGTGCCACGACGGGAACGTCGGGGAAGTGCTCGCGCATCAGGTCGACGATCTCCAGCGACTGATCGACGTCATCGACCGCCACGACAACGGCACGCGCCTGTGCGACGCCCGCAATGCGCAGCAGATCGAGACGTGTGGCATCGCCATAAAACACGCGAAATCCGATTTGACGCAGGCTCTCGATGGTGTCGGGATCGTGATCGAGCACGGTCACTGACACGCCTTGCGGCACCAGCGTACGCCCGACGATCTGGCCGTAGCGTCCGAAGCCGCAAATCACGACGCTGGCCGACTGCGGCTCGGCAATCTCTTCCATGCGTGACGATCCTTTCAGGCTGTAACGCGGCAGCAGCCATTTTTCGATGGCCACGAGCAGCAACGGCGAGATCAGCATCGACAGCGCGACAGCACCGATCAGGAACGACGACACGGCCGGCGGCAACACCTGCGGCCCGGCCGACTGAAACACCACGAAGGCGAATTCTCCCCCTTGCGCGAGCAGCAGCGTGAAGATCGGCCGTTCCTGATAAGGCAGTTGCATCAGCCGCGACACGCCGTAGATCGCCAGCCCTTTCAGGGCCATGAAGCCGACGACCACGGCGATCATTCGCAGCGGTTGGGCGAGCAGCACGCCGAAGTCGATGCTCATGCCGACCGCGATGAAGAACAGCCCGAGCAGCAGCCCCTTGAACGGCTCGATGTCGGTTTCCAGCTCGCGACGGTATTCGCTCTCGGCGAGCAGCACGCCGGCGAGGAAAGCGCCGAGTGCCATCGACAGGCCGACCCATTGCATCAACGTGGCGATGGCCACGACCAGCAACAGCGACGCCGCCGTGAAAATCTCCGGCGTGCGGCTGTTGGCGATCCAGCGCAGCAGCGGGCGCAACGCGAGGCGGCCACCGAGGATGATCGCCGCGATCACGCCGACGATCTTCAGTGCTTCGAGGGCACGTGCCGAGCCCGTCATCACAGGGCTGTCGAAGGAATTCGCGAGCAGGGGCAGCAGCGCGAGGATCGGGATCGCGGCAACATCCTGAAACAGCAGGATCGAGAAGCCCGCCTGACCGCTCGGGGTACCGAGCAGATTGCGCTCCGCCATCACCTGCAGGGCGATGGCGGTGGAGGAGAGCGCGAGGCCGAGCGCCGCAACGAGGGCGATGCGCCACGGAGCGCCCAGCGCAATGCCCACCGCGAAGAGCAGTACGGCGCAGCCGAGGACCTGTGCCGACCCCCACCCGAAGATTGGCCGTCGCAGATTCCACAGACGTCGCGGTTCCAGTTCGAGGCCGACGAGGAACAGCATCAGCACCACGCCGAATTCGGCGAAGTGCAGCACGTCTTCCACTCGCGAGACGAGACCGAGGCCCCACGGACCGATGGCAATCCCGGCGGCGAGATAACCGATGATTGCGCCAAGCCCCAATGCACGGGACAGCGGCACGACGATGACAGCCGCCGCGAGGTAAATCAGACTGGCAAGCAGCCAGGCGGGCACGTGTTCCATCAGGCGGCCCTCCCTGCATTGGCGTTTACGGTGTCGTCGTGCGTGCCCGCGATGTCCGTCGCGCCACTCGGGCGATCTGCCGCCGGAATCTCCTGACACTCGGGGGCGTCTGCCATCGAGATCAGTTCCGGCCACTGCGGATACGTGGCTAAACGGCCTGCGAACTCGCTCACGTGAGCATCGAGCGCGGCATCGTCGCTGCGCCGTGCGCCGAAAAACACATGTGGCGGGAGGAATCGCATGCCGCACAGGCGTGCCGTCTGCTCGTAGGCAGGCAGAAATGTCGAGAAGTCGTGCTGGTTGTAGCCTTCTGGGCGATAGCTCGATGCAGGTCCGCCGGTGCTGGCCACGAGCCAGAGGTCCTTGTTCGCGAGCGCATGGCCGTCGTGGCCGTACGCCCAGCCCCAGGACAGCACGTCGTCGAGCCAGAGCTTTTGCAACGGCGGCATGCTGTACCAATAGATCGGATGGACCAGCACGATCAGGTCGGCGCGAGCGACGCGCTGTTGTTCGGCAGCCACATCGATGCTGAAGTCGGGATACGTCGAGTACAGATCGTTGATGTCGACACCTGCGATGCTGCGAGCGGCATCGAGCAGGCGGCGATTGACGCGCGAGTCGCGCCAGCGCGGATGTGCCACGATGACGTAGACGGCTCGCTCCGGTACACCGGTGCGAGACGCGTCGGCGGTGTCACGGGAAGCACTTGAGAGACGGGAGGATGCAGGGGCAGTCATGCGGGTGAGGATACCGCATTCATACGACGCCAGGCATCGCGCGCGTGGCGCGTGCGGATGCCGTCGCCGGCTAAAGACAACGGTGGCGAAAGCCGTTAAGTGTGGATATGCTCAATGCATCATTGAGCCTTCGATTGCCGCGATGCGCCGCTGGGGTGTGTCGTGGTCAAAAGGACAAATAACAAGAACCTTCGCGCCGGTGCAGCTTCAACGCTCGTGCCTGCGCCATACCGATATGTCGCCGCAAGCCTTTCGTACTACCGTCAATCTGATCTATCACGGCCGCAACGTTGCGCTCACGCTGTTGCTCGTCGCGTTGCTCTACAACCAGACGTTCTGGGTCTTCGCGAGTGCTGTCGCGGCGGCACTCTGTACGGGCGCGTTGCAAGAGGCGGCGCGCATGCCAAATGACGAGGATCTGCCACCGCGTCCGCTCGTCATTCAGGTGTTGCGGATTTCCGTGCCACTGCTGCTCACCATGTTCGCGATCGGCTACGGCGCGGTGTGGATCAATCGCAACTTCTTCGGCTGATCTTGCCCGAACGCAGCCGGACGGAGGCGGTTTCCCGGCCCGTCCGCCGCGCATGTCAGGCGCTCATTTAACGAACTGGATATCGGTCGGCGCCTGAGGCGGGAGCTTGACGGCCAGCACCTTGAACTCTCCACTGGTGTTTTGTGAACCCGCGTGCACCGTGCCGCGCGGAATCACGATCAGATCGCCCGGATGCACCTCGCGCTGCTGGTCGCCCAGCCAGAACGTGCCGCTGCCCGAAATCACATACTGAATTTCGTCGGTGTCCTGGTGGGTGTGGCGCGGCACGTTGCCGCTTTGTACCGCGATCGTGCCGTTGGGCGTGGCGACCAGGGTGCGCGTGCGCAGCGTGCCGACATTGGGTACGAGCTTGCCGATCCGCTCGTCGGTCATGGCGCCGACGTCGATGATCTGGGCGCTCAGGGCGGTGGCTTGCGCCATCGCGCCGGGCATCAGGTGGGAAGAGAGGAAGCCCGCAGCGAACGCGGCGGGTACGGCGGCCAGCAGGACATAGCGACGCATGTTCTATTTTCCTTTGCAGGGACGTGACGAAACGGCAGCAAGGGGAGCGACGGACGAACGACTTGCGTGATGCACAACGACATAACCCGCCGTCATGGCAGCGGAAGGCTCGCGGCATTTCGGTGAGTGCCGCGAGCCCTGTGACGGACTATACGCGCTCCCGCGCCATGGCGCGAGGCGGTACCGCCGGTGTGAGGCGGATCAGGAAGCCGTGCGCGGTACGTCGCCATGCTTGTGCAGCAGGGCGTTGCGACGGGCATACGTGCGATAGATCAATCACCAGAATCACGGTCGTCATGCCGAGAATCGTGCCCAGATCGACGAAGCCCGCGATCCAGTTCTGATCGGCGAATTGCAGTGCCAGCGACACCGGATGGTCGATGCCCGTGAATTGTGCGAAGGGCACGATCCCGATCTTGATCACCACCATCACATTGTTGATGCTGGCGGACTCACGCACGCCATACGACAGCACCCAGGTGACGAGCAGCATGATGACGACGGCCGGCAGGTTGATGAGCGTCGGGCGGCCGACGGCATCAGCGATTCGGCCCGCCGGGGCCACCCCCAGGCGGGTGGCCGCCGTGACCGCCACCGTGTCCTCCCCCATGCCCGCCGCCTGACGGACGCGGGCCGTGGCCCCCACCGCCACCCGGCGGGCGTGGGCCGGGACCGGCGCCATGGCTTGGCGGACGCGGCCCCGGACCATGACTTGCACCGTACCCGGGCGGGCGTGGGCCTGCACCGTGCCCCGGCGGACGCGAGCCCGGTCCCGGATAGTGTCCCGGCGGGCGTCCCGGTCCGCCCCAGGCGGGCGGGCGAGATCCGGGGGGCGGTCGATGCCAATAGCGCTGGTCGTGGTACCAGGGGCGATTGCGGTAATAGTTGCCCCAATATGTGCCGATAGAGAACGTCACGATCGGCAGCCCGATCATCGTGCCGTAGTTGAGCACAGGCACCGGGTTGCCCTGGTATGGATAGCTCAGCAGCGCCGCGTAGACCCAGCCGCGCGTGCCGGGCAGGCCCACGTCGCACCACGAGTAGTCGGACAGGCAGCCGTAGACGGTCACCGGCATGCCCGCGCCGGCTTGGGCAACGATCGGATAGGCGCTCGCAGGACCCGCGCGCACATTGGCGGGCGCATTGATCACCGCCTGCCCCGATTGCGCGGTCGCCGCGTCCGGCAGCATCACCAGCGTCGCCGCACCCGCGAGCACGAGCGGCAAAGTCCATTGGTTCATTTTCGTCTCCCTGTCATGACGATGCGGCGGGCCGGGCGAACCTTCCGCGCGAGCAGGCTGGCGCATCCCTGCCTGCATGCCCGTTCGACCGGTTGCGTCGGCAGTTGGTTTGCGCTCACATGTAACGAAACGAAACGGGGCGGCAATCTTCGCTTGCGTCAGGTGGCATTACCTAATGCGGGAGAGACGCCCGTTGGGATAGCGCAGGCACCACGATTACACGTCTGTCGCGAGTTGTTCGGTGCGCTGTTCGGTGCGCAGAAAGGGGGGAGGGAGGGCGTCGCGTGCCGGGACTGCAGGTGCCGTATCGGGGGCGAGCGGAACCAACGGTGGATGGGGGGCGAGTGCCCCGCAGGCGCTGCCAGCGGGGCCGTCGGGCGGCGCGAGCACGCCGCCGTGTGTCATGCGATCAGTACAGCACGACCGAGCGAATCGACTCGCCGCGCTTCATCAGATCGAAGCCTTCGTTGATCTGATCGAGGCGCAGCGTGTGCGTGATGAGATCGTCGATGTTGATCTTGCCTTCCATGTACCAGTCGACGATCTTCGGCACATCGGTGCGCCCGCGTGCGCCGCCAAATGCCGAACCCTTCCACTCGCGACCGGTCACCAGTTGGAACGGACGCGTGCTGATTTCCTGACCCGCTGCGGCCACGCCGATGATGAACGACTGGCCCCAGCCCTTGTGGCAGCACTCGAGCGCCTGACGCATGGTCGTCACGTTGCCGATGCACTCGAATGAATAATCGGCGCCGCCGTCGGTCAACTGCACGATGGTGTCGACGACGTTCTCGACTTCCTTCGGGTTGATGAAATGCGTCATGCCGAACTTCTTGGCGAGTTCGACACGGCCCGGGTTGATGTCGACACCGATGATCTTGTCGGCACCGACCATCTTCGCCCCCTGGATCACATTCAGGCCGATGCCGCCGAGACCGAACACCACCACATTGGCCCCTGCTTCGACCTTCGCCGAATAGACGACGGCGCCCACGCCGGTCGTCACACCGCAGCCGATGTAGCAAACCTTGTCGAAGGGGGCGTCGGAGCGCACCTTGGCGACCGCGATTTCCGGCACGACGATGTAGTTCGAGAACGTGGACGTGCCCATGTAGTGGAAGATGGGCTTGCCGTCGAGCGAGAAGCGCGACGTGGCGTCAGGCATCAGGCCGCGGCCTTGCGTGCTGCGGATCGCCTGACAGAGGTTGGTCTTGCGTGACAGGCAGAACTTGCACTGGCGGCATTCGGGCGTGTACAGCGGAATGACGTGATCGTCTTTCTTCAGCGTGGTCACGCCCGGGCCGACATCGACGATGACACCAGCCCCCTCGTGGCCGAGGATGGCGGGGAAGATGCCTTCCGGATCGGCGCCGGAGAGTGTGTAGTAGTCCGTATGGCAGATGCCGGTGGCCTTGACCTCGATCAGCACCTCACCGGCGCGCGGCCCTTCCAGATCGACTTCCTCGATGGTCAGGGGTTTGCCTGCCTCCCAGGCAATGGCAGCTTTGGTTTTCATGGCGATATTCCTCGTTGCAACGTCGTTCGGGGGAATCCCTTCGCGACGTACCTTACCGCTTTCTAAAGTCGCGCGCGAGTCTTGACACGCCATGTCGACGGAAAAAGCGGGGCCGGACACAAGAATTGCCGGTGTTTCGTCTGACGATGGCCCGGCTGCCGGCTTGAGCCATGTCTGATTGGGGGGGATGTCCTGTTCGGCGACGTCAAAAATCGGGAAGTCGACTGGGCCATTCCGCGCGGTGCCATCTCGCGCGTCAGCGACGGGCGCCGCTGCCCAGCGGCGCCATGATGTGATAGAAGCCGTGGATGTCGACCGGCCGTGCGAACCAATAGCCTTGCGCCTCGTCGCAACCCAGTTCGGTGAGCCGTTGCGCTTGCGCCTGCGTCTCCACACCCTCTGCCGTCACACGCAGCCCCAGAGAATGGGCCATGGCGATGACCGCGCTCACAATGGCGTGGCTCGGTGCATGGGTCAGCATGTCGCGCACGAAGGTCTGGTCGATCTTCAGGCGATGGACAGGGAAGCGCGTCAGGTAGGCAAGGCTGGCGTAGCCTGTGCCGAAGTCGTCGACGGCGATTTCCACCCCCAGATCGTGCAATGAGCGCAGGCAACCGACGGCAGCGCTGGAATCCCCGAGCAGCACGGTTTCCGTGATTTCGATTTCCAGATAGCGCGGCTCCAGCGCATGAGTGCTCAAGGCGCGCTCGATCATGCCGACGACGTCTTGACGGGCGAACTGCTGCGCCGAGACGTTCACGGAGATGCGCGGCAGTTGCCCGCATCGCCGCAACAGCCGGCTGGCTTCGCGGCACGCCGTGTGCATCACCCACTCGCCAAGCGGCAGGATCAGCCCTGCGGTTTCCGCAATCGGTATGAATTCCGCCGGACCGACGGCACCCAGGGACGGGTGACGCCAGCGCAGGAGCGCTTCGGCGTTACGAATTTCGCCGTTTGCCAGACTGACCTGAGGCTGGTAGACGAGATGCAGTTGCGAGTGCGCCTGCTCATGCACCGCCACGCGCAGCAGGCTTTCGAGTTCGTTGCGGCGTCGGGCGTGCGCGTCCATCTCGCTGCTGAAGAAGCGCAGTCCGCCGCCCGCCGCGCCGGCAATGCCGAGCGCGATATGAGCGCGGCGCAACAGCGTCTCGGGCGTATTGCCGTGGTCGGGATAGCTGACCGCACCGATGCTCGCGTCGAGCGCAACGGCATTCTGGTCGACGTCCACCCATTGCTCGAGCCGCGCCTGAATCCGCGCTGCCAGCAAGCGCGCGCCGTCGCCCGTCTCATTGGTGACGATGACGAACTGACTGCCGCCGAGGCAAGCGAGCGCATCTTCGGGACCGCTCGCTTCGCGCAGCCGTTCGGCGGCGATGCGCAGCGCCAACTCGGCGGTCGGCGGCCCGAACGTGCTGCGCAGCTTGCGCAGGTGATCGAGTTCGACGAGCAGGACCGTGAGTCCGGCCTGTTGGCGAGCACAACGATGGATCGCCAGTTCGAGCCGTTCGTTGAGCAGGGTCTGGTTCGGCAGAAGGGTGACGGGATCATGGTGTGTGACGTACCAGAGCCGGGACGCCACCTGCACCTGTTGCGAGAGGTCGAGCACGATACCCACCCAGCGCCGCTCGCCGGGGGCATGTTCGATGCAGGAAAGCGCCAGCCGGATCGGCAGCCAACTGCGCATGTGGGTGAGCAGATGCCATTCGTCGTCGTAGGGCACGGCTTCGTCGCCCGACAGGCTGGCCAGCGCCGGCAGACGGCGGCGAGCCAGTTCCGACGGGTCGAGCAGCGAGAGAAAACTGCGCTTGCCCAGGAGGTCGGCCGGTGGGTAGTCCGTCAGGCGGGTGAACGCGGTATTCATGCGCTCGAGCATGCCATCGTCGGTACAGACGAACATGGCATAGGGTGCGCTGTCGAGCGCGGCACGGCTCAACTCGGCCTGGACATCGGGCACCCGGCGAGGCACGGGGTCGTTCACGCCGGTGCCTCCCGAAAGCCGGCCCGGCCGGCGTTCAGGAACATCATGCAACACCTCCCTGGCGTCGCGATTATTATCTCGATAATCGAGCGATCGTACCGCACGATTCCCGTTGTTTATCAAATGGTTACGAGCGCCATTCTGCCACGTTGCGAGCCCGTGCGGGCAAGGGAAAACGCGGGGGGCGAAGGGGTTCCGAAAACGCGCCGGCGCGTGCATGCTGTGCATGCCCGAGCGGCAAAAAAAACGTGCTGAACGGCGGCAGAAAGCGAGGGCCGCATGCCCGTGGGCGTTGGTTCCGGCCGTCTCATTCATGTGGCCTGACGGCGGGTCCTTCGGTATCATGCGGCCTGGTTCAAGCGGGGGGCTGTGCATAAACGCGAGCCGGATATCGCGTTGTCTGCCTGCCCCGATCCATTTTTTCGGCAAAGGAAGACAGCGTTGCATTGCGCCTGGATATCGACAAGCGGGATGGCACGAGGCATCTGGCGAGCACGCCGGCCGCTTCATCGTCTGCGCGTGCGTCTGGCGCGTCTCATGCTACTCGTCTGTTGGGCTGCGCTCGGCAATGCCGCTGCGCAGCCGCCTGAGGCCGCCGCGCCCGCCAGCACGCGCGAGGCCAATGTGCGGCAGGTGGTGCTCGGCATCATCAGCTTCACCCGCTGGCCGACGCCGCCGGCCAAAGTGCGCCTGTGCGTGAGCGGCAACACCGACTATGCGCGCGACCTGCTCTCAGGACCCTTGCCGAGCAGCGGCGTACCGGTCGAGGCGCAACGTGTGTCCGTCGCCGATCCCACGATTGGTTCGCAGTGCGACGCGTTGTATCTCGGTGCCATGACGGACACCGAGCGCCGGCAAGTGCTGGCGACCATTGCGGGTCACCCCATATTGACGATCAGCGAGCGAAACGACTCGTGCACGCTCGGGACGATGTTCTGCCTGAACGTCGATCCCGACCGGGTGACTTTCGACATCAACCTCGACACCGTCGCGCGCAGCGGTGTACGTGTCCACCCCAATGTGCTGAAGCTGGCGCGAAAACCGGGGACACAATGACGACTTCACGCCCCCCAACCCCCCCTATGTCTCCTGGTTCAGGCGAGCCCGTTACCGGGTTGCCGCCGCCCCATATTTCATCCGATGCGCCGGCCGGTGGTGGTCATGAGCCACCGCCCGTCGCGCATCCCACCATGACGCCGGCCTCGGCCCGTCGACACCCGTCGTTGCAGGGCGTGTTGCGTCGCACCCACTTGCGCCTGGCCGTCTCTGCCGTGGTGCTCGCCGCCGTCGCGCTCTCGCTCGTGGCGTGGCTCGCCTTGCGCACGTATGCCGAGAACAATTTGTTGCTCATCGGGCGCTCGCTGACCTATACCGCAGAGGCTGCGGTCGTGTTCGGAGACCGTGTGGCCGCGCAGGAAGCGATTGCCCTTATCGCCAACGACGAAGACGTCTTTCAGGTGCGCGTGCTCGATGTGAGCAAGGCACAGTTTGCCCTGTGGCGCCGGCACGATGGCAGTACACTTGCGCAAGTCGAGCGCATGGTGGCGGAAGTTGCGCTGCCCGGCCCTGTCACGCTGCCGATTCGCCATGGCGGAAAGGTCGTCGGTTACGTCGAAGTGCAGGGCGAGGGGCATCAGTTCTTCGTCTTTTTGCTCAGCGGTTTGAGCGGGATACTCGCTTGTCTGCTGGTGACGTTCGCGGTGTCGAATGTGCTCGCGAAGCGGATGCATCGCGATATCGTCAAGCCGCTGCGTGCGCTCGCCGAAGTGGCGCACGCCGTGCGCCGCGAACGGGCGTTCCATCAGCGTGTGGCGGCCACACCGCTGGCCGAACTCAAGGAGCTTGGCGACGACTTCAATGCGTTGCTCGACGAATTCGAGGGGTGGCAGAATCACTTGCGGGCGCAGAACGCCACGCTCGCGCATCAGGCGAATCACGATCCTTTAACGGGGCTGCCGAACCGGGCGTATTTCGAATCGCGGCTTGCGCAGGCACTTGTCGACGCGCGCGAGGTCGGCACGCACGTCGCACTGCTTTACCTCGACAGTGACCGCTTCAAGGAAATCAACGACCAGTTGGGGCATGATGCGGGCGATGCCGTGCTCGTGGCCATTGCCGAGCGGTTGCGTCAGCCGTTGCGCGAGGGCGATCTGGTCGCTCGGCTGGGCGGCGACGAATTCGCCGTCATGTTGCTGGGCGTGCGACAGACGTCAAACGCCGTGCGGCTTGCGCAGAGCCTGCTCGTGGCGATGGAAAAACCGATTGCGCTGCCCGATGGCGGTGAGGTCGTGACGTCGATGAGCATCGGCGTAGCGTTGTACCCGACACATGCCGACAATGCCCCCGCACTGCTGCGCGTGGCGGACGCGGCAATGTATCAAGCCAAGCGGGCCGGTGTCGGCACCTGGCATGTTGCGGAAAGCCCCAAAAGATAAGGCGGCGCGCAGCACCTGAGCTGAAAGACACCACCCACATGAATGACGACCGGATTACCTAACGCAATGGGGACTTTGCTTTGGACTTCGCTGTTGACACACATGATTCACACTCACATTCGCTGAACCTCACTTTCGTGGCGCGCCTCGTTCGCGTCATCGCCCGGCGGGGGGTGTTGGCTCGCAGGTTGTTGGGGGTCGTTTGCCTGCTGGGCTTCGGTATGCTGGCCGGTTGCCAGACCACGCCGGTTCACGGCCTGACGGCCGAGCAGATTGCGGCGCTCAAGGAGGAAGGTTTCAAACAGACCGACGAAGGCTGGGAATTCGGCCTGTCCGACACGGTGCTGTTCGATACCGGCAAGTTCGTGGTGCGCGAGCCTGCGCAGCAGACTGTCTTGCGTATCGGCCGAACGCTCGTGCGGGTCGGGCTGAACGAGGTCCGTGTTTACGGGTATACGGACTCGGTGGGCAGCGACACTTACAATGAGCAACTCTCGGCACACCGCGCCGATGCTGTCGCCAGTGTGCTGGTCGACGCGGGCATGCAGCGCGCCGGAATTCAAACGATCGGTGCCGGCAAGCGCGATCCCGTGGCGGATAACAGCACGCCTGCCGGCCGTGCGCAGAACCGGCGCGTCGCCATTGTCATTTCGACGCGCTAAGTTTTTCAGGGCGCCGGGTTTCGTCACATCAAACCGTGTGTTGCATCGGCATCGACGCTGGCCATGCCAGTCATTGACCTTGGCCACAATCAGGCACAATGGCGGCTGTTGCCGGGCGATTCCGGCCGAGTTGCCTACGTTGCCCCGATGCTCCCGACGTTTCTGATCCACCGGTCTTCTTCCGCCGACGGTTTGCGCCGAACACCCCGTGCGCTGCGCGCGCTGGGCGTTGCCCTGAGCGTGGCGTTGTGTGCCGTTGCGATGATGGGCGTGACGTCGCGGGTCTTCGCGCAGAACGCGCGCGTCGGTACGTGGGCAACGGCGCCGCAAGCCGTGGCGCAGCATCCGGCGGCACCGTCGTTCAATCGGGCGCCGACGGTAAGCGGACGCACTATTCGTCAGATCGTCTATCCCACCCTTTCCGGCAACGACGTTCGCGTGCGCTTTTCCAACGCCTACGGCATGCAGCCGTTGGTGATCGAGCGCGCGAGCCTCGCCCTGTCGTCGCGGGGGGCGGCGGTCGATGCCGCCAGCGTGCGCCCACTGACGTTCGGCGGCCAGCCGATGGCCCGGATTGCGCCCGGCGCCTCGCTCGAGAGTGACCCGCTGCCCTTCGCCGTGCGCGCCGGAACGCCGCTGGCAGTCAGCCTTTTCACGCGTGAAGCCAGACCACCGACAACGTGGCACAAGATTGCGCAGCAGACGGCGTTTCTGAGCGGCGCGGGAGATTTCGTCGACACGGCGCAGGCGTCGGCTTATCCCACGCGTTTCACGAATACGTTATGGCTCGCCGGACTTAGCGTAGTGCCGGAAGCGCCTGCGCAGGCCATTGTCGCTATCGGCGACTCGATTACGGACGGCATGCGCAGCACGCTCAACGCGAATCGGCGTTGGCCGGATGCGCTGGCGCGGCGTCTGGAGAGTGCCGGGCGGCGCGACATCTCGGTGCTCAATCTGGGCATCAGCGGCAATCGCCTGCTGCACGATTCGGCCTGTTACGGCGAGCGCCTCGTTGCGCGCTTCCGGCGCGACGCGCTGGAGCAACCGGGGGTGCGAACCGTTGTCGTGCAAATCGGCATCAATGACATCAACTTCGGTTACGTGCCGCCTCACGGCGGCCTCGACTGCGACGTGCCCCATGTGATCGTGAGCGCACCCGACATGATCGCGGGGTATCAGTCGCTGATCGCCGCTGCGCGTTCGCGCAACGTCCGCATTCTCGGAACGACGATTCCACCGGGCAAGCTGCCGCCCGAGCGAGAGGCGGTGCGTGAAGCCGTCAACCAATGGGTGCGCACGAGCGGTGCTTTCGACGGCGTGATCGATTTCGACGCCGCGTTGCGCGACCCGGCGCAGCCCACGCGCATGCTGCCGCGTCTGGACAGTGGCGATGGCACGCACCCGAGCGATGCCGGCTATGCGGCCATGGCCGACGCCGTGCCGCTGCCGCTAGTGCTTGGCGGGGCGAAGTAACGCTAACGCTCAGGCAAGGGTGTCAGCGTTCGCGCCGCACACCGATCGTGACCTGCTCCAGACGCGCCACGTCGGGCGAGCGCAGCCATTCCGGATGGGCGAGGCAGTGGCGGAACAGCGCCGTGGCGTCGTCGCCCCAGTACAACTCCCCGTCATAGGCAAACGTCGGAACGCCAAACACCCCGGCGGCAATCGCCGTGTCGGTGTTCGCACGTAGCGTGGCTTTGGCCTGCGGGGCTTCGGCCAAGGCGATGGCTTCGTCGGCCGAAAGACCGAGGCGCTCGCATAGGTCTTGCCAGCCTTGTCCGTCGGTAACGTCGCGCCCTTCGGCCCAAATGAACCGGAAAATCGTGCGCACGACGTCGCGGGTGGCGCCTAGCGCCGCGGCCAGACGCAGCACGCGTATTGGATGAAACGGGTGCACCGGGGGCATGCGAAACGCGATGCCGTCCTGCTCGGCGCGAAACTGCGCCATGCGGTACGTGAAGATGCGCTTATGCGGGGTCTCGGCCGGCCCCTGCGTTTGCAGATGCACGAGAATCGCACCCAGCACGATCGGCTTGAGGTCGATGGCGAGCGAGCGCGGCAGTGTGTCGAAACGCTCGAATTGCAGATAGGCAAATGGGGAGGAGAAATCGAAATACCATTGCGCGCGACGGGCAGGGGTGTCGGCAACTTGTGACATGAGGGGCGATCTCCGGATCTGGATTCTGGACGCTCTTCCTGGCGGCTTAGGAGAGTGTAGCGGTCCACCGCAGACATTTGCACCCGTCGGCATTTGCAGCACAGGTGAAAAAAACCATCAATTCAATGAGTTACATGCCGGATAAATAATTATCGGTTATTTGGATATATCGTATTCGATATAACGATTTTTATTATCGAAGCGGAGTTTTTAGACTTGCAGTCATTCCAGAGGAGTGCCTGCGATGACCACAAAAACCGATATCACCCGCCCCGCCACGGCCAGCCGGCCCGATACGCTGGTGCCGGATCGGCAGAATCCGTGGGCCGGTCTGATTCTCTCGACGGTGATTGCTTTTGTGGCGTTGTTGCTCGGTCGTCAGATGCCGCTCATCGGCGGTCCGGTGTTCGGCATTCTGCTCGGCATTATCGTTCGTAACGTGTTCTCGCCCGGTGTTCGTTACGAAGCCGGCATCAAGTTCGCCTCGAAGTATGTGCTCCAGTGGTCGATCATCGCGCTCGGCTTCGGCCTGAGCCTGTCGCAAGTGGCGCATACGGGGCTCGAGTCGCTGGCGGTCACGGGGGTTACGATCACCGCTGCCGGCCTGTCGGCGTGGGGGCTGGGCCGTCTGCTCGGCGTGGGCGACAAGCTCAAGCTGCTTATCGGCGTAGGCACGGCGATCTGCGGCGGGTCGGCCATTGCGGCGGTCACGCCCATCGTCAAGCCGGACGACCACGAAACGGCATTCGCCATCTCGACCATCTTTCTGTTCAACATTGCCGCCGTGTTGCTGTTCCCGATGCTCGGTCACATGCTGCATCTGTCGGACCTCGGCTTCGGCATGTGGGCGGGCACGGCAATCAACGATACGTCGTCGGTCGTGGCCGCCGGTTATAGCTACAGCAAGACGGCAGGCGATTACGCGACCATCGTCAAGCTCACGCGTGCCACGCTGATCATCCCGATCTGCCTGACGCTGGCTGCCATCGTGGCGTACCGCGCCAAGCGTGCCGGGGCCGGCAACTTCAGCCTCGCCCGCATCTTCCCCTGGTTCATCCTCGGTTTTCTGATTGCGTCGGGGGTGCGCACGGCTGGGCTCGTACCGGCGGAACTGCAACCTTGGATTCACGACGCAGCGGAGTTCCTCATCATCGTCGCCCTCACGGCTATCGGCCTGTCGTCGAACCTGCGCCGCATGGCTTCAACCGGTGTGCGCCCCATTCTGCTGGGCTTGGGGGTGTGGGCTGCCGTGTCGGTCAGCAGTCTGGCGGTGCAACTGGCAATGGGCCAGCTTTGATGCGCACGGTCGTGAACGACGCTCAGGGCTAGGGCTGACCCGGCGGGCAAGCCGGGGGCGGTCGCCTAAAATGGAATCACGGACGACCGTTGGCCGTCCGTGAAGCATTTTCCGGAGGCCGTGATGACAACCTCATTCGGTGAAATCTGGTACACGATCGGCGCGCTGGTCGTAATCGCGCTGCTGGCCGGCATGGTGTGGGAGCTGGGTGTCTGGTGGACGCGCCACCCCGATCATCGGGCGGTGCAACGTCTCGAGCACGCGTGGGAGAAGATTCGCCACCCGCGCCATTGATTGCCTGAGGCGGCGCTTCTCGAAACACTCGGGGAAAGACGGCTGACGCTCGTCAGCCGACGGGAAAGTGTGTGCCTCGCCGCTCAGTCGAGCTTCAGGTGACTCGGCACGTTCGGGTCCCAGCGCTCGAGGTCTTCGAGCGGATACGGCTTGCTGCCATGCAAGGCCCGTTTGATGCGGCTCTGGCCGCTGGGCCGGGGGACGTTGGGTAACGCGGCGCCGGCCGGTGTGCCCGCCAGATCGAGATAGCCGCGCTTGAACTCGGCCTGGGTCATGCCCCACTTCATCAGAAATTCGCGGCTGCCGCGATTCTTCACGACACGGCCCGTCGACCGGCAGCCGAAGTGATACACCACGCTTTTACCCACAATGCGGAACGTGCGGCAGCCGACGAGCCATAGCTTCATGAGGAAGTCGTCGTCGCTGCTCATGCCTGGTCCGAACTCGATGCTGTAGCCGCCTACGAGGTGCCACAGACTGCGGCTCACGAGGGTGGGCTGTGTCGGCACGCCGTTGACATCCTCACGGCCGAGCGAGGCCGCAAAGGCGAGCAGGGCGGCTTCGTCGAATGTCTCCGTCGTCGTACCGAAATCCCGCGAGACCACCTGTTTGCTCACCCCGGCGTTCGGTTCGATCATCACGGACGAGAGGTAGTACACCGGCGTGTCGAGTGCACGGGCGGCGTCGAGGAGGGCAGTGTCCCATCCGGGCGTGACGAACATGTCGTCGTTCAGAAAGAGCAACTGGTCGTGCGACGCGAGCGGTGCGAGCTGATTGAGCGCCAGACAGACGCCGACGTTGCCGCTGCTGTGCGTGTGACGCAGACCTTGTTCCCGTACCCATTCGAGCGTGCCGTCACTGCCGTCGTTCACGTGAACGAGGATCTCGTGCGCTTCGCCGGAATGCCGGCGGACGCTATCGATGCACAGTTTCAGGAACGGCAGATTGTTCCAGGTCGGAATCAGGATACTTAGCATGTGGGGAACGGCGTGGTTACGGCGCGGCAGGGATCTTGTCGTCGGACGTGCCGATCGAATTGTCCACAGGATATGCGAAGGCCGCGAACAGGGCCACCATCGTCGAGTAGAAGGCGACGGTGACCTTCAGATTGAAGGTCTCCACAGTCAGACCGAATATGGCGAAAGCGACCGCTGTCATCAGGCCCATCAGCGCTGCACGATGCTCTCTGGGGCTATGGCGGATCTTGGCAGACCGGATGAAGAAATAGGCCGGGCCCACGTAGACCCCAAGAATGCTCAATAGGCCGAACACCAGTCCGTAGTCGACGACGTAAGCAAGAACCTGGTTATGGACTTCGCCCCTGCCCAAGTCTGCTGCTGTGGGCGTCAGCATGCCGGTTGCCGCCATCCCTGGCATGGCATCGTGATATCCATGGGCGCCCAATCCCAGTAAGGGATTTTCTCTGGTGAGCTTTGCCGCCGCTTTCCACAGTTCCAGCCGGATACCCGTAGACGAATCGGGCTGCCCGGCGGAACGACTGGTGAGATCTGTCTGGATGGATTCGAACCGCTCCCGAACCCTTGGCGAAGCGAAGGTGCTGATCAGGAGAACAATGGCAATGAGTGCAATGGCGGCTCGCCGGCCCGTACTGATGGGATGTTTGTGCCAAAAAAACCACACAATCAGCAGACAGGGCAATGAGATCCAGCCTCCACGGGATTGGCTTGCCCATGACGCATAGCAGCCAGCCGCCCCCCCGAGAATCTTAAAGGCGACGATCCACGGTTTGTCATGGGAGAGCCAGTGAATCGAAACGAGAGACAGGATGCCGAGCAGCAGTGCCATATCTCCGAAATGAATCGGGTTCAGAAACGAGCTTTCGGCTCTCGCGGCGAGGAGGTCTGCCGTCGAGTACAGGGCCATGGCTGCGGCACAGATGGCTCCGGCACCGAATGTCAGGTCGACCCATTTCGGAATGACATAGGCAATCCTGCGCAGACTGAAAAACACAATGGTGGCGAGCAGGAAGCGCACGGGGGAGTCGAGCGTATTCGCGACGATCTTGCCGTGGAACACTTCAACCGCCAGGATCGCAAAGAACGGCAGGAACAAGGCGACGACGAACACCCGGACGTGGGGGCTGGTCTTGATGAGGGAGGAAATCTCGCCGAACCTGCGATCCATCAGGAGGATGGCCGCACCTAACGCCACGATCAAAAACATAACAGTGTTCCCTCCGCGCGGAAGGATAAGCGCGGCGGCGGGAAACAACAGGATTAGTGTGCCGAAAATTTTGGCAAAAAGATGTCGGCTGGGCATCATTGCCGACGTTTCAGACGTGCTCATTGGCTAACTGGCGGACTTCGCGGTTTGCATTTGCACGAAGTATGCCAGAAATGCCCGCGCCGACGCATTTTCGTCGAATGCGTACAACCTCCCATGGGAAAACCGGGAGGATCGTGCTGAACCCGCTTTACAAGTTCATCGCCCCCAGCACCTCGCACAGATGCAGCGCCACATGGGTCCAGGCTGCCTCATCGTACGAATCCCCCTCGCGCGCCTGCCGCTGCGCTTCGTGAAATGCACGCCAGAGGGCTGCGGCGCTCGAGGGGGTGCCCCCGGCCAACTGGTATTGGCGCTGAAGCGCTTCGGCCAGCCACGGTTGTTCGTGGGCACAGGCGTCGGCATAGGCCTCGACGGCAACCCGCGCGTAGGGGTCGCCCGCCGGGTCGAGTACCACTGGGTGACTGGCAGCCGGCCGCGGTATAGCGGACAGGGTGTGGCGCTCGGCGGCGTTATGGCGTGTGTGGCGATGTTTCATGAGGGTCTCGTCTCGTTGGCCGCGCCAGGGCCCTGGCGCGGAATCGCTTACGTGGACTCAATCATTTTCCATATCGCGGATGAACAGCATGGCCGCGTGCTTGGCCTGATCGATGCTCTTGAACGTCCTGCCGTCCATGGGCCAGACGTCGACCAGTACGGCGTAGTCGCCGGGCCGATCGGCCTGCATGATGCGAATGTAATGCTGCCGGAACACGCAGCGCGCGAGTTCCACTGTCGGATGCGGTCGGCGGAAATGGGCGGTTGCCATGACAGTCTCCAGAAATTCGGCCCTCCAGCCTCAACGGGCCGTTGTTCTGTCATATGCAAGTTGCGCGCCACCCCATCTGAATTATTTAACTATTTGATATATAAGGAAGTTGTGAGGAGGGTGGGCGAGCGCGGTGGAAAAAGCGTTACGAAAACGAAACATCGCCGAAACGGCAAGACGTAACACTACCGGGGGGGGATATCAGCGGGACAACGGCGCTGCACACAACTCAGCCAACCCGGCCAGATCGCCTCGTTGCGCGAGTTGATGGACGTGCCGGGCGAAGCCGTCTTATTGCGGCGATGCCGAGATCGCCAGCACGGGCATGCCGCGCCAGCGGCAGCGTGTGGCGCGGGCGACCGCGAGACCGTCGGCGTTGGGCATCATGTGGCCGGTGACGACCAGATCCGGTCTCATTCGCGAAACGCCAGATTCAGACGACGCGTGTTGGTGCCGACCGCGGTCGGCGTGCCCGTCTGGCGAACCCGGCCCCGTGGGGGCCGGCCGCCGGCAGAACACAAGTGGCTTACTCGGGGGTCGTCCAGACGACGTTCGCGCCCACCGAGCACAGGTTTTCGACGAAGCGCGGGTGCGCGCGCTGGATCGGCTGGGCGTTCTTGATGGTCGATTGTCCGTCGATACTGGAGGCCACCATCAGCAGGGCAATCGCCACGCGGATGATGTACGGGCTTTCCACGACAGCCGGCGAGAGCGGTACGCCGCCGAACGTGATCAGGCGATGCGGATCGGACTGGAACACGTGTGCACCGAACTTCGACAACTCGGTCGACCAGCCCATGGCGCCGTCATACACCTTGTTCCAGAACATCGCGCTGCCCTCGGCCTTCACACCCAGCGCGATGAAGATTGGTAGCAGGTCGACGGGGAAATACGGCCAGGGGGCGGCCTCCACTTTCGTCAGAATGTTCTGTGTGAACGGTGTCTGCACCTTGAGCTTGCCTTGCGCGGTGGCCGTCGACCAGCCATCGCGGTGCTCGACCTTCACGCCGAACTTGGCGAATGTGCGGTCGATCAGCGGGAACTGATCCGGCGCCGTGTTCTTGACCGTGATTTCGCCGCCCGTGATCGCGCCGAGGGCCAGGAACGTCGTGATTTCATGGAAGTCTTCGGCGAAGCGGAATTCGCCGCCGCCGAAGCGTTCCACACCTTCGATGGCGAGCTGCGACGTGCCGACACCTTCGACGGGCACCCCCAGCATCTGCATGAAACGGCAGAACTCCTGCACGTGCGGCTCCGAGGCCGCGTTGTTCAGTTGCGAGCGCCCCTTGGCCGATGCCGCGCACAGCACGAAGTTCTCCGTGGTCGTCACCGAAGCATAATCGAGCCAATGGTGGATGGCGGGGCGCGCGTCGTCTGCGTGGATGAGCAGCGAGCCTTCGGTGCGCTCGACGCGTCCACCGAAATGGCGCAGCACTTCGATGTGCGGGTCGATCTCGCGCACGCCGAGCGTGCAGCCCTTGATGTTGTCTTCGATGCGTGCAACGCCGAACCGCGCGAGCAGCGGCGGCACGAGCATGATCGACGAGCGCATTTCTTCCGGCAGATGGTCGGTGAGCGGGTCGAACTTCGTATTGCGGTGATGGATGTCGAGCGTACCGGTTTCGAAATCGACGCTCACATCGCTGCCGAGCTGCCGGAAGATATCGAGAATCTTGCGAACGTCGGTGATCTCGGGCACGCCGATGAGGCGCACGGGCTGATCGGTGAGCAGCGTGGCGCAGAGTACCGGGAGAACGGCGTTCTTGTTGGCGGAAGGGATGATGCGGCCGCGCAGGGGCTGGCCGCCGTGGACTACCAGATGGGACATGGGCTTCCTTCGGGCTTCGTGCTTTCGTGTGTCGGGCGGGGGGGCGAAAGTGGCAGGCGGGCCACAGGCCCGTCGCAGACAGGCGAAATATACCCCTGAATGCGGCGCATGTGCCATGCGTCCCCTGAGCCCGTGGTGCGATTGCCGCGCCGCTTGACGGGCGACAGCCCGTGGTATCGGCGGTGTGGGCTGCCGTTCCCGATACCTGATACGCTCGCGCAACGTTGCCACGGAAATTCATTGAGGGAAGGCATGACAACACTGGACATCTGCAATGCACGCGGCCTCGACGGTACGCCGGTCGAGGTGCGCATCGAGAGCGGGCGGATTGCGGTGATCGGGCCGTCTCTTCCGTCGTTACCCATCGCACAAGGGAGCGCCACCCGCCGGATCGACGCGCGCGGCGCGTTGCTGCTACCGGGTCTTGTGGAGTCGCACACGCATCTCGACAAGACCGCGTGGGGCATGCCGTGGTACGTCAACGAGTGCGGCTCGCGCCTGATCGATCGCATCGACAACGAGAGACGGTGGCGTGCCGAGAGCGGGCACGATGCGGGGGCCGCGTCGCTCGCACTCGGGCGCGCATTCCTCGCGGCAGGCACCACGCGGCTGCGCACGCACGTCGACATCGATACCGACGCGGGGCTGCGTCATCTCGATGGCGTGCTCGCGACTCGGGAGGTGCTGGCGGACACGCTGGACATGCAGATCGTCGCCTTCCCGCAGTCGGGCGTGCTGGACCGCGATGGCACGGTCGCGTTGCTCGACGACTCGCTCGCGCGGGGCGCCGACGTGCTGGGCTGGCTCGATCCGTGCGCCATCGACCGCGACCCGAGAGCATCGCTCGACGCCATGTTCACGCTGGCCGACAAGCACGGTTGCCCCGTCGACGTTCATCTGCACGAGCCCGGAGAGATGGGCGCGTTCTCGATCGAGCTGATGCTCGAGCGCACTGTGGCGCTGGGCATGCAGGGCAAGGTCGTCGTGTCGCATGCGTTTTGCCTGGGGGAACTGGAGGCGGCGCGTGCCGATGCGTTGCTCGCGCGTCTGGCGGATGCGGGTGTCGCGCTGATCACGACGGCGCCGCCCTCGCGCGTCGTGCCGCCGCTCATGGCGTGCCGCCGCGCGGGTGTTCCGCTCGCTGGCGGCAACGATGGCATTCGCGACACATGGACACCGTACGGCACGCCCGACATGCTCGAGCGCGCCATGATGATCGGTCTGCGCTACAACCTGCGCCGTGACGACGAGTTGGCGATCGCGCTCGATTGCGTCACCCATCAGGGCGCGAGGGCATGCTGGTTCGACGACTATGGCTTGCATGCGGGGGCACGCGCCGATCTGGTGCTGGTCGATGCGGCGAATGCCGCGCAAGCCATCGTCACACGTGCGCCGCGCCGCTGGGTGGTGGCGAACGGTCATATCGTGGTGAGCGAGGGTGTGGCGGTGTGACCCTCTTGGCTGGCCCTCGGCTTATCGTGCGACATAACCAGTGCCCGTCATCAGCGCGCCTGACACGCCTGACGCATTTGGCGAGCGATACGCGCGATTCACGCGACTCGTACGGCCCACGCGTTGCGCACGCGAGACAGGTATGTCGTATGCAAAATTCATGCGATTCCCTACGCAATCCGCGCTAAGATGATCCATCGTGTGATGTCGCAGCGGGGCTTCGGCGCGAGACCGTTGTTCCCGGCCCAATTGGCCTGCCGGCCTGGGTGGCTGTGGGCTGCCAGAGACCAGGGGAGAACGGATGCTCGGAATGTCGCGCAGGGCCGGGGGACGATCGTTCGCGACGATGCTCGTCGCGCTCGGTGCCTGCGGTCTCGGCATCTCCTTGCTGGCTTCGCTCCCCTCGCTTGCCTCGGCTGCCGACACGACAATGCCGGGCAAACCGGCGGTGAAACCTGCTTCTCCCCCGGTTCCTTCGACTTCCTCTTCTGGTGCCACGCCTACGCCGAACACCCCGGCGCCGTCCGGTGTCGATCTGCGGGTGCTGCGCAGCGACGGTGGGTACGCCAATCTCCATGTCTTCCGGCCGCCTGCTGCTTGCAGCGGGGTGGCCGTGCTCAGTCCCGGCGCCGGCGACGACCGTGACGCGCTGGCTTGGCTTGGGCGTGCCCTCTCGCAATATGGTTGGCTGACGGTGACGATGGCGCACAAGGAAAGCGGGCACGACTCGTTGCGTGATCGCGTGCGCAACGGCGGGTTGCGCGACGGATTGCTGGCGCTCACTACGGATCCCGAAGCGTATGTCGATCGTCTCGAAGACACCGGCGCGGCGCTGCATTGGGCACGCACGCAATGCCGATCGGGACCGGCGGTCTTCGCGGGGCATTCGATGGGCGCGGTCACGGTGATGGTCGAGGCGGGGGCGAAGAACAAGCTCGGGCTCGACAGTGACGACCGTTTCGACGGTTATATCGCGCTGTCGCCGCAGGGGCCGGGACCGATTTTTCCGGCGGGCGCGTGGCACGACATCCATAAGCCCGTGTTGCTCGTGACCGGCACGCGCGACGCGCCGCTGGACGGCAAGTGGCAGACGCGCACCGAGCCGTACGCGGATCTGCCGACGGGGTGCCACTGGCAGGCGGTTGTCGATGGCGCCACGCATTTCAACTTTGCCGGTTTCGGTTACGGGCACGGCGATATCGAAGTCAAGGTGTTGCCGTTGATCCAGCGCTTTCTCGACAACCTGCGCGCGCACCAATGTGCGGTACCCGTGCCGGCGGCTGGCGTGAAGTTCGACGCCAAGTAGGGGGCGTCATGGCCGTGCATGACCTCACGCGCGGCCCGTCGGAAAGACCTTATTCCGGTTCTCGCTGCCGGTGCCGGGCAGCAATGTGCTTCAGTCGCTCAACGCCTCGATCAACGCAATGTGGATCGGGCACTTCCTGGGCGAGTTTGCGCTAACCGCCGCCTCCAACGCCAACATCCTGCTGTTCTTCCTGCTGGGCGTGGTGTTCGGCATCAGCATGGCCAACACATTGGCCAGTCCATCGGCGCGAAAAACCACGAACTCACTCAGCGGATCGTCGGCACGAGCGCCATATGCTTCGTGCTGACGTCGACGGCCGTCGCCGCCCTCGCAGGGCTATGGGATTGCGTCTCGCGTATCGGCCTGCGTTTCGCGGGAGATCCATTTCGAAGCCGATTCTGCGAGCGCGGAGCGAAGCCAGTGCAGGAGTGTTTCACGGGCCGGGTTTGCGGCGAACGGTTCGCGCGCGAGCGCGACGTACGCTGAGCCATCGCGGACGAAGCCGGAGGGGGCGATGAGGCGTCCGGCGTCAAGTTCGTCGCTCACCATATACACGGAGCCGATGGCGGCCCCCAGCCCGGCGCCTGCGGCTTGCAGGCTCAAATAAAAGTGTTCGAACGGCGGTGTTGTGGTGTTTGCGTCGATGGGTGATTTGCGGGTGGCGCGCTGCCAGTCCTGCCATGCCTGTGGGCGAGTGCGGGTATGGAGTTGCTTGGGGTGGGGAGTATCGAACGAGGCGGGCGAGCCGACGGGCCCGATCCATTCATCTGCGAGGGGTTCGGCGGCGAGCGTGTGTCCCCAGAAGAAATCATTACGCCGGATGGCGACGTCAACGCCGGCTGTTGCGAGATCGAGGGGGCCGCCGGCGGAGTGGAGATGCAGTGTGATGTTGGGATGCGCTTGAGCGAAAGTGCCGAGGCGGGGGATGAGCCAGCGCATGGCGAGGGTGGGTTCGCAGGAGACGACGAGGGGGTGGGTGGGGGAAGAGGGGTGAAGGCTGGCGACGGTTGAGGCGAGGTGTTCGAACATTTGCCGGGTGGTGGAGTGCAGGCGTTCTCCTGCGGGGGTGAGGAAAACGGCGCGATTGCGGCGTTCGAACAGTGGCAGGCCGAGGGCATTTTCGAGCGTACGGATTTGGCGGCTGACGGCGCCGTGGGTCACGAACAGGTGGTCGGCGGCGCGGGCGAAGCTTAATTCGTTGGCGGCGACGTTGAAAACGTGGAGGGCATTGAGGGGTAGCGACCGATTCATAGGTGAAAAATTATCACGAATAAAAGCGCACAAAGATCGTTTTTCGCGGCCGAAGAATTCTCACAGAATAACGAACAATTCAGGACCCAAAAAGTAAAAAAACGCCTGAAAAATCAAGTGAGACGGATCGGGGCCCTGTTCTGCCGCGAGTTGGGTCACTGTCTGAGTGGCGGAATAGGGCTCCGGTCCGTCGGTGTTGAATTCGGTGAGGTTTTATCAATGCAAGAGCTACTAGCGGTAATAACAATCACGGTATTGGCGGTAATCAGTCCGGGGGCGGATTTCGCGATGGTGACGCGGGAGAGTTGGCGGTATGGCCGGCGGGCGGGGATGTGGGCGGCGGTGGGGATAGCGGCGGGGGTGCAGGTGCATGTTATCTACACGTTGGTCGGGGTCGGGTTGCTGATAGCGCAGGTGCCGTGGCTTTTTGCGGTGATCAAGTGGATGGGGGCGGCGTATTTGATGTACATCGGTTGGCGGACGTTGCGAGACCGAGCGCCGGTAGCGGATGTGATTCGGGAAGAGGGGGCGACGGGAGCAACGGGGGCGTCGGCGCGGTGTGCCGGATTGGGCGTTTCTGGCCCAACGCATTGGGAAGAGGCCGCGAGCGCCTTGCGCAAGGGTTTTTTCACCAACGCATTGAATCCTAAGACCACGTTATTCGTGGTGAGTACGTTCACGCAGATCGTTCATCCGGGGACGGGGTGGGCGCTTGGGCTGGCTTATGGGGTGTTCATGTCGTTCGCGCATTGGGCGTGGTTCAGCCTTGTCGCGCTGGGTTTCTCGGCGGGTTGGATGCGAGCGGCGATGGTTCGGCGTCAGCACATCGTCCGGCGCACCATAGGTGGGGCGCTGATAACACTTGGCGGGTTATTGGCGATGACGAATCGGTAATCACACCCTGCGAAGGATGGGAATGGGCCAAAAGAGTCGGCCTCGAGTGGCGCGGAAATGGTGTGGAAATGACTTCCGGATGATCTGGCTGGGATTGAAGAGGGGGCCGAAATCCAGCCGTTTTGCGCATTCGTCACAAATAGTCACAAATTTATGACTCCCCGTGAGCGGCGTCCCGGTGGACGATTGGGGTAATGTGAGCACCCGCTTCGAAGGTTTTACCGATGCATCTTTAGTCAATCGGTGAATGAACGGGTAAAATTGCGCGTTCGGCGCACGCTAGCTACGGTTGGCACGCGCGTTACACGCTATCCCCCACTGCCGATGGAATTCCTGCCCAACGCGGTTCCCCGCATGATTCCCCACCGTGCCGTGCGCCTGGCGCTCGCCAGTGTGCTGAGTTTTTGCGCGCTCGTGTCCGGCGCCGCGCATGCGTTCTCATTCGATGATGTCGCCAAACAGGCGCGCACGCTCGCGAACAGCCGCTATAAGCCGAAAGATCCGAATCTGCCCAAAGAGTTGCAGAACCTCACCTACGACCGCTATCGCAATATTCGCTTCAAGCCCGAGAAGGCGTTATGGCGTGCGCAGAAGCTGCCGTTCGAACTGATGTTCTTCCACGAAGGCTCGTACTACGACCGCCCGGTCAAGATTAACGAGCTGTCGGGCAACGCCGTGCGCGAGTTGCGCTACAGCCCCGACATGTTCGATTTCGGCGCTCTCAAAGTCGACCCGAAACAACTGCGTGGCCTGGGCTTTGCGGGTTTCCGCGTCCACTTCCCGGTCAACACGCCGAAGTACAAAGACGAAGTGATGGTCTTCCTCGGCGCGAGCTACTTCCGCGCGCTGGGCAAAAACCAGACATACGGCTTGTCGGCGCGCGGGCTCGCGCTCGACACCGCGCTCAATTCCGGTGAAGAGTTTCCGCGCTTCACCGAATTCTGGATTCAACGCCCCGCCCCTGGCGCCAAAGAGCTGATCATCTACGCGCTGCTCGATTCGCCGCGCGCCACCGGCGCGTATCGCTTCACCTTGCGTCCCGGCGTGGACACCACGGTCGATGTGAAGGCCGAATTGTTCCTGCGCGAGAACGTCACCAAGCTGGGCATTGCGCCGCTCACCAGCATGTTCTACTTCGGCGAGAACCAGCCCGCAGCGGTGGCCGACTATCGTCCTGAAGTACACGACTCCGACGGCCTGTCGATCCAGTCGGGCACCGGCGAATGGATCTGGCGTCCGCTGGTCAATCCGAAGCGTTTGCTCGTGTCGTCGTTCGCGTTGTCGAATCCGGCCGGATTCGGACTCGTGCAACGCGACCGCGACTTCAGCAACTATCAGGATCTGGACGACCACTACGAATTGCGCCCGAGCGCCTGGGTCGAGCCCAAGGGCAAGTGGGGGCAGGGCCGCGTTGAACTGGTGCAGATTCCGACGCCCGACGAGACCAACGACAATATCGTTGCGTATTGGATACCGGATGCGCCGCCCAAGCCCAAACAACCGTATGCGCTCGAATATCGGCTGTCGTGGCAAAAAGATAACGACAAGCGCCCGCCGACGGCGTGGGTGTCGCAAAGCCGGCGTGGGCATGGCTACCGGGGAAAACCAGACGACAGTCTGCTGTTTGCGCTCGATTTCGAGGGCCCGGCGCTCAAGAAACTGCCGGACGATGCCAAGGTCGAAGGGAACGTATCCATCGACGGCAATGGCAAAATCCTGGAAGTGCAGACGCAGCGCAATGACGTCACGGGAGGCTATCGCGTCATGCTCCGCATGCGCCGCCTCGATTCCGAGAAACCCGTCGAAATGCGCGCTTACCTGCGCAACGGCAGTAACACCCTATCCGAAACGTGGAGCTACCTGTTACCCCCCGAGTGAGCGACCGCTCCGACATTCCGGTCGACGAGTTGTACGTCGACCGGTTGCCCCTGCCCGCCGAGAAGCGCCGCGCGCTGCTTGCCCAAGCACAGCGTGAGGGCGGCGATTCGCTCGACGTTCTCGCTCGCTTGCAGCGCTTGCTCGCCGCACGTGCCACGAACGCCGGTGGCGAGGCCTTGCCGCCTGCGGGCGATACTTTTGCCAGGCCTGGCACGCCGACCGACGCCAGTGATGCGACAGAGCAGAACGACGCCGGCGCCGTGACGGCCGCAGTCTGGCATCCGCACGATATTGCCGAGATCGAATCCGACAGCGACGCCGTGCTCGCCTCACAACCGGTGCGCCTTGCCATCACCGAGGGCGGATCGCTGGCGGCGGCTGCAGGGTTGAAAGCAGTGCGCGGTGTGCAGACATTGCGCATTGCGCCACCGGTACGCCGCACGTCGCTTATTCCGCGCGCCTGGTCGCTGAATCCCCTCGGCCGGCTGTGGCGCAAGCTGATCGGCCGCAACGACCCCGATCCGCTCGTGCGCGACGCGCCCGACCCCAAGGGAAGATGGTCGCAGGCGGGCCGCCGCCGTCGCTGGACGCTGCTCACGCTGATGATCGCGCAGACGGCGCTGGCCACACACTTCATGGCGTCCGTGCTGCCCTATCATGGGGCCGACTCGCTCGAGTTTGCCGTGCTGGTGTTGTTCGTGCTGCTCTTCGGTTGGGTCTCGGCCGGGTTCTGGACGGCTATCTTCGGCTTCTTCGTTCTGCTGTTCGGCGGCGAGCGTCACATGATCTCGAAGATGGCCGCGGGCGACACGCCTATTGAGCCTGATGCACGCACCGCCATCGTCATGCCGATCTGCAACGAAGACGTCGGCCGTGTGTTCGCCGGTTTGCGCGCGACTTACGAGTCACTGGCCAAGACCGACTCGCTCGAACGCTTCGACTTCTTCATTCTGTCCGATTCCAACGAGGCCGATAACTGCACCGCCGAAGTCGACGCGTGGCAGGCGCTTTGCCGCGAAGTCGGTGGCTTCGGCCGTATTTTCTATCGCCGCCGCCAGCGCCGCGTGAAGCGCAAGAGCGGCAACCTCGACGACTTCTGCCGACGCTGGGGCAGCGACTACCGCTACATGATTGTGCTCGACGCGGACAGCGTGATGAGCGGCGAATGTCTGACGAAACTCGCGCGCATGATGGAAGCGCATCCGAGCGCCGGACTGATTCAGACCGCACCGCTCGCGGCCGGACGAGAAACGTTCTATGCCCGTCTGCAACAGTTCGCGGGCCGCGTGTACGGCCCGCTGTTCACCGCAGGTTTGCACTACTGGCAGTTGGGCGAAGCGCATTACTGGGGCCACAACGCCATTATTCGTCTGAAGCCCTTCATGGAGCACTGCGCGCTTGCCCCGTTACCGGGCAAGGGCGCAATGTCCGGCGCCATTCTCTCGCACGACTTCGTCGAGGCGGCGCTCATGCGGCGCGCAGGCTGGGGCGTATGGATTGCCTACGACCTGCCCGGCAGCTACGAAGAAATGCCGCCGAACCTGCTCGACGAACTCAAACGCGACCGGCGCTGGTGTCAGGGCAACCTGATGAATTTCCGCCTGTTCCTGGCCGAAGGCATGCATCCGGTGCATCGCGCGGTGTTTGTCACGGGGGCCATGGCCTACGTTTCCGCGCCGCTGTGGTTCATTTTCCTGATTCTCTCGACGTGCCTGCTCGCCCAGCACACACTGGTCGTGCCCGAGTACTTCACGACGCCGCGTCAGCTTTTCCCCGTCTGGCCTGAGTGGCATCCCGAGCGGGCGCTCGCCTTGTTCTCGGCAACGGCAACGCTGCTCTTCCTGCCGAAGATCCTCGCCGTGCTGCTGATCTGGGTGAAGGGGGCAAAGCGATTCGGCGGCGCCTTCGCGGTGACGGTGAGCATGTTCATCGAGATGGTGTTCTCCGCCGTTCTCGCGCCCGTGCGGATGCTGTTCCACACGCAGTTCGTGCTCGCTGCGCTTACGGGCATCGCCATCCAATGGAAGTCGCCGCCGCGTGAAGACGCCGAGACGAGTTGGGGCGAAGCGATTCGCCGCCATGGCCTGCAAACGGTGATCGGGCTGGGGTGGGGCGCGATCGTCTACTGGCTCAACCCGGACTTCATCTGGTGGCTGATGCCGATCGTCGGGTCGATGATGATTTCGATACCCGTCTCCGTGTTCTCGAGCCGGGTAGCGCTCGGACGCGGCCTCAAGCGGGCCCGTTTGTTCCTGATTCCGGAAGAGTCGTGGCCGCCCAAGGAACTGCGCATGACGGAGAAGTACACCGAGGAAGCGGGCAAGCACATCGACTTCGTAGACGCCGTGATCGACCCGATGGCCAATGCCCTGATCGCCGCTAGCGTGATGCCGACCCGCGACGATGCGAAGCGCGACGCCGTGCGCGCCGGCCGTGTCGAGACGGCGCTGCTCAAGGGGCCCACCAAGCTGACGAACACGCAGAAGTGGGAGTTACTCAACGATCCGCGAGCACTCGCTGCGCTCCATCTGCTGGCGTGGACCGACCCGCGCGCACATCGTGAATGGCGCGACGCGCGTGCCAACGGGCTGTCGCAGGGCTTCCTCGCGTCGGCCTGAGCGGTGCGCCCCGTTCGGTGCAACGGAACGGGGCCACGGAATGAAAAACGGCAAGGCATCGTGCCTTGCCGTTTTGGCTTTCGCGGCCTTCGTCCCCAAAGACGAAACGGATGGCGCCGATCGGATCAGCGCGACGGCAGGAAGTCGCGTGGATTGAACGGCGTGCCCTTTTGGCGCACTTCGAAGTGCAACTTCACGGTGCCGTGCGAATCGGTGTCGCCCATCTCGGCAATCTTCTGGCCCTTGCTGACCGATGCGCCTTCCTTCACGAGAATGGCGCGGTTGTGCGCGTAGGCGGTGAGATAGCCGTTATCGTGCTGCACCATCACAAGGTTGCCGTAACCCCGAAGTCCGCTTCCCGCGTAGACAATCTTGCCTGCGGCGGCGGCGTAGATCGGGTCGCCCGGCTTGCCGCCGATATCGACGCCCTTGTTGCTGCCGCCGTCGTAATTCGCCAGCACCGGGCCGTCGGCGGGCCACACCATCGGAATCTTGTTTGTCGCTGTGCGCGGTGCCGCCGGTGCGGGCGCGGACTTCGGCGCCGGCTTGGCTTTCGCACGCGGCCGGGCGGTGCCGGACGACGCGCTGCCCCCCGACGATGCGGCCGTAGCGGGCGCACTGGACGAGGACGAGCCGGCGGGCGGCACGACACGCAGCACCTGACCGACCTCTATCTTGTCGGGGTCGGTCAGTCCGTTCCAGCGCACCAGATCGGCTGTGCTGGCGTTATTGCTGCGTGCAATGCCATAAAGGGTATCGCCCGACTGCACACGATAGCTGCCAGCAGGCACCGGACCATAGGTCGGCGATCCGGCGCAGGCGGCGAGCGTGGCACACACGGCCAGACTCAGCACCTGGGTGCGGCAACGGGCGAGCCAATGGGGTCGGCTTGAATTTCGTACTTCAGATTGCGGCCTCGAGGGGCGCATGAGAAGGTTAGGCTCCATCCGTAGGCAGGTGAGAGGCACAATGGCGGTCGCTTGGTGTGCCGGTTAGGCAATGCGCGTCAGATAGGGGAAAACCACGGGAAAGCGGTTTCAGACAGCACAAAACGCGGGCAAGATGCGCGACAACAGCATGGGCACGGGACAAAACGCCCATTGTACGGGCAGCGGCACCCGCTCGGACACAGGAAGAGTGCCCAAATTCCCCGCTATTTGCGGAAATTGTTACTCAATATGCGGTATTTACCCTGTTGACAAGCGGCGGCGCTACACGTATAAAACCAACTGCAGATTGTCAAGCCGCGAAGTTGTTGTCAGACGTAGTTTTCCTGCTTCTCGCTGGTTTCTAGTCCTTCATTTTCCCTTGATTGTCAGCGCTGGAGGGGTCATTCCGACCCCAGGCTATTGTTTTATTAGGAAAAAACATGGAAACCGGTATTGTTAAGTGGTTCAACGACGCAAAGGGCTTCGGCTTCATCACCCCGGACGCCGGCGGTGAAGACCTGTTCGCTCACTTCTCGGAAGTGAAGGTTGACGGCTTCAAGTCGCTGCAAGAGAACCAACGCGTGTCGTTCGAAGTGAAGACTGGCCCGAAGGGCAAGCAAGCTGCGAACATCAAGCCGATCTAAGCGGCTTCATCGCTTTCACGTGACGCTGTGCCAGCTTTAGGGCGAGACAGCGTCCCGCGATCAACAGGCCCGATGGCGAAAGTCATCGGGCCTGTTTGTTTTTTGATTTCTTTCCCTCGCGTTTCGCATGAGACGTGTACGCGAACGATGTCATCACCACGGTTCGACGCTACAATGCCTGACGCGAACTCGCGTATGCATTTTTCCGAGGCAATCATGAGCCTGCAAACGTGGTGGCTATACGTAGTCACCGTTTTTTTCGTCTCGGCGACACCGGGACCGAACATGTTGCTCGTCATGACGCATGGCGCGCGTCATGGGTTGCGTCCGTCGTTGGGAACGATGGCGGGTTGCATGACGGCGCTCATCGCGATGATGTCGATTTCGGCGGCAGGCCTGGGCGCGGTGCTCAAGGCGTGGCCGATGCTGTTCGACACGCTGCGCTATCTCGGCGCAGCCTATCTGATTTATCTCGGTTACAAGAGTTGGCGCTCGCCGGTGGACACCAAGGAAGCGGCCGCCAACCTCGGCACACCCGCGCTGGTGGCCGGCTCGAGCTTCGGCAAGCTGTTCAAAGCAGGCTTTCTGGTGGCGGCAAGCAACCCGAAGGCCATTCTGTTCGCCGCAGCGTTCTTGCCGCAGTTCATCGACCCGACGGCCGCCAAGCTCCCGCAGTTCTCGATTCTGCTCGGCACGTTCGCCGTGATCGAGATGAGTTGGTACATGGTCTACGCTACCGGCGGACTGCGCATTGCGCCGTATTTGCGCGAAGCGCGCGTGCTCAAGGCATTCAACCGCATCAGCGGCGGCGTGTTCATGGGCTTCGGCGCGCTGATGGCAGCGGTGCATCGCTGATCTCGCGGGACAGGCAGCAAGGGGGCATCGGAGCGCCCCAAGTGAGGCGTACGGCGCGGGGAGCAGTAAGTTCTTGCGCTGGAACACTCAATATTTACGGCCCGCAACCGTTAACGTTCATGATCAGATACACGAAACGGCGAGTGAGCACTGGCTGGCGCTCATTCGCGCTGTGATGCCTCAGGGTGTCGTGGGTAGCAAAGGCTTTAATGTGCACGGCTTGCGTGGACTCGCGTGGCTGTCACGGGGACAAATAGAAGATCAGGTATGGAAACGACAGAACCGCAGGTGACACCGGCGCCCACGGACGATGAGTCTCAACTGCATGACTCGTATCGCATCAGCAATCCGCTGGAGATTGGCGGCGTGCTGCGTCATCTGGCGACACGTGGCGATTTCATGACGGTGTACTTCGCGAACGGCCAGCGTCAGCTCGTCACGCGTTTGCTCAAGGTCGAGCCGCAAGCCCGCGGCTTCTATTTCGACTGGGGCGGTATCGAGACCGAGAACCGGGCGTTGCTCGCCAACAGGCGCGCGCTGTTCGTTGGCGTGCCCGAAGGCATTCAGGTGCATTTCCCCATCGGCGATGTGCAAGAGCGCGAGTACGAAGGCTATCCCGCATTTTATTCGTCGTACCCGGAAACGCTCGTGCGCTTGCAGCGCCGCGATTACTTCCGTGTGAATACGCCGATCCTCGATCCGTATCAGTGCACGATCAAATTTCCGGACGATACGCCGATGCGTCTGTCGGTGTTCGATCTTTCGCTCGGAGGCGTGGGTCTGCGTACGAAGTCAGACGTGGCTACCGAGATTCCGAAGGGCTCGATGCTCATGCACGTCGAGATCGAATTGCGCGACTATGGCGCCGTTCAGGTCGACCTGGAAGTGTGTGCCATTCGCAGCGTGCCCCTTGCAAAGGACGTCGAGCATCACATCGGCTGCCGCTTTATCGCGCTGTCTCGCACTGCCGAGTCGCGCCTGCAAAAGCTCATCACACAACTCGAACTCAATCGCAAGGCGTTTGCACGCGGCTGAACGTTTGAGATCGTCTGGTATTCGCCCCGCGCCATCTCACCGATGACACGGGCGAAACCGCAAGGGGGCGGCCCGTGGGGCTGCCCTTTTTGCTTGGCGCTCGCTCAACCATTACTCGTCGCGTTGCTGCGTCGCCGCATCGGATGGCGGCTCGCCACGCGCTTCGCGGACCCCGTCGGGATAGATGCGCACAAGCACGATACGAGGGCCCTGCATCTTCTTGACGACCACGGAGAAACCGTTGAAGTCGATCTTCTGGCCCTCGCGCGGCAGATAGGCCAGGGTATCCATGATCAGGCCCCCCACCGATTCCGCGCGCTCGCTCGGGATATCGATGCCCAGCGCGCGTTCCAGCGTCAGGATGGGTAAGCTGCCGCGTCCGATGAGCGTGCCGTCTTCCATGCGCGTCCAGTCGTCTTCCGTCTGACGGAATTCGTCGCGGATCTTGCCGACCAGCGCGGAGAGCAGGTTGTCCAGCGTGAGGAAGCCGATGGGCTTCTGATCCGGCCATCCCACAATGGCAAAGTGCGGTGCGCCCCGGCGGAAACGGCCGAACAGCTCGCGCGCGGGCATGTCGGGCCGCACGCGCTCGACCGGTCGCGCCATGCTGCCGAGATCCTGGATGGACTGGCCGTGGTGCTCCGCGAGGAACAGATCCTTCAGGTGGACGACACCGAGTACGGTTTCGCCGTCGTTATCGAAGAATGGGTAACGGCTGTAACGGTGGCCATAGGCCGTGTCCATGTTCTGCTCGAAGGTGGCATTACGGCGGAAAGCCGCCACTTCGCTCATCGGATGCATCAGATCGGAGACGGTCAGATCGCTGAAGTCGATGGCATACGCCACCACGTTCCAGTCGTCGCGCGAGAGTTTTTCGCTCGACGCTCCCCGGCGCATGATCAGCTTGATTTCGTCGGCCGAGTAATGGGCGTCGGCACCGTGCGAGGGGTCGAGGCCAGTCCAGCGCAACAAGCGATTGGCACTGTGGTTGAGTACCCAGATCGCGGGGTACATCAGCCAATAGAAGGCGTAGAGCGGTGCCGCCGTCCAGATGGAGACCGCTTCCGGCACGCGCAGCGCCATCGACTTCGGTGCGAGTTCGCCCACAACGATGTGCAGATACGAAATCGTGAAGAACGCGATGAAGAAGGCAAGCGCGTGAATCAGCTCTGCCGAGCTGACGCCCAGTGCGGCAAACAGCGGCGTGAGAATGCGGGCGAAGGCGGGTTCACCGATCCAGCCCAGACCGAGCGAGGCGAGGGTGATGCCGAGCTGGCACGCAGAGAGGTAGGTATCGAGTTTGCCATGTACCTTGGCCAGGATACGGCCGCGCCAACCGCGTTGGCGGGCAATGATCTGAACGCGCGTCTGGCGCAGTTTGACGAGGCCGAATTCCGCCGCCACGAAAAAGCCGTTGAGAAACACCAGCAGGATCGCAGCGACGATCAGTAAAAGGTTTTCCAAAATATATGAAATGGGACAACAGGCCCGCCAGTATAAGTGACATTTGCCCGAGATAAGAAATAACCGTGAAGTTCCGGTGTTTTGCCGGTCAGTTGCCGGTGAATCACGGGGCTTTCGCGGTGGATGCGGGCAAGTCCGGGTTCGTCAGCGGCGGTCGATCGCCCGCCAGCCGGGCATGGCGAAGGCTTCGACAAGGAAATCGATGAGGGCGCGAACCTTGGCACTCAGGTATTTGCGCGAGGGATAGACGACGTAGATACCGGTCTCGGCCTGCGTGTAGTCGGGCAGGAATTCAACGAGTTGGCCATTGCGCAGAGCGTCCTGAACGAGAAACGCCGGTTGCAGGAGGATACCGGCGCCGGACACGCCCGCAGCGAGACAGGTGTCCCCGTTATCGGCGATGAGCCTTGCATGCGTGCGCACGGAAACGGGGCCATCGGGACCATCGAAGCGCCATTCTCGGCGGTGGGAAAAGTAGCTATAGCCCACCGTCTCGTGATGGGCGAGTTCGCTTGGGTGCTTCGGCGTGCCGTGTTGCGCGAGGTAGCCCGGCGAGGCGCACAGCACCAGCCGGGTCCCGGCGAGCCGCCGGTGCACGAGCGAAGAATCGGGTAGGCGCGTGATGCGGATCGCAAGATCGTAGCCTTCCTCGACGATATCGACGAGACGATCGCTCAACGTAATATCGAGCGATACCTGCGGGTGCTGCGAGAGGAACGTCGGCCACAGCGGTGCGAGATGGAGCACGCCGAACGTGTGCGGGGCATTGATGCGCAGCGGGCCGGCCGGCATGCCGTCCTGCTCGCCCGCCATGGCGTCGGCCTCGTCGAGTTCCGTGAGGATCTGACGGCAGCGCTCGACGTAGCGCTGACCCGGCTCGGTAAGCGACAGGCGCCGGGTGGTGCGCTGGAGCAAACGCGTGCCCAGACGCGCCTCGAGATCGGCGACGTAACGCGAGATAGCCGTCTTCGAGATGCCCAGCGTTGCTGCGGCTTTTACGAAGCTGCCCGACTCGACCACGGCGATGAAGCACTCGATCTCGCGAAGTTTATTCATGCCGGGGCGGGACTCCTCAGAAATGCGTGTATCGATGCGCCGTCAGGTCTGGCGTTGGGACGACAGGTGAAACGGTCGCCGGTGGCCGGCAGCCGGGCGACGGAGCATGCCTTCGCCTCGCTACCAGCGCCAATGCCGCTATTGTGCCAGCGCATTCACCTCGGCGAGCGTCGGGGCGGCGCTGCCGAACGCGAAGGCATCCATGCGCAGAGCGCCGTAGGTGGCGCCCGTGTCGAAGTGCGTCTGACGCGCGGCGTTGTCGGCCGCGCCCAGCGCGATGTAGAGCGGTAGCAGGTGTTCGTCTGTCGGATGCGCGCGCTCGGCGTGCGGCGCGCGGGCACGGTAGTCGAACAGGGCGTCCAGATCCATCTTGGCGAGATGCTCGGTGAACCACGCGACGAACTCGGCCAGATAGGGGGCTTCCGCGCGATCTTCAGACGGCGCGCGGAACACTTCATGTAGATTGTGCGTGAAGCTGCCCGACGCGACGATGAGCACGCCGTCCTGGGCGAGCGGTGCGAGATGCTGGCCAAGCCGGTAGTGATACTCCGGGCGCATCTGCCGTTGCAGCGACAGTTGCGTGACGGGCACGTCCGCGTCGGGATACAGATAGCTCAGCGGCACCCATGCGCCATGGTCGAGACCCCATTGGTCATCGGTTGCGGCAGGCAGACCCGCATCGCGCAGAATCTGCACCGTACGTTCGGCCAGTGCGGGCGCGCCGGGGGCCGGATATTCCAGCGCATAGAGTTCGCGCGGGAAGCCGCCGAAATCATGAATGGTGCGCTGTTGCGCCAGATTGCCCACGCGCGGTGTCGGCGTCGACCAATGCGGCGAAATCACGAGAATCTCGCGCGGACGCGGCACCGCACGCCCCAACGCCGTCAACAACGGGCCGGTGCGGCCGGGATCGACCGCGAGCAGCGGTGAGCCGTGGGAGACGAAGAGGGTGGGAAGGGCAGACATGGCAATGACTCCGACAAAAGAACGCTAAAGAACGTGATGAAACGTAACGCAACGCTCGCGGGCGATCACGCGGTGCGCGTACGGCGAATCGCGCAGGCGCCATCCCCGAGCAGGGCGACGACCAGCAGCGCCACCAGCCAGAAGGCCGGGAATTCCCAGCCGCCGCCCTTGTTGGCGAAGACCCAACCGTTGTGGCCGTGGACCGACACGATGGTGCCGAGCATCAGGGCGGCCAGCGGCAACGCGGCCCAACGTGCATAGAAGCCCGTGATCAGCATCAGACCGCCGACGAGTTCCAGCGCCATCGTGACATAGGCGAGCAACGGCGGCAGACCAAGCGAGCCCATGAACCCAACGAAGCCGGGGATGGTGAACACGAACACCTTAAGCGACAGGTGGGCGAGGAAGAGGATGCCCAGCGATACGCGCAGCAGCAGCGCGGCGTATGGGGCGGTTTTGGTATCGATCATGATTGGCTCCGGTAAGAGATCAAGGTAAGGGTCGGCTCAACCATCCACGGGATGACTGACTCACCTTCAATTCTAGGAAGCCTGATCGTGCAGATAAACGCGCCGGTCAGGGATTGATTGTCCCTTCTGCCGGGACAATCAATCGTTGTTGCGGCGCGGTGGTGCTAACGCGGGAACTCAGGCCGAGGCGATCATCCGGTCGAGCAATTCGATCCAGTGCTGCACCGGCGCGTGATCGTGGGCGTGTTCGCCTTTGGCCGTCGCCTGCAAATGGCAGATACAACCGACGTTGGCCGAGACAACCAGCTCGGGATCGAGGGCGTCGAGTGCCTTCCACTTGGCGTCGCGCAACTGATGCGACAGCGCCGGTTGCGTAACCGAATAGGTGCCGGCCGAGCCGCAGCAAATGTGGCTGTCCTGCGGCAGCATGACGTTCACGCCCACGCCTGTGAGCACTTTCTCCACGACCCCCTTGAGTTGCTGGCCGTGTTGCAGCGTGCAGGGCGGGTGATAGGCCACTTTGCCGGTCTTTCGACTCGGCACGACGCGTTGCAGGGCTTCCAGGTTGTCGAGCAACACTTCCGAGAGGTCGCGCGCCAGTTCGGAGACACGCTGTGCCTTGCCCGCGTATTGCGGATCGTGGCGCAGCAGATGGCCGTATTCCTTGACCGTTGCACCACAGCCTGACGCATTGATCACGATCGCTTGCGCGCCCGCTTCGATCTCAGGCCACCAGGCGTCGATGTTGCGGCGAGCGTCGTCGAGACCGTCGTCGTGATAGTTCAGATGCAGACGGATGGCGCCGCAGCAACCGGCTGCCGCCGGGCGGATCATTTCGATGCCAAGGGCATCGAGTACGCGGGCCGTGGCCTTGTTGACGTTCGGCAGCATGGCCGGTTGCACGCAGCCTTCAAGCATCAGCATGCGGCGTGCGTGCTTGGCCTGGGGCCAACTGCCGGAGCGTTGATGATGCGGCACCTTCTCGCGCAGCGAACGCGGCAGCAGCCCGCGGAATTGCTGGCCCAGACGCAACGCGGGCGAGAACAGGGTGCGGTTGGGGAGCACGCGGGCGAGTGTCCAGCGCAGTGCGCGTTCACCGGCCGGGCGGCCGACCTTGGCGTCGACATGACGGCGGCCGATATCGACAAGGCGGCCGTATTGCACACCCGACGGGCATGTCGATTCGCAACTGCGGCAGGTCAGGCAACGATCCAGGTGACGCTGCGTCTCGCGCGTCACGTTCTGGCCTTCGACCATCTGCTTGATGAGATAGATGCGCCCGCGCGGGCCGTCGAGTTCATCGCCCAGCAACTGATAGGTGGGGCAGGTCGCGGTACAGAATCCGCAATGCACGCATTTGCGGAGAATGGCTTCGGCTTCGTCGCCGTCCGGCGTCTGACGGAGGAATTCTGCGAGGTTCGTTTGCATCGTCTCTATTAGCGGTACAGCCGATGGCGGTTGAAGATGCGGCTCGGATCGAATGCTTGCTGCAGACGTTTGCCGATAGCATGCAGCGCGGCCGGTTGCGGGGTAAAGACCCCGGCCGACTTATCGCCGTGGCGAAACAGCGTAGCATGTCCGCCCACCGCTGCGGCAATTGCGCGGACTTCGGCGGCGCTGCGCGGGGTGATCCACCAGCGTTGTGCGCCCGCCCATTCGATCAGATGTTCGTCGCCGTGCACGAGCGGTGGCGTGGTCGGCGGCACCGAAAGACGCCACAACGGCTGGCCGTCTCCCGTCACAGGCGCGGAGGCGAAAAACGGATGCGTCTGTTCGCGCAGAGCCTGCCAGAAGGTGTGTGCTTCGATGGTGTCGACGTGCTCGCCGCCCATGGCGGTGCGTGCGGCATCGATGGCCGCAGCGGCCCCGCCAAGTCGCACGCTCAATACCCCGTCGTGCCAGACCGATCCCATGAGGGGCAGCGGTTGTCCGCCCCAGCGATTGAGCCGATCGATGGCCTGCGCCTGCGGTAGTTCAAAACGCAGCGTGGTTTCGGCTACCGGGCAGGGCAGCACCTTGATCGAGAGTTCGAGCAGCACGCCAAGCGTGCCGAGCGAGCCGGCGAGCACGCGCGAGACGTCGTAACCCGCGACGTTCTTCATCACCTGTCCGCCAAAATGCAGCACCTGGCCCTGTCCGTTCATGACGACGGCACCCAGGACGAAATCGCGCGGCGCGCCGACATGCGGCCGGCGCGGGCCGGCAAGGCCCGCAGCAATGCAGCCGCCGAGCGTCGCGCCGGGACCGAAGTGCGGCGGCTCGAAGGGCAGGATCTGACCGCGTTCGGCCAGTGCCGCTTCGATCTCCGCGAGCGGCGTGCCCGCACGGGCGGTGATGACGAGTTCGGCCGGATCGTACGAGATGATGCCGCGATACGTGCGCATGTCGAGCGGGTCGCCGTCGGGTGTCTGGCCGTACCAGCGCTTGGTATTGCCGCCCTGAATGTCGAGCGGCGTACCGCTCGCGGTGGCGGCGAGCACGCGCTCGCGAATCGTGGCGAGCGCCTGCGCTGCCGCCTGCGGGGCGGCGTCGTGCAACGGTGCGTGGAGGACTTGCGGGACTTGCGACATCAGAACCTCGGCAAATCGGGGTGGGGCAGCACGCCGCCGCGCACGTGCAGCTTGCCGTACTCGGCGCAGCGGGCGCGCGTGGGGATGGCCTTGTCCGCATTGAGCAGACCGGCCGGATCGAACGCGCGCTTTACCGCGAAAAACGCGTCGCGTTCTTCCGGAGAGAATTGCACGCACATCGCGTTGATCTTCTCGATGCCGACGCCATGCTCGCCGGTAACCGTGCCACCCAACTCCACGCAGGCTTCGAGAATGTCGCAGCCGAATGCTTCGGCACGATGCCACTCGTCGAGATCGTTGCCGTTGAACAGAATCAGCGGGTGCATGTTGCCGTCGCCCGCGTGAAAAACGTTGATACAGCGCAGGCCGTATTGCACTTCCATCGCTTCGATACGCTTGAGCAGTGTGCCGATGGTCCGGCGCGGGATGGTGCCGTCCATGCAGTAGTAGTCCGGCGAGATGCGTCCGGCAGCGGGGAAGGCGTTCTTGCGCCCCGACCAGAAGCGCAGGCGTTCGGCTTCGGAGGCTGACGCCTGAATGCGCGTGGCACCCGATGCGCGCAGCACCGCCGAGACGCGTGCGATTTCCTCCGCGACTTCTTCCGGCGTGCCGTCGGATTCGCACAGCAGGATCGCCGCCGCGTCGAGGTCGTAGCCCGCGTGGACGAACTCTTCCACGGCTTGCGTGGCCGGTTTGTCCATCATCTCCAGACCTGCCGGGATGATGCCCGCCGCGATGATCGCCGCGACGGCGTTGCCACCCGCTTCCACGTCGTCGAAGCTCGCCATGATGACCTGCTGCACTTGCGGCTTCGGCACGAGCTTCACCGTGATTTCCGTGACGACACAGAACATCCCTTCGCTACCGATGAACACGGACAACAGATCGAGACCCGGCACGTCGAGTGCGTGCGAGCCGAATTCCACGATCTCGCCGTCCATCGTCACCGCACGCACGCGAAGCACGTTGTGCACGGTCAGGCCGTACTTCAGGCAATGCACGCCACCGGAATTCTCCGACACATTGCCGCCGATGGTGCAGGCGATTTGCGACGATGGGTCCGGCGCGTAGTAGAGGCCGTAAGGCGCGGCGGCTTCGGAGACGGCGAGGTTGCGTACGCCGGGCTGCACGGTGGCCGTACGGGCGTAAGCGTCGACATCGAGAATGCGCTTGAATCTGGCGAGCGAGAGCACAATGCCGTCGGTGATCGGCATGGCGCCGCCAGACAGGCCGGTGCCCGCGCCGCGCGGTACTACGGGGACGTTGTGTACATGGCACGCCCGCAGAATGCGGCAGACCTGATCCTCGTCGGCAGGCAGCACGACGGCAAGCGGCAGTTTGCGGTAGGCAGCCAGGCCGTCGCATTCGTACGGTGTGATCTGCTCACGGTCGGTGAGCCACTGCACGTCGGGGACGGCGGCACGCAACGCTGCGAGCCGGGCCGCGCGGGTGGCGTCGTCGAGTGTCTCGAAAACGGGCTCGTCTGCAAGCGGGGCTGGCAGTGGCGAGGACGCCGCCGAAGTCGGCGTCGACGGTGAAACCGGCCACTGCGAACTCAGCGACGGGGAAGGGGGCGACGCATGCGATGGCATCAGGCTTGCTCTCGAACGATCGTTGACGTGTAATGTGCCTATCCGGTCTTTTGGTCTACTGGTAGACTGGTCGACCAGTTATCGAATGACGTTATCGTAAAGGGAATGATCTGATTTCGACTAGCGGGTTAACCCTTGGTTTGAAGGGAGTCCACTTGCGATACCGGGCGATGGACCGAGCGGCTGCCCTGAGCGAAGCGTCATCCTGTATCGTGGCGTCTGTGATTTTTCTGTCGAGAACCCAAGCCGACATGCCGTCCAACGAGTCGTCTCTGCCTATGTCATCCCTACCTGCCAGCGAATCTTCGGGGGCCGTTGCGAGTTTTGTACCGGTCACGCCGCCACCGCGTCTGCGCCTGTCCGACATGGTGTACGAACAACTGGAGACGATGGTCGTCGAAGGCCGGCTCGCGCCGGGCTCGGCGCTGCCGTCCGAGCGCGATCTTGCGCAGCAGATGGGCGTATCGCGTCCGTCGCTTCGTGAGGCGCTGCTGCGACTGGAGTCTCGCGGTCTGATCGTGGGGCGCGCCGGTGGCGGCTATCTGGTCGCCAACGCCAGCCAGCCGCTGCTCGCCGAACCGCTGTCGCAATTGATGTCGCGGCACAGCAAGACCGTCGACGACGTTCTCGAGATGCGTGAGGTGCTCGAGGCCAAAGCCGTGGAATTGGCGGCCGAGCGTGCGACGCCCGAAGACATCGCCCGGCTCGCGAAGGCGCTCGACGCGCTTGAGGCGGCGTATGCCGCAAGTCGCGATGGGCTGGACGGCGAGGGCGACGCCAGAGGGCAGTCGCTGCTTACCCGCGTGCCCGAACTCGACGCACACTTTCACCTGGCGCTGGCCGAGGCCACGCACAACCTGGTGCTGGTGCACCTGATGCATGCGATCTTCGAATTGCTGCGCGGATCGGTCGTCGACAATTACCGCGCCATCGTTGGTCACGGTGCCGATCTGGCCGAGTTGATCGGTCAGCATCGCCGCATCTTCAATGCCGTGGCGTCGCACGATGCCAACAGCGCACAGCGTTCGCTGCGCGAACACCTGGCCTTCATCCGCAACAACTCGGGCGACGTCGAGTCAGTCTGACCCCGATTTCTGCTGTCTGACGGTGCCTTCGCAAGCGGGCAAATCGAAGCCGTCAAAACGTCATCGTTTTCCCTGACCCTGCGCCGTGCGGCTACCTGCCGTACAGGCGCGGGCTCGTCTGCGTTGTGGCGTGCAATACCCTTAAACACCGCGAATTCCCTACGTTTGCCGGTTATCGAGCGCTTACCTCGTTCGGCCTCGTACGCGCCGCCAAGCGCTCGTGTCCCTTCCCATGCGAGCGCTCTCGGGTTGACAGTGCCCCGACCATCGACTAATTTTGGAACCATAAAAAATACTTAATTCGATATATTGAATCTTGTATATCAGATTCAAAGCGTCGAATCGGCACTCATCGAGACCTGTGAATCAAACCGGGCAGGCGCCGAGCGGACGCGGCATTCATCGGAGACATCAGTTGGGCAAGCACACATTTCCTTTCGGGCAGGCCTCATGCGACGGTTCCTTCGCATCGTCTGCCCAGTTGCATCCGCCGCTGGCATCCGACGCTGTGGGTCGGGCGCTGCGGTGTTCCTCCTCTGCCTGTCGCCCGTTGCGGGCAGGCGATCTGGCGATCACGCGTCCGCGAGGCGCGCCCGCCTGAGTGACGGGACCTGACCTGCGGCGGGTTCACGGGAATCCACCGTGACCCTGATAGCGCAGACCGGTCCGCACTCGAATTCGTCATCCCGTCACCCTTCGGCAGCCGGCAACTTGCCGGCGCGGGCCTGAAAAGCCAGCGTCGCCGCGCCGAAGCGGGGGCCGGAAGTGTCCTTTGGCGCTTCCGCAAGTCAGTCAGCCGGGGCTCAAGCCCTGCGAGCGCGCCGCCAGGCAGCGTTCCGCGATCAAGCGGCCAAGCATGAGCCGCATGTAACGCCAGGAGGCGTGCCGTATCCGCGATTCCCCATGCCGGGACGCGCCACGGCACGCGATGACGGCGGGCACCGCACAACGAGGCGCGGGCCGCCGCCAATCGTCTGACAGGTATAGGAGGCAAGTCATGCAAGCAGCTGCGCAACCGGAGGAGAAGACCTCTTTTCTGGGAGGGCGCTGGTCACAACTGGTGATCGGCATCATTTGTATGGGCCTGGTGGCCAATCTGCAGTATTCGTGGACGCTGTTCGTCGAGCCGATGGAGGCCAAGAACCATTGGGGCATCGCGGCCATCCAGGTGGCGTTCTCGATCTTCATCGTGGTGGAAACCTGGCTGGTGCCGATCGAAGGCTGGCTGGTCGATCGTTTCGGGCCGCGGCCTGTGGTGGCGGGTGGCGCTATCTGTGTGGCGCTGTCGTGGATCATGTACTCCTACGCCGAAACGCTGACGGTGTTGTACACGGCGGCGGTGATTGCCGGTATCGGCGCCGGTTGTGTGTATGGCACCTGTGTGGGGAATGCGCTCAAGTGGTTCCCGGACAAGCGCGGTCTGGCCGCCGGTCTGACGGCTGCCGGTTTCGGTGCCGGTGCTGCGATCACGGTCATTCCGATCGCCAACATGATCCGCGAATCGGGCTACGAGGCGGCGTTCTTCAACTTCGGTATCGTGCAGGGCGTGGCGATCTTCATTCTCGCGCTGCTGTTGGTCAAGCCGCGTGCGCCGAAGGGGGTCACCGTATCGCGCCGCAATCTGGCGACGAACGTGGACTACACCTCGGGCCAGATGATTCGCACGCCGGTGTTCTGGGTGATCTACGTCTGCTTCGTTGCGGTGGCTGCTGGCGGTCTGATGGCGACGGCGCAGATCGGGCCGATCGCGAAGGACTACGGTATTGCTTCGATGCCGATGACACTGTTCGGCGCCACGCTGCCGCTGCTGACCATGACGCTGTCGATCGACAACCTGTGCAACGGCTTTACGCGTCCGCTGTGCGGTTTCGTCTCGGACAAGATCGGTCGTGAGAACGCGATGTTCATCATCTTCCTCGGGGAAGGGGTGGCCATGCTCGGTCTGATGCATTTCGGTCAGAACCCGTACATGTTCGTGTTTTTCGCCGCGATGACCTTCCTGTGCTGGGGCGAAATCTTCTCGATTTTCCCGGCGCTGTGTGCGGACACGTTCGGTAGCAAGAATGCGGCGTCCAACGCGGGCACGTTGTATACGGCCAAGGGGACGGCTGCGTTGCTGGTGCCGCTGGCATCCGTGCTTGCCATCGGCGGTCACTGGGATCGTGTGTTCATCGCCGCTGCGGTGATCAGTATCGCGGCGGCGGTGGCGGCGAAGTTCCTGCTTGCCCCGATGCGTCGCCGCTGGATCGAAAGCGTGAACAACAATGAGTTGCAAGCGTCGACGAAACCGCCGGTCGCGATGAGTGCGCCTGCGAGCGAGTAAGTGAGCCGCTGCGTGAGCAGATAAGGCAGCGCGTACGCGCTGTTGGGGAGGTAAGGGAGCGGGGTGCCGGAGACGGCGCCCCGTTTTCATTGGCATGACGCCCCCGACGGACCCGGCCGGGGATACGCAATGCGGGCGATGGTGTCTCATCGCATATCGCCGCCGCGGAAAACAAAAAAGCCTTGCCGATCGGCAAGGCTTTTCGCATTTTGGCTCCTCGACCTGGGCTCGAACCAGGGACCTACGGATTAACAGTCCGGCGCTCTACCAACTGAGCTATCG
>NZ_KB944457.1:87348-135207 GCF_000389825.1 Pandoraea sp. SD6-2 | reverse complement strand
CGACCTGGGCTCGAACCAGGGACCTACGGATTAACAGTCCGGCGCTCTACCAACTGAGCTATCGAGGATCAAACTCGTGTGTCATACATCGCTGTCGTGACGTATCGACTAAAACAAAAGCCCCGCGTGTGCGAGGCCATCGCTTCGGTATTCTTGGCTCCCCGACCTGGGCTCGAACCAGGGACCTACGGATTAACAGTCCGGCGCTCTACCAACTGAGCTATCGGGGATCAAAAGAGAAAGCGATTATAGAGGCGATTTTTGCACGCTGTCAACACCAGGCGCGCATTTTTTCTGCATCAAGGAGGCGAACTTCGCCACTAACGCTCGTGGTTCAGCGCTCAAGCAGATGCAGCTTCTCGGTGACGTCTTTCCACTGATCCGCGTCGGGCAGCGATGGCTTGGTCTTCGTGATGCTCGGCCAGTTCGGCGAGAGTTCTGCGTTGAGTGCGATGAAGGCTTGCTGATCGCCCGGCACGTCCTCTTCGGCATAAATGGCGTTCACCGGGCACTCGGCCACGCAGACGGCGCAATCGATGCACTCGTCCGGGTCGATTGCCAGGAAGTTCGGGCCTTCGCGGAAGCAGTCCACGGGGCAAACGTCCACACAGTCGGTGAATTTACATTTGATGCAGCTTTCGGTGACAACGTGCGTCATGCCAACTCCAGAGTAGGGCGCGAAACGGCTTCGAACGGCCGTTAAAACGCGTATTGTAACGCAGCCCGCCGCAGCAGGGGCGAGAGCCGAAATGCGGCCGGAGCAAGGCGTCCCGCCATTGCGCAATCCGCGGGGATACCATGGGTGACACCGCTTTGCGGTACGATGTTTGCTGTTCCCGTGCGCTGCCGAATGGACCATTGGCCGATCGGTCGTGTTCGCTGCTTTCTCGTGAGTGCTCCTTCCCGAGCCTGTCGTCATGATCATCACCTCGCTGCTCGATACCGATCTCTACAAGTTCACGATGATGCAGGTGGTGCTGCATCATTTTCCTGCTGCGCAGGTGGAGTACCGCTTCAAGTGCCGTACCGAAGGTGTCGACCTGACACCCTATGTCGAAGAAATTCGAGACGAGATCCGGTTGCTGTGCGGATTGCGCTTTACCGAGTCGGAATTGGGTTATCTCGGTGCGATGCGCTTCATCAAGAGCGATTTCGTCGACTTTCTCGACCTGTTCCATCTGAACGAGAAGTACATCACGGTGCAGCCGTCGACGAAGGGCAACGGTGAGATCGACATCACGATTCGCGGCCCTTGGCTACACACGATCCTGTTTGAGATCCCGGTACTCGCGATCGTCAACGAAGTGTATTTCCGCAATACGCAGCGCACGCCGGCGTATCAGGAAGGCCGTCTACGGTTGCGCGACAAGATCTGCATGCTTGCCGAGCGCGTGGATTATCGCGAGTGCAAGATCGCCGATTACGGTACGCGCCGCCGCTTCTCGAAGGAGTGGCACGAGGAGGTGATTCTCACGTTGCGCGACGAACTGGGTGAACAGTTCGCAGGCACGAGCAACGTGTATTACGCGTCGAAGCTCGGCCTTACGCCGCTCGGCACGATGGCGCATGAGTATCTTCAGGCGTGTCAGGCGCTCGGCCCCCGTCTGCGCGATTCGCAGATCTTCGGCTTCGAGACCTGGGCGAAGGAGTACCGTGGCGATCTGGGTATTGCACTCTCGGATGTGTACGGCATGTCTGCCTTCCTGCGCGACTTCGACATGTATTTCTGCAAGCTCTTCGACGGGGCGCGCCACGATTCGGGCGATCCGTTTGCGTGGGGCGAACGACTGCTGGAGCACTATGCGCAGAACCGTGTCGATGCGCGTACCAAGACGATGATCTTCTCGGACGGTCTCGATATTCCGAAGGTCCTTCAGCTTTTCGAGCGGTTTCGCGATCGCTGCAAACTGGCGTTCGGTGTGGGAACGAACCTCACGAACGACCTTGGCTATCAACCGCTGCAGATCGTCATCAAGATGGTGCGCTGCAACGGCCAGCCGGTGGCAAAGCTGTCGGATTCGCCGGGCAAGAACATGTGCGACGACGATGCGTATCTGGCCTATCTGCGTCAGGTTTTCGAGATCGCGCCGGAACCGGCGGCCCATGCCTGACGCTGCGTAACGCGTTGATTCGTACTAGCGGCCGTGTTGTCCGAACGACGGGACAGACCATTCCGATAATGTGCGAACGTCCGTCGTGCGGGCTGGGGCAGCCGCTATAATTGCGCATCGCCCGCCGGACTTGCACCGGCGGCTTCGAGAGACGATAAGTGACGATGCCGGCGGCAGACCGCGCGTCGGCTTCACAAGGACAGCCCATGGATACCTCCGACGCCCGCAATCGCATCTTTGCCCGCATTCGTCACGCACAGCATCGTCCCGATGTGGCGCGCGCAAACGAGCAGGCTGCGGCCGAGGAATATCTGGCGCGGCATCCGCAAGGGCCGCGTCCGGCACTGTCCGCCAATCTCATTGCCACGTTCATTGGCAAGGCGGAAGCGCTGTCGACCACGATCACGCGCGTGCCGGGCATGAGCGATGTCCCCGCTGCCGCCGCGACCTATCTGCAGGCCAACGGTCTCACCATGCAGGCCGTCGCGTGGCCGACGTTGCGTGAACTCGATTGGACGGGGGCAGGCTGCCAAGTGACATTCCGCAAGCCGCATGGCGACGATCTGGTGGGCATCACGGGGTGCTTTTGTGCCATTGCAGAGACCGGGGCGCTGATGATGATGTCCGGGCCGGAAACGTTTGCTTCGGCCACGCTGCTGCCCGAGACTCACATCGCCATCGTGCCTGCCCCGCGCATTGTCGCCGGCCATGAAGACGGTTTCGCCCTCATGCGCAGCGAGCAAGGTCAACTCTCGCGTGCGACCAATTTCATTGCCGGACCTTCGCGTACCGCCGATATCGAACAAACATTGGTGTTGGGCGCTCATGGTCCCTACCGCGTTCATCTCATCATCGTCGACGGCGCCTGACGCGGGACACGCACCCGCCACGTCTGGCGACGCCAGTCCGATACCGACAGTCGCCACCCGCCGCGCAGGCTTCGACTCGCGGCGGCGCGCCGTCCTTCGAGAATCAACTGAGGACTTGGGTCTTCGGTTTGCCGGGTGGTACGTAGATTTTGTATGGGAAATCTCCCAAGCTGGTGTTGCTTGGGGCACTCGGCCGCTAACGTCGACTCGTAAGGAGTTGACCATCAATCAACAGGAACCATAAACAATGCTTAAGCGGATTTGGGGCGCCCTGATTGCGGCGGGGCTGGCATTGGCGAGTCCTGCGGCGTTTGCTGCGGGACCGGACGGCGCACAACTCGTCGCCTGGTGGGGCGTGCCGTTTGCAGGGCTGTTGCTCTCGATCGCGCTCGGGCCGTTGCTCGTGCCCGCGTTCTGGCATCACCACTTCGGCAAGATTGCGGCGTTCTGGGGCGCAGCGTTTCTGCTGCCCTTCGCGCTCGTGTTCGGCGCCGGTGCCGCGTGGCACGGCGCGGTGCATGCCGTGGTCGCGGAATTCATCCCATTCGTCGTACTGCTCACGGCGCTGTTCACGACGGCCGGCGGCATTTGTGTTCACGGCAAACTGCGAGGCGGGGCGTGGCTCAACACCGGGCTGCTGACGCTGGGTACGGTGCTGGCGAGCATCATGGGGACGACGGGCGCGGCCATGCTGCTGATTCGTCCGCTCATCCGCGCGAACGACAATCGCAAGCACAACGTGCACGTTGTGGTGTTCTTCATTTTCCTCGTAGCGAATGCCGGGGGCTCGCTCACACCGCTGGGCGATCCGCCGCTCTTCCTCGGCTTCCTGCAAGGGGTGGATTTCTTCTGGACGGCCGCTTACCTCTGGCCCGAGACGCTGTTCATCTGCGCTGTGCTGCTGGGGCTGTTCTTCTTGATCGACAGCTATTACTTCCGCCAGAAGGACGAGCGTCAGGTCGAAGCACAGGACCCGGCATCGCATGTCGAGCCGCTGCGACTCGAGGGCAAGCGCAATTTCGTACTGCTCGCCGCCGCCGTGGGGCTGGTGCTGATGAGCGGGATCTGGAAGCCGGGCGTCGAGTTCGACGTCTTCGGGACGCCTGTCGCACTGCAAAACATCGCGCGTGACGTGGGATTGATCGTAGTGACGTTGATGTCGCTGGCGATAACACCGCGCACGGCGCGTAAAGGCAACGACTTCAACTGGGAGCCGATGAAGGAAGTCGCCAAGCTGTTCGCTGGCATCTTCCTGACGATCATTCCGGTGGTGGCCATCTTGCGTGCGGGCGAAGCCGGCGCACTCGGCTGGGTGATCCGTCTGGTGACTGGGCCGGACGGTGCGCCGGACAACGTCATGTATTTCTGGGCGACGGGTTTGCTCTCGTCATTCCTTGATAATGCGCCGACGTATCTGGTGTTCTTCAATACAGCAGGCGGCGACGCGGCAACGCTGATGACTTCCGGAGCGGCCACGCTGGCGGCGATTTCGGCGGGGGCGGTGTTCATGGGTGCCAACACCTACATCGGCAATGCACCGAACTTCATGGTGAAGGCCATCGCTGAGCAACGCGGCGTTCGCATGCCGAGCTTCTTTGGTTATATGCTGTGGTCGGGCGCGATTCTGCTGCCGCTGTTCGTCGTGACGACCCTGATATTCTTCTGAGCCGCGACATTGCCACGCGGTCAACCTCTGCGAGACAACTGGTGAAACCGAAGATCCTGGTAGCCCGAGCTATTTTTCCTGATGTCATCGAGCGTCTGGCGCAGTATTTCGATGTCGAGCGCAACGACACCGACACGGTGTATTCGCCTGACGAACTGCGCGCGCGTCTGGCCGACAAGGCTGGCGCCATCACCACGGCGAGTGAGCGCATCGATGCGTCGGTGCTCGCCGGTGCGCCGCATCTGCGTGTGGTGGCCAATATGGCGGTGGGCTACAACAACTTCGATATCGACGCCATGACCGCCGCCGGCGTCATGGCGACGAACACCCCCGACGTTCTCAACGAGACGACAGCCGACTTTGGCTGGGCCTTGTTGATGGCAACGGCGCGTCGTGTGACCGAGTCGGAGCGCTGGCTGCGCGAAGGACATTGGGATAAGTGGGCCTACGACATGTTCCTGGGCGCGGACGTGCATGGCAGCACGCTGGGCATCATCGGCATGGGACGCATCGGACAAGCCATTGCGCGCCGTGCGATGGGGTTCAACATGCGCGTGGTGTATCACAATCGCTCGCGTCTCGATGCCGCGACGGAAGCGGCCTGCAAGGCAAGCTACGTGGACAAGGACACACTGCTGCGCACGGCGGATCACGTCATCCTGGTGTTGCCGTATTCGGCCGCGACACATCACACGATCGGCGCGGCGGAGCTGGCCACCATGAAACCGACAGCCACGCTGGTCAATCTGGCGCGGGGCGGCATTGTCGACGATGCCGCACTCGCCGCAGCCCTTACGAACCGGCAGATTGCGGCGGCGGGGCTCGATGTCTTCGAGGGGGAGCCGAAGGTGCATCCCGACTTGCTGAAGGTGTCGAATATCGTGCTGACGCCGCATATCGCAAGTGCATCGGCGGCAACGCGTCGTGGTATGGCGAGTCTGGCGGCCGACAATCTGATTGCGGCGCTGGGATTCGGCGCGGCGGCGGGCAAACCGCCGTGTCTGCTGAATCCCGCGGCACGCAAGTCATAACGCGCCGCCACAGCAGTCGTCATGATCGTTACGATCGTCATGGCCAACTACGGCATACGGTAAGTTCTGGAAGCAGGATCGGCAGGCGTCAACGGGAGGTCGCAACGCGATGGTGGAGATGGTGTTGGTAGCGCTTGCAGCGCTGAATCTGTTGGTGATGATTGCGATTGCGGTGAAGGTTTGGCAGCGCAATGGCGATACGTCGCTGCGCGAGACACTCGTTGGCTCGCTCACTCAGGTGCGGGACGACTTGTTGCAAGCGGCCGATCGTAGTGAGCGCGGGCTGCGTCAGGAGTTCGCGGAAATCGCGCGCGCCGGACGCGGCGAACAGAGCGCGCAAATGGCGCAATTCCAGCAGACGCTGGCGGCGCAAATGACCAGCGTGGCCACGGTACAGAACAATCAGATCGATGGCTTTGCGCAGCAACTGGCGAAGCTGACCGAGTCCAACGCGGCACAGCTTGAGGCGGTGCGCCAGAGTCTGGTGCTCAATGGACAGCAGATGCGAGAGGAGCAGACGTCGGCGCTACGTCGCTTCGGCGACGCCCAGCATCAGCAACTCACGCAACTCGCGGAAGGCAACGAGCGTCGGCTGGCGGAAGTGCGCGCTACGCTCGAGCAGAAGCTCAAGGACATCGAGGTCAACAACGCGACCAAGCTCGAAGAGATGCGCCGCACCGTCGACGAGAAGCTGCATGCCACGCTGGAACAGCGGCTCGGCGAGTCGTTCAAGCTGGTTTCGGATCGTCTGGAGCAAGTGCATCGCGGTTTGGGCGAGATGCAGACGCTCGCCGCCGGTGTGGGCGATCTGAAGCGCGTGCTGACCAACGTGAAGACGCGAGGCATCTGGGGGGAAGTGCAGTTGCAGGCATTGCTCGAACAATTGCTGACACCCGATCAGTTCGCCAAGAACGTGGCGACCAAGCCGGGCAGTGCCGAGCGGGTGGAATTCGCGATTGCGCTGCCGGGACAGAGCAGCGACAGCAACACACCGGTCTGGTTGCCCATCGACGCGAAGTTTCCGCGTGAGGACTACGAGCGTCTGCTCGACGCGCAGGAGCGCGCGGACCCGGTGGCTGTGGAAGAGGCATCGAAGGCGTTGGAGACCCGCATCCGTCTGGAAGCGAAGACCATCGCCGACAAGTATCTCGCCCCACCGCACACGACCGACTTTGCGCTGCTGTTCCTGCCGACGGAAGGGCTCTACGCCGAAGTGCTGCGGCGTCCGGGGCTCTCGGATCTGCTGCAACGCGAGTATCGTGTGACCGTGGCGGGCCCGACAACATTGACCGCTCTGCTCAACAGTCTGCAGATGGGCTTCCGCACGCTTGCCATCGAACGTCGTTCCAGCGAAGTCTGGCAGGTGCTTGGCGCGGTGAAGACCGAATTTACCAAGTTCGGCGACGTACTTGCCAAGACCAAAGCGCAACTGGAGACGGTGACTCGCTCCATCGACAAGGCGGAGGTGCGCACGCGCGCGATGGCGCGTCAGCTCAAGGCCGTGGAGGCGCTGCCCGGTGAGCAGGCCGTCGAACTGCTGGGTGCGGAGTTGGAGAATGACGAAGAAGAGGCGTGAGCGGCAGAGCGCTCACGCCGGCGGCGGCCGAGATGCTTATTCGCCGCCCTTGGCGAAACGGTCGAGCGCCTCGCCCGTCATGCGCACCACGCGCCAATCGGGCAACACCGTCGCGCCTTGCGACGCGTAGAAGTCGATAGCTGGCTGATTCCAGTCGAGTACCGTCCATTCGAAGCGTCCGCATTGCCGTTCTACGGCAATGCGGGCGAGTTGGCGTAGCAACGCCTGTCCTACACCTTTGCCGCGTACGGATGGCTGTACGTAGACGTCTTCGAGGTACAGACCGCGCCGGCCGAGAAACGTCGAGAAGTTGTGGAAGTACAGTGCGTAGCCGACCGCATTGCCGTCCCATTCCGCCATAAGGCACTCAGCCGCCGGAGCGTTCCCAAACAACGCTTCGTGCACGCTATCAGGCGTGGCTTCGAAAATATCGAGCAACTTCTCGTAGACAGCCAGTTCGCGCATCAGGTGGTAGATCGCGCCGACATCATCGGCGGTGGCTGCACGCAGGGTCAGGGACATGGGAGCAAAAGAATGAGAGGCGGGGCTGTCTCCGGCAAAATACGCCGAATGTCAGCCACCGCAGGTGCGAGAATCAGTATTCTTCTTCGGGGACGTCGCTCAGCGCGACTTCGATGCCGCCAAATCGTTCAGCCACCCAGTTGTAGGCGTGACAGGCGATCCAGAGCAGCACGAAGCCGACGATGGCGTTGAGGATCAGCGCCGAAATGAACGCGAGGCCCGGCAGGTCGCCATAGCGGATGAATGCCGCCAGGAAGGCGAGCAGCACCAGCGGAATACTGAAAGTGAGATAGACCAGCACCAGCGCTTTGGCCGTCTGGCCGGGACTGATGTAGGTGATCTGTTTTTTCGTTGTCATTGACGTGTGTGCTTTTGGTTTGTTGCCGTCATCGTCGAAGCGCCAACGCCGGCGATATAGTGCTATTTCGTTGCTTCGGTTTTTGGGTATCGGGAGCGGTGTTCGCGCTAAACCAGTCCGTCGAACACAATGACGTCGACCAGTTCGCCTGCCGCCACGTCGCCGCGTGCGGCGCCCAGCGCGACGAAGCAGTTGGCTTCGCTCATCGTGCGCAGAATGCCGGCGCTTTGCGCATCGGCGACCGTGACCTGCCAGCGGCCCTGTGCGTCGGCGGCGAGAATACCGCGCAGGAAGTCGGTGCGGCCGGGACGTTTGGCAATGGCCGTTGTCGTTGGTACGGGCAAGCTCGGTGTGGCTTGCGGCTCGGCCCCCATCAGTGCGAACAGACCATCGCGAACCAGGTGATAGAACGACGCCATCACGGCTGCCGGATTACCCGGCAGCCCGAAGAGCAGCGCGCGTTGACCGTCGCTCTCGAGTTCGCCGAAAGCGAACGGGCGGCCCGGGCGCATCGCCATCTTCCAGAACACCACGTTGCCAAGGCGCGTCATCATCTCGCGCGTGAAATCGGCTTCGCCGACGGAGACCCCGCCTGACGTAATGACGGCATCGGCCTCGCGGCAAGCGGTGCGCAGCGTGTCTTCAATCGCCTGCGGATCGTCCCGTACCACACCCAGATCGAGCACTTCGACACCCAGCCGTTGCAGCATGCCAAAGAGCGTGTAGCGGTTGCTGTCGTACAGATTGCCCGGTGCGAGCGGTTCGCCGACAGAGCGGAGTTCGTCGCCCGTCGAGAAGAACGCCACGCGAATGCGACGGCGTACGGGCACTTCGGCAATCCCCAGCGACGCGAGCAGCCCGAGGGCCGCCGGGCGCAGACGTTTGCCGGCATGCAACGCCGCATGGCCTGTGCTCAGATCTTCACCGACATGGCGCACATGGCGACCAGCGGTGACGGCATTGGCTGCAAAGGAGATAACTTCGGTGTCGCCTTCGCGACGTACCTGTTCCTGAGGAATGACGGTGTCGCATCCGGCGGGCAACAGCGCACCGGTCATGATGCGCACGCATTCCCCCGGTGCCGCCACGCCATCGAACGGATGGCCGGCGAAAGAGCGGCCTGCCACGCGCAGGCGCACCTCGCCGCCAGCGGCCAGCGCGCTGCCGGCGAAGGCATAACCATCCATGGCGGCATTGTCGAAAGCGGGGACGTCGAGCGGCGAAATGACATCGCGCCCGAGTACGCGGCCCAGTGCACTGCGTACGGCGACCTGCTCGATGGCCGACACCGGACGCGCGGTGCGCACAATGATGGCACGCGCCAATTCGACCGGCATGTCGTTGGGGTCGTAGTCCGGCAAGCCGGCCAAGGCGTCGTCTAGTGTTGTCATCGGTGTGGCGTCGTCATCCGGCACGTATCCGGCATGAATCCCGTAAAAGCGGTGGCGACGGATCTGACCGCGTCAGTGCCCGGATTTGTCAGGGGCGCGCGGTGTATCGGTATGGAGGTCGTCCAGCGTGTTGACATTGTAAAACGGACGCTCGTCGCCGAAGTGAACTTGTACGGCCTTGTGGCGTGCCAGCCACGCTCGCACGCGATGCTCTCCGGCCGCCAGTGTGGCAGCCAGATCGTCTGCCAGCGAGCGGTGCAAAAGGGCGAATACCGGATGTGGGCCCTGCGCGGTGGCGGCATACGCGGCCAGTGATGGCGTGGCTGCACCGGAGTGCGACGCGCTTAGCGCAGCGGTCAGTCGTTCGCCGAGGTCCAGGGGAAGATAGGGGGCGTCGCATGGTGCGGTGAGAACGTAGTCCGTACGCGCGGCCCGCAGTCCGGCCAGCATGCCGGCGAGCGGTCCCGCGAAGTCCTGGGTCTCGTCGCTGATGACTGCCGCGCCGAGGTCCGCATAGGCATCGCGATTCCGATTTGCGCTGATGAGTAACGTCCCGACCTGCGGTTGCAGCCGTTCGACGGCATGTGCGGCAAGCGGCCGGCCGCCGAAAATCTGCAAACCCTTGTCACGCCCGCCCATGCGTTGCCCGCGTCCGCCTGCAAGAATCAGGCCGGTGATGGCATTGCGGGGAATCGGCGTGGCGGTCATGGACGTGGGTTCCTGCTCCGTGGGCGCGAGGTGATTTCCTAGGATCGGTTCAGCCCGATGACGCGGCCGTTTGCATCGAACCAGACAGCGCCGTCACCCAGCATCACGCCCTGATCGCGGGCGAACATCAACCGAGGTACCGCAGCGCCAATGGTGCGAACGTAACTGTCGGTGAAGATTTCGTTATAACGCGCGAGCAGCGACTTCGGGTTCCGAAGGATCAATGTCTTGCCGCGCAGCGACACGTGCAGCGGATAACGGATCAATTGTGCGACGACATCGCGACGGTCGTCGAGTACGCCTTTGCGGAACTGTGTCGCCGCCCGGTTGACGGTTTCATCGTCGCTCACGCCAGCAATGCCGTAGAGATGGCCGATCTTGCCGCTCTGGATGCTCGAGAGCGTCAGTTCGAACGGCATCGACCGGCCGGTGCGCAGATCCTTCCATTGACCGGAAATGGCCTCGCAGGCGGGGGACGCACCGCGTTGGCGATTGACGTCGTCGCTGGAGGAGAACTCGCCTTCGAAAGTGGCGCGCGGCATGCCGCCCGCGTCAAATTCGGTCAGATGCAGGCGAGACTTGGCTTCCAGTTTCCCCGTGAGATACGTATCGCTTTGCGACGAGGCGTTGGCATAGCGGCCTTCGAGTTTGCCGCCCGATGTGGGGCGCAACACCAGCCGCAACGGATTGCGCTCGCCAAGCTGACCGCTGTAGGTCATCAAATGGTTCGCAATGTCGCGATCGGATGGGTCGCAATCGGCTCGCGCGACCGATGGTGCAAAAGCGCTCAGCAGCAACGTCAGGGTGCTCAGACCTGCGACGATCAGACGCCGGGCCTGGAGACGTACGCCAAGATGTGACGTGCGTTGGGGGGCCAGCAGAGAGTCTCGAACGTGGTGAGCGTCCGGGGCAAGAGGAATCATGAGTCGAGAAGGAATTCGATAGTTCGAAAGCGTGCGGATGACCGAACGGGCGATGCCCTGGACGTTTAACCGCCGATGTAGGACATCTCCACTTTCGGTGGTGTGTTTTCGGGCAGGCCGGTGGCCGCCGTACGTAATGCTGAGTACCGGTCGGTGCGACCCCGCCAGATGTCGCCGATGACGGTCGAGATCTGCGCGTCGCTCGCGCCGTTGCGCAGCAACGTGCGCAAGTCGTACCCGGCGCTGGCGAACAGACACAGGTACAACTTGCCTTCCGTAGACAGGCGTGCCCGGGAACAAGTGCCGCAAAAAGCGCGCGTGACCGACGAAATGACACCAACTTCGCCGCCGCCATCGCGATATCGCCAGCGCTGCGCGGTCTCGCCGGGGTAATTCGGTTCGAGCGGCTCGACCGGCAGGGCTTCGTCGACTCGGGCGATGACGCTTGCCGACGGCAGCACGTCGTCCATGCGCCAGCCGTTCGATGTGCCCACATCCATGTACTCGATGAAACGCAACACCACGCCGCTGCCGTGGAAATGCCGCGCCATGGGCACGATTTCGGTGTCGTTGGTGCCGCGTTTGACGACCATATTGACTTTCACCGGGCCGAGTCCGACGTGCTGCGCTTGCGCGATGCCTTCAAGCACGTTGGCGACCGGGAAGTCGACATCGTTCATTTGCCGGAAGATCGTATCGTCGAGACTGTCCAGGCTGACGGTCACCCGCGTGAGTCCCGCGTCCTTGAGCGATTGTGCCCGGCGCGCGAGCAGCGACCCATTGGTCGTGAGCGTGATGTCGAGCGGTTTGCCCGACGGGGTGCGCAGGCGAGCCAGCATCTCGATCAGACGCTCGATGTGCTTGCGCAGCAGCGGTTCGCCACCGGTCAGACGCAGCTTCTCGACACCATGGTCAACAAACAGGCGCGCGGCACGCTCGATTTCTTCGAAAGACAGCAGGGAAGCGTGCGGAAGGAAGGTGTAGTCCTTGTCGAACACGTCCTTCGGCATGCAATACACGCAGCGGAAGTTGCAACGATCGGTCACCGAGATGCGCAGGTCGTGCAACGGCCGTGCCAGCGCATCTTCGAGATGGCCGGTGGCTGCGCGCACTTGTGCGGGAACCTGCGGGGAGTGCGTCGCATACCGCGCGTCGCTACGCAGATCGGTGAGTCGGATGATCGTTTCAGTCATGGTGGGGCCTTAGCTTGCGTCCCCATTCTAACGAATTGGCTCGTTGGCCGCCGATGCCAGCCATTCGGACATTGGATATCGGTACCAGAGCGTTCATTGGGGACGTCAAGCCCGTACGACGTCACAAGATACGGGCAGGGCCGGGAAGGCACAAGTCGGGACAACGCGGAGTTGCGGGAGAAAGGCAATCCCCATCAGCAAAAAAGGAGGCCGAAGCCTCCTTTTCTGATGTGTCACATCACGTTGGGCGGCGCCTTGCCATGAGGCGCGAGCCGCCCGAACGTGATACGCGGCACACGTTATGCCACATGATCCGACGGGGTGCGTGTTTCCACCTGCTCCATCGGGCCGCTGTTGACCGGCGTGGCCGGACGGCGCTCGCGCCGCACTTGCGGTGCCGGTGCCGTTTGCGCTGCGGCTTCCTTGGCGGCGCGGTGCTTGTCGGCGTCCGTGTGGACCCAGACGAGACCGGCGCTTGCCAGCGTCGATTCCAGTGCGCCGCGTTCCAGCGCCGGCGCGACGGCCGCAGGAGCCGGTTGCCGCGTCACGACTTCCGTAACAACCGCAGCGGCTTCCGGCGCGATCGGCGCGACCGGCGCGGCTTGCACCGGCTTTACCGTTTCGACCATCTCCACCGGCGTGGCCGGTGCAGCGGCTTCGACAGGTGCCGTCGGCGCGGGGCTAACGTCTGCCGGGGCGTTGGCCGTGGCTGCCGTGGCGGCGATTTCGGTCAATGCCTCGGCGGGAACCGTGGGCTGAGCCGGGCTCGGCGTTGCGGCGGGCAGCGGTGCGTTAACCGGCGGAACCACCGGCGCGGCGGCCACTTCTGCGGCGGGCAGCGGTGCTGCATTGACCGGGGCGATCGGCTCGGCGATCACATGGACCGGGACTTCCGGCGTTGCGGCCGGTGCTGCGGCAGCCGGGGCTTCCGCTTGTTCGGCGTGAACCTGCACCGGGGCGGGCGTCGGTTCGACTTGCTCGGCAGGTGCCGGCGCGGCCGCGATGCTCGCCGGGATTGCCGGTGCTGCCGCGCGGACCAGTGCATCGGTCGCTGCGTTTTCGCTGGCTTCGTCCGTCAGCATCGGGGCGCGAACGCCTTCGATACCTTCAGACGTCGAGCCTTCGGCGTGTTCGCCGTCGGCATGCTGTTGCTGCTCGTTGGCTTCGCGCTCACGACGACCGCCGCGGCGGCCGCGACGACGGCTGCGACGACGCTCCTCACCGCCTTGCTCGCCTTCTTCGCCTGCCGAGACCGTTGCACCGTCTTCGACTTGCGCCGTCAGACGATCCTGCTCGAGGTCTTCATGCTCGGCGACGAGCGGTGCGGCAGCTTGTGCAACACGTTGCGGTGCCGCTTGCTGGCCATCCGTGCCTTCCGGCTGACGACGTTCGCGGCGCTCGTTGCGGTCACGGCGGCTACCGCGCTCGCGGCCTTCGCGCGACTCACGACCCTCTTCGGTGCGCACGTCCTGTGCCGGCTGACGCTGGGCATCGTCGCGCTCACGCTTGTCACGACCCTCCTGACGCTCATTGCGGTCACCACGTTCGTTACGCTCGTTGCGTTCACCACGCTCGGCACGTTCTGCACGTTCCGGACGTGCGCCGCGACCTTCACGGGCCTCGCGTGCCGGTTGACCCGCGTTGTCCTTGCCCGACTTGTTGTCGTCGCGGGCATTGCCACGACGATTGCGGTTCTGCTGATGCGGACGGTCATGACGCTCACGCGGCGGGCGTGCGGTCGGCTTGGCTGGCTCTTCGGCCTTGACCGGTGTCGGTGCGGCCGGCTCAAGACCCAGCAGGCGCTTGACGAAGCCGATGAAACCACCGCTGCGCGCGGGGGCGGCGGCGGCCGGTGCCGTGGCAGCGACAGGTTCCGGACGCGGTTGCGCGGCGGGCGCCGGTTGCTCGGGCGTAATGCCCTTGACGGCGGCTTCCTGGCGCGGACGCACGTCTTCCTTCTTCTTGCTGTAACCCGCCGGATCGTCTTCCAGTGCACGCGCGGCTTCCTCGGCGAGCGCGTAGCTGGCCTTCGGCGCATCCAGACGCGGATCGTCGAAGCGCAGGCGTTCGAGCTTGTAATGCGGCGTTTCGAGATGCTTGTTCGGGATCAGCAGCACGCCAACCTTGAAGCGCGCTTCGATCTTGTTGATTTCCTGACGCTTTTCGTTGAGCAGGAAGGCGGAGACCTCGACCGGCACCTGGCAGTGGATAGCTGCCGTGTGCTCCTTCATGGCCTCTTCCTGGATGATGCGCAGGACTTGCAGCGACGACGATTCGGCGTCACGGATGTGGCCGGTGCCGTTGCAGCGCGGGCAGGTCACGTGCGTGCCTTCCGAGAGCGACGGACGCAGGCGCTGACGCGACAGTTCCATCAGGCCGAAACGCGAGATCTTGCCCATCTGGACGCGGGCACGGTCGTGCTTGAGCGCGTCCTTCACCCGTTGTTCGACTTCGCGCTGGCTCTTGGCAGACTCCATGTCGATGAAGTCGATCACGATCAGGCCACCCAGGTCGCGCAGACGCAACTGGCGCGCAACTTCGTCGGCAGCTTCCAGGTTGGTGCGAAGGGCCGTTTCCTCGATGTCGGCACCCTTGGTGGCGCGCGCCGAGTTGACGTCGATCGAGACCAGCGCTTCGGTGTGATCGATCACGATCGCGCCACCCGAGGGCAGCGGCACCTGACGCGAATACGCCGTTTCGATCTGATGTTCGATCTGGAAACGCGAGAACAGCGGCACATCGTCGCGATACTGCTTCACGCGGTTCAGGTGATCGGGCATGACCACTTGCATGAAGTTACGTGCCTGTTCGGCAATTTCTTCCGTATCGATGAGAATTTCACCGATGTCAGGCTGGAAGTAGTCGCGGATGGCGCGAATGACGAGGCTCGACTCGAGATAGATCAGCGCCGAGTCGCGTGGCAGTTCGATGTTGGCGGCGGCGCTTTCGACGGCGTGCCAGAGTTGCAGCAGATAGTTCAGGTCCCACTGCAGTTCTTCGGCCGAGCGGCCGATGCCTGCGGTGCGGGCGATGATGCTCATGCCTTCCGGCAGTTCGAGCTGCGCCATCGTTTCGCGCAGTTCCTGACGGTCTTCGCCCTCGATGCGGCGCGACACGCCACCGCCACGCGGGTTGTTCGGCATCAGCACGAGGTAACGGCCTGCCAGCGAAATGAACGTAGTGAGGGCTGCGCCCTTGTTGCCACGCTCTTCCTTTTCGACCTGAACGATGAGTTCCTGGCCTTCTGAGAGGGCGTCCTGAATGCGCGCATTGCGCACATCGGCACCTTCGCGGAAGTACGCGCGGGCGACTTCCTTGAACGGCAGGAAGCCGTGGCGGCCCTCACCGTAGTTGACGAAGCAGGCTTCGAGAGAGGGTTCGATACGGGTGATGACACCCTTGTAGATATTGCCTTTGCGTTGTTCGCGGCCGGCCGTCTCGATATCGATGTCGATGAGTTTCTGCCCATCGACAATTGCCACGCGCAGTTCTTCCTGCTGCGTGGCGTTGAACAACATGCGTTTCATGAAAACGACTCCCACCCGCCGCAGTTGCCAATGCGCAGTGCGTCGGGCACGTATCACTCGAGTTATCCAACACGCGAGGTTCGAGCCGGGAGTGGAAGAATTGCCGGGGGGTCCGGGCGATGAGGCCCACGGACGCAAAGGCGCCTGCAAATACGTTATCGCGCTCACCCGGAACCGCCGAGACACCGGAAAATTCCGGCCCAGCGCAGATCACTTCGGGCTTGCAGTCCTTACCAGGAGAAACTGGACGAGAAATTTCATCAGCATTTTCTCGGGGCGCCTGCCGACACTTATTCTTCTTGTGACGGCGCCTCACTATGACTATGTGCGCGAACAATATTCACAAAGCGATCAGCTCGGGCAATGGAGCCCGGGCTGATCGCCAAAAAATTCTATAACCACCAACTCTATCCGCGTCCCGCGCGCTGCGACCGAAGCGGCCTATGGGCCCACTTCCTGCCGACGCTGCGTGACGTGCGTGCGCTCGCTGCTCCAGGGTCACCGGACGAGCAGCCTGCCCGGGGTGCAAGTAAAATACCGTTTTGGGGTATGCACCGACAGAGGTGGGGATTTGGCATGATTCCCGCTACCGCCACCTCTGTTGGGCAAATTATATTCATAATGAATGAGTTAGGCAAAAGTCGGCAGAAAATGGTTTCGCCGGCACCCACGCCGCAGGTTCGGCTCGTCGAGGTTGACGACGGCTCGGCCGGCCAGCGAATCGATAATTTCCTCCTGCGCGAATGCAAAGGCGTCCCGAAAAGCCACGTTTATCGCATATTGCGTAGTGGTGAAGTGCGCGTAAATAAAGGGCGTATAGACGCTTCCTATCGACTCGTTCTTGGCGATATTGTCAGAATTCCGCCTGTTCGCGTCGCGGTGCCTGCCGCCGAAATCCCGGCCCATGTTCCCGCCGCCACCTTCCCGGTGCTGTTCGAAGACGATTACCTGATGGCGATCGACAAGCCCGCCGGCGTTGCCGTGCATGGCGGCAGCGGGGTGTCGTTCGGCGTTATCGAGCAGTTGCGCCGGGCGTTGCCGCACCTGAAGTTTCTCGAACTGGTGCACCGTCTGGACCGTGAAACGTCCGGCATTCTGCTGCTCGCAAAAAAGCGGGCGGCGCTTGTCGGCATGCACGAGCAGATTCGCCACAACCGGATGGACAAGCGTTATCTGGCGTGTGTCACAGGCGAATGGCGCGATCGCCAACGTGCGGTCAAGGCACCGCTGTATAAGTACGTGACGGCGGAAGGAGAGCGCCGCGTGCGCGTGCAGGAAGACGGGCAGGTCTCGCATACCGTATTTCGCATGGTGGAATCTCTGCCGCCTTATACGTTACTGGAAGCGGAACTGAAAACGGGGCGAACCCATCAGATCCGAGTTCACCTGGCGCATTGCGGTACGCCGATTGTCGGCGACGACAAGTACGGCGACTTTACGCTGAACAAGACACTCGCCCGTCCCGGTGCCCGGCCCGGAATCAAGCGGATGTTCCTGCATGCATGGCGGCTGAAGTTCACTCACCCTGTGTTGGACACGCCAATTGCGTTGCAGGCAGCGTTACCGCCAGAATGTGAGCAATTCCTGAATCAACTTCGAGGCGCTTCCGCCGATGCCAAGCCCTGAGTTTGACCTGGTCGTTTTCGACTGGGATGGGACGTTGATGGACTCGACGCCCACGATTACCCGTTGCATCCAGGCGGCCTGCCGCGATCTGGGGCTGCCTGTGCCGTCCGATGAGGTGGCGAGTCACGTGATCGGCCTTGGTCTGCGCGATGCGCTGCAAATGGCCGTGCCGTCTCTCGACCCGGCCCACTACCCGCGTTTGTCGGAGCGCTATCGCTTTCACTATTTGATAGGCGACAAGGAGACCGTGCTGTTTCCCGGCATTCGCGAACTGCTCGACGAATTGCGTTCGCGGGGGCGTTTCCTCGCCGTGGCGACGGGCAAGTCGCGTGTCGGCCTGAATCGCGCGCTTGAGGCCGCGGGCCTGATGCGGATGTTCGATGCGACCCGTTGTGCCGATGAGACATTTTCGAAGCCGCATCCGGCGATGCTGCAGGAACTCACGCGTGAGCTCGGTCAGGACCTTAGCCGCACGGTCATGATCGGTGACACCACGCACGATCTACAGATGGCGCGTAGCGCCGGAACGGCGGGCGTAGCCGTAGCTTACGGCGGGGCACATCCGCGCGAACAACTGGTGGCGCTGGAGCCCGCGTATTGCGCGGGGAGCGTGATCGAGCTGCGCGACTGGCTGCTGGAGCGCGTGTGAGCGAGCCGGTGCCGCTGCCGATTTGTCCGGGCTCCGTACTTGAGGACGGCGGTCGAGGTGTGCGTTTCGAGGTGCTCGTCTGCGGTCGCCGTACGCCTGCGTTCGTCGTTCGGTACGGCGGGCAGGTCTACGGCTATCTCAATCAGTGCGCGCATGTGCCGATGGAACTCGACTGGTCGGAGGGGCAGTTCTTCGAGGCGTCCGGCTTATACTTGATGTGCGCGACGCACGGCGCGACGTATGAACCCGATACCGGGCACTGCGTCGGCGGCCCGTGCCGTGGTGGCGCCTTGCAGCCCGTGCGTGTCGAAGAGCGGCCCGCCATGCAGGACGGGGGCGGCGATGTTCATACGACCGTTGTCTGGTGGCCTGATGCGTACATCGAGGCGCCGGAGTCCTCGGCGCCCTGACAGCGCAGCATCCCGATGCCGATCGCATCTTTCGCCTTTTACCCAAGTTCTCTGGATAACGTATGGCCGACTCCCTGCCGCCCGATTCGTCCCGCACCGAACCCGGTTTCCCGCTGCCAGGCGGGCGTCCGCCGTCTGGCGGCGGTGCCGCGCGCGATCCCCATGAGGTGAAGCCGTGGGAGCGCGAAATGCTGGAAAAGGTGTTGATGGCCGGCATTCGCGAGCAACGCGCAGCACGTCGCTGGAAGATATTCTTCCGGTTGTCGCTGCTGGCGATCCTCGCGCTTATCGTCTGGTCGATCTTTGATTTCGATGGCGGCACGACGTCGGTCGGTGCAAGCTCAGGCAAGCACACGGCACTCGTGACATTGAGCGGTGAAATTTCGCCCGACGGTCAGGCGAGTGCCCAGAAAATCAACACGGCGCTCGAGTCGGCTTTCGAAGATTCGTCGGCCGCAGGGGTGATCCTGCGTATCAATAGTCCGGGCGGCAGCCCCGTTCAGGCCGGCATGATCTACGACGACATCGCGCGGCTGCGGGCGAAATACCCGAAGAAGCCGCTTTATGTCGTAGTCGAGGAGATTTGCGCCTCGGGCGGCTATTACGTCGCAGCGGCGGCCGACAAGATTTACGTCGACAAGGCGAGTATTGTCGGCTCCATTGGCGTGCTGATGGACGGTTTCGGCTTCACCGGGCTGATGGACAAGCTCGGGATCGAGCGGCGCTTGCTGACGGCCGGCCGTAATAAAGGCATCCTCGATCCGTTCTCGCCGCAGAACGATCAGCAAAAGACGTATGCCCTCGACATGCTGGAGCAGGTTCATCAGCAGTTCATCGGTGCCGTAAAGAAGGGGCGCGGCAATCGCCTGAAGGATGACCCGGACCTGTTCAGTGGTTTGTTCTGGACTGGCCAGCGTTCCATTGAACTCGGGCTGGCAGACGGTCTCGGAACGGTCGACTCGGTCGCCCGCGACGTGCTCAAGGCCCCCGATCTCGTCGACTACACCGTCAAGGAGAACCTGCCCGAGCGTGTGGCGCGGCGCTTCGGCGCGGCCCTTGGCACGGCGGCCATGAAAACGATGATGATGGGCTCGACCCTGTCGTTGAAGTAACGCTGGCGGCGTGCGAAAAGACAAAACCCCACGGAAAGTCAGATTTCCGTGGGGTTTGTGATTTTTGCGTGGGATGTTGGGCGCTACTGGCCTAAAAACAGAAAAATCGCTGGCCGTTTGTGCAGGTCGATGCTCGTCTGAGGCCATCCCTTGATTCGATGGGTCACGATCTGCTCGGCCTCCTGCGTGACATCGACGGCTACGCAAAGCAGGGTGGAGGCGTCGCAATTCTGTAGCAGGGCGTCGAGCATGGCCTTGTTGCGATAGGGTGTCTCAATAAAGATCTGCGTCTGTTTTTCCTTGCGCGAGCGCTGTTCGAGTTCGCGCAGCCGCTTGGCACGCTCGGCGGGGTCGGTCGGCAGATAGCCATGGAACGCGAAGCTCTGCCCGTTCAGGCCGCTGGCCATCAACGCGAGAAGAATCGAACTCGGCCCGACGAACGGCACCACCTGCACGCCTTTCTCGTGCGCGCGCCGCACCAGCAGCGCACCGGGGTCCGCCACGGCCGGACAACCCGCTTCGGACACAAGGCCGCCATCTTTGCCGGCGAGAATCGGTGCGAGGAGGGCATCGATGGCCGCCTCCGGCGTATTGACGTTCAGCTCGCGGATATCGATTTCCTGAATCGGCGTGCTCACGCCAGCCAGCTTCAGGAATGCCCGCGTGCTCTTGGCTTGTTCGCCGACGAAATACTTCAGGCCGGCGGTAACCGCGCGAACCTCTTCGGGGAGCACTGCCGGCAGACCGCCGCGGGTGTTCGCCCCCAGCGTATTCGGGATCAGATACAAGGTGCCGCTCATGCTGACGTTCCCGTCGTGCCGGGGCCGGGCAGCGAGATGCCGGCGTGCATCAGCAGGGTTGTCAACGCGATCAGCGGCAGGCCGATAAGGGCGGTCGGATCGTCGTTTTCGATGGTTTCGAGCAGCATGATGCCGAGTCCTTCGGACTTGGCGCTGCCGGCGCAGTCGTAGGGCGTTTCGGCGTGAAGGTAGGCGGCGAGTACATCGTCGGGCAGGTTGCGGAACTTCACTCGTGTCACGACGTCGGTAGCTTGGCTCTGAGCGCTGCGGGCGTCGTATACGCACAGGGCCGAGTGAAACTCGACCACCTTGCCGCGCATGTCGCGCAACTGGGCCATGGCGTTCTCGAAATTGCCGGGTTTGCCGATCTGCCGGCCTTCGAAGGTGGCTACCTGATCCGAGCCGATGACGACGGCACCCGGCTGGCGGGCGGCGACGGCCTCGGCCTTCTGGCGAGCCAGGCGCAGCGAGGTGTCATGCGGCGTTTCGCCGGGGGCGGGGGTTTCGTCGATGTCCGGGACGTCGACCGAAAACGGCAGGCGCAGGCGCTCGAGCAGTTCACGGCGATAGCGCGATCCGGAGGCCAGGATCAGCGGTGGCAGGGGCTGTGCGGTCATCGGGTTTAAGTGTTTGACGAGAAACGAAAAACTATTTAGAATTCACGGCTTTTGCAATCTGGCGCTCGGTCCCGCCAGTCTGCGCGACATCGGTTCGAACGCCCGGAAATGGCGTCAGATCAAGGCGCTGCGGGTGGCAGGGGACGTTAATGCGCTCAGATGCGCCAAGGCAAGGATGAGCGTGATGAACGAATATATCGTCGATCTGTTCGAATTCGCGCGTACCGGCCGGGTGGCGGAAGGTGACGTGCAACTTGCGGCGTTGCCGCGCATGGTAACCGAAGTGCCTGCCGAAGTCTCGGCATCGGGGCGCGCAGACGGCGTATTCCACTGGCGTGCCGAAGGTGCCGAAAAACAGGTGCTGCGCGCGGATGGGAAGCCCAAGGTGGCCCAGTTCCTGACGCTCTCGGTGCAGGGCCCGATGTGGCTCGAGTGCCAGCGGTGCCTCACGCCGTACCAGGAGCCGCTCGATTCGGAAACGACTTTCGAGATTGTGCGCGATGACGCTGAGGCGGAAGGTCGCCCCCTCGACGAAGACGAACTCGAGGCGCTGGTGGGTTCCAAACATTTCGATTTGCGTGAGCTGATCGAAGAAGAATTGTTGTTGGCTTTGCCGATCGTGCCGAAACATGAGGTTTGTCCGAGTGTGCACGAGAGCCTGGCCACGGGTGAGGATGGATTGGCTGAGCCGGTCCCAGAGCCCGAAGAAGAGGATAAGCCGTCTCCGTTCGCGGCGCTGGCAGCGCTCAAGCGCTCGCCGGACAAGGGCGGAAAGTAATGTGCGGCCGGGTTTCCGGCTCACCAAAGTACATGTTTGCGTTAGTCGCACAGGTCGGGCCGACAGGCCGACACCGTAGGGCGGCGCTCGAACTGTGTTAAAATTTCGCGATATTTTGAGGAGTTATCATGGCCGTTCAACAGAACAAGAAGTCGCCGTCGAAGCGCGGCATGCACCGTTCGCACGATTTCCTGACCGCACCGGCAACCGCCGTCGAGCAGACGTCGGGTGAAACGCATCTGCGTCACCACATCACGCCGAACGGTTTCTACCGTGGTCGCAAGGTCATCAAGACCAAGAACGACTAAACTCGGCCCCGCAAGGCGAAACGCGCCCATCATGGCGCTGTTTGATCGTCCGATGTGGCAAAAGCGGCACTTATCCTGCCGCTTTTTTTGTTACCTGTACCGCAAGCCAATCACGTCGACATGACAGTCACCCTGACGATCGATTGTATGGGCGGGGATCACGGCCCATCGGTGACGGTGCCGGCCGCGGTTCACTTCGTGCAATCTACCGACGATGTCGAACTTGTGCTGGTCGGACAGCAGGAGATCATTAACGCGCAGCTCGCGAAGCTGCGTGTGACGGATCACCCGCGCCTGTCTGTGGTCAATGCGAGCGAAGTCGTCGCCATGGACGACTCCGTCGAGACCGCCCTGCGCAGGAAAAAAGACTCCTCGATGCGTGTGGCGCTCAATCTGGTCAAGGAAGCGCGTGCGCAAGCGTGCGTGTCCGCCGGTAATACCGGTGCGCTGATGGCCGTTTCGCGCTATGTGCTCAAGACGCTGCCGGGTATCGAGCGGCCCGCCATTGCCACCGTGTTGCCGAACCAGAAGGGCGGCTACACCACGATGCTCGATCTGGGCGCGAACGTGGACTGCGAGCCGACTCACCTGTTGCAATTCGCCGAGATGGGCCACGCACTCGTTGCGGCGGTCGATGGCAAGGACCGCCCGTCGATCGGTTTGCTCAACATCGGCGAAGAAGTCATCAAAGGCAACGACGTCATCAAGCAGGCCGGCGAGCTGCTGCGCGGCTCCACGCTGAACTTCTACGGCAACGTGGAAGGCAACGACATCTATCGCGGCACGACCGACATCGTCGTGTGCGACGGATTTGTCGGCAACGTCGCACTCAAGACCTCCGAAGGCCTGGCGCAAATGCTTGGTGACATGATCCGCGAAGAATTCACCCGTACCTGGTGGACAAAAGTGATCGCTGTCGTTGCGCTGCCGATTCTCACCCGCTTCAAGAACCGCGTCGATCATCGCCGTTACAACGGTGCCGCGTTGCTCGGATTGCGTGCGCTCGTTATCAAGAGCCACGGCTCGGCCGATGCCTACTCGTTTGAATGGGCCATCAAACGCGGCTATGATGCAGTTCGCAATGGTGTGCTGGACCGTCTGTCGCACGCCATGGAAGAGAATCAGACTCAGCTCCGGGACAACAAGCCGGCGAGCGCCATTCCGGCGCTCTGATGCCGGTGGCTGCTCTTGGCGCCCTAACCGATCATAAGATGACCCAGTCCGCGATTTATTCCCGTGTCGTCGGCACCGGCAGCTACCTGCCGGCGCGACGCGTGACCAATCAGCAGTTGGCCGACGAGCTTGCTACCCGCGGCATCGAGACGAGCGACGAGTGGATCGTTGCACGTACCGGTATCAAGGCGCGCCATTTCGCCGCCCCCGATCAGACGAGCAGCGATATGGCGGTGGAGGCCGCGAAGCGCGCGCTCGACATGGCCGGGCTGAACGCCGACCAGCTCGATCTGATTCTGGTCGCCACGTCGACGCCCGATTTTGTGTTTCCGAGTACCGCCTGCCTTGTGCAGCACAAGCTCGGCATCAAAAACGGTTGCCCGGCATTCGACATTCAGGCGGTCTGCTCCGGTTTCGTCTACGCCATGGCGATGGCCGACACCCTCATCCGCTCCGGTGCGTATCGCAACGTGCTCGTGATCGGTGCCGAAACGTTCTCGCGTATTCTCGATTTCAACGACCGTACGACGTGCGTGCTGTTTGGTGACGGCGCGGGCGCTGTCGTGCTGCAAGCTTCGAGCGAACCGGGCGTTCTGTCGACTGCGCTGCATGCGGACGGCAGCCACGCGAACATCCTGTGCGTGCCGGGTAATGTCAGCGGCGGTGCAGTGCAAGGCGAAGCGTTCCTCTATATGGATGGCCAGGCTGTGTTCAAGCTGGCCGTCAAAGTGCTGGAAAAGGTGGCCACCGAGGCCCTCGAAAAGGCAGGATTAGCGTCGTCGGCGATCGACTGGCTGATTCCGCACCAGGCCAATCTGCGCATCATGTCGAGCACGGCCCGCAAGCTGGGGCTCTCGGAAGAGAAGATGATCGTGACCGTCGACCAGCATGGCAATACGTCTGCCGCTTCGATTCCGCTCGCGCTTGACGTCGCGGTTCGCGACGGGCGTATCAAGCCGGGCCAGAACGTCATGATCGAAGGCGTGGGTGGTGGCTTTACATGGGGCGCAGTGCTGTTCCGCATGTAACCCCCCCTGGCGCGCTGGAGCGTCACGCGTATTCGAGGGTGTTCCGTTTGGGGCACAGCGCGTGGCGTCGCTTCTGCGTGCGTCATACAGGCGCGCGACAATGCGCCGCAATGTTTCTGAATCTGACTGCAAAACCAGGCGCTATGACATTCGCTTTCGTTTTCCCGGGACAAGGGTCCCAATCGGTGGGCATGCTGGACGCGTTCGCGGACAACGCGGTAGTGCGCGAGACGCTCGCCGAGGCTTCGGATGCCCTTGGGCAGGATATGGCCAAGCTGATCGCCACTGGCCCTGCCGAAGAACTCAACCTCACCACCAATACCCAGCCGGTGATGCTCACCGCCGCCTACGCGATGTACCGCGCGTGGCTGGCCGAGGGCGGTGCCAAACCCGCATTCGTGGCAGGCCACAGCCTGGGTGAATACACGGCGCTGGTCGCTGCCGGCGTGATTGCGTTCAAAGATGCTGTTCCGCTCGTGCGCTTTCGCGCGCAAGCCATGCAGGAAGCCGTGCCCGTCGGTCAAGGTGGCATGGCGGCCATTCTGGGGTTGGACGACGATACCGTGCGCAACGTCTGCGCAGAAGCGTCGGCAGCCGGGGTGGTCGAGGCCGTCAACTTCAACGCGCCGGCGCAAGTCGTGATCGCCGGTGCCAAGGCGGGCGTGGAGAAGGCTTGCGAACTGGCCAAGGCGGCTGGTGCGAAGCGTGCGCTCGTGCTGCCGGTCTCGGCGCCATTCCACTCGTCGCTGCTCAAGCCGGCGTCGGATCGTCTGCGTGAGTATCTGGCGAACGTGACGTTTAACGTGCCGCAGATCCCGCTCGTCAACAACGTGGATGTCGTTGTCGAAAACGACGTGGCACGCATCAAGGATGCGTTGGTGCGTCAGGCGGCGGCACCGGTGCGTTGGGTCGAGTCGGTGAAGTGGCTCGCGGCGCAAGGCGTGACGCAATTGATCGAGTGCGGTCCAGGCAAGGTGCTGACCGGCCTGACCAAGCGCATCGACGGCAATCTCACGGGGCTGGCGATCACCGATCCGGCGTCGCTCGCCGACGTGCGCGCCCAACTCTCGTAAGCAATAGGCAAGGGTATTTCTCTCATGAGCAAGCAACTCGACAACCTCGTGGCGCTGGTGACCGGCGCCTCGCGCGGCATCGGTCGTGCCATCGCCCTCGAACTCGCTCGTCAGGGCGCAACGGTCGTGGGCACCGCCACCAGCGATGCCGGCGCGCAAGGCATCAGCGACTATTTCACCGCAGAAGGTGTTAAGGGCAAGGGCATCGTCCTGAATGTGACTGACGCCGCCGGCGTAGCTGCCGCGCTCGACGACATTCTCAAGCAGTACGGCAAGCTCGACATCCTCGTCAACAACGCCGGCATCACGCGCGATAACCTCGCCATGCGGATGAAGGACGACGAGTGGGATGACGTGATCGACACGAACCTCAAGGCGATCTTCCGGCTTTCGCGCGCTGTCATCAAGCCGATGATGAAGGCGCGTAGCGGCCGGATCATCAATGTGACCTCGGTCGTCGGCTCGGCGGGTAACCCGGGTCAGGCCAACTATGCGGCCGCCAAGGCCGGCGTTGCTGGTATGTCCCGTTCGCTGGCCGCCGAGATCGGCAGCCGAAACATCACTGTGAACTGTGTCGCGCCGGGGTTTATCGACACCGATATGACCAAGGCGCTGGGCGAAGCGCAGCACGAAGCGCTTAAGACGCGAATTCCGCTGGGGCGCCTCGGCGCACCGGAAGACATCGCCAATGCGGTGGCATTTCTTGCGTCTCCGCAGGCCGGCTACATCACCGGCACGACGCTCCACGTGAACGGTGGCATGTTCATGAGTTAAGGTGTGATCGTGAAAATTGTGCTTGATTTGTGCAATTTTGAGCGATATTGAACATTATTTGGCGCAGGCTAACTTTGCTTGGCAAACCTGTTAAAATGCGCGCACTTGTCTGAACTAACTACCCCGGAGGGTTTGAATGGATAACATTGAGCAACGCGTCAAGAAGATCGTCGCGGAACAACTTGGCGTGAACGAAGCCGACGTCAAGAACGAATCCAGCTTTGTGAACGATCTCGGCGCTGACTCGCTCGACACGGTTGAGCTGGTGATGGCACTGGAAGAAGAATTCGAAACGGAAATCCCGGACGAAGAAGCTGAAAAGATCACCACGGTGCAACAGGCCATCGATTACGTTCAAGGCAATTCGAAGGCCTAAGGGCCGTTGGATCGCCTGGCCGGCCGGGGTGCCGACTGGTTCCCGGCGCCAGGCATGCCTCTCAGCCGCAGGGAGCACAGGGGCGGACCCTGTCGCCTCTGTGGCTTTTGTTTTGTATGACCCAGCAGAAGAAGGGGAGTATCGTGAGTCGTCGTCGCGTCGTCATTACCGGTCTGGGCCTGATCTCGCCGGTCGGCAACACTGTTGCCGAGGGTTGGAAAAATCTGGTCGAAGGCCGTTCGGGCATCGCCAACATCACGAAGTTCGATGCGAGCAACCATAGGGTGCATTTCGCGGGAGAAGTGAAAAACTTCGAAACCGAGAAGTACATCTCCGCCAAGGAAGCCCGTCGTATGGATACGTTTATCCATTACGGGCTGGCTGCCGGTATCCAGGCGTTCGAGGACAGTGGCCTGCTGGTCACCGAGGCGAACGCGGAGCGCGTCGGCGTAGTGGTCGGATCGGGGATCGGCGGTTTGCCGATGATTGAAGACACCGATAAGGCGCTTATCGAAGGGGGGCCACGCAAGATCTCCCCGTTCTTCGTGCCGGGCTCGATCATCAACATGATCTCCGGCCATCTGTCGATCAGGTACGGTCTGAAGGGACCGAACCTTGCCATCGTCACGGCCTGCACAACCGGCCTGCACTGTATCGGTCAGGCCGCGCGCATGATCCAGTATGGCGAAGCCGACGCGATGCTCGCCGGTGGTGCCGAATCGACGGTGTCGCCGCTGGGTATCGGTGGTTTTGCGGCCATGAAGGCACTGTCGGAGCGCAACGACGATCCGGCGACGGCTAGCCGTCCGTGGGACAGAGATCGCGACGGCTTTGTGCTGGGCGAAGGCGCCGGCGTGATGATGGTCGAAGAGTACGAGCACGCCAAGGCGCGCGGCGCGAAGATCTACGCCGAGCTGACTGGCTTCGGCATGAGCGCTGATGCGTACCATATGACTGCGCCGTGCGAAGACGGCGACGGTGCGCTGCGCTCGATGACGAACGCGCTGCGCGATGCCGGCGTCAGTGCCGATAAGGTGAACTATGTGAATGCGCACGGCACGTCGACGCCGCTGGGCGATATCGCCGAGACGGTTGCGGTCAAGCGCCTGATGGGCGATGCCGCAAAGTCGGTGGTGGTGAACTCGACCAAGTCGATGACCGGTCACCTGTTGGGTGGCGCGGGCGGGCTGGAGTCGGTGTTTACCGTGCTGGCCGTTTATCATCAAAAGTCGCCGCCGACGATCAATATCTTCAATCAGGACCCCGCTTGCGACCTGGATTACTGCGCAAATGTGGCTCGCGACATGAAAATTGATGTCGCATTGAAGAACTCTTTTGGATTCGGCGGGACTAACGGCACGCTGGTCTTCCAGCGCGTCTAAGTTTGCGGGACGCCTTGCCGGCGTCCCGTTTCGCTGACCCACGCTCCGGCGAGTGTGCCCGGGCGTGCGGCGTCACAGACACTTCCAAGCCATGGCAGCCAACGCTGCCGTGGTGCAATCGGGCCCGTCAGGGCCTGGCAGCCAGAGAAAATACGGATCCAAATCAGGTGAGTGAACGAGAAATCGACCAAGCGCTCGTTGAGCGCGTGCAAAAAGGCGACAAAGCCGCCTTCGAGCTATTGGTCGCGAAATATCACCGCAAGATCATCCGCCTCGTATCACGGCTCGTGCGCGACGCCGCCGAGGTTGAGGATGTGACGCAGGAGGCCTTTATCAAGGCCTACCGGGCTTTGCCGCAGTTTCGCGGTGAATCGGCGTTCTATACCTGGCTGTATCGTATTGCTGTCAACACGGCGAAGAACCACCTGGCTACGCAGGGACGCCGTGCACCGACTTCGACTGAAGCGAACGCTGAAGAAGCTGAAACTTTTGCCGAGGCCGATCAACTAAGGGATATCAACACGCCTGAGTCGATGCTGATGAGCAAGCAGATTGCTCAAACGGTCAACACAGCGATGGAGGCTTTGCCCGATGAGCTTCGAACGGCAATTACCCTGCGGGAAATCGAGGGTTTGAGCTACGAAGAGATCGCCGAAGCCATGGGGTGCCCGATCGGAACGGTCCGTTCGCGAATTTTCCGGGCGCGTGAAGCGATTGCCAGCCGGCTCAGGCCGCTGCTGGACACGCCTGACGGTAAGCGCTGGTGAGCGCGCCGCCGGGAAAGTTATTTTCGTTGGGGGATATCATGGGATCAGCGACGGTGCAAACGCGGCGGGGGCTGCAAGCCGAGCGGATTTCCGCGTTGATGGACGGGGAATTCGATCCGGACGAGCTGGCCGCTCTGCTGGATGAGGCTGACGCCTTGGGTCGGCCTCTGTGGGGCGACTACCATCTGATTGGGGACGCGCTGCGTTCCGATGAACTGACACTGCCGCGTTCGGAGTCGGCCTTTATGGCGTCCTTCGCAGCACGTCTCGACGCCGAGCCGCATTTGCTCGCCCCGGCTGCACTGGCCGACGCTCCGACAGTCACCGCACAAGGTGCTAATGCGGCGGGTTCGCGAGTTGCTCGTATCAATCCGTTCCTGCGCGTACGCCGCGTGTTGCCGACGGCGGCTGCCGCCGCTGCGGTTGCCGCGCTGTCGTGGGTCGTGGTGCCGCGTCTGCAGGATCATCCGGCAGGTGGCGCACAACCGCAGGTGCTCGCTCAGAACGTTGCACCGGCGACGGCTGCCGGAGGCTCCAGTCTCACTCGCGTAGCGCTTTCGCAGCAGCCCCAGGCTGCTACGGCTGCCAACGGCGCGAGCGCAGGTGTGCCGAACGATCTGATCGTGCTGCGCGACGAGCGTCTCGATCAGTATCTGGCGGCGCATCAGCAATATGCCCCGACACCGATCGGCCAGAGCGTATCCCCTTATATGCGAGCCTCGGCGCAAGCGGACGAATAAATGCAGCGTCTGAGTATCGAATCCTTACCGCGTGCGCCCTTGGGGCGCACTTTCTTCCTGTTCGCTTTCCTGCTGGCGACCACGCTGCAAACGCAAGCGTGGGCACAGGCTTCCGCGCCGTCCGTCGATCCGTTGGTCGAGCGGCGTGAAGTCAGCGCGTGGCTCAACAAGATCCATCGTGCTGCGCAGACGCAAAATTACGTTGGCACCTTCGTTTACCAGCGTGGTTCGACCATGCGCTCGTCGAAGATCAGTCACTTCGCCGATAAGAGTAACGAGTACGAAGAACTTGAGACGCTCGACGGACGTCAGCGCCGCATTCTTCGTCAGAACGAAGATGTCTACACGCTCATTCCCGAGCAGAAGACCGTCTTCCAGGAAAAGCGAGAGAGCAAGGATTCGTTCCCGGCATTGCTCGCCACACCCAATCGCGACGTGCTCGATTACTACGCACCGAAGGTGCTGCCCAATGAACGCATGGCAGGCTTCGACTGTATGGTGATCGAACTCACGCCGAAGGACGAATACCGCTTCGGCTACCGTTTGTGGGCCGATCGCAACACGGGGCTGTTGTTACGCGCCCAGACCCTTGATGCCGAAGGTCACTTGCTCGAGCAAGCCGCGTTCTCGCAGATTTCGATCGGTGTGCCGAGCGAGAAGGCGCGTATCGTGCATGCGATCCAGGCCACGCATGGCTGGCACGTCATCAAGCCGCAGATTACGGCCACGCGACTGTCCGACGCTGGCTGGAGTATCGACGTCGACAAGAAGGTGCCGGGATTCAAGTCGGTGCGTGAGGTACGTCGAACGATGCGTTCAACGGTCGACGGGAAACCGCTGGAAGTCCAGCAGGTGGTATATTCCGACGGCATGGCAGGACTTTCGGTGTTCATCGAGCCGGCCACGCGGGAACGCAAGGAAGGCCACGGTAACGCCGGCGCGACGAATATCCTCATCAAGCGCTACGGCGATTTCTGGCTGACCTTGCTCGGCGAAGTGCCGCAGGCCACATTGCAGCAGTTCGCTTCCAGCATCGAGTACAAACAGCCGGCGAAGTGACCGGCTGTCGGGTGGGCCGCGACCGGCGACGGTGCGGTCCGGACAGCGAGGCGCACAAGAGACGCGATGCCGTGTCGGGTGCCGGACTGTCCTCAGAGATTCCGAGACTATCGCGCACCACGATCTTCCAATGAAGAAGACCCTCCTGCTTCGTGTCATCCTCGGCGGCGCCATTGCCGCTCAATTGGCGGGAGCGCCTGCCGCCTTTGCCGCACCGGCTTCGGCGTCGACCGCACCGCTCGTTACCAATCTTCCCGATTTCACCCAACTCGTCGAGCGCGTCGGCCCGGCCGTCGTGAATATTCGGACGACCGAGCGTGTCAGCCGCAATCAGCGTGGCCTGCCGCCTGGCGTGGACGACGACATGGCGGAGCTGTTCCGCCGGTTCTTCGGCGTCCCGCTGCCGCAGCCGGGTCCGAAGGGCGGTACGCCGCGACGCGGTCAGCCCCAGCCGGATGAAGAACAGAACAGCGGTGTCGGTTCGGGCTTTGTCGTCTCGGCTGACGGCTACATCCTGACCAACGCGCACGTCGTCGATGGCGCCGACAGCATCTACGTCACCCTCACCGACAAGCGCGAGTTCAAGGCGAAATTGGTCGGCGCAGACAAGCGCACAGACGTTGCCGTAGTCAAGGTCGACGCCAAGGATCTGCCGACCGTGCCGGTAGGCGATTCCAACAGGCTGCGTGTCGGCGAGTGGGTGGTTGCCATCGGTTCACCGTTCGGCCTTGAAAACACGGTGACGGCGGGTATCGTTTCGGCCAAGGGCCGCGATACCGGCGATTACCTGCCGTTCATTCAGACGGACGTGGCCGTGAACCCCGGCAATTCGGGCGGCCCGCTCATCAATATGCGTGGCGAGGTCGTCGGTATCAACTCGATGATCTACAGCCAGACCGGCGGCTTCATGGGCATTTCGTTTGCGATTCCGATCGACGAAGTCATGCGCGTGGCCGACCAGCTCAAGAAGAGCGGCAAGGTGGTGCGCGGCCGGATTGGTGTCGCGATCAGCGAGGTCAGCAAGGATGTGGCTGATTCGCTGGGCCTGCCGCGTGCGCAGGGTGCGCTCGTGCGCAGCATCGAACCGGGCAGCCCAGCCGAGAAGGCCGGCGTGCAGCCGGGTGACATCATCATGAAGTTCGAAGGCCGCGCCGTCGATCATGCAACGGACCTGCCGCGTATGGTCGGCGAGACGAAGCCGGGTTCGTCCGCCACGCTGCAAGTGCTGCGCAAGGGCAAGAATCAGGATCTGCGCATCACGATCGCGGAAGCGGACACCGATGCACCGAAGGCATCGAAGGCACAGAGCGGTAGCGCCGATACGCCGCATCCGAACGCGCTGGGTCTGGTGGTCTCCGACCTGACCGAAGCGCAGAAGAAGGACCTGAAGCTGCGCGGCGGTGTGCAGGTCGAGCTGGCGGAAGGCCCGGCGGGCCGGGCGGGTCTGCAGCAGGGCGACATCATCCTGCGTGTGGGCGATGCCGACATCGTCAGCGCGAAGCAGTTCGAGGACGTAGTCAAGGCGCTGGATCCGAAGCGTCTCGTGCCGATTCTCGTGCGTCGCGGTGACGCCACGCAGTTCGTGCCGCTGCGCCCGCGCGCACCCGGCAAGTAATCCCGCAGTGTCATGACTGCGCCGGCGCTGACCCTTTACGGCCGCAAGTGGTGTCATCTTTGCGATGACATGCTGGCGGCGTTGGAGGCGATGCGTCCGGCGTGGAATTTCTCGGTGACGGTTGTCGATGTCGACAGCGACCCCGCGCTTGAGGCGCAGTACGACGAGATCGTGCCGGTGCTTGCGCTGGACGGGCGCGAGCTGTGCAGGTATCGTTTCGACGCAGCGGCGGTCGCTGCTGCATTGCAATCGGATTGACGTTGCGCCACACCACCATTCCTCGCACGACCTCAGAACCTTCCCGCCATTACCGATGTAGCGCCGTGATCCGCGCGATTCCAGACGGAATCGGTGTACTTTCGGCTAAAATGTCGTGTTTGCCGATTCTCTCGAAGGCCGCTGCCGAGCCGAATCCGATGGCACCGACTTTTCTATAGCCCCGCCTCATGGACCATATCCGCAATTTTTCGATCATCGCCCACATCGACCACGGGAAATCCACCCTGGCCGATCGCATCATCCAGTTGAGCGGCGGTTTGTCCGATCGTGAAATGGAATCCCGAGTCCTCGACTCGATGGACCTCGAGCGTGAGCGTGGCATCACCATCAAGGCACAGACGGCCGCGCTGCAATACAAGGCGCGCGACGGCAAGATCTATAACCTGAACCTCATCGATACGCCGGGACACGTCGACTTCTCGTACGAAGTGAGCCGCTCGCTGTCCGCGTGCGAAGGCGCACTGCTCGTGGTCGACGCTTCGCAAGGCGTGGAAGCGCAGACGGTCGCGAATTGCTACACGGCAATCGAGTTGGGCGTGGAAGTCGTGCCGGTGCTCAACAAGATCGACCTGCCGTCCGCCGAGCCGGAAAACGCGATCCAGGAAATTGAAGACGTCATCGGCATCGAAGCCGTCGACGCGGTGCGCTGCTCGGCCAAGACCGGTTTCGGCGTGGAAGATGTGCTCGAGTCCCTCATCGCCAAGGTGCCGCCGCCCAAGGGCGACGCGAGCGCCCCGCTTCAGGCGCTGATCATCGACTCGTGGTTCGACAACTACGTGGGCGTGGTGATGCTGGTGCGCGTGTTCAACGGCACGCTCAAGCCGAAGGAAAAGATTCAACTGATGGCCACCGGCGCGACGTATCCGGTCGAGCAGGTCGGCGTGTTCACGCCGCGCTCCCAGCAGCGCGACTCGTTGTCGGCCGGTCAGGTGGGCTTCATCATCTCGGGCATCAAGGAACTGCACGCTGCCAAGGTCGGTGACACCGTGACGCACGCGCTCACCACCACGACCAAGCCTGCGCCGGAACCGCTGCCGGGCTTCAAGGAAGTCAAGCCGCAGGTGTTCGCCGGCCTCTACCCGGTCGAGGCGAACCAGTACGATGCACTGCGCGAATCGCTCGAAAAGCTCAAGCTCAACGATGCCTCGCTGCAATATGAGCCGGAAGTCTCGCAGGCCCTCGGCTTCGGGTTCCGTTGCGGCTTCCTCGGCCTGCTGCACATGGAAATCGTGCAGGAACGTCTGGAGCGCGAGTTCGACATGGACCTCATCACCACGGCCCCGACCGTGATCTATGAGGTGATCGAACGCGACGGCACGCTGACGACGGTGGAAAACCCGTCGAAGATGCCGGACCCGGGCCGAATCGAAGAGATTCGCGAGCCTATCGTCACCGTCAACCTGTACATGCCGCAGGAATATGTCGGCGCTGTGGTCACGCTGTGCCAGCAAAAGCGCGGTGTGCAGATCGATATGCAATACCACGGTCGCCAGGTACGTCTGATTTACGAAATTCCGATGGCCGAAATCGTGCTCGATTTCTTCGACCGTCTGAAGTCGGTGTCGCGCGGCTATGCGTCGATGGACTACGAATTCAAGGAATATCGCACGTCCGACGTGGTCAAGGTCGACATGCTGATCAACGGCGACAAGGTCGATGCACTGTCGATCATCGTGCACCGTTCCGAGAGCCGTCGCCGCGGCAGTCAGGTGGCGGCGAAGATGCGGGAAATCATTCCGCGTCAGATGTACGATGTGGCGATTCAGGCGGCTATCGGCGCGAACATTATTTCCCGTGAGAACATCAAGGCATTGCGTAAAAACGTGCTGGCGAAGTGCTATGGTGGCGACATCACGCGTAAGAAGAAGCTGCTTGAGAAACAGAAGGAAGGTAAGAAACGCATGAAGCAGGTGGGGAGCGTCGAGATTCCTCAGGAAGCGTTCCTCGCCATTTTGCAAGTCGAAGACAAATAACGTAGCGACAGGTCCCGCATGAATTTCGCCCTGATTCTTTTGATCCTGGTGCTGGTGACCGGGGTGGCCTGGGTGGCCGACAAGTTGGTGTTTCAACCGGCGCGCCGCCGGGCAGCACAGGACGCTATGGCGCAATTCGATCAGCAGCAGCTTTCGTTGCAGGGTTCCGGCGTTCAGGGCTCTGGCACGCAGGATGGCAATGCGCTTTCGAGCGCCCGCGCGAAAGTGCGTGACGACAAGCTGCGTCAGCCGTGGTGGCTTGAGTATTCGGCGAGCTTCTTCCCGGTGATTCTGGCGGTGTTCGTGCTGCGCTCGTTCGTGGTCGAGCCGTTCAAGATTCCGTCCGGCTCGATGATTCCGACGTTGCTCGTCGGCGATTTTATCCTCGTGAACAAGTTCGACTACGGGATTCGTCTGCCGGTGATCAACAAGAAGATCGTCGAACTGGGCGAGCCGAAGCGCGGTGACGTGGTGGTGTTCCGCTATCCGAAAGATGAGTCGATGGACTACATCAAGCGCGTGATCGGCGTGCCCGGCGACGTGGTGGCGTACGAGAACAAGAAGCTCACCGTGAACGGTCAGCCGGTACCCGAGACGGCCATGCCGGATTACTTCGACGACGAGCACATCGCCTACTTCAAGCAGTTCGAAGAGACGGTGGGCGGCGTGAAGCACCGCATTCTGAACGATCCGAACGTGCCGCCGTACATCATGGGGGCCGACGACTTCCCGAACAAGCAGAACTGCCAGTACAACAGCCAGGGCGTGATCTGCAAGGTGCCTCCGGGCAACTACTTCATGATGGGCGACAACCGCGATAACAGCGCGGACAGCCGTTACTGGGGCTTCGTGCCCGAACAGAACATCGTGGGCCGGGCATTCTTCATTTGGATGAACTTCTCGAACCTCAAGCGCCTGGGCGGCTTCCAATAAGCGTTCGGTTCATTGGGGCGGGCATCTCTCTGGACTAGGGTTTGATTAATGCGGAAATTGATGTGAAATAATCAATTTCCGCATTATTATTTCAAAAATTAAAATAAAAGATGCGATGGGGGCGAGACCTAGGGGAGATCGATTCGTCGTCACCTCGGAAATGTCTAATCCACTGGCCTCACGCGAGTCTGAAAAGCCCGCCGGACGGCGGCTAAGCCCGTCGTTTCTTGGCGACGACGCGCGCCGGGGCGGGAGCGTCGCGCTATACTTGCGCCATGTCTCAATCACTGAACCAACTGGAAGAACGTCTCCAGTATCGTTTCCACGATGCGGAATTGCTTCGCCAAGCACTGACGCATCGTAGCCATAGTGCCGCCAACAATGAGCGGTTGGAATTCCTCGGCGATTCCATTCTGAATTGTTCGGTCGCAGCGATCCTGTTCCGTCGCTACGGCAAGCTCGACGAAGGCGACCTTTCGCGTGTGCGCGCCAATCTCGTCAAGCAACAGTCGTTGTACGAAATTGCGCAGACGCTGGGTGTCTCCGATTTCCTGCGCCTGGGCGAGGGTGAACTCAAGAGTGGCGGTTTTCGCCGTCCGTCGATTCTGGCCGACACGCTCGAAGCGTTATTTGGGGCGATGTACCTCGACGGCGGTTTCGACGCAGCGTATGCGGCGATCGAGCGTCTGTACACGCCGGTGCTGGAACATGTCGACCCGAAGACGCTTGGAAAAGACGCCAAGACGCTGCTTCAGGAATATCTGCAAGGTCACAAGATCGCATTGCCGCAGTACACGGTGATTGCGACGCATGGCGCGGCACACAACCAGCAATTCGAGGTGGAGTGCACTGTGCCGAAGCTCGACATCAAGGTCGGTGGCTCAGGGGCAAGCCGACGTGCCGCCGAGCAAGCGGCTGCCAAGAAGGCATTAGAAGAAGTGCAGAAGATGCCGGCGCTCGCCAAGCCGAAGGCCGAGAAGAGCGCCAAGGCTGCGAAGAAGCGTGCCGCGAAGGCCGCAGCTTCCGAGGCGAAGAAAGCCGGGCAGATGAGCACCGCGCAGCCGGTCGAGGCGCGGGAGCTGAAGGACGCGAAAGACACGAAGGACGCTAAGGAGCCGAAGGACACCCGTGAAGCCGCCGTCGGCTCGGGCAGCGTTCCGGCCATGACGGCATCCGCCAGTAACGGCTCGACTCGCCCCGCGGCAATTCCTGCGGAGAAGAGCGCAGAGAAGACAGCCGAGAAGACCGACGCCGCCAAGCAACCCCCGGCAGCCGCCTGAGCCCCATTCAAGGGGACGGTGCGCGGCGCCGGCCCCCTATCAAGAGAGTTCCCAACCATGAACGATAAGACGGATTTTCGCTGCGGGACCGTGGCGATCGTCGGGCGTCCGAACGTCGGCAAATCGACGCTGCTCAACGCCCTCGTCGGTCAGAAGATCAGCATTACGTCGCGCAAGGCGCAGACCACGCGCCATCGTATTACCGGCATTTGCACCACGGACGACGCGCAATACATCTTTGTCGATACGCCCGGCTTTCAGACCCGTCACGCGACGGCACTGAACCGCTCGCTCAATCGCGCCGTGACGTCGACACTCTCCAGCGTCGACGTCGTGCTTTTCGTCATCGAGGCAGGCAACTTCGGTCCGGACGACGAGAAGGTGCTCAATCTGCTGCCCGAGAACACGCCGGTGCTGCTCATCGTCAACAAGCTCGATCGTATTACCGATAAAGCGAAGGTGTTGCCGTTCCTGAAGACGATGGGCGAGAAGTGGAATTTCCGCGAGATCGTGCCGCTTTCGGCGAAGCGTCCGGAAGACATCAAGCGCTTGCCGGGCATATTGCGCCCGTACCTGCTAGAGGGCGATCCGATCTACGGCGAGGACGATCTGACCGATCGCAGCGAGCGATTCATGGCGTCTGAAATCCTGCGCGAGAAGGTATTCCGTTGGACCGGCGACGAGTTGCCGTACACCAGCACGGTCGTCATCGACAAGTTCGAGCAGGAAGGCAATTTGCGCCGGATCTTCGCGACGATTCTGGTCGATCGCGATAATCACAAGGCGATGATCATCGGCAACAAGGGCGCCAAGCTCAAGCAGATTTCCACCGACGCGCGCGTCGATATGGAGAAGCTCTTCGACGGGCCCGTGTATCTGGAAGTCTGGATCAAGGTCAAGGGCGGTTGGGCCGACAACGAGGCCGGCCTGCGGGCGTATGGCTACGAGTGAACTCGACACTGCACGTGACGAAATTGCGACGCCGGACGACGTAACACCGGCGGCAAGCAACGCGTCGGTCGCCGATGCACCGCGTGCGCCACGCGCCGGGGCAACCGGGGCGCGTCCTGCGCGCCAAACGCGTGGTGCGCGCACGCGGGGTGTGGACGACGAGGCGTCGGAAGCGTTCCAGCAAGCCGAGGCCAATACCGAGACCGTCAGGCGCGAGACCAAGCGCGCGCGGCGTGCGCCGTCGCCCGCCCGGGCAGCCGAGCGCGAACAGAGTCGCATCGCCGAGCAACCCGGCTTCGTGCTGCACAGTTATCCCTATCGCGAAACCAGCCTGATCATCGATGTGCTCACGCGCGATCACGGTCGTATCGCACTGGTGGCAAAGGGCGCCAAACGCCCGCACTCTGCGCTGCGCGGCGTGCTCCAGACATTTCAGCCACTCTCGCTCGCCTGGCTCGGCAAGGGCGAGTTGCGCACGCTGACCAAGGCCGAGTGGGTGGGGGGCTTACGCCCGCTCGAAGGCGATGCGCTGCTGTCCGGCTTCTACCTGAACGAATTGCTGGTGAAGTTCTGTGCGCGCGACGATCCGCACGACAAGCTGTTTCAACACTATCTGACGACACTGCACCATCTCGCGCACGGCGAGCCGGCGGGCATCATTCTGCGGGCATTCGAGCGCGTGTTGCTGCGCGAGACCGGATACGCTGTCGCGTTTGACCGTTGCACCCAGACGCGCGGCAAAGTGGTGCCCGAGCGCCGTTACGTGTTTCATCCCGACTGGGGCGTGCGCCCGGCGCGCGGTGACGAGCCGTCCGACTGGCCGATCGTCATCGGGCAAACGCTGCTCGACATGGAACAAGACGACTACTCCCGGGCGCAGACCGTGCAGCAAAGCAAGCTGCTCATGCGCTTTCTTCTCAACCACCATTTGGGCGGCGTTCCGCTCAATACCCGGCAGATCCTGCTCGACCTGCAAAAACTATGAGCCTCTTCTTCCACGGCAACCCCATCGCCCTTGGGGTGAACATCGATCACGTCGCGACGGTGCGCAATGCGCGCGGCACGGCTTATCCCGACCCGATCAAGGCGGCGTTGCTGGCCGAAGCGGCGGGCGCGGATGTCATTACGTTGCATTTGCGTGAAGACCGCCGCCATATTCGCGACGACGACGTGACGAATCTGCGCGACAAGCTGCTCACGCGCATGAACCTCGAATGCGCAGTGACGGAAGAGATGCTGGCGATTGCGTGCCGCGTGAAGGCGCACGACGTTTGCCTGGTGCCGGAGCGCCGTCAGGAACTGACGACCGAGGGCGGGCTGGACGTCGTAGGTCTGTACGACCGTGTCGCTGCCGCTACGCAACAGCTCAGCGAAGCGGGCAGCCGCGTGTCGCTTTTCATCGATCCGGACGAAGCGCCGATTCGCGCTGCCGCTCGCATGGGGGCGCCGGTCGTCGAACTGCACACCGGGCGTTATGCCGAGGCGCACGACGAGCAAACGCGCGAGGCCGAGTTCGCTCGCATCGAACGTGCTGTTGCACTGGGTCTGTCGCTGGGGTTGCGGGTCAATGCCGGTCACGGTCTGCATTACGAAAACGTGCAGCCGATTGCCGCCATCGAAGGCATTGCCGAACTGAATATCGGACACGCAATCGTGGCTCACGCCATTTTTGCCGGCTGGGAGAACGCCGTGCGCGAGATGAAGGCGATCATCGTGGCCAGCCGCATTGCGGCGCGCGGCTGAATCGCAACGTTGCGCGATCAGACCCATTATCAGGCACCGCCCATGAGCGATTCGACGCCATCGTCGTCCTTGTCCCCAGATACGCCACCGCAGAGCGGTAACGCTGCTGCCTCCGAGCCGGGCGCGACAGCGATGTTCGGCGTGGGCACCGACATCCTCCAGATCAGCCGTGTCGTCGGCGTGATGACGCGTACCAACGGGCGGTTCGCCGAGCGCGTACTGGGGCCGGAGGAACTCAAGGTCTACTACGCTCGTCAGAAGCGATCCGAAGTTCGCGGACTCGCGTATCTGTGCACGCGCTTCGCCGCCAAGGAGGCCGTATCCAAGGCCATCGGGCTGGGTATGCGCTGGCCGATGACGTGGCGTGCTGTGCAAACGCTCAATGCGCCGTCCGGCAAGCCGTTCGTAGTGGCCTCGGGCGAGTTGGTGCAGTGGTTGGCCGAGCGGCAACTGTCGATCGAGATTTCGATCACGGACGAGAAGGAATACGCGGTGGCATTTGCGATCGCGTCACGTAATTTAGGCAACATTCGCAATATCGCATCGGAGAAAACGCAATGACGAAGCGCAGGCCGGGCCCGGTGATGTTGGACGTCGTCGGGCTGACCCTCAGCGAAGACGACATCCGCCGCATCGACCATCCGTTGACCGGGGGTGTCATCCTGTTTGCCCGCAACTTTGATGACCGCGCGCAACTGTGCGCGCTCACGAAGCAGATTCGCGACGTGCGCGACGACATCCTGATCGCTGTGGATCATGAGGGCGGGCGCGTGCAGCGTTTCCGTACCGACGGTTTCACGCATCTGCCCGCGATGGGCAAGCTGGGCAAACTCTGGCATGAAGACGTGTTCAAGGCGACGCGCGTGACGACGGCCGTGGGCTATGTGCTCGCGTCAGAATTGCGTGCGTGCGATATCGATCTGAGTTTCACGCCCGTGCTGGACCTGGATTACGGAACGTCGACGGTGATCGGTGATCGCGCGTTCGATGCCGATCCGCGCGTGGTGGCCATGCTGGCCAAGAGTCTGAATCACGGCCTGCTTCTCGCCGGGATGGCGAACTGCGGCAAGCACTTCCCGGGTCATGGCTTTGTGGCGGCCGATTCGCACCATGAAATTCCGGTCGACGAGCGCTCGCTCGACGAAATTCTCTCGATCGACGCACAGCCGTACGACTGGCTGGGCATGTCGCTCGCGGCGGTCATGCCGGCGCACGTGATTTATCCGCAGGTCGATCCCAACCCGGCAGGCTTCTCGGCCAAGTGGCTCAAGGAAATCCTGCGCGGCAAGTATGGTTTCGATGGCGTGATTTTCAGCGACGACCTGTCGATGCAGGGCGCGAGCGCCGCGGGGGATGTCGTCACGGCCGCGCATGCCGCGCTGGAAGCGGGGTGCGACATGGTGCTTATCTGCAACAGCCCGGAAAAGGCGGATCGCCTGCTGCGTGAAATGAAGTCGGCGCCCGATACCGTCTCGCAGCGCCGCATCAAGCATCTGAAGGGCCGTGGCAAAGTGCATGGCTGGGAGAAGATGCTTGACCAGCCGGAGTATCAGGCGGCGAAGCGTCTGATCGCGCAGACGTTCGGCGGATACGTCGCGTAAGTCCGTCAAACGCCGGACCTTCGGTGCAAATAAAAAAGCGCTCGACCCCTTGGGGGACGAGCGCTTTTTTGTTACCTGACGGCCGCTTCGCCCGAAGGCGTCACGGCAATCCGCCGTCGTTTAGACGCGGCTGCGGTACTCGTCGGTACGCGTATCGATTTCGATCTTGTCGCCGGTGTTCACGAACAGCGGCACCTGGATTTCCAGCAGATCGTTGATCTTGGCGTTCTTCAGAACGCGGCCCGACGACGTGTCGCCCTTGACGGCCGGTTCGGTGTATTCCACAACGCGCACGAGCGAGGTCGGCAGATCGACCGAGATGGCCTTGTCATTGTAGAAAACGACTTCGCATTTCATGCCGTCTTCCAGGTACTTGATCGCGTCGCCCATGTTTTCGGCTTCGACTTCGTACTGGTTGTAGTCGGCGTCCATGAACACGTACATCGGATCGGCGAAGTACGAGTAGGTCACTTCCTTCTTGTCGAGCACGACGACGTCGAACTTGTCGTCTGCCTTGTACGAGAATTCGCCGCGACCTTCGGTCAGCAGCTTCTTGTACTTCATCTTCACGACGCTGGAGTTACGACCCGACTTGACGTATTCGGTCTTCAGCACGACATTGGGCTCACCATCGATCATGACGACGTTGCCGACGCGGAGTTCTTGAGCGGTTTTCATAAAAAAACGAGATCCTGTGACGAAATAAGCGATTTGCCGCTTGTTTGAGCGCTTCCATACGCCCATTCGCCGCTTGATTCCCGCGTCCGCCCGGAACGATCCGGGGCAGCAGGTTCAGCAGCAAAGCGTTGAAAAACCAGCTATTTTACCTGAATTTCCGCGAAGCTTGCCAACTGTCGCGCTAGATCCGGATGGGCTGCCTGTGCATTTGCCCACGCGCGGGCGTGGCGATTCAGTTCCGGCAGCGCGGCAGCGAGCGCCGGCCAATCGGGCGCGGTGCTCGCGTAGCCATTCCAGAGATGCCAGAAAGTGCGCAACGCCTCGCGCGCGCCATGCGACAGTGAGGCCGCATCGGGCGTATCGTCTTGCCGATCCGTCAGATATCGACTGAGAAAGGCGTCAAGCTTCCCATGATGGGCATTCTCGTCCTGCGGATAGATATGCCAGACGAACGGCTTCGCCGCCCACTGTGCGCGTACGAAGGAATCTTCTCCGCGCACGAAATTGAGGTCGCAGGCCCAGAGCAGTGCATCGAACTCGGTTTGCGGGACGAACGGCAGCCCGTACACCGTCAGCGCGCCTCGGGCCGCTGACTCCCCGGGGGCCAGCACCTCACGACCGAACCAGGCGCCTACGGCGGGTGCGATACGCCCTTGCGGCACGAGGCAGACGATAGGCGTTGCGCTGTCGGCCCACTGCGTGAGCAACGCCGCAAGCGCGGGGTTTTCATACGCGAAGAGCGATACGACCAACGCATCCTTCGGTGCGGCGGGCAGGCCGAGTGTGCGCTGCCACCAGGCGTTGCGTAGTTCGGGAGAGGCGAGAAACGCATCGCGCCGGGAGAACAACTCCCGTTCCCGGATGAGCCCGCCGGTGCGTTCGGTGAAGCCAGGGAAGAAGAACGTTTTCAGCAGCCCCAACTGCGGGTGGAGCGACTTTTGCAGATGACAGCCGTCTACCCAGTCTTCCGCGCTCAGATACTCAAGATTGATCCACACCGGCGCGTTGCCTGCCTTCTTGCGCGCGTGCATCGCTTGAACGCAGACGTCGGGAATATTGCAGGCAAAGGCTTCGATGACGATATCGCCCGGCGCATTGTCGTCGGTGATGGGCCCAAAGTCGGCATCCCAGCGGCGGACGTCGACGCCGTCGCAGCGTTGCCGGGCCAGTGACGGATCGATGTCGGGACGCAGGTGGCGGAAGCTCGTCAGATCGTCGACCCAAAGCCTGATCGACCAGCCGTGTTCGCGCACGAGCTGCCGGGCGAGCCGCCAGCACACGCCGATATCGCCAAAGTTGTCGACGACGGTGCAGAACAGATCGCAACGCGGCACCAGAGGTAAGGCGCTTGATGCTGGAGAGGCGGCGGTAGGCAGGGACATTGAGAAGCGGCGACGCGGATTGGTCTAAACTTCGGATTCTAGTCCCTGCGACGCGTAACGATGTGATCGCGGAAGCTGCAAACGGTGCCATGCCTGCATCCATTCGCGCCGGGGGACGTTCAGATTGCCAGAGTTCATGACCGAAGACGCCCACGACGTCACGCCAACGCGCAAGTCCCGCAAAGCGAAATCCGTCACCGTTGCGGACGTCGCGTCACCTTCGGCGCCGGCTGCGCCGGAGCACGCGAACACGCCGATCGATGCCGCGACCGGGAAATCGGCCAAGTCCGCCAAGTCCGGCAACGTGAAGCGTACGCGCAATACCGCCGCTCAGGCGTCCCGCTCGGAGGATGCCGGCGACACGCCGTCGTTCGATGTCCGCAAAGTGCTTGCCCAGTTGCCGAATCTGCCCGGCGTCTACCGCTATTACGACACGTCGGGCAATGTGCTGTACGTCGGCAAGGCGCGCAATCTCAAGAAGCGGGTGTCGAGCTACTTCAACAAGACGCAGCTTTCTCCGCGCATCGCGTTGATGGTCGCGCGCATCGCGAAACTGGAAACGACAGTCACCCGTTCGGAAACCGAGGCGCTGCTGCTTGAGAATAATCTGATCAAGGCGCTGCATCCGCGTTACAACATTCTGTTTCGCGACGACAAGTCGTATCCGTTCCTCAAGCTCACCCAGCACAAATATCCGCGCATGGCGTATTACCGGGGTTCGGTGGATCGTCGCGGGCAATATTTCGGACCGTTCCCCAGTGCGTGGGCGGTGCGCGAGAGCATCCAGATCCTGCAAAAGGTGTTCCAACTGCGGACCTGCGAGGACTCCGTTTTTGCGAATCGCACGCGGCCGTGTCTGTTGCATCAGATCGAGCGATGCAGCGCGCCGTGCGTTGGTGCCATTCGGGACGAAGACTATGCGCGCGACGTGCATAACGCGGCGGCGTTCCTTTCCGGACGTCAAAAAGAAGTCCTCGGCGCGCTCGAAGAGAAAATGATGACGTACGCCGACGCGCTTCAATTCGAGCAAGCGGCCGTGGTGCGCAACCAGATGCAGGCACTGTCCGGCGTGCTTCAGCAACAGTCCGTCGAAACCGTTGGGGATGTGGATGCCGACATCCTCGCCGTCGCCTACGCGGGCGGCCGTGCGTGCGTGAACCTCGCGATGGTTCGCGGTGGACGTCACCTTGGCGATAAGGCGTATTTCCCGGCGCATGTGGAGCGCGGCGTCGAAGGTGGCATCGCGGATGAGTTTGAGGAAGACGACGTGGTGACGCCGGCATCGCCGGATGCAGACTCGGACGATTCCGTGCTCGCCGCTGAAGAGATCTCGGGCGACGTGCCGTCGGACAGCCCGTCGGCGTCGCTCGAATCGCGATTGCTCGAGGCCTTTGTCGCGCAGCACTATCTGGGGCAATCGGTGCCGCCGGTGCTGATCGTGAGCCACGCGTTGCCGAGCGACGAGTTGCTGACGGTGTTGTCCGAGCAGGCGGGGCGGCGCATTACGATGGTGCGTCAACCGCAGGGGCAACGACGTGCGTGGCTCGACATGGCGCAACAGGGGGCACAGCTCGCGCTTGCGCGCCTGTTGACCGAGCAGGGCAGCCAGCAGGCACGCACGCATGAACTGGTGCAGACCATCGGGCTCGACATCGACGATCCGGCGCTGCTGCGTGTGGAGTGTTTCGACATCAGCCATACGCAGGGAGAAGCCACGCAGGCGTCGTGCGTGGTGTTCCACCATCACAAGATGCAGACGAGCGAGTACCGCCGTTACAACATCGCGGGCATTACGCCGGGCGATGACTACGCGGCGATGCGTCAGGTGCTCACGCGCCGGTACGGCCGGCTGATGGAGGCCGCCGCAGCAACGGTGAGCGGCGCGGCAGATCCGTCATCCGTGGCGGCCGACGTGGCGCGAGCCGAGGCTGATACCGTGGTGTTGCCGGACAGCGAGGCAATGACGCCGAGCGGCGAGTCCATCGAGGCCGGCGTGCCGGCGGTGGCTGCGCCGGAGGCTTCCGACGTGGAGGCCAATCTGCCGCAGTTGGTGCTGATCGACGGCGGCAAGGGGCAGGTCGAAGTGGCGCGTCAGGTGTTCGTCGAACTGGGGATCGATATCGGTCGATTGGTGGGGGTGGCGAAAGGCGAGGGCCGCAAAGTGGGCCTCGAGACGCTGATTTTTGCCGACGGACGCGCGCCGCTCGAACTGGGGCGCGAGAGTGCGGTGCTGATGCTGATCGCCCAGATTCGCGACGAGGCGCACCGCTTTGCGATTACGGGCATGCGGGCCAAGCGTGCGAAAGCGCGTCAGACCTCACGGCTCGAGGAAATCGAGGGCATTGGCGCGAAGCGTCGCCAGCGGTTGCTCATGCGGTTTGGCGGGCTGCAAGGGGTGGCGTCGGCCAGTGTCGACGAACTGGCCAGCGTCGAAGGCATTTCGACAACGCTCGCCGAGCAGATCTATCGTCAACTGCACTGACCCCCACGGCGCTTCACGCTTCACGTATCGCCGTGGAACAACAGGCGCATCACGGTATCGTTGTCGACCGTCTCGCCGGACAGCGTGCGCGCGAGAAGCTCCCCGCCGACGACGGGCGGCGCGAAGATCATGTCCGGCTGAACGCGCTTGAGCTTGCTCAAGTGCTTGCTGTCGTTGACTGACGCGATGGTACGCACGGTGGGCGCGATTTCCTTCGAAGCGAGCACGATGAAGGCATTTTCCGAATCGTCGGCCCGCAGCGCGAGTAAGGCCCTGGCATGTTCGATGCCGGCATGGGTGAGCACGGCGTTGTCGCTGGCGTCGCCATGCATGACATCGGCATCCTCTGGGTAGGGATTGTCGGCGCCGCTGGCGATAATGACCGTGACCGGCCAGCCGCGTTTGGTGAGTTCGTGGTGCACGTTGATGGCGAGCGGCGACGCGCCGGCCACGATGAAGTGGTTCTTGCGTATCACGTGAGTGAACCTCCCCGCGAGAATTTTCCTAAGGTTGCCGCCGACGAGCGGGCCGATGACGACGGTCAACGACGTCGCAAACACACTGATTCCGAAAATGATGACCGATGCGGTGAAGAGCCGTGCGTCGGTGGAGTGCGGCACGATGTCGCCGTAACCGACGGTCGTCATCGTGACGATGGAGAAGTAGAACGCTGTCGCCAGATCGGTGACGGGCGGCGCGAATTCGCGACCGAGATACATCGTGCCGAACGTGGCGTAGACAAGCAGCGCGAACACGGCCACGAGGGTGTAGAGCGTGGCGGCGGCGAAGCTCGCGCGGTCGAATTCCCGCCAGTACCAGAGCAGTAATGCGATGCAGACGATCGAGAGGGTGAACGTCAGATCGAGGCGGATGTCCAGGTGGAAATTGATGGCGGCGGCCAGCGCGAGCATGACCAGCGTAAAGGCCCAGGCGGTGCGGGCCCGGATGACGAGACCGCAGGCGAGCGCGACCAGCGAAAGCCCGGCCAGCGCGCGGGGCAGGTGCGAGAAGTCGATGCGCTCGATGGCGTTCAGCCCGAAGAGCAGCCGGGGCAGATGGGTTGCTTCGATGCGTTCCAGCGCGGAGAGGTCGCCGCGGACGAAGAGATCGATGAGCACTGTGCCGGGCACGCGCAACAGCACCGACGCGATGAGCAGCAAGCCGTTGATGCCGACCAGTGTCGCGATGACGACGTGAGGGGGCAGCAGCGGTCGTCGCAGGGCGGGCAGGGGCCAGGGCAGTTTCACGAGATCGGTGCTATTGGCGGGGTGTTGCGAGCAAGATAGGGGCACACTGGCGCACATGTCAACCGCTGTGCGGTGCCTTGGCCTTGTGGCTGCGGGGCAGACACGGCACAATGCGGGTCTGGTACGGCTGCCGAGGGCGCCGTGTGTCGACTGCCGTTTGCCGAACTCATGCTGCCATGCCTTTTAATGTTCCCATATTCCTGACCTGGCTTCGGATCGTGCTGATCCCGCTGGTGGTCGGCGTTTACTACTTGCCTGCGACGTGGTTCTCGTCGGTGGAGATGAATTGGGTGGCGTGCGGGGTCTTCGTACTGGCGGCGCTGACCGACTGGTTCGACGGTTTTCTGGCGCGTCGCTGGAATCAGACGTCGGCGTTCGGGGCGTTTCTGGACCCGGTCGCAGACAAGCTGATGGTCGCGGCGGCGCTGCTGATGTTGTTGCAGATGGGGCGGATCAATGCGTTGGTGGCGTTGATCATCATTGGCCGCGAGATCACGATTTCGGCGTTGCGTGAGTGGATGGCGCAGATTGGCGCGTCGCGCAGCGTGGCGGTGCATCAGTTGGGCAAGATCAAGACGGCGGCGCAGATGGTGGCGATCCCGCTGTTGTTGTTCAACGGCACCGTGGTGTGGAACGGTTGGCGTTTCGACTCGCGATTCTGGGGGACGTGGCTGATATACGTGGCGGCGGTTCTCACGTTGTGGTCGATGTTGTATTATCTGCGCCGCGCGTGGCCGCAGATTCGGGAGCGCGGTGCGGGCAAGATGTGAGCGTAAGTCTCTGAAGACGCGGGATTTGCGCGGTGGAGAAGAAAAATCTTCACAAATTTTCGGTGCAGGTGCTTGACACTGAATCACGGTTTCGACATAATCTCCTTCTCGCTGCTACGGCACATGCCCGGCAGCGAAGTTTTGAGAAGTGGTTGGATTGGTAGTACGCATGACAATGCGGGAGTAGCTCAGTTGGTAGAGCGCAACCTTGCCAAGGTTGAGGTCGCGAGTTCGAGACTCGTCTCCCGCTCCAGTTTTCACACTGGACATTGAGTGAGTTGATCCTTGGTGTTCGGTGTCATGCGGGAGTAGCTCAGTTGGTAGAGCGCAACCTTGCCAAGGTTGAGGTCGCGAGTTCGAGACTCGTCTCCCGCTCCA